>JAXMDH010000026.1:0-131789 GCA_046348915.1 Amaricoccus sp.
TCTTCGATGGTCGGGAAGGGGGGAGCATGCCCGTCTCGGCAGCCGCACCACGTCCCGGCACGCGACCCCGCTACCCCCCGGACAACGGTTGAAATCCGGTTAACGTCCGGGGCCTATATCTTTGATTTTCAATGGCTTAATTCAGTTGTCCGAGCTCGGACAACCCCCGGACAAACCCGGCTCAGTCGCCCGCGCGCCAGGCCGCGTACTCGGCCTCCGCCTCGGCGCTCAGCGGGTAGTACTTCGCGAGGTCGCCCCCCTGCGACAGCCGCAGCCGGGAGAACTCCTCCCACTCGGCGTGGTGCCCGGCGACCTCCGCGACCGTCGGCGCCAGCGCGATCGGCACGACGACCGCCCCGTCGTCGTCGGCGACCACGATGTCGCCCGGCACCACCAGGACGCCGCCGCAGGCGACCGGCACGTTGACCGCGAAGGGGATCAGCGCCGTCTGCGCATGGTAGTTGGGCGTCGCCCCGCGCACCCAGATCCCGAGGTCGAGCCCGCGCGCCGGCCCTGAATCCCGGATGCAGCCATCGACGACGACGCCGGCCCCGCCACGCCCGGCGAGATAGGTCAGCATCATCTCGCCGAAGATCCCCGACCCCATGTCGCCGCGCGCGTCGACCACGACCATGTCGCCGCGCTGCGCCGGGAACATGACGTGCCGGTGCAGCTGCAGCTCCGGGTTGTTGTACTCGTCGCCGTCGAAGAGGTCCTCGCGCTTGGGCATGCACATGAGCGTCAGCGCCGGCCCGGCCGCCGTCCGGCCGGGCACCAGCGGGACCGGCCCGCGGATGTGCGGGTCGCGCACCCCCATCCGGCTGAGCTCGCTCGAGATCGTCGCCGTCCCGATCCGCGCCAGCGCCGCCGACAGCGCCGGGTCCGGCCGGGGGATGTCGCGGATCGCCTCGGGGGCCTGCACACCGCCCATCACACCCACCCCCCGTCGACGATGTGGTTCTGCCCGGTGATCCCGCCCGACTCCTCGGAGATCAGGAACAGCGCCACGCGCGCCACGTCCTCGGGCATGATCCGCTTCTTCAGCGCCTGCCGGTCGGCGCGCATCGCGTCGGCCTCGGGCGTCAGCCACATGGTGAGCTGCCGCTCGGTCATGATCCAGCCGGGCGAGATCACGTTGACCCGGACGTTGTCGCCCCCGAAGTCGCGCGCCAGCGACCGCGCCATCCCGACCGTCGCCGATTTCGAGGCGGCGTAGACCGGCATGCCGCCCATGCCCAAGATCGGCACGATCGAGCTCATGCAGACGATCGCCCCGCCGCCCGCGGCCTGCATGTCCGGGATGACCGCCTGCGAGGCGAAGAACTGGTGACGGAAGTTCGTCGCGATCCGCTCGTCGAAATACTCGGGCGTCACGTCGAGGGTCGCATGCCGGTCGTCCCGCGCCGCGTTGTTGACGAGCCCGATGATCGGCCCCAGCGCCTCCCGGAGCCGCCCGATCGCGGCCCGGAGCGCCTCGGTGTCGCGCAGGTCCGCCGCCTCGAACCGCACCCCGAGCCGCTCCGCCAGCGTCGTCCCGGCCGCGGCGTCGAGGTCGATGAACCCGACCCGCGCCCCTTGGCCCGCGAAGGCCTCGACCATCGCCGCCCCGATCCCCGACGCGCCGCCGGTGACCACCACGCTCTTGTCCCGCAGGTCGGGATAGCTCGCCCCCATCAGATCCTCCCTCAGTCGTCCCAGCGCGGCGCCTTCGGCGGGTCGATCGTCCGCATCCCGCGGTCGAGCGCGCGCATCCGCGTCACCTCATCCGGCGCCAGCGCAAGCCGCGTCGCCGCCAGGTTCGCCCTCAGGTGCTCGGCCTGCGACGAGGCCGGTATCGCCGCATGGCCCTCGGCCAGCAGGAAGGCCAGTACCACTTCCGACGGCGTCACACCGTGCTGCCCGGCGATCTCGATCACAACCGGCTCCGACAGCACCCGCCCCCGCACCAGGGGCTCGTAGGCCGTCAGCATCAGCCCGCGTTCCCGCGCCCAGTCGCGCAGGCGCGGCTGCTGCAGCCAGGGATGCAGCTCGACCTGGTTCGTCGCCAGCGCCCCGGCGCCGAGGATCGCCTCGGCCTGCTCCAGCAGTCCGATGGTGAAGTTCGACACCCCGATCAGCCGGGCCTGCCCGGCGGACTGCGCCTCGCCGAGCGCCGTCAGATATTCCTCCAGCGGCACCGCCCCGTGCGCCGAGGGCCAATGGATCAGCAAGAGGTCGACCGATCCCATCCCCAGCCGCTCCAGGCTCCGAGCCACGCTGTCGGCGAACCGCCTGCGGTCGAGGTTGCTGTCGGCGACCTTGGTGGTGATGAAGACCGCGTCGCTCCGCAGTCCCGACCGCCGCACCGCCTCGCCGACCGCGGCCTCGTTGTCGTAGTTCTGCGCGGTGTCGATGTGCCGGTAGCCGAGCTCGAGCGCGGTCAGGATCGCCGCCACGCCATCGTCGCCGGTTCGACGGTAGGTCCCGAGGCCAAGCCGCGGGATCGCAGCGTCGCCGTGCCCGCGCTCCATCTTCCTCCCGTCCGCCGGATCTTCGCGTCCGGCCAATTCATCTGTGAACTGAGCTCGTTTCCAATCTGACAGTGACTCTGCAGGCGCGAGGTGTCAACGGTCGGCGACCGTCTCCGGAGGATCGCCCGAAGGCCACACGGCGCAAGCCGATCCTGCGCCCGGCGGCCTCGTCATTAACCTCGTTAACGCTCTCGGGGATGCGCGAACCCGGTACCCGTGTTGTGCATGGAATGTACATGCGTTGTACGTTCCGGATCCGGGCATTAATCCTTGTTACCACGACACTTTTCGCCGATCATCCCATGGCCTCGGCGAGCAGCGCACGGTAGTCGGCCGCCGTGGCTTCGCGCGGGTTCGTCGCGTGGCTGTGGTCGGCGAGCGCCCGCTCGACCACCCAGTCGAAGCGTTCCTCGCTCAATCCGAGAGCCCCGAGCCCCGCCGGCACCCCGAGCCGTCGGTTGAGCGAGGAGACCTCCTTCGCCAGATCTGCACTCTCCGGCACCCCCATCGCCGCCTTGAGCCGCGCGAATTTCTCCGGAGCCACGCCCGCGTTGAACCGCAGCACCGGCGGCAGGAGGATCGCGTTCAGCGTCCCGTGATGCAGCTTCAGCTCCTTCATGCCCCCGAGCGCGTGGCTGAGCGAATGCACCGCCCCGAGCCCCTTCTGGAAGCCGAGCCCGCCCTCGAGCGCCCCCATCATCATCTCGCGCCGGGCGGCGAGGTCGGTTCCGTCGTCGCAGGCGCGCGGAAGGCTGCGCCAGATCCGCCCGGCGCCGTCGAGTGCGATCGCCTCGGCTGGCGGGTTCTCGCGGGGCGACAGGAAGGTCTCGATGCAATGCGAAAGCGCGTCCATGCCGGTCGCCGCGGTCAGCCCCGCCGGCAGGCCCAGCGTCAGCTCCGGGTCGCAGATCGCGCGCTTCGGAATCAGGTGCGGGCTGATGAACCCGAGCTTGCGCCCGTCGGCCAGCGTCAAGAGCGCCGCCCGCCCGACCTCGGCGCCGGTGCCGGAGGTGGTCGGGATCGCGATCACCGGTGCCACGTCCGGCCCGATCCGCTCGAGCCCGCCGTAGATCATCGCATATGGCTCGAGGGGGCCCGGGTGGGTCGCCAGCAGCGCCACGCCCTTGGCGAGATCGATGGGCGACCCGCCGCCGAGCGCGACGATCCCGTCGCAGCCCTCGGCCCGGCACACCGCCAGCGCCGCCTCGACGGCCTCCTCGGTCGGGTTCGGCGGCGTGCCGAGGAAGATCGCCGCCCCGGGCAGCAGCTCTGCCACCCGCTCCAGCAGCCCCGCACCCGCGATCCCGGCATCGGAGACCAGCAGCGGCCGGCGGAGCCCCAGCTCGGCGACTGCCGTCGGCAGTGTCGCCAGTTCGCCGGGCCCGAAGTCGATCGTCGTCAGATAGGCGATGCGAGCCATGGCGCCCGGGTCCCGATCCAAATGCGAACTTTGCGCGTTCACCGTCGCATGCTAGCTCTCGGGGGCGCAAGGACGGGGAGCGATGGAAAGCGCCGAAGACGCCAGCGTCAGGCACACCATCCCGGTCATCGACCGGATGATGGAGGTGCTCGCCGCCCTCGAGGCCAGCGCCACGGGCCTGACGATCCGCGAGATCACCGTCGCGCTCCAACTGCCACGCACATCGATTTACCGCATCCTCAACACGTTGCAGCAGCATGGAATGGTCCGGCGCGACGACCGCGGCGGCTACCACCTCGGCCGTCGGCTGCTGGCCCTCGCCGCGCACGTCGCGGCCGGCGTCGACCGCGTCGACGTGGCGGCGGTCAGCCAGCCGTTCCTCGACCGGCTCGCCTCCGATCTGGGCGAGGGTGTCAAGCTCTCGGTGCTGGACCCCGAGGGGGTCCTGGTACTTGCGGCAGCGCAGGGTCGACGCGAATACGCACTGACCGTTGCCCCCGGACAACGGGCCCCGATCCACGCAGGCGCGGCGAGCAAGCTTTTGCTCGCCCACCTCCCGGCGGCCGACCAGGCGGTTTGGCTTGCGAAACCGCTGGTGCCGTACACGCCCCGAACCTTCACCGATCCGGGCAGGCTGAGGACCGAGCTTGCGCGTATCGTTCGGCAGGGCTGGTCCCAGGATCGGGGAGAGACGGCGCCCAGCATACTCGCCTTCGCAGCGCCGATCCGCGGCAGGGACGGGCGAATGATCGCCGCCCTGAGCGTGCCTTTCCTGGCCGGCACGGGGGCCGCGCGAATGGACCAGATCCGCGACGCGGCCATCGCGGCCGCGAAGGGGATCAGCGCGGCCCTCCCGGAATAGCGCGCGCGCCTACGGTCGGCCGCGCACCAAATGCGCGATCGCAGAGATCGCGAACAGCACGATCGCGACGAAGAAGATGATCTTCGCGATCCCGATCGCGGTGCCGGCAACGCCGCCGAAACCAAGGACCGCGGCGATCAGCGCGATGATCAGGAAAGTGAGGGCCCATCCGAGCATGTTGGTCTCTCCGTAGCACGGTAATGCGTGCGACCCAAACGCCGTTCCACGCCGGTGGTTCCCGAGCGCTGCGCAACGCGATGTCAGTAGCCGGTTGCGCGGTCGACCAAGTTGAGGAACGGCTCGCCGTCCTCGCCGCGGCGGATGTTCCGGGCGATCGCCTCGGAGGCGGTCTCGGGCCGCGTCTCCGACGCGATGTGCGGCGTCACCGTGACACGCGGATGCGCCCAGTAGGGATGCTCGGGCGGCAGCGGCTCGTTGCGGAAGACGTCGAGGGTCGCATGCCCGATCTGCCCCGAGTCGAGCGCCGCCAGCAGAGCCGCGTCGTCGATCAGCGTGCCGCGGCCCGGGTTGATGATCCGGGCCCCCCGCGGCAGCCAGGCCAGGGTGCGGGCGTCGAGGAGGCTCGCGGTGTCGGGGGTGGCCGGCAGCAGCGTCACGAGAATCTCGGCCTCGCGCAGCACCGCCTCGAGCCCGTCCATCCCGCTCGCGGTAGCGATGCCGGGCAGCTCGCGCGGTCGGCGGCTCCAGCCGCGGAGGTCGAAGCCGAGACCGGCGAGGCTCGCGGCGACCGCGCGCCCGAGCTCGCCGAGGCCGAGCAGCCCGACCGTGCGGTCGGGCGCGAGCGGCGGGACGATGCTGTTGCGCCAGACTCCGTCCTGGCCGAGGACGTGCGCGTCGGTCCCGAGGTGGTAGCGCAGGACGTGCGCGGCCACCCACTCGGACATGCCGCGCGTAAGCCCTTCGTCGACCATCCGGCAGAGGGGTACGGTCAGCGTAGGATCGCCGACGATGCCCTCGACCCCGGCCCAGAGGCTCAGGACGGCCTTCAGCCGGGTGAAGGGGGTGAAGTCGGCGACCGGGCCGCCCGGGCGATACACGATGTAGTCGAAGGTCCAGGCGCCGGCCGGGTCGTCCGTCAGCGTGACGTCGTCGAGCCCTTCGGCGGCAAAGGCGGCGAGAAGGTGCGGCCGCCACAGCGGCCAGTGCTCCTCGGGCGCCGAGAATAGGACACGGGCAGTCACGGGGTCAGCCCCGGAACCGCGGCCGGTGCACATGAGCGCTCTGGACGAGCCCGAAGGCCGCGAGCAGCATCAGCATCGCCGACCCGCCATAAGAGACCAAGGGCAGCGGAACGCCCACGACCGGCATCATCCCCATCACCATCCCCATGTTGACCGCGAACAGCAGGAAGAAGGTCGTCGCGATCCCTCCGGTCAGCAAGGCCCCGTAGCGGTCCCGGTTGGAAATCGCCGACGCGACGCAGAGGACGACGATCAGCGCATAAAGCAGGAGCAGCGCCGACGATCCCATGAAGCCGAACTCCTCGGCGAGCGTGGTATAGATGAAGTCGGTGTGCTTCTCCGGCAGGAAATTCAGACGCGCCTGCGTGCCCTGCAGGAAGCCGCGCCCCGAGAGACCTCCCGAGCCCAGCGCGATCTTCGCCTGGGTGATGTGGTAGCCCGCCCCGAGCGGGTCGGCGTCGGGGTCGAGGAAGGTGAAGATGCGGCGGAACTGATAGTCCTCGATCAGCTGCCAGCTCTTGCCGTGCGACTCGAAGGCCGTCACGACGAGCCCGATTCCGCCGGCGATCGCCGCGACGAAGTACCAGACGCTGACCCCGGCCAGGAACATGACCGCTCCGGCGCCCGACAGCAGCAGGATCGCGGTTCCGAGGTCCGGCTGTTTCAGCACCAGCGCCACGGGCAAGAGCGTCAGGACCAGCGGCAGCACGAGCCACTGCGGCCGCGATACCTTCTTCGGGTCGAGCCGGTGGTAGTAGGCGGCGAGAACCATCACCAGCGACACCTTCATCGGCTCCGACGGCTGCAGCTGGATGAACCCGAGGTCGAGCCAGCGCTGCGCCCCCATGCCGATCTCGCCCATGACCTCGACCAGTACCAGGAGCCCGAGCGAGCCCGCATAGGCGAGCGGGGAGAGCAGCCGCCAGAAGCGGATGTCGATCATCGCGATCGCCAGCATTCCGGCCATCCCGACCCCGAACCGGATCATCTGCGGCTGCGCCCAGGGCTGCGTCGACCCGTCGGCCACCGAATAAAGCGTCAGGAACCCGACGCAGGCGACCGCCCCGAGCAGCAGGACGAGCGCCCAGTTGACCGCCAGGAGCTTCGCCGCTCCCTCCGGCACCCCGCGCCCGGTCAGGTCGGCGCTCACGCCCGATCCCTCGCCGGCAGCGCCGCCGCGGCCATCGCCGCGCGCTGCTCCTCGATCGCCTTCCTCTGGTCCGCCGGATAGGCCTCGAGCGGCGCCAGCCCGCCGCAGAGCGCAAAGAGGAGGATGTCCCGCGCGATCGGCGCCGCGACCGCCGACCCGCCGCCGCCATGCTCGACGATCTGCGCCACCGCGTACTTCGGCCGATCGTAGGGCGCGAAGCAGACGAAGAGCGCATGATCGCGCCGCTTCCACGGCAGCTGATCGTTGGACGTGACGCCGGCCGCCCGCTCGGCCGCGGTGATGATCCTGACCTGGCTCGTCCCGGTCTTGCCCGCCATCAGCATCGCCGGGTCGACGATCCGTGACCGGAACGCCGTCCCCTCGTTCGAGACCGCGAACATCCCGTCCCGCACCGCATGGAGGTTCTTCTCGGACACCCCGAGCGGCTCCGGGGCCTCGACGGTCACCTCGACTCCGTCGACTGCCTTGACGATCCGCGGCTTGACGGCCGTCCCGCTCGCCACCCGCGCCGCCATCACCGCGAGCTGCAAGGGCGAGGCCAGCGTGAACCCTTGGCCGATGCCGTAGTTGAAACTGTCGCCGGTGGTCCAGGGCTCCTTCTTCTTCGCCTGCTTCCAAGCCGCGTCGGGCATGTTGCCCGCCGATACCGCCGGGATCGGCAGGTCGTGCGCGACCCCCAGCCCCAGCCGGTGCGCCATCGCGCTGATCCGGTCCGGCCCCAGCCGCCGCCCCATCTCGTAGTAGTAGCAGTCGCAGGACTGCGCGAGGCTCCGCCGCAGGTCGACCCGCCCGTGCCCGCCATGCTTCCAGCAATGGAATCCGCGCTTGCCGAGAAAGGTGACGCCGGCGCAGGAGACCGCGTCGCCCGGGTGCACCACGCCCGCCTCGAGCGCCGCCAGCGACATGCACACCTTGAAGGTCGAGCCAGGCGGATAGGTCCCTGTCACGGTCTTGTTGGCGAGCGGCCGGAAATCGTCGTTCAGGAGCGTGTCCCACTCGCCCGACGAGATCCCGAAGACGAAGCTGTTCGCCTCGAATCCGGGCGCCGAGGCGAGCGCCACGATGTCGCCGCTGGTCACGTCGATGACGCAGCAAGCCGAGCTCAGCCCCTCCATCCGCCTCAGCGCATAGGCCTGCAGCGCGAGATCCAATGTCAGCGTCAGGTCCTTGCCCGGGGTTCCCTCGACACGCCCGAGCTCGCGCATCACCCGTCCGGCGGCGCTCACCTCGATTTTCTGCGTCCCCGCGTGCCCGCGCAGGTCGGCCTCCAGCTTGGCCTCGATCCCGGTCTTGCCGATCTGGAACCGCGGGATCTGCAGGAGCGGATCGGGATCGGTCATCTTGGCGAGATCGGCTTCCGACACCGGCCCGACGTAACCGACCACATGGCTGATCGCCGGCCCATCCGGATAGTAGCGGCTCAATCCCACCTCCGGGATCACCCCCGGCAGCACCGGCATGTTCGCCGAGACCCGGACCACGTCGTCCCAGGTCAGGTGCTCGGTGACGACGACAGGCACGAAGGCGCTCCGGCTCGCCATCTCCTTCAAGGCCCGGTCGCGGATCTCCGGCGGCAGGTCGACGATCTCGCCAAGGCGCGCCAGCACCGCCTCGGGGTCATCCACCTGCTCCCGCACCATGCTGATGCGATAGTTCTGCCGGTTGCCGGCGAGCAGCCTTCCCTGCCGGTCGAGGATCATGCCACGCGCCGGCGGGATCAGCCGGACGTTGACGCGATTTTCCTCCGCGAGCAGCGCGTAGCGCTCGTTCTGCACGATCTCGAGGTCGCGCATCCGCCACCCGAGCGCGCCGACGACGGCACCCTGCAACCCCAGGAGCACCAGCCCGCGGCGGGTGATCCGCGGCGGCGGCGCGTCGCGGTCGCGACTCACCGGAGCCTCGCCGGCGGGTTGCCGAACGCCTGCGGCCGCGGCGCCCGCAACCCGAGGCACCAGACGATGCCGAGAACGACCAAGGGATAGGCGAGGGCGGTCGCCACCAGATAGGACATGAGAACGCCCGGCCCGGGGCCCCCGGCAAAGGTCACCGCCAGCACCAGCCGCATACCGGCGAGCATTGCCGCGAAGCCCAGCCCCGCCACCAGCCACTCGAACGGGAAGGGCGCGCTGTGGAAGAGATACCCGCGCCGGCGGAACCACTCGCTGACGAGGATGAGCCCCAACGCCCCGAGCCCGACCGGCCGGGCCAGCATCAGGTCGCCGAAGAGCCCGAGCAGCACCACGGCCCAGAGCGGCGCCGTCGCCGGCCGGCGGACCACCCACGCAATCACAAGGCAGTAGAGCAAGTCGGGCACCACCAGCCCGCCCGCGGGTGCGAACGGCGCCAGCGGCGCCAGCACCGCGAGAAGCCCGAGCGACAGGAACAGCGTCAGCGCGGTTGGGGCGGGCAAGGGGCGCCGCGTCATCATCGTTCGGATACCTGGGCCGCCGGGGCAGGGGCCTCGGTTGGCGGCATCGGCCCGATCAGCCCGCCCGGCCCCTCGATCGCCGCCGGCGCCGCGCGGCGCAGCACCCGCACGAAGTCGAGTTCGCGGAAGTCGGCCGCGAGCCGCACCCGCTGCCGCCCGTCGCCGCCGACGAAGACCTGCCCGATCAGGAGGTCCGGCGGATAGAGCCCGCCGTCGCCCGAGCTGACCACGCGGTCGCCGGCATGCAGCTCGTCGCTCTGCTCGAGGAACTCCAGCGTCGGCGCAGGGGAGTTGTCGCCGGTCACGAGGGTCCGCTGCCCCGACGGTCGGATGACCGCCGGCACCCGGCTCGACCCGTCATTGAGGAAGATGATACGAGACGACTTCTCGGCGACTCCGGCGATGCGCCCGACCAGCCCGAGCCCGTCGACTACCGCCGCCCCGTCCTCGACCCCGTCGACCGACCCGACGTTGACCGTCGCGGAGCGCCGGAAAGGACTGCCGGCGTCGGCCATCACCTCGCCGGTCACGTAGGTGATGCGCGGGTTCAGCCGCACGTGGTTCAGCGCCAGGAGCCGCGCATTCTTTTGCTCGAGCTGCAGCGCCGCCTCGCGCCAGCCCTGCATCCGCTGCAGTTCACGCCTGAGTTCTGCGTTCTGCTGGTAGACCCGACCGTAGGCGCGCAGGTCCGCGATCATCCGCGCCGTCATCGCCACCGGCTTCACCGTCCAGCCGAAGCTCGGAACGAAGGCATCAATCATCGAGGCCCGCAGCTGCTCTACCCGCGCGTTGTCGATCCGCCAGAGCAGGAAAAGCGCGCAGAGCAAAGCGGCGACCACGCCGAGGACCACGCGGCGGGCGCCGCGGAGGTAGTCGGGGGACTCGCTTCGGAATGCCACCGATTCGCTGCCTCTGGCCGAGCGCGCCTGCGCCCCTGGCCCGGGCGGGTTCTCGCGCCCGCCTCAGTTCCCGAAGTCTATCACATGCGCGAGCTGGGTTTCAAACTCCAGGGACTTGCCCGTCCCGAGCGCCACGCAGTTCAGCGAGTCTTCGGCCACGGTGATCGCGAGCCCCGTCTGCTCGCGGAGCGCGAGGTCGAGATCCCCGAGCAGCGCCCCGCCACCGGTCAGCATCACGCCCCGGTCGACGATGTCGGCCGCGAGGTCGGGCGGCGTCTGCTCCAGTGCCGTCATGACCGCCTCGACGATCGTCTGCACCGTCTCCGACAGCGCCTCGGCGATCTGCGCCTGGGAAATCTCCATCTCCTTTGGCACGCCGTTCAGGAGGTCGCGCCCGCGCACCTCGATCCGCTGCCCGCGCCCATCGTCGGGCATCCGCGCCGTGCCGATCTCGGTCTTGATCTTCTCCGCCGTCGCCTCGCCGACCAGGAGGTTATGCTGGCGGCGCAGGTAGGAGATGATCGCCTCGTCCATCTTGTCGCCACCGACCCGCGCGCTCCGGGCATAGACGACGTCCCCGAGCGACAGGACCGCGACCTCGGTCGTCCCGCCGCCGATGTCGACGACCATGTTGCCGGTGGGGTCGGCGATCGGCATCCCGGCTCCGATCGCCGCCGCGATCGGCTCGGAGATCAGCCCTGCCTTCCTGGCGCCCGCTGCAAGCACGCTCTCGCGGATCGCCCGCCGCTCGACCGGGGTCGCCCCGTGCGGCACGCAGACGAGGATCTTCGGCTTCGCCCAGCCGCCGCGCCGATGTACCTTGCGGATGAAATGCTTGATCATCTCCTCGGCGACGTCGAAGTCGGCGATGACCCCGTCACGCAGCGGCCGGATCGCCTGGATCGACTCAGGGGTGCGTCCGAGCATGAGCTTGGCGTCCTCGCCGACCGCGAGCACCCGCTTCTTGCCTTCCTTGAAGTGGTAGGCGACTACCGAAGGCTCGTTGAGGACGATCCCCTTCCCCTTGATATATATCAGGGTATTGGCTGTCCCGAGATCGATCGCCATGTCGGACGAAAACAGTCCGCTCAATGCGCCAAACATATGTCTGCCCTTCAGCCCCGGCTCGTCTTGTGGTTTTTCAGAGGATTCTGCGCGGTCGCAAGCCCGTTATATTCCGCCATCGTGCCTCCGGTAAAGTCCCCGCGCTGCGCCTCCTGGGGGAGTAGTTAGGACCGTAGCACAATCAGAAGATGAAAATCCACGGCAATCGCAGGATGTCGGCATCCTCCATTGCGGGGCCGCGTCGTGTCCCTTGCGCGTGGCGTAACTCCCGGCGCGCGGAGCCATTCCCACGATCACGCTGACCGCCGCGGCGCCGTCGTCCTCCTCGCCCCGAGGAACGGCTCCGGACCAGCGTCCCCTCCGCACGGCCACCTTCTCCTTTTCTCTTCCTACCTCATCGGGCAGTGCCCGGGGAGATCAAAGGGGGGCCGGCGAGGGCCCGCCTTTGGGCCGTACGCGAGCCGCCGGGAAGGAAGGGCAATCGGGACCACGCCGGGCCGGAAGGCGGAGCCGCCCATGCGGCGAACGGCGCTTAAAACGCCGCCGCGCGGCCAGGCTCTCGATACCCCGGAAGGAAGGGCGTGACCGACGGCCGCACCACGCCCCGAGACACGACCGACGGGCGCCGCCAATCCTTTATGTGCGGTTACTGGCCAAAGACTTTGTCCTTCGTTTTCAACGGATTGGATCTCGTGCGCGGCCCCTTTCCGCACCTCCGCTGCCGGCGCCTCGCACCCCGAGGGAAGCCCCCAATTCGGCCGACCGCCAAGCGCCGGCCGAGCGGGGGCCTCGCGCCCCGCGAGGCCGGCGCTCCCCCGTCAGGCCGTCTGCGCCTCGGGTGCCGTCTTCAGCCGCCGGACCAGGAGCTTGTTGACTGCGTTCACGTAGGCCCGGGTCGAGGCGACGATCGTGTCGGTGTCGGCCGACTGCCCGGTCGCGATCTTGCCGTCCTCTTCGAGCCGCACGCTGACCGTCGCCTGCGCGTCCGTCCCCTCGGTGACGGCATGAACCTGGTAGAGCTGCAGCCGCGCGGTATGCGGGACGAGCGCCCGGATCGCGTTGAAGGCCGCATCGACCGGCCCGTCGCCCTTCGCAAGCGTCGAATGTTCGACGCCATCGATCGTGAGGACGAGGTCGGCCGTCTGCGGCCGGTCGGTCCCGCAGACCACCCTCAGCGACTTCACCTGGATCCGGTCGTTGGCGGCATTCGTCCCGGTGTCCTGCATCAGCGCGACGAGGTCGTCGTCGTAGACCTCCTTCTTGCGGTCGGCGAGCTCCTTGAACCGCACGAAGACGTCGTTGAGCTGATTGTCGCCCACGTCGTACCCGAGCTCGCGCAGCTTCGCGCGCAACGCCGCCCGCCCCGAATGCTTGCCCATGACAAGCGACGTCGCGTTGAGCCCCACGTCCTCCGGCCGCATGATCTCGAAGGTCTGGGCGTTCTTCAGCATCCCGTCCTGATGGATGCCGCTCTCGTGCGCGAAGGCGTTCTTGCCGACGATCGCCTTGTTGAACTGGACCGGAAAGCCGGAGACCGTCGCGACCAGCCGCGACGCCTGCATGATCTTCGTCGTGTCGACCCCGGTCGTGTACGGCATGATGTCGTGCCGGACCTTCATCGCCATCACCACCTCCTCGAGCGCGGTGTTCCCCGCCCGCTCGCCGAGCCCGTTGATGGTGCACTCGATCTGCCGCGCCCCCGCCTGGACCGCCGCGAGGCTGTTCGCCGTCGCCATCCCGAGGTCGTTGTGGCAATGGGTCGCGAAGATGACCTCATCCGCCCCCGGCACCCGCTCGATCAGCATCCGGATCAGGTCCGCGCTCTCCCGCGGCGCCGTATACCCGACGGTGTCGGGGATGTTGATCGTCGTCGCTCCGGCCTTGATCGCGATCTCGACCGTCCGGCACAGGTAGTCGTGCTCGGTCCGCGTCGCATCCATCGGCGACCACTGCACGTTGTCGCAGAGGTTGCGCGCATGCGTCACCGTGTCGTGGATCCGCTCGGCCATCTGGTCCATGTCGAGGTTCGGAATCGCCCGGTGCAGCGGCGAGGTGCCGATGAAGGTATGGATCCGCGGCCGCCGGGCGTGCCGGACGGCTTCCCAGCACCGGTCGATGTCCTTGTAGTTGGCGCGGGCGAGGCCGCAGATCACCGCGGTCTGTGCCACCTGCGCCACGCGGGTAACGGCCTCGAAGTCGCCGTCCGAGGCGATCGGGAACCCCGCCTCGATGATGTCGACGCCCATCTCGTCGAGAAGCGTCGCGATCTGCAGCTTCTCTTCGAGGGTCATGGTGGCGCCGGGCGACTGCTCGCCGTCGCGGAGGGTTGTGTCGAAGATGACGACGCGGGAGTGCGCCTTCGGGTCGGTCATGGCTCTGATCCTTGGACTGGGAGGCTTCTCTGGCGCGTCGGGCTCGACCTCTGAGCGCGTGCGCCGGACCAGGGCACGCTCAGAGGCGGCTAAGCAGCAGCAGGCCAGCCAGCCGGCCGACCGTCCCGAACGCGATGCCCTGTGCCTCTCCACTCATGGCCGCGAATTATAGCCACAGCTTTCGGGAGTTAAAGGGCGAAATCGTCCTGACGGGTGGGCGGCCCTTGCCGGGGCCGCGCACCGCCCCATCTGCCTTCGCAGGCCCCGCATGACGAGACGCGCTGCAGATCAAGTGACGGCGCGCGCGTGGCCATGAAAAAGGCGCCCGAACCATGTTCGGGCGCCGAGTTGGAACGAGGGACAGTGAGATGAAGCAGGGCGGTTCCACGCCGGCTGCTTCACGACCAATATGGGTCCGCACCCCTTCTTGGGGAAGGCCCGGTGATGAAATCGTGATCGACATGTCACACTCGGCGTGACATCGCGGCCGCATAGAGCGCGACCGCCGCCGCATTTGATACATTGAGCGAGCCGAAGCTTCCGGCTGCCGGAATCCGCGCCATCCGGTCGCAGAGCTTGCCCGTCAGTTCCCGCAGCCCTGGCCCCTCGGCACCGAGAGCGAGCGCAAGGGGTACGCTCCCGAGATCCCCGAGCGCCGGAGCGAGCTCGAGCGGTGCTTCCCCGTCGAGGCCGACAACGGCATATCCCATCTCGCGCAACGCCCCGATCGCGCTGGCGAGGTTCGGCACCCGCAGGTACGGCTGCCGCTCCAGCGCCCCCGAGGCGGACTTGGCCAACGCGCCCGTCTCAGGCGCCGCGTGCCGGCGGGGGGCGACGACCGCCCGGGCGCCGAAGACCTCGGCCGAGCGAAGGATGGCACCGGCGTTGTGTGGGTCGGTGACGCGATCGAGCAGGAGGACGAGCGGCGCGCCGCCGCGGGGCGCACAGACCTCGGAGAGCGAGCCCCAGTCGAGCGGATCTGCCTCGAGCGCGGCACCCTGGTGCACGGACTGCGGATCAAGGGGCGCCGCGAACCGCCGGGGATCGGAGACCTCGGGGATCATCGCCGAGGCGGCGACGGCGTCGGCGAGCCGCTCAGCGGCGTTGGGCGTCAGAACGAGCCGGCGACGAACGCGTGCGGGGTTCAGAAGCGCGTCGCGCACGGCGTGGATCCCGAAGAGCCAGACCGTCGCCGGCCCCTCCCTCCGCTCGCGCTCGCGCTCTATCGCCCACGCCGGCTTGCGTGCCACGCTCTCTCCCCGCTGTCGCGCGAGCCATGCCCGCGGCGCCCCGGGATTGCAACAGCGCTTCGGGTGCGCCAATCGTCTGCCTGGCAAGCTCGTCCGCGCCGGCATCCGGAGGTCGCGATCGTCTCGCGTGGTGGCTTCGGCTCAGGTTCGGTCGTGGACCTCCGGCCAAGGGTTCACGAGCGCTTAATGCCGCGAGACAAAGTCGTTCTTTTTCAGCCTCTTGCGTTTTGTCCGCACCTTGACTCTCTCGCGCGCCGCGGCCTCATGACCGCGGCAGGGGACGCGCCGAGGCGCGGAAGTCGGCCCAGGGATCAGCGCCGTCGGATACTCTGGCAGGCGCGTTGGCGACGGTGAAATGGGCCGGGCCGATGGCCGGGCCGAGCTCGTCCCATGCGAGCGGCATCGAGACCGGCGCGCCGGGGCGGGCGCGGGTCCCGTAGGCGACGACCGCGGTGTTGTTGCGACCGTTGCGAAGGAAGTCGAGCAGGATTCGGCCGATGCGCTTGGCCTTGGCGATGGTTGCGACGTAGCGGTCGGGGTCGGCGTCGGCCATGGCTCGCGCCATGCCGGCCGCAAAGGCCTTGACCTCCTCCCAGCCGCCGTCAGCCGCGGGCTTCAGCGGAGCGACGACGTGCAGGCCCTTGCCGCCGGAGGTCTTGACGAAGCTCGCCAGCCCGGCGTCGGCGAAGCGGTCGCGGACCTCGCGGGCGGCGTCGAGGACGGCCGGCCAGGGCACGCCCTCACCGGGGTCGAGGTCCATGACGATCTGGTCGGGGTGCTCGAGGTCGTCGAGGGTCGACTGCCAGCCGTGGATTTCGAGCGCAGCGCCCTGGACGAGCCCGATCAGGCCCGGGAGGCCATCGATCGCGACGAGAGGGTCGTCATCATCGTCGAGCGGATCGCGGAAGGTCAGGACCTCGCGCGCGAGCCCCTTCCAGGCGTGCTTCTGGAAGAAGCACTGGCCTTCGGCCCCGCCGGGACAGCGCAGGAGGGCCAGCGGCCGGTTGACGATCAGCGGCGCCATCCGTGGCCAGACCTCGGCGTAATAGTCGGCGAGCCCCTGCTTGGAGACGCCGGCATCGGGCCAGTAGATCCGCTCCGGGTGCGTCAGCCGGATCGCCGGCTTCGGCGGCGGAGCCGGCTCGGGCGGAGACTCGCGGACGACCTCGCGCGCGGGCTTGTCCTCGCGCAGCCCGCGGAAAGCGGCATGGCGCAGGATCCCGTCGGCGGTCCAGGCGCGGAACTCCACCTCGGCGACGAGGGCGGGCCTGACCCAGGTGACACCCCGAGCGGCGTCGGCCGTGGGCTTGTCGACGAAGGGCGGGGTCTTGCGCGCGAGCGGCGCGAGCCGGGCGAGAAGGTCGCGAGCGGCTGCACGCCTGAAGCCGGTGCCGACGCGGCCGGCATGGTAGAGCTTGCCGTCGCGATAATAGCCGAGCACCAGCGCGCCGACGAGATCCTCTGAGACGGTGGAAGGGACGTAGCCGGCGATGACGAACTCCTGGCGGTCGGAGCATTTCGACTTGATCCAGGATCGGGTGCGTCCGGACGGGTAGGGGCCGTCGCGCCTCTTCGACACCAGGCCTTCGAGACTGAGGCGGCAGGCGTGGTGCAGGATGATCTCGCCATCCTCGTCGAAGGACTTGCTGAGGCGGAGCGGCTCCGGAGCGCCCTGCAGCAGGGTCTCGAGCCGATCCCTCCGCGCATCCAGCGGCTCGCTCCGCAGATCCTCGCGGTCGAGATAGAGGAGGTCGAAGACGTAGTAGCAGAACCGGTCCGTGCGCCCCGCCGAGAGATCGGCCTGCAGCGCCGGGAAGTCTGAGGCACCGGCGTCGTTCTCGACCACAAGCTCGCCGTCCAGGATGGCGGTGCGGCAGGGCAGCGCTACCAGCGCACCGGTCACGGCGTCGCCGAACCGGTCCGTCCAGTCCTGGCCGCCGCGGGTCAGCAGCTTCGCCTTGCCGCGTCGGACCTGCGCCTGCAGCCTGTAACCGTCGAGCTTGATCTCGTGCGCCCATTCATCGCCGCGCGGCGGGTGTGCGCGCAGCGTCGCGAGCGCCGGCACGACGAAGCCGGGGAAGGGATCGACGGGTTGGGCGGCGCGCCGATTTCCCGCTCGGGGCCGGGAATCAGACCGGCCGGCGGCGATGTCCTCGACGGTGCGGCCGGACAGCACCGACTCGGGAGCTTCCGCCAGGATGTCCGGATCCTCGGGCGTTCGGGCCGCCTCGTCGCTCCCCTTGATCAGCAGCCAATTCTCGCGCTTCTCCCCGCGCCGGACGCCCATGCGGACGAGGTGCCAGCGGCCCTTGAGCTTGGCACCTTTGAGGGTGAAGTCGAGCCGCCCCTTCGCGAGCCCCTTCATCGGGTCGCCCTCGGGCTCCCAGCGGCCGCGGTCCCAAACGATCACTTCGCCGCCACCGTACTGGCCTTGCGGGATCGCGCCCTCGAAGTCGGCGTAGTCGAGTGGATGGTCCTCGACCCTGACTGCGAGCCGCTTGTCTCCCGGAACGAGGCTCGGTCCGCGTGTCACCGCCCAACTGGCAAGTACGTCGCCGATTTCGAGGCGGAGGTCGTAGTGAAGTCGTCGCGCCGCATGCTTCTGCACCACGAAAGCGTCGCCTTGGCCGCGGCGGTCGGTTCCGGCCGGCTCGGCGGTGGCGCCGAAATCTCGCTTGCTCCGGTAGCTGTCGAGAACCACCTCGTCCGGCCTCTCTGCTGCCCCTCGACCGGGATCGAGGGGTGACGCTCATAGCGCCGGCTTGCGAAGCGACGAAGCGTCCTCGCCACCCTGTGTCTGCTCCGAGGCGGCTGATTCGGGATATTCGATCTCGGCTCGGCCTTCCAGCAACAGCTGCTTGGCGCGCGTCCAATGCTCGTGGTCACATCCCTCGGGCCTGCCCTCCGCCTCCCAGATCGCGTGGGCGACGCGGGCGACGTCATCCCTGGACGGCATCTCGACATTCGCATTCATGGCATGCCTCCGCGGCTGGCCTAGTCAGCCACTAACGCACGCCTATCTCCGAAGTTCGGCGAAGGGGAAAGAATTCCGCCGGACAAGTCGCCCCAACCGGGCGCAAATCCAATCCTCCGACATCGCGGTGGCTAGGCGACGATCAAGTGCCGTGGGTCGACGGCGCGCAACGCGGAGCCGGTCCGATTCTTTCTGGGTCGATCGTACCTCGACACCAGATGCGACGAGACCGCTCAAGCCGATATCCGAAGGTCGGTACCAGGGGAACTTCTCGCGATCCACCCGGCATCGAATTGCTCTATGCTGGGCGCCGCCGCAGGGGAGTCATCTGTGGTGATGGCGTTCTGCCGGGCGATACGAAACTCGGCGAAGGGGGGAGGGTGCACATGCACGTGGTATCACGATTCTATGCCGGTCCGGGCGCGAAGGAGCTGTTCGACCTTCTGAACGAGCGCAGGGCCGACGTCGAGGCCTTGCTGCGCGGGGTCGACGGGCTTGAATCCTACACGCTGTTCTGGACCGACAACGGCGGCGTGAGCGTGACTGTCTGCCGCGACAAGGCGGGGACCGACGAGAGCGTGCGGGTGGCGCGGGAGTGGATCGCGCAAAACGCGGCGCACATCAAGGCGTCGGCGCCGGCCCTCGCCGAGGGCGAGACCATCGTCCATATCTGAGCGTGGCCGGACCGGTGCGTCGCCTCGGGGCCAGCCGGTCCAGCTGACCCCGGGTGCCGTGGCGGCTGGCGCGGCCAATGGGTTCGGGTCCCGCCTCGGTCGCGCCGTGTCAGCCGGCGTCCCAGAGATGCGGCCTCCGAAGGTGCCGCCGGCCCGCGTCCGGGGTCATCGGAAACGGTCTGCGAGCTTCTGCAGCGGGCTGGGGCTGTCCTCGGCCGCCGTAGCGGCGGGCTGCGGCTTCGGCGAGGGATCGGCGGGTCTCGAGGGCGCCGTGCGCCTGGCGACGGCCTCGACGAAGCGGGCGGTCTCGCCGGCGGCGAGCGCCGGGGCGCCTTCGGCGATGCCTTCCAGCAACGGATCGAGCCATTCGGCGTCGGATTTGTGGAAGTCGCCGAGGACGTGGTTCGTAACCAGCCGCTTGTCGCCGGGATGCCCGATGCCGAGGCGGACGCGCGTGAAGTCGGGGCCGATGTGGGCGTCGATCGAGCGGATGCCGTTGTGGCCGGCGGTGCCGCCGCCGCGCTTGACGCGGACCTTGCCGGCGGCGAGGTCGAGCTCGTCGTGGAGGACGGTGACGTCGGCGGGTGCCAGCTTGTAGAAGGCGAGCGCAGTCTGCACCGCGTCGCCCGAGAGGTTCATGTAGGTGCCGGGCTTCAGCAGCAGCACCTTCTCGGTGCCGAGGCGCCCCTCGGCCACCTGGCCGTGGAACTTCGACCGCCAAGGCGCGAAGCCGTGGGCGAGGGCGATGGCGTCGAGCGCCATGAAGCCGATGTTGTGGCGGTTGCGGGCGTACTCGCCGCCCGGATTGCCGAGGCCTACGAAAAGCTGCATCGCGGGGTCCGAAACGAAGCGGCGCGCCGCGGGGTGCGGCGCGCCGGGATCAGCATGAAGCGTCGAGGTCACTGGCGTCCCCGGTCTCGCCTTCCTCGGAGCGGAGGCCGACGGCGCCTGGATGGTGACGATCGCGAAGTCGCGGTCGGTGATCACCGGCGACGCGCCGGCGGGGAGTTGGACCTGGCTGATGTGGATGGTGTCGTTGATGTCGGTGCCGCTGAGGTCGATCGTGACCTTGTCGGGGATGTTGCCGGCGGTGACGTAGAGCTCGAGGTCGTGGCGGATTTCGGTCAGCGTGCCGCCGCGCTTCAGGCCCGGGACTTGTCGCGGTTGATGAACTCGAGCGGGATGTGCAGCGCGATGCGGGTGCGGTCGGTCAGCCGCAGGAAGTCGACGTGGGTCGGCAGATCCTTCACCACGTCGCGCTGGACGGCGCGGCAGATGACGGTGTTGTCCTGGCCGTCGACCTTGACGTTGATCAGCGTCGACAGGAAGCGGCCCTGCTTCAACTGCTTGAAAAGCGTGTTGAATTTGACGCTGATCGGCTGCGGGTCGACGCCGCCGCCGTAGATCACGCCGGGGACGAACCCCTCGCGACGAGCTTGCCGGGCGGCCCCCTTGCCGGTCCCGGTGCGCGCCACGGCCTCGAGAACGGGTGTCTCAGCCATTGGCTTCTCCATGAGTTGACGGGCCTCCCTCCAAGGGTGCGAGGTCCCGCGAGGCCGCGTCCTTAGACGATCCGGCGGGGGTTGGAAAGGGGTTTTGCCCGCCGCGGGCGAAAGCGCCGGATTTCGCGTGATCGGCGTTAACGCGGAGATCCGATGAATCCGTACACTGCAAACGCATGCGCCAGAAAGCCCTGCGGCCATAGGATTTTAACTGATGCCCCGCGACGGCGCGACTCCGGAACGGGCGCCCAGGGTACTCGGCGACCTCGACGAGGTTGCCGTCGGGGTCGCGGAAGTAGAGCGAGGTCATGCGTCCGCGGGCGCCGTCGCGCGGGACGGGGCCGAGCTCGACCGCGACGCCGGCCTCGGCGAGGCGGCGCTCGACCTCGGCGAGGGGGACGGCGGCGACGAGGCAGAAGTCGCCGGTGCCGGGGGCGGGGTGCGCGGCCTTGGGCTCGAAGGTGCGGTCCGCCTGGTGGAGGTTGATCTTGTGGCCGCCGAAGGCGAGGGCGGTCGGGCGGCCGGGGGTGTCGATCCGGCGCATGCCGAGGGCCCGCTCGTAGAAGGCGCAGGTGGCGTCGACGGAGGCGACGGTCAGGACCAGGTGGTCGATCGTCGCGATCATTGGGGCGGGGGTAGGGGGTGTTTTAACGATCGCCACCTGAGAGTCGCGCGCTTCATCCGCAGCCAGGGCAAGTGGACGTCGGGCGCTTTGCAACGTAGGTACGGCGACCGAGCCCTGACAGCAACCAGAGCGCACTTCGAGGCTAATTAGACCTCCAGCTCGCATGGGCGAAGCGGGCGTAATGGCCGTAACAGCGGCGCACTCTGGCAGTCATGTTGAGCCCGGTATGATCGTTTCTTGTTAGAAAAACCTGATAGCGGCACGCGATCGGAAGATCCATTTAGTGTCCGACCGCTGGCACCGACGAAAAAGGTTTTGATCTGCAGATGGTACGCCGTATGGCCACAGATCGTCGGCTGCTGGTACAAGCGCAGTATCCATCGGTGACATCTTCGTGGTCTCCCTCGCGAGACCTCAATTGGCGGCGACGAAGTTGATTTGCTGAAGTTATGCCAAGCATATAGTGATCTAGAATGCTAGAGTTTCCGGGATCTTGTCGAGATCTTTAATGGTGCGTCAAAGGCAGACATACTTCAGCCGTCGAAAGAATTTGGGCCTCTTTATTGGATCGTCGTAAACTGCTCAAGCTGCAGAATGGTGAATTGCCAATTCTGAACAATTGACACGGTTCGAGGCCGCAGCTCGCATTTTCCGCCCTCTATGCAGATGGATGGGAGACGGGAGTGAATGTTCTGCAAGCTCTATCTAAGCTGACGGTCCGCGAAACTGATTAGAAGCTCGGAATTGTTGTAAAATTTTCAGATACTTGCGGCGACACTCTAAAGACAATCTCGATCAGCAACCTTCACCGAAGTCGAGGTCGCAAATGCGGCGGACGTTCTTGAGTCCATTGAGATCATGGAAGTCTCTCGGCCGAGAAACGATCTGTACATGGTTAAGGCCGCCGACTTTGAACGGTTGATTGACGATATTCTGGTTCACATCGCTGTCGCCTCTGGGCAGCACGGCACTTACGAGGATAAGGGCTTAATTGATATTGGCAGTAGTTATCGGCCTGTTGTTTACGCGCTAACCGACTACGGGAGTAATCTCGTACGGGTATGTGGAGCGCGGATCGTTGGTGTGGAAACGTAAGGCTTTCGTGTGTAGCTGGTGCCCGCTTCCTCTGTCCATCGCGACTAATAACTGTGAATTTGGGCTCATGTGGCCGAGCCAAGGACGGACAAGCTTAGCAAAATTACGGTCGCTGATACCAGTTTGCTACAACCTCAAATGTCCATGCCAGGGGAAGCGCAAAAAAAAGCCCGTGGTGATAGCGCAGATCAAGTTCAGCTTGCAATTGATCGTCGCCATAGCGGCTGGTGTTCATACGATAACAGGCTTGCTCGATTACGGGTGGTGAATCGGAAAGACGCGTTGTCCGTCAGATCGCCGTTGGCGTCCGGCAACTCCAGCTCCTTGGGTTCGATGCCCTCCCACCGCCGATTGTATTCGACATGAACCCTATGCTCTGGAAAGGCTGCGCGTAGAAGGCAAGCTAGGCTCCCGCAGATCGTGCGCTCGCCCACGTCCTGCTGGATAATGTCTCCCTCCTGATCATAGAGATCGTGCAGAGCGCCCATTATCAGCTGTGCTAGCGCGGCCTGATCCATACTCCCTGCCCTCGCTGGTGTGCCCTGCGTGCCGCGCTCGGCACGCGATGTCAAGGAGCCGTCGAGAGCGGACCAGTTCTACTGGCACAAGCCCTACCGCCCAGCCCCCGCCGGCTCGGCGGCCTTCTCGTGCGTCCCCCACGGCCCGTGGTGGGCGCCCGGCTCGTCCACGCGTTCGAAGCCGTGGGCGCCGAAGAAGTCGCGCTGGGCCTGGATCAGGTTGGCGGTGGTGCGGGGGGTGCGCATCTCGTCGAAGTAGCCGAGGGCGGCCGAGAGGGCCGGGGTCGGGATGCCGTGCAGGGCGGCGGCGGCGACGGTGCGGCGGAGGCCGGGGTGGGTGGCCTTGAGGCGGTCGGCGAAGCTCGGGGCGAACATGAGGTTCAGGTCGGCGTGGCCGGCGAGGGCCTGGGCCATGTCGTCGAGCGTCGCCGAGCGGATGATGCAGCCTGCGCCAGACGCGGGCGATGCGGTCCATCGGGAGATTCCAGCCGTACTCGGCGGAGACGGCGGCGAGGAGGCCGAAGCCCTGGGCGTGGCAGGACCAGGGGGTCGATCGTCGCGATCGGCGGGCCGTCAGGCGTGGGCGGCGTCGGCGAGCGAGCGGACGAAGGCGAGGACGGCGTCGGGCGGGTCGCCGGCGCCGATGCGGTCGACGATGGCCGAGCCGACGACGGCGCCGTCGGCGACGCGCGCGAGGGCGGCGGCGGATGCGGGGGTCTTGATGCCGAAGCCGACGCAGACGGGGAGGGGGGTGTGGGCCTTGATGCGGGCGACGTCGGGGGCGACGGCGGCGGCGTTGGCCTCGGCGGCGCCGGTGATGCCGGTGATCGAGACGTAGTAGACGAAGCCCGAGGTGTTGGTGAGGACGCGCGGCAGCCGGCGGTCGTCGGTCGTCGGCGTCGCGAGGCGGATGAAGTCGAGGCCGGCCGCCCGGGCGGGGAGGCAGAGCTCCTCGTCCTCCTCGGGGGGGAGGTCGACGATGATCAGGCCGTCGACGCCGGCGGCCCTGGCGTCGGCGAGGAAGCGCGGGACGCCGCGGGAATAGATCGGGTTGTAGTAGCCCATGAGGACGACGGGGGTCGCGGTGTCGGTCTCGCGGAAGGCGCTGACCATGGCGAGGGTCCGGTCCATGGTCTGGCCGGCGTCGAGCGCGCGCTGGCCGGCGCGCTGGACCGCGGGGCCGTCGGCCATCGGGTCGGTGAAGGGCATGCCGAGCTCGACGATGTCGACGCCGGCGGCGGGCAGGCCCTTCAGGATGGCGAGCGAGCGGTCGTGGTCGGGGTCGCCGGCCATCACGAAGGCGACGAAGGCCTTGCGGCTCTCGGCGGCGAGGGCCGCGAACCGTTGCTCGATGCGTGTCATTCTTCCCCCCGGCCGTGCGCGGGCCTGTCTGGGGCAGGCGGGCGGCGGAATCAAGTGGCGCGGTGGGCCGATGCTGGCTAGCCTCGCGCCCGAAAACGGGGAGGGAGCGATGGGGTACCGGCTGGAAGGCGACCTGCTCGAGGTCTGCAACTGCGACGTGCTCTGCCCGTGCTGGATCGGCGAGGATCCGGACCGCGGGCATTGCGACTCGGCGCTGGCCTACCGGATCACCTCGGGGGCGATCGGGGGGCTCGACGTCGGCGGGGTGGTGATGGCCTCGGTGGTCAAGATCCCGGGGAACGTGTTCGCGGGCGGCTGGCGGCGGCAGCTCTATATCGACCTGGCGGCGAGCGAGGGGCAGGCGGAGGTGCTGGTCGAGGCGATGACCGGGCGGCTCGGCGGGCCGCTCGCCGACCTCGCGGCGCTGGTCGGCGACGACCTGCCGCCGCAGCGGGCCGAGGTCGTCTTCGACCTGCACGAGGGGCAGGGGCGGTTCGCGATCGCGGGGATCAGCGAGGCGGTGATGGCGCCCTATCGCGGCGGGGACGGCAACGTGACGACGCTGAACAACAGCGCCTTCTCGACCATCCCGGGGTCGCCGGCCTATGTGGCGAAGGCCGAGCGGTTCCGGTTGCGGCACCCGGCGCTCGGGCTCGACCTCGAGCTGCACGGCAAGAACGCCATCCAGGGCAGCTTCCGGTTCCAGGCGTGACCGCGGCCGCCGTTCAGCGGCGGGCGTTCTATGCGGGCGGGCTGGCGCTGGCGGCGCTGGCATGGGTGGCGCTCGGGCTCTGGGCGGCGAGCCCGTGGGCGCGCTATCTCGAGCACGGCGGGCTGGCGCCCGCGAGCCTGCTCGGGGCGCTGTGCGGGCCGCCGGGCGAGGCGGGGCTCTATGTCGCCGGCTGGGCGCTGATGCTCGGGGCGATGATGCTGCCGACTGCGCTGCCGGTGCTGTGGCTGCTGGCGCGGGTGGGCGGGCGGCGGCATGCGGCATGGCCGCTGGTGGCGGCGGCCGCGGGCGGCTACCTGGCGGCCTGGGCGGGGTTCGGGGTCGCCGCGCACCTGGCCGACGCGGGAATCGTGGCGGCGGCGCGGGCGTCGGGGTGGCTGGCGTTCAACGGGTGGCTGGTGGCGGCGGCGATCCTGGCCGCGGCCGGGGCGTTCCAGTTCTCGGGACTGAAGCGGCGGTGCCTCGACCGGTGCCGCAGCCCGCTGGCGCTGGTCATGGGGCACTGGCGGGGACGGCGGCCACTGGTGGAGGCGGCGGGCCTCGGGCTGGCGCACGGCGCCTTCTGCGTCGGCTGCTGCTGGGCGCTGATGCTGGTTATGTTCGCGGTCGGCACCGGGAACGTCGGGTGGATGCTGGCGCTGGGGCTGGTGATGGCCGCGGAGAAGAACCTGCCGCGGGGGCGGGCGCTCGGGGCGCCGGTCGGGTTCGTGCTGCTCGCGGCGGCGGGGCTCGTCGTCGCCGGGCACCTGGCGGCGGCGTGAGCGAGGTCGTCACGGTCCTCGCCATGCTGCTCGCCGTCGTGGTGAGCGGCGCCCTCACGCGCATGGCGCCGCTGCCGGTGCCGCGCCCGCTCATCCAGATCGCGCTCGGGGTGCTGATCGCGGCCTTCGGCGGCGGGCTGGCGGTGCGGCTCGAGCCCGACATCTTCTTTCTTCTTTTCCTGCCACCGCTCCTTTTCCTCGACGGCTGGCGCATCCCGAAGGGCGCGCTCTACCGCGACCGGCGGACCGTGCTGCAGCTGGCGCTCGGGCTCGTGGTCTTCACCGTGCTCGGGGTCGGGTTCTTCGCGCACTGGCTGATCCCGGCGATGCCGCTCGCGGTGGCCTTTGCGCTCGCGGCGGTGCTTTCGCCGACCGATCCCGTCGCGGTCTCGGGGATCGCCGAGCGCGTGCCGGTGCCGAACCGGCTGATGCACATCCTCGAGGGCGAGTCGCTCCTGAACGACGCCTCGGGCCTGACCTGCCTGCGCTTCGCGGTGGCGGCGGCGCTGACCGGGAGCTTCTCGCCGGCGGTGGCCTTCGCGAGCTTCCTCTGGCTCGCGATCGGCGGGGTCGCGATCGGCGTCGGCGTCACCTGGGCGATCACCATCGCCAAGACGTGGGTTTCGCAGAGGTTCGGCGAGGAAACCGGCACCGAGATCCTGATAAGCGTCCTGATCCCCTTCGCCGCCTACATGCTGGCCGAGGAACTCGGCTGCTCGGGCATCCTGGCCGCCGTTGCGGCCGGCATCGCCATGAGCTTCATCGAGCAGTTCGGCCGCGCGCTCGCGGTGACGCGCGTGCGGCGGAGTGCGGTCTGGGACGCGATCCAGTTCGCGCTGACCGGGCTCGTCTTCGTGCTGCTCGGCGAGCAGCTGCCGGCCCTGTGGCAGCACTCGGCCGAGGTGGTCGGGCTGACGGGACACGCGGCACCGCTCTGGCTGATCGCCTACGTGCTGGCGATCAGCGGCGTGCTCATGGCGCTGCGCTGCGTCTGGGTGTGGGTGTCGCTGCGGCTGTCGCTGGCGCGGGCGCGGCGGCGCGGGGCCGCGGTGGGCCGGGCGAGCTGGCAGCTGATCGCCGCCACGACGCTCGCCGGCGTCCGCGGCGCGGTGACGCTGGCCGGCGTGCTGACGCTGCCGTTCACCCTCGCCGACGGCACGCCGTTCCCGGCCCGGGACCTCGCGATCCTGCTCGCGGCAGGCGCGATCGTCGTGTCGCTGGTAGCGGCCAGCGTCGGGTTGCCGTTCCTGCTGCGCGGGCTCGAGCTGCCGCCGGAGCCGTCGCACGACAAGGAGGAGGACCAGGCGCGGGTCGCCGCCGCCGAGGCCGCGATCCAGGCGGTCGAGCGGGCGCAGCATCGGCTGGCCGAGGGGCGAGGGGACGCCGACCTCTACGCCGATGCCGGCGCGCGGATCATGGCGCTCTATCGCCGGCAGCTCGAGCAGAGCGGCCGGACCGGCGCCGATGCCGATCGGGACAAGGCGCGGGGGCGGGTCGAGCGCGAGCTGCGCCTCGTCGGCCTGCGCGCCGAGCGGCAGACCCTCCTGCGGCTCGACCGAAGCGGCGCGCTGCCGCACGACATCGCTCGCCGGCTGTCGCGCGACATCGATCTGGTCGAGACCCGGCTGACGGACCCGGCGGGTTGACCCGGTACCGCGCGGCGCCGTAAGGGGCGGCGCGAGGGAGGCGGAGATGGCGCTGAAGATCGGGATCGTGGGGCTGCCCAACGTCGGGAAATCGACGCTGTTCAACGCGCTGACGCGCACGGCGGCGGCGCAGGCGGCGAATTTTCCCTTCTGCACCATCGAGCCGAACGTCGGCGAGGTGAACGTGCCGGATCCGCGGCTCGACCGGCTGGCGGGGATCGCGAAGTCGGCCAGGGTGATCCCGGCGCGGATAACCTTCGTCGACATCGCCGGGTTGGTGCGGGGTGCTTCGAAGGGGGAGGGGCTCGGGAACCAGTTCCTCGCCAACATCCGCGAGTGCGATGCCGTCGCGCACGTGCTGCGCTGCTTCGAGGACCCCGACGTGACGCACGTCGAGGGCCGGGTCGACCCGGTGGCCGACGCCGACACCGTCGAGACCGAGCTGATGCTCGCCGACCTCGAGAGCGTCGAGAAGCGGCTCGCGGGGCTCGCGCGCAAGCTCAAGGGCGGCGACAAGGAGGCCGCGGTGCAGGCGCGGCTGCTCGAGGCCGCTAAGGAGGCGCTGGAAGCAGGCAGGCCGGCGCGCACGGTCGCGGTGCCCGAGGAGGACGGGCGGGCCTGGCGGCTCCTGCAGCTCCTGACGGCGAAGCCCGTGCTCTACGTCTGCAATGTCGAGGAGGCCGCCGCCGCGACCGGCAACGCCGCGTCCGACGCGGTCGCCCAGCTCGCAGCTTCCGAGGGGGCCGGGTGCGTGGTCATCTCGGCGGCGATCGAGGAGGAGATCGCCCAGCTCGACGACGCCGAGCGGGCGGAGTTCCTGGAGGCGATGGGGCTGCACGAGGCGGGGCTCGACCGGCTGATCCACGAGGGCTACCGACTGCTCGGGCTCGCAACCTATTTCACGGCGGGGCCGAAGGAGGCGCGGGCCTGGACGATCCCCGACGGCGCCAGCGCGCCCGAGGCTGCGGGGGTCATCCACGGCGACTTCGAGCGCGGCTTCATCCGTGCCGAGACGATCGGGTATGACGACTACATCCGGCTCGGCGGCGAGGCCGGGGCGCGCGAGGCTGGGCGGATGCGGTCGGAGGGCAAGACCTACCGCGTGCACGACGGCGACGTGATGCACTTCCTGTTCAACGTCGCCGGCTGAGCTCCCCGCAAACCGTCACTCCGAGGCAGGCTCGGCGACCGGTGCGGCACTGGCGACGTTGACGCCGAGATCGTAGACGAGTTTGCCGCCGAAATAGGCGGTGGTGATCGCCAGTCCGGCGCCCACGACCGCGACGAACGCCACCGCATAGGCGGTCGCGCCCGAGACCCGCGTGTCGCGCCACCAGAGGAAGGTCCGGACCGCCGCCCAGATCGCGAAGGTGGACGCGACGGCACCTCCCAGGCCTTCGTGGATTTCGGCGACGTTGCTCGAGAACCCCTTGGACTCGGCATAGGACAGCGCGAGATCGCCGAACATCATCGCCGCGACCGCGGAGAGCGCGGCAAGCACCATGAGGGCGGTGGAGATGTCGCCCGCCGTGTTGCGGCCAGTCACGCTGTGCCCGCGGGCCGTGGCGATCACGTCGAAGGCGGCCAGGCAGATGATGAAGACGATCGGGAAGTGGATGATCATCGGATGTATCAGCTCGACGGGGATCATGAGCGGTCGTTCCTGTTCGGTTGACTTGAGGCAAGCGGTTGAGGGAGGACGAAAGGCAAGCATTTCCGGCCCGTCCGCACAATAAACTGCGGTGCTATGCCCCCCACCCACCGCGCGTTCGGGTGCGTTTCCTGATGTGCCGGTTACGGTGCAAAGGCGCATCGCCCTTGTCCGCGCTCGGGGATAGGATGGCTCGACAGGAACGCGTTCCGACTCGGGAGGGGCGATGACCGAGCCGATTTCGGCCGATACGCTGCTGGCGCTCCGCGGTGTCTCGACGGCGACCCTGACCACCGTCCTGCTGAAGAGGGGGCTGCGCACCGTCTGGATGCGGCACGCGCGGCCGGTCCGGGCGTCGCAGGGACGCGTCGTGGGGCCGGCGTTCACGCTGCGCTTCGTGCCGGCGCGCGAGGATCTCGCGACGCCGGCGGCGTGGGCCTCGCCGGTCTCGACCCGGGCGGCGATCGAGGCGATGCCCGGGGGCTGCGTCGCCGTGGTCGACGCGGCGGGCGTGGCCGACGCCGGTATCTTCGGCGACATCCTCTGCGCCCGGATGGCTATGCAGGGCGTCGCTGGGCTGGTCAGCGACGGACCGGTCCGCGACCTCGAGGGGGTGCTCGCGACCGGGCTGCCGGTCTGGTGCCGCGGGACGGCGGCGCCGCCGTCGGTCGCCGGGCTGACTTTCGTCGGCTGGCAGCAGCCGGTCGGCTGCGGCGGGGTGGCGGTCTTTCCGGACGACCTCGTCGTCGCCGACGGCGACGGCGCGGTGGTGATCCCGCAGGCGCTCGCCGCCGAGGTCGCCGACGAGGCGGCCGAGCAGGAGCGTGCCGAGGCCTGGATCATGGCCGAGGTGGCCCGCGGCGTCCCGCTGCCCGGCCTCTACCCGATGAACGCCGAGACCCGGGCCCGGTACGAGGCCGCGCGCAAGCGGTAGGGCGTCAGGGTGCGATGCGCTGGCCGGTCTCGACGGTGACGCTGGCGCGGCCGGGGAGGTCGGCGGCGGAGAAGCCGGCGAGGACGTCGAACCGGCCGGGTTCGACCACCCAGGCGTGCTTCGCTTCGTCCCAGTACGCGAAGTCGCGGGCGGTGAGGGAGAGGGTGACCTCCTTCGCCTCTCCGGCGGTGAGGTGGAGCTTGGCGAAGGCCTTGAGCTCCTTCGCCGGGCGCGGGACGGAAGCGCCGGGAGCGCCGGCGTAGATCTGCAGCACGGTCGACCCCGGGCGGTCGCCGGTGTTGCGGACCGTCGCGGTGACGCTGACGCCGTCGGCTTCGAGGCGGGCGCCGAAGGCGTCGAGGGCGAAGGTCGTGTAGGAGAGGCCGAAGCCGAAGGGGAAGAGCGGCGCGATGCCGGCGCGGTCGTAGTGGCGATAGCCGATGAAGAGGCCCTCGGCGTAGCGGACGCGGCCGTCGCGCCCCGGGTAGACCTCGGGGTCGCGGCTGGCCGTCGGGTTGTCGGCCCAGCGGACCGGGAAGGTCTGCGGCAGCCGGCCGCCGGGGTCGGCGGCGCCGAGGAGGACGTCGGCGATGGCGTTGCCGGCCTCCTGGCCCGGATACCAGGCCTGGAGGACCGCGGGGACGGCGTCGATCCAGGGCATCTCGACCGGCCCGCCGGTCTGCAGCACGACGACGGTTCGCGGGTTGGCGGCGGCCACTGCGGCGACGAGCTCGTCCTGGCGGCCAGGCAGCGTGATGTCCTCGAGGTCGCTGCCCTCGGTGTCCCACTCGCCGTTGCGGCCGACGAAGACGAGTGCCGTCTCGGCGACGCGGGCGGTTTCGACGGCCTCGGCGATGGCGGCGTCGCCGAGCGGCAGGCCGATGCCGACGCGGAAGGCGGCGAAGCCCATGAGTTTCGCTGGACGTGTGGCGAACTCGACGCCTACCTCGACCGGCTGGCCGGCAACGAGGTCGACGGTACCGACGACTTCGTCGCAGCCTTCCTCGAAGAACGTCCGGCCGGGCTGCCAGCCGGTCCAGGCGTCGGTGACGAGCCGGCCGTCGATGAGCACGCGCACGAGGCCGGCGGCGAAGGCGCCGACGCGGTACGTGCCGGATTCGGGCGGGTCGAAGCGGCAGGTCAGGCGGGCGGAATAGCGGTGTGGGTCGACCTTGCCGCCGCCGACGGCGCCGAACCAGAAGGCCTGGGCCTCGTCCATCGGCTGGCGGTGGACGACGGGGCCGGAGAGGTCGGGGGAATCGAAGAATTCGACGGTGATCTCCCCCGTCAGCAGCGGCTCCCAGCGGTGGTTGGTGCAGCCCTGGGCGAAGGCGAGGCGGTCCCCGCCGAGGGCGGCAGCGAGGCCATCCCACGGGCTGACGCGGTAGTGCGGGTTGAGCTGTGCCGAGCCGCCGCCCATGATCTGCGCCACCTTCGCGTTCGGACCGATGACGGCGATGCGGCCGGGCTCGGCGAGCGGCAGGATGCCGTCGTTCTTCAGGAGCACGATGCCCTCGGCGCCGGCGCGCCGGATCAGCGCGCGGTCCTCGGGGCGGTCGTCGGCGCGCTCGGATCGTTCCAACGGGCCGGCGAGGGCGCGGGTCCGCTCCATCAGCCGGAGGACGTTACGGGTGCGGGTCCGGATGGTCTCGGGGTCGACCTCGCCGGCCTCGACGGCGGCGACGAGCTTCGCGCCGCGGTCGCGGGGCGGCCCGGGCATCTCGAGGTCGAGGCCGGCATTGACGGTGGGGGCGGTCGAGTGCGCGCCGAACCAGTCCGACATGGCGACGCCGTCGAAGCCCCATTCGGTGCGCAAGACGTCGGTCAGGAGCCAGGCGAGCTCGGACGTATAGGTGCCGTCGAGGCGGTTGTAGGAGGTCATGATCGCCCATGTCCCGGCCTTCACCACGGCCTCGAATGGCGCGAGGTAGAGCTCGCGCAGGCTGCGTGGGTCGATCTCGGAGCTCATGGTCGTGCGCTGGATCTCGCTCTCGTTACCGACGAAGTGCTTCGGCGTCGCGGCGATGCCGCCGGACTGGAGGCCGGTGACGTAGGCGACGGCGAGGGCGGCGGTTAGGGCGGGATCCTCGGAATAGCACTCGAAGTTGCGGCCGTTCGTAACCGAGCGGTGGAGGTTGATCGTCGGGCCGAGGAGGACGTGCGCGCCCTTGGACCTGGTCTCCTCGGCCAGGGCGGCCCCGATCTCGCGCACGAGGTCAGGATTCCAGGTCGCGCCGAGCGCGATTCCGACCGGGAAGGCGGCGGACTTCACGCCGCCGATGAGCGAGCCGCCGCCCCGGGCGCCGTTCGGGCCGTCGGTGACGCGGAGCTTGCCGAGGCCGACGCGCATGACGGCGGGCAGGGACCACATGTCCTCACCGGAGAGGAGCGAGACGCGCTCCTCGAGGGTCATGGCGTCGAGGGTGTCGTGAATCGTCCGTACCGTCATCGCCGTTCCCCCGTCCTTTCCTGCGCTACCCTGCGTCCCTGAGGCCGCCGGCAGCGAAATAGTCCGCGAGGATGCGGGCATAGACGGCCTTGAGCTGGTGGACGTGGGCGACCTCAACGTGCTCGTCGGTCTGGTGCATGGTGGCGCCGACCAGGCCGAACTCGATCACCGGGCAATGGTCCTTGACGAAGCGGGCATCGGAGGTCCCGCCCGAAGTCGAGAGCGCAGGCCGGACGCCGGTCTCGGCCTCGACGGCGCCGGCGACGAGCGCGCTGAAGGGGCCGGGGGCGGTCAGGAAGCTCTCGCCCGCGACGCGGAACTCGGCGGCGATGCCGACCTTGAACGCCGCCGCAGCCTTGTCGGCCTCCTCCTCGATCCACTCGGCAAGGGTCTGGCTGCTGTGGGCGTCGTTGAAGCGGATGTTGACGGTCGCGCGGGCCTCGGCGGGGATCACGTTCGCCGCCGGGTTGTCGGTGTCGATCGTGGTGATCGCCAGCGTCGAAGGGTCGAAGTGCGCCGTCCCTTTGTCGAGTTGGCGCGAGGCGAGGCGGTCGAGCAGGCGGACGAGCGCCGGCAGCGGGTTGCGGGCACGCTCGGGATAGGCGGAGTGGCCTTGCGTGCCGTAGGCGTGGAGCTTCGCGGTCAGGGCGCCGCGGCGGCCGATCTTGATCATCTCGCCCATGCGCTCGGGGCAGGTCGGCTCGCCGACCAGGCAATGGTCGAGCCGCTCTCCCTGCTCGCGCATCCAGTCGAGGATCGCGACCGTACCGTCGGTGCTCGCGCCCTCCTCGTCGCCGGTGATCGCGAGCGCGATGCTGCCGGCGGGCGGGGTCGCGGCGACGAAGTCGATCGCCGCGGCGGCGAAGGCCGCGACCCCCGACTTCATGTCGGCAGCACCGCGGCCCCAGAGGCGGCCATCGGCGACAATGCCCGCGAAGGGGTCGTGCTTCCATTTCGCCGGGTCGCCCGTCGGCACGACGTCGGTGTGGCCGTTGAAGCCGAAGACCGGCCCCGCGGTGCCCCAGCGGGCATAGAGGTTGGCGATGCCGCCGCGGTCGACCCGGTGCACGCGGAAGCCCGCGGCGGCCAGCATCCGCCCGATCAGGTCGATGGCGCCGCCGTCCTCGGGGGTGACCGACCGGCAGCGGATAAGCGCGGCGGCGAGATCCACGGGGTCGGTCATGGCGGGCCCTCCTGAACATCCATAGCCGCCCGCCCGCCGGGCGGCAACGCCTCGCCGCGGGAAGGGTGCGGACCGGCCGGATGCCTTCGCGTCTAGCCCGCTCCCGTGATCGGCCGCGCTGCCTCGACACCGCTCCGGACTTCCGCGCGGGCAGGGAAGCGCGTCGATGCCATTGACGTTGCGCCGTAGCTCACCTGCCGTTGCTGCTGCGTGTTGCCGACGAGCGGCCTACGGAGCATCATGCCGTGAGCTGCCTCCGAAGGTGCCGGCCGTTCCGGCGAGCCGTCGCTTCAGTGCCCTGACGACTCTGGTGTGGAGATGCGGGGCTGGTTCGAGGAGCCTGTTCGGGAGGCCCAGCGTGTGAAACAGCTCGGGTCGTTGCCGGTGCACCAGGCCGAGCACCGTCTCCTCGTCGTGGGCATAGGCGTCCGTGCGGCACGCGAGGAGCTGGGCTTCGAACGCGCGGGCGACTTCGGGCCAAACTGCCGGCGCGGCAGCCATAAACGAGGCGCTGAGTGGCAGGCGGGCTCCGCGGTACCGCATCGTGGTGGCGTAATGATTGAGCGCAGAAGGTGCGAAGGTCTGGCGTGGGAAGTCCCAGTTGCTGCGGACCCCATTGCACCGCGCCACCGACACGTCCATCCACGCGACATACGCTGCGCTGTCGTGGACGTCGGCCGCCACCCGGGCCGTCAGTGCGATTTTGCTCAGCCAGATCGCGAGCAAGTCACGATAGGTCGCGTCGCCGGAGCCAAGGAAGTCGCGATGGTGGTGGATGTAGCCCTTCTCGGAGTGGTGCGCGCCAACGGTACTCGGCGTGATGGCACGGCAGGTATGGAGGAAGGCATCAGCATCCGCCAGCGCCGGCAGCGCGTCGATCGGAACACGCTCGGCGCGCAGGTTGACTGCGAGCGCCGCGCAAATCGGTGCGATGGCCTCCAGCACTTCCGTATCATCGTAAAAGAAGCGGAGCGGTTGACCAGCGATCATTGCGAGCGAGAGTGGCATTTGCTCCAGGTAGTGCTGGAGCGGGCGCTTAGCATTGAGCGGAAGCCGCCAGTAGCCGGAGACGTAGGTGACCAGGGCGTAATCAATGGTAGGTTCCGATACGGCGGAGCCAGAGTAACCAAGAGGCATGATTTGTAACCTCGGCCAGCAATGCGCCAAAGCTCCCACCCCGACTGCCTCGTCGCATCCACCAGGTGATGTAAACGAATGCGCTTCTCGAAGCGCCCGCCCTCAGGCCGTGCGCGGGCGCTCGGCCTGGATCACCTTGAAGGCGCCGTCCTCGGCGAGCTTTTCCCAGTGCCGGAAGCTCGCCTTGACGGTGGCCTCATAGGGAAGCTGGCGGTTTGCGACCATGAGCAGGCGGCCGTTCGGCTTCAGGATGCGGCCGGCGGCGACGATGAAGGCGGCGCCGAGATCGGGTTCCGAGGCGCGGCCCTGGTGGAACGGCGGGTTCGTGATCACGACATCGTAAGGCGGGATGCCGGCCCCGAGTCCGGTCACGTCGGTCCAGTGGAAGCGGGCGCGCTCGTCGGCGACGTTCGTCCGCGCCGCGTCGAGCGCCAGCGCTTCAGCCTCATAGAGATCGAGACCGGCTATCGCCGGCGCGGCCGCAAGGGCGGCGCGCGCGAGCCACCCCCAGCCGGCGCCGAGGTCGGCCACGCGGCCGCTCAGGCGCCCGGGGAAAACGGCGGCGAGCCGGCGACTGCCGGGATCGGACTGCTCGGGAGAGAAGACGCCCGGGACGGTCACGAAGCCCTCGGCATTCCTCGCAGGCTCGGCGGCGCGCGCCCAGCCCTCGATGGCCGGCGGGAGGCGCTCGGGCCGGGTCAGCCAGAAGACGCGGCCGTGCGCCTTGACGAAGGCGCCTTCGATCGCAACCTGCCGCGCAACCTGCCGCGCGACGCTGTCGACGCCGTCGCTCTTGGCGCCAGCGACCACCAGGACCCCGCCCTCGGAGAGCAGCGCGAGACCCCGGGCGATGTTGCCGAGGTTCTCCGCCCGGCTCCGGGTCAGGTTGACGACGACCATCGCCGCCGGCACGTCGGGCCGAGGCGAAACCGGGTAGCCGCGCTCGGCGAGCGCGTCGTGGACGGGCCGGAAGCTCTGGCCGCAGCAGAGCTGACCGGCGGGCACCATGTCGAGGAATGCGGACGGACTCGCTCGCAATACGATTACGTCCCCGCGCTCGGGGATCGGAAGCGCCCGCGACTGGAAGGCGAGCGCCAGGCGGTCGACCTGGTGCGGCATGGGCAGGGGCGGGAGCCCCCTACTCCTTTTCCATCGTGCATTGCAGCGGGTGCTGATTCCGCCGCGCGTAGTCCATCACCTGCGTCACCTTGGTCTCGGCGATCTCGAAGGAGAAGACGCCGACCACCGCGAGCCCCTTGCGGTGGACGGTCAGCATGATGTCGACGGCCTGCTGGTGGCTGATCCCGAAGAACCTCTCGAGGACGTGCACGACGAACTCCATCGGCGTGTAGTCGTCGTTCAGCAGCATGACCTTGTAGAGCGGCGGGCGCTGGGTCTTGGTCCGCGTCCGCGTCAGGACGCTCGTGCTGTTGCCTGGGGTCTTGGGGTCCGCCGCTGCCATCCTCAGCCCAAATCAGATACCGGGTACGCTTTGCCGCCAATATATTCGATCGGCCGGATTAGGGAAGGCCCCGGGGTTCGCGGCGGGCGACGAAAAACCCCGGCGACACGCGGTCGCCGGGGGTGCAATCGGTACTCTCGTCCGTCACGGCTTGCCAGGGAGGAGCAGCGCCCCGCTCGGACGTACCGATTTAACCTCAGAGGCTGAACGACTTCATCGCGTCGGTGGCCGCGGTGACGCGGGCGCCGAGCGGGGCCGAGATGTCCTTGGCGGCCGCGACGTAGATCTCGTTCATCTTGGTCGCCTGGCTCACGAAGCCCTCGAACGTGGTCTGCGCGTAGGAGGTCTGCTTCTCGAAGAGCTCGGTCAGCGTCTTGGCCGAGGCGAAGTCCTGGGCGGCGGCGACGCCGTCCTCGAACGACTTCTTCGAGTAGGCGCTGATCTCGGTGCCGATGCCCTCGGCGGCCTTGGCGGCGATCTCGCCCGACTTCACGAAGGCGTCGACGTTCTCCTGGCCGAAGCTGGTCAGGCCCTCGAGGCCCTTCGACAGCTTCTCGAACTGCTCGGTGACGGTCTTCTGGGTGTCGGCGACGAAGGTCTCGACCTTGGCGGTGGCCTCCTGCACGACGTTGCTGGCGACGTCGAAGGCCTTCTCGGCCGGGGCGGTCTTGGTGGCGCGGGTGGTCATTTGCATCATTCTCCGGTTGCGTTGAATTCCGATGCCACAAGAGATAGTGATTTTGCTGCACTGCGTCAAGGGTTTTTGTTGCACTGCGGCAAAGAGGGTGTGGGGCGGTTTAGCCACACCCCGGCAGACCTTGAAACAAAAGTGTTTTCCAGCCCGGAGTCTCGTGCTAGCGTTAACGGAAAATAAAGCAATCGCCCGCTAGCGTTTGCGATAACCCGAGGCAAGGCGCCCCTGCGCGCCGGAGGCAGTGATGATCCAGACTGTGTCGCGCGGGGCGATTCTCGCGATTGTTTTGGCGTGCGCGGCGACGGTCGCCAGGGCGCAGCAGTTCGCCGATATCGTGATGGATGCCCGCACCGGCCAGGTGATCCAGCAGGTCAACGCCGACGCCCGGGTGCATCCGGCGTCGCTGACCAAGATGATGACGCTCTACATCGTCTTCGACCAGATCCAGCACGGGCGGCTGTCGCTCGACCAGAAGATCACGGTCTCGGCCAACGCCGCCGACGAGCCGCCGTCGCGCCTCGGGCTGAAGGCAGGGCAGAAGATCGAGCTGCGTTACCTGATCCGCGCCGCCGCGATCAAGTCCGCCAACGATGCGGCGACCGCGATGGGTGACTACATCGGCGGGTCGGAGCCGCAGTTCGCGGCGCTCATGAACCAGTACGCCCGCGCCATGGGCATGAAGAACACCACATTCAAGAACGCCAACGGACTGACCCGCGACGGGCACATGACCACGGCGCGCGACATGGCGATCCTCGGACGCCACCTGATCTACGACTTCCCGCAGTACTACAACATATTCGGCCGCACCTCGACCTCGGCCGGCCTCGTCACCGTACGCAGCACCAACCGGCGGATGCTCGAGGCCTATCCGGGTGCCGACGGGATCAAGACCGGCTACACCAAGGCCGCCGGGTTCAACCTGGTGTCCTCGGCGCAGCGCGGCGACCGCCGGGTGATCGTGGCGCTGATGGGAGGCAAATCGACCGCCGCGCGCAACTCCGAGGTGGCCCGGCTGATGGACCTCGGCTTCGCCAAGATGCCGGCCGTGGCGGCGATCGTGCCGCCGACGCCACCGACGATGGTCGCCTCGGCCCAGCCGGCCGACCAGGGCCGCGTCGCCGGGGTCGCGATGGAGGTCGCGCCCGCGAAGCCTGCGGCGGCCACGGTCGCCGCCGCCAGCCCGTCCTTGGCGCTGGACGCCGCCGGGCGGCCGATGCCGCGGGCGCTCGACGACGAGGCAATCACCCGCAACAGCGCGACGATCGCCGCCGCCATCGCCGAGGTGAACAGCGAGCTCAGCGCCGCCCAGGCGACCCGCAAGGCGGCCGCGCTGGACGGACGGCCGATGCCCCGGCCCGCCGCCCGCGTCGCCGCCGCGGCGCCTTCGGACACGCCGATGCAGGTGAACTCGGGCGCCGGTTCCGCCTCGACCTTCGTCGTCGCCGCGGCGCGGCCGCGACCGCAGCCCGAGGCGGTGCCCGAGCCGGTGGCGCTCGCCGACGCCGGCACCGGGACGACCGGAGGCCACGACTGGGGCGTGCAGCTCGGCGCCTTCCGCGCCAAGGGCGACGCCGAGCGGCAGCTCCTGACCACCGCGCTCAAGGACGTGCCCGAGCTCGACGGCGGCCTGCGCCGCGTCGAGGCGGCGCAGATGCAGGGCGTCACGGTCTTCCGCGCCCAGTTCGTCGGCCTCAGTCAGGCCGAGGCGCTCGGCGCCTGCGCCAGCCTCGCCCGGATGCAGGCCGACTGCCTGCCGCTCGCCCCCGGCATCTGAGGTATCCGGCCAAAGGTCCGCCCTCCGCGGGGCGGGCCCGTTTCGAAGTCCCCGGGCGCGGCTCATCTTGCGCGAGCCGCTTGATCCCGGTGCAATTCCGGCGCATATGGCGGCCATGACGACGCGTCGCATCATCGCGATCTGCATTAGCCGCTGACACCAGTCCGCGGCGCGCCTCCCGTTTCCAAATCCGGATCGACGTGATAGCCCGCCGCGGGAAGCCGCGAGAGCCGGGACATGACCGAGATCACGCTCTACAACACCCGCACGCGCTCCAAGGAGCCGTTCGTGCCGATCGATCCCGCGAACGTGCGCATGTACGTCTGCGGGCCGACGGTCTACGACCGCGCCCACATCGGCAACGCCCGGCCCGTCGTCGTCTTCGACGTGCTCTACCGGCTGCTCCGCCACGTCTACGGCGCGGATCACGTCACCTACGTCCGGAACGTCACCGACGTCGACGACAAGATCAACGCCCGCGCCGCCGCCGAGAAGCGCCCGATCCGCGAACTGACCGACGAGACGCTGACCGCCTATCACGCCGACATGGACGCGCTCGGGGCGCTGCGCCCGACGCACGAGCCGCGGGCGACCGAGTTCATCCCGCAGATGGTCGCGATGATCGAGGCGCTGATCGCCCGCGGCAACGCCTACGTCGCCGAGGGGCACGTGCTTTTCAGCGTCGCGAGCTTCCCGGCCTACGGGCGCTTCGCCAACCGCTCGCTCGACGAGATGCAGGCCGGCGCCCGCGTCGAGGTGGCGCCCTACAAGCGCGACCCGATGGACTTCGTGCTCTGGAAGCCGTCGAGCTCCGCCGAGCCCGGCTGGCCCTCGCCCTGGGGCCACGGACGCCCGGGCTGGCACATCGAGTGCTCGGCGATGTCGGAGGCGCTCCTCGGGGCGTCCTTCGACATCCACGGCGGGGGGATCGACCTCGTCTTCCCGCACCACGAGAACGAGATCGCCCAGTCGATGTGCGCCCACCCGGAAGCGGAGTTCGCCCGGGTCTGGCTGCACAACGGCTTCCTGAATGTCGAAGGCGAGAAGATGTCGAAATCGCTCGGCAACTTCTTCACCGTGCGGGATCTGCTCGACAAGGGCATCCACGGGGAGGTGATCCGCTTCGTGCTGCTCTCGACGCACTACCGGCAGCCGCTAGACTTTTCTGAAGGCAAGATCGACGACGCGAAGGTCACGCTAACTCGGTGGGAGAAACTCTTCCGCGATGCTCGTCGCGCCGACCTTCCAATAGATACAGAGGGAGCGGAGCCCAGTAGTGACGTGGTCGCCGCCCTTGCTGATGATCTCAACACGCCGCTGGCGCTGAAGTGCCTCCGTGATGAGGCCACGCGGATTCGACTCGGGGAAGGCGACGCCGCCAGAAGCTTTCGGACGTCCTTGAACCTGCTGGGCCTCAAGGTTGAGGGATTTCGGAGCGGAATCAATCGTGCCGCTATCGAGCGAGCCTTCGACGCGGTGGGCTGGGTAGACGCGCAGTTGGTAGAGCGCCGCGAGGCGCGCGCGCGAGGCGATTTCAAGAGGGCGGACGGGATCCGCGACGCCCTCGCAAGCGCGGGAGTGATGATAATGGATCGGCCTGGCGGCGAAACCGAATGGGAGCGCGGACCGGACTTCGAAGGCCAATGCGCCCGCCCCGGGCGAGGAGCTGGAATGACCCCCGAACGCCTCTACCTCTACGACACCACGCTGCGCGACGGCCAGCAGAGCCAGGGCGTCGACTTCTCGGTCGAGGACAAGCTCAAGATCACGCGGGCCCTCGACGCGCTCGGGCTCGACTACATCGAGGGCGGGTGGCCGGGGGCCAATCCGACCGACAGTGCGTTCTTCGAGCAGGTGCCGGAGCTCGCGCGAGCCACGGTCGCGGCTTTCGGGATGACCAAGCGGGCAGGGCGGTCGGCCGGCAACGACGAGGTGCTGGCGGCGGTCGTGAATGCGCGGACGCCGGTCGTCTGCCTGGTCGGCAAGACGCATGTCTTTCACGTGCGGACGGCGCTCGAGATCGGGCTCGAGGAGAATATCGCAAACATCGCCGAGACGGTGGCGCACCTGGTCGGGCTCGGGCGCGAGGCGATCCTCGATGCCGAGCATTTCTTCGACGGATACAAGGCGGACCCGGGGTATGCGCTCGGGTGCCTCAATGCGGCGCTCGATGCCGGGGCGCGCTGGGTCGTTCTCTGCGACACCAATGGCGGGACGCTGCCGGCCGACGTCGGGCGGATCACGGCCGAGGTGATCGCGGCCGGCATCCCGGGTGAAAAGCTCGGGATCCATACCCACGACGACACCGGGAACGCGGTGGCGAACACGCTCGCGGCGATCGATGCCGGGGCGCGGCAGGTGCAGGGAACGCTGAACGGGCTCGGGGAGCGGTGCGGGAACGCGAATCTGGTCAGCCTGATCCCGACCCTGCTGTTGAAGGAACCGTATGCGAGCCGGTTCGAGACCGGAGTCCGGCGGCAGTCCCTTGCCGAGCTCACGCATGTCAGCCGGCTGCTCGACGACATCCTGAACCGCGTCCCGGACCGGCAGGCCCCCTACGTCGGCGCCTCGGCCTTCACCCACAAGGCGGGGCTGCACGCGAGCGCGATCCTGAAGGATCCGACGACCTACGAGCATGTCCGGCCCGAGTCGGTGGGGAATGCGCGCGTGATCCCGATGTCGAACCAGGCCGGGCAGTCGAACCTGCGCGACCGGCTGGCCAAGGCCGGGGTCGAGGTGGCGGCGGGCGATCCGCGGCTGGCGGCGATCCTCGCCGAGGTGAAGGCGCGCGAGGACCGCGGCTTCGCCTACGACGGGGCGTCGGCGAGCTTCGAGATCCTCGCGCGCGAGATGCTCGGGCTGATGCCACGGTTCTTTGAGGTCGAGCGCTACCGTGTCACGGTCGAGCGGCGGCTGAACGCCAAGGGCGAGATGGTGACGGCGTCGGAGGCCGTCGTCGCGGTGCGCTTCGGGGCCGAGCGCGTCATGAGCGTCAGCGAGAGCCACGATCCCGTCACGCATTCCGACCAGGGGCCGGTCAATGCGCTGTCGCGGGCGCTGGTCAAGGACCTCGGGCCGTACGGCGCCTACATCGAGGACATGAAGCTTGCCGACTTCCGGGTGCGGATCACCTCGGGCGGCACCGAGGCGGTCACGCGCGTCCTGATCGAGAGCATGGACGGCGAGGGGCGGCGCTGGTCGACGGTGGGGGTGTCGGCCAACATCGTCGACGCGAGCTTCCAGGCGCTCAAGGACGCGATCGTCTGGAAGCTGCTGCGCGACCGGGCGCCGGTCGCGGGCAGCGTGCCGCCGGGCCTCGTGGGGGTCGCGTGACCGACGCCGCGGTCGCGGCGCTCGTCGAGCGTGGCGACCCCGAGCGGTGGCGGACGGCGATGACGGCGCCGCCGGCGGCGCGGCCGGGACTGATGGCGCTCTATGCCTTCAACCTCGAGGTGGCGCGGGCGCCCTGGGTGGCGTCGGAGCCGATGCTGGCCGAGATCCGGTTGCGCTGGTGGCTCGACGCGCTGGCCGAGATCTACGACGGCCGGGCGCCGCGGCGCCACGAGGTGGTCGAGCCGCTGTCGGCGGTCATCGGCGCGGCGGACCTGCCGCGGCGGCTGTTCGAGGAGATGGTGGCGACGCGGGCGAGGGACGCGGGTCGGGAGCCGCTGGCCGACCGCTCGGCGGTGGAGCTCTATGTGGACCACACGGCTGGGCACCTGATGGAGCTGGCGGCGCGGTCGCTGGGAGCCGAAGGGGCGGCCTTGCCGGTGGTGCGCGACTTCGCCCGCGGCGCGGGGACGGCGGCGCTGCTTCGGGCGCTGCCGGACCTGCGGGCGCGGGGGCGCGACCCGCTGCCGGCGGGGGTGGCGGTCGACGGACTCGCGCGCGACGGGCTCGCGGCGATCGCGCGCGCGCGCGGACACCGCAAGCGGGTGCCGGCGGTGGCGCTTCCGGCGCTGCTCGCGGGATGGCAGGCGGAGCGGGTGTTGCGCCGGGCCGCGGCCGATCCCTGAGCCGTCAGGCCGGGTGGGCTCGAGGTCTCGCCGGCGCGGGCGCGGGCGGGGCTGCTCTGGCGGGCGGTCACCGGGCGCGGGTAGGCCGGCCCGGCGGGTTCAGCCCTTCCGCTCGGCCCCCCAGAGCTCGACCAGCCGGATCGCTACCCGGGTCGCGGCGGCCATGTCCTGCACGCTCACCCATTCTAGCGGCCCGTGCACGTTCTGCATCCCGGTGAAGATGTTGGGCGTCGGGACCCCCATCTCGGTCAGCCGCGACCCGTCGGTACCGCCGCGGATCGCCGTCGAGAACGGCTCGACCCCGGTTTGGCGGCAGGCCTCGAGCGCCAGGTCGACCGGCCGCATGTCCGTCTCCAGCCAGTAGCGCATGTTGCGGTACTGCGGCGTGGTCTCGACGGTGATCCGCGCGCGGGGCTCGGTGGCTGCAACCGCGGCGCAGACCTGCTCGACAAGCGCACCGTGCGCCGCGAGGCCCTCGCGCTCGAAGTCGCGCAGGATGAAGCGGAGCTCGGCCGCGGCGGTGGAGCCGCGCAGCTCGTAGAGGTGGATGAAGCCCTCGCGGCCGTCGGTCGTCTCCGGGGTGCGGGTCGCCTGCGGCAGCGTGTCGACGATCTTCGCCGCCAGGTGCAGCGCGTTGACCAGCTTGTCCTTGGCCCACCCGGGGTGGATCGAGACCCCCTCGACCCTCACCACGGCCTTGTCGGCCGAGAAGCTCTCGTAGCAGACCTCGCCCCGCTCCGCCCCGTCGAAGGTATAGGCGACGTCGGCCGCGAGATCTCCCGGCAGCTCGGGATGGATCCCGCGGCCGATCTCCTCGTCCGGGGTGAACACGAGCCGCACGGGCCCGTGCGCGATGCCGGGGTTCGCGAGCAGGTGCCGCGCCGCGGTCATAACGATCGCGACCCCGGCCTTGTCGTCCGCCCCGAGCAGCGTCGTCCCGCTGGCGGTGACGATGTCGTCGCCCTTGCGCTCCGCGAGGTAAGGCGAATTCTCCGGCGACAGCACCAGGTCGGGCGCATCGGGGAAGCCGATCGCGCCGCCGTCGTAGCCGCGGTGCACCCGCGGCTTCACCCCGGCGGCGTTGAACTGCGGTGCGGTGTCGACGTGGGCGAGGAATGCCACCGTCGGCGCCGGCCCGGCCGCGGTCGCGGGGATGGTGGCGAGCACCGTGCCGTAGCCGGTCAGCCGAACGTCCGCCGCGCCGATCGCCTCGAGCTCGGCGACGAGCAGGTTCAGCATGTCGAACTGGATCGCCGTGCTCGGCGAGGTCGCCGATTCCTCGTCGCTCTGCGAGTCGATCGCAGCATAGCGAACGAGCCGTTCCTCGAGCTCGCGGTCGAAGTCTTTGCTCAACGCATCCCCCGAGGTCGCCTCGCCCCCATTCGCCACGGCGGCGGCGGCGAATGCAAGGGCAGGGCGTCAGGCCGCGGTCGGCGTCGCCTCGGCGCTGGCGGCCTTGCGCGTCCGGCGCGGCTTGAGCTTCGCCGGCGGCACCGCGTCCGCGACCGGCCCGACAGCGGGCTCGGCCTCCACCTCGACCTCGGCAGCGGCGTCCGGTTCGACGCGAAGCTCGCGCAGAAGGAAGGCCGGGACATGGTCGCCCATCCCCTGAACCGGCGCGCCGTTGCCGCGCTCGGCGCGCGCCGCCCGCGGGGCGCGTACCGGCTGCTCCGCGACGACGGGCTCCGGCGAAGGCTGCGGCGCCGGCCGCTCGCTGCGGCGGTCGCCGCGGCGGCGGTCGTCCGGGCGCTTGCGGCTGCGTTCGCCGCCGCGGGCCGGCGCCTCCGGCAGGTCCTCATCGCTCGCGAGGGGGCTCGTCATGACCGGGACGGTCTTCTTCACCAGCTCCTCGATCTTGGCGAGGTACTTCTCTTCGGGCGGCAGGCAGAGCGTGATCGACTTGCCCGCGCGGCCAGCGCGGCCGGTCCGGCCGATGCGATGGACATAGTCCTCCGAATGGATCGGCACGTCGAAGTTGAAGATGTGCGACACGTTGGGGATGTCGAGCCCGCGGGCTGCCACGTCCGAAGCGATCAGGAGCTTCAGCTCGCCGTCGCGGAACGCTTGCAGGATCTTCATCCGCAGCTTCTGGTCGAGGTCGCCGTGCATCGCCTGCGCGTCGAACCCGTGCCGCTTCAGCGACTTCGCCACGATGTCGACGTCGACCTTGCGGTTGCAGAAGATGATCCCGTTCGTCAGGCCGTCGCCCTCGGCGCGGATGATCCGCCGCAGCACCTCGCGCTTCTCGGCCGCCGAAGTATCCTTGCGGCGGGGCGTGTGCTTGACCACCCACTGATCGATCGTCTCGGACGTCGTCGCCTGCCGGGCGACCTCGACTCGCACCGGGTTGTGCAGGAAGGTGTCGGTGATCCGGGTGATCTCGGGCGCCATCGTCGCCGAGAAGAACAGCGTCTGCCGGGTGAAGGGCACGAGCTTGAAGATGCGCTCGATGTCGGGAATGAAGCCCATGTCGAGCATGCGGTCGGCTTCGTCGACCACCATGATCTGCACGCCGGTCAGCATCAGCTTGCCGCGCTCGAAGTGGTCGAGCAGGCGGCCCGGAGTGGCGATCAGCACGTCGACGCCGCGGTCGATCAGCTTGTCCTGGTCCTTGAAGCTGACGCCGCCGATCAGGAGCGCCATCGAAAGCTTCAGGTGCGCGGAATACTTCTCGAACTGCTCGGCGACCTGGGCGGCCAGCTCGCGCGTCGGCGCCAGCACCAGGCTCCGCGGCATGCGGGCGCGGGCACGGCCCTTGGAGAGGTGGCAGAGCATCGGCAGCACGAAGGCGCCGGTCTTGCCGGTGCCGGTCTGGGCGATGCCGAGCACGTCGCGCCCTTCGAGCGCGTGCGGGATCGCCTGGACCTGGATGGGTGTCGGGGTGATGTAGCCGGATTCGGTAACGGCTTGCAGGACCCGAGGGTCCAGCGCGAGATCGGAAAATGAGGTCATGGAGCCTTGTGTGGGTTCGGTTGCGGCATCGGCCGCTCTGTCCACGCGGCCACTGGGCCCCCGGATTGAGGCCATTCTCGTGGTGGTCATATAGCGACGCAGGTGCAACAGGTCAATCCGGCTGACGGAATCGCCGGCGATTCTGCCCGACCTCGCCGGACTCGTGCCTTCTCTCCCACGGATCGTGAAAGGGCGAGCGAAAAGGTCGTTTATTCCGGGCGGCTGCACACGGTGGGATGGCCCCTGCCGTCGAACCGCGCGCGTGGAACGCTGTCGCGAGAATCGGCGGGGCGTGCGAACCCGGTTCGCAACGGGGTGCCGAGGCAGCCGTCGCCGGGGGTTTTCGTTCCGCTTCGCCGCGTGTATGAGCACTGGCGATTCCCCGGTGAGGTCGAAGATGAACCAGGTCGTTGACAAGGCCCTGCGCGGCATGGCGCTGCTTCCGGTCTCGAACATCCGCCATTGGACGGACCGGACGTTCTCGTTCAATTGCGAGCGGCCGCAGGGCTTCCGCTTCCGTTCGGGCGAGTTCGTGATGATCGGGCTGATGGTCGACGGCAAGCCGCTTGTCCGGGCCTATTCGATCGCCTCGCCCTCCTGGGACGACGAGCTCGAGTTCTATTCGATCAAGGTGCAGGACGGGCCGCTGACCTCGCGGCTCCAGCACATCTCGGCCGGGGACGAGATCGTGATGCGCCCGAAGCCGGTCGGGACGCTGGTCCACGACGCGCTGCTGCCCGGCAAGCGGCTCTTCCTCTTCTCGACCGGAACCGGGATCGCGCCGTTCGCCTCGATCATCCGCGACCCCGAGACCTACGAAAAGTTCGAGCAGGTCGTCCTCACCCACACCTGCCGCGAGGTCAGGGAGCTCGACTACGGCTACGATCTCCTCGCCCGCATCCGCAGCGACGAGATGCTGAGCGAAATGGTGGGCGACAAGCTCTTCCACATCCCCACCACCACCCGCGAGGACAGCCCGGCGATGGGCCGGATGACCGACTGGATCCGCGACGGCCGGCTTGCGGCCGCGGCCGGCGGGGCGCTCGATCCCGCGACCGATCGGGTGATGATCTGCGGATCGATGGCGATGCTGCAGGAGCACAAGGCGCTCTGCGAGGCGGCGGGCATGTCCGAGGGATCGAACTCGGAGCCCGGCCAGTTCGTCATCGAGAAGGCCTTCGTCGACTAGGTGCCGGTCCACGAACTCGCGGCTCTCGGCGCCGCGGCCTGCTGGGCCGCGACGGGGATCATCGCGCGCGAGCCCGCGGGCGCGCTGGGCGCGCTCTCTTTCAACCGCTGGCGGCAAGTCTTCGCGGCTGGGATGCTGGCGGCCTGGGTGGCGGCGACCGGCGGCTGGCGCGAGCTCGGCGCTGGCGCGCTGCCGCCGCTGCTCGCCTCGGGGCTCCTCGGCATCTTCGTAGGCGACTCGCTCCTCTTCATCACGCTGAACCGGCTAGGGCCGCGGCGGGCCGGCATCCTCTTCGCGCTCAACGCGCCGCTGGCGGCGCTGCTCGGATGGCTCGCGCTCGGCGAGACGCTCCCGCCGCAGAGCGTCGCGGGCATTGCGCTGACCGTCGCGGGCGTCGCGCTCGCGATCGCCTACGGCCGGAGGCCGGGGCAGGGGAGCGCCTGGGAGGCCGTCCGGGGCCGGCTCTGGATGGGCGTGCTGACCGGGCTCGGGGCGGCGAGCGGCCAGGCGCTCGGCTCGCTGACCGCCCGCCCGGTCATGGCGGCGGGCGTCGATCCCTTTGCCGCCTCGCTGGTCCGGGTGGGCGTGGCCGCGCTTTGCATCACCCTCCTGTTGCGGTTCCTGCCCGCAGACGTGCGGCCGCGGGCGCCGCTGACGCGCCGTACGGCGGCGCTGACCGCGCTCGCGGCCTTCCTCGGCCTCGGCGTCGGGATGACGCTGCTCCTCTATGCCCTCGCGGGCGGCAAGGTCGGCATCGTCTCGACGCTCTCGGCCACCTCGCCGGTCCTGATCCTGCCCATGCTCTGGGCGATCACCGGCGAGCGCCCCGCCCCCGGCGCCTGGGCCGGCGCGGCGCTCGTGGTCGCCGGAATGGCGCTCCTCTTCCTGCACTGAAAGACCCCGCAACACGGGAGCCAAATGTCCCGGAGGTCGCCGCGCGAGGAAACCTGGTCAAAGCAACAGATCAAGGCAAGGTTTGCGCGCTGCCTACATCTCACCGGAGGCGGACCTCGCCGAGGGTGCCGGGAGCCCCTTCAAAGCACCGGGCCCAGCATGGCGATGGTGTTGTTCCAGATGATCCGTCGCCGCGACCATTTCATCACGTCGGCCGCGTCGACCGGCACCGAGCGGGCGATGTAGCTTGCCTGTCGCTCGCGTACGGCGGCGGTCAGTGGGCGGTCGACGAAGAGGATGTTGTTCTCGAAGTTGAGCTCGAAGCTGCGGCGGTCGATGTTGGCCGAGCCGATCAGCGTGGTCTCGCCGTCGACGGTCAGCGACTTGGTGTGCAGCAGCCCGCCCTCGTACTCGTAGATCTTCACCCCGGCGTCGATGAGCTGCGGATAGTAGCTGTGGCTGGCGGCGGCGACGATCCAGCTGTCGTTCCGCGCCGGAAAGACGACGGTGGTTTCGACGCCGCGTCGGGCACTGGCGCAGAGCGCGGCCTGGATCGGTTCGTCCGGGACGTAGTAGGGGGTGGTGACGACGAGTTCGCGGCGGGCCGCGTACATCAGGCTCTCGAACATCTCGGGCATCGCCGAGTAGCGGACGGTGGCGCCCGTGGCGATAACCTGCGCCGGGAAGCCCTCGCCGATCTCGAGTGGCTCCTCGAACAGCGCGCTCAGGTCCTCTCGCACGTGTCCCATCCAGTCGGAGGCGAAGACGTGCTGGTTCTGCCGCACGATCGGCCCCTCGAAGCGGATCATCGCGTCGACCCACGGGGCGAACTTCGGCTTGATCGCGAAGGCGGCGTCGGCGCAGTTGTTGGAGCCGCAATAGGTGATGCGGTTGTCGATGACGACGATCTTGCGGTGGTTGCGCATGTCGATGCGGCCCTTGAGCGGGCGCGACAGCGGGAAGCCGATCGGCAGCGCCACGGCGAGCTTGACGCCGGCTTCGGCCATGGCCCTCCAATGCTCGGAGCGGACCATCGCGCGGCTGCCGAGGTCGTCGGCCATCGCGCGGCAGGTGACGCCGCGGGCGGCGGCGCGCTTCAGCGCCTCGACGATCTTCATCCCGTTGGTGTCGGCGAGCCAGATGTAGAAGCAGACGTGCACGTGCCGCTCGGCGGCGTCGATGTCCTTGACCATGTGATCGATGACGTCGTCGGAATCGCCGAGGAGCTTGCCGCGGTTCCCGCCGACCACGGGAAAGTTCGAGATCGACTGGCCGACGCGGAAGAGCGGCATCAGGTCGTGCGGCACGCCGGCCTCGTCGCCCTCGCCCTTGTGGCTGCCGATCCTTGCGAAGGCCGGCAGCCGCTCCATGGCGCGGCGAAAGCGGGCGATGCGGCGGCGGCCGATGTTGGTCTCGCCGAAGAGCACGTAGGCGAGCATTCCTACGACCGGCGCCACGACGATCACCACGACCCAGGCGAGCCGCGAAGCGGGCTCGCGGTGCGGGCGAAGGAGCGCGCGGCCGACGAAGAAGATCTGCAGCACCACGTGCGTGGTCAGCAGCAGCCAGGCGGGCAGATGCCCGAGGCTCCAGAGCCAGCCCGTGCTCATCGGCGGCACCCCGGGGTCACGCCATCATCTCCTTGGTCGCGGTCAGCCGCAGCTCGGGCCAGTCGCGGGCGACCCGGTCGATGTCCCACTGCAGGCGGGTCATGTAGACCGGGTCGCCGTCGTGGTCCTCGGCCATGTGGCCCTTGTTGGCCCTCGCGAAGGCCTCGACCCGGTCGCCGGGCCCCGAGACCCAGCGCGCCGAGGTGAACTGGGTGGGCTCGAAGCGCACCGGCAGACCGTATTCCTGCTCGATCCGGCTCGCGAGCACGTCGAACTGCAGCGGCCCGACGACGCCGACGATCCAGCCCGAGCCGACCTGCGGCTTGAAGAGCTTAGAGGCGCCCTCCTCGGCGAACTGGTTCAGCGCCTTCTCGAGGTGCTTGGACTTCATCGGGTCGCCGGCGCGAACCGACTGCAGGAGTTCCGGCGCGAAGGACGGGATGCCGGTGAACCGCAGTGGCTCGCCCTCGGTCAGTGCGTCGCCGATGCGGAGCTGGCCGTGGTTGGGGATGCCGATGATGTCGCCGGCCCAGGCGTCCTCGGCGAGAGCCCGGTCCTGTGCGAGGAAGAGCACCGGGTTCGCCACCGCCATCGGCTTGCCCGAGCGCACGTGAAAGAGCTTCATCCCGCGCTCGAAATGCCCGGAGCAGAGGCGGACGAAGGCGACCCGGTCGCGGTGCTTGGGGTCCATGTTGGCCTGCACCTTGAACACGAAGCCGGTGACCGCGGGCTCCCAGGCGCCGACGGCGCGCGGCTCGGCCGGATGCACGTCGGGCGGCGGCCCGTAGGCGCCGATGCCGGCCATCAGCTCCTGCACGCCGAAGGAGTTGATCGCCGACCCGAACCAGATCGGCGAGAGGTTGCCGTCGAGGAACGCCTGCCGGTCGAAAGCCGGGAGCAGCTCGCGCGCCATCGCGACTTCCTCGCGCAGCGTCGCGAGGAGGGCCGCCGGGATGCGGTCTTCCATGCGGGGGTCGTCCAGACCCTGCATCTTCACGCTCTCTGCCCGACGGTTGCGGTCGGCCCGGTCCATCAGCTCCAGCCGGTCGCCGAGCATGTCGTAGCAGCCGAGGAAGTCGCGGCCCTGTCCGATCGGCCAGCTCGCGGGGCACACGTCGAGCTGCAGCTCGTGCTGGATCTCGTCGATGATCGCGAAGGTGTCGCGCGCCTCCCGGTCCATCTTGTTGCAGAAGGTCACGATCGGCAGGTCGCGCAGCCGGCAGACCTCGAAGAGCTTGCGGGTCTGGCTCTCGACTCCCTTCGCGCCGTCGATCACCATCACCGCCGCATCGACCGCGGTCAGGGTCCGGTAGGTGTCCTCGGAAAAATCCGAGTGGCCGGGGGTGTCGACGAGGTTGAACCACCAGTCGCGGAACGGGAAGGACATCGCCGAGGCCGAGACCGAGATGCCGCGCTCCTGCTCGAGCTTCATGAAGTCGGAGCGCGTCCGCCGCGCCTCGCCCTTGGCGCGCACCTGCCCGGCCATCTGGATCGCCCCGCCGTAGAGCAGGAACTTCTCCGTCAGCGTGGTCTTGCCGGCGTCCGGGTGCGAGATGATCGCGAAGGTGCGGCGGCGGGCGACCTCCGGCGGCAGGGCGGGGGCGTTTGAGGCGCGATCGGGCATGGTCGGCCGATATAGCCGGCTGCCGGGGCCGGGGGAAGGGAGTATGCCTGCGAGCGGGCCGAGAGCGTCGAGCGCAGCGCGCTCCGCGGGGAGTATTTCAGGCAAGAGGAAGGCGGAAAGAGCGCCGTTGATGCCTTCCTCTTGCCTGAAATACTCCCGCCGGAGGCCGCCGACCTCGCCGAGCGCGACTCCGGCAGGAAAAAGACGCCCCGTCGCGAGGACGAGGCGCCTTCCCCTTGCGCGGTCATCGGCGCTCCCGCCTGTACCGCCCGCGCATCTGGCCCGCGCCCGGTTGCGATCCGGTAAACGCCTTGCCCGGGGCGCGGTCGCGGCCTAGACCGGAAGCGAGGCATCCTGGGAGGGAGACGATGGCCAAGGACGACGTGAAGGAGCGGAAGAAGGCGGCGCTCAGGACCCCGACCGACCTTTCCAATTCGACGCAGGACATCGCCGGGGCCCTGAACGCGTGCCTCGCGGACACCTTCGCGCTCTACCTGAAGACCAAGAACTTCCACTGGCACATGTCGGGGCCGTACTTCCGCGACTACCACCTGCTCTGCGACGAGCAGGCGGCGCAGCTCTTCGCCGCCACCGACGACATGGCCGAGCGCGTGCGCAAGGTCGGCGGAACCACGATCCGCTCGATCGGGCATATCGCGCGGCTGCAGCGCGTGCTCGACAACGACGCCGACTTCGTGACGCCCGAGGACATGCTCGCGGAGCTCCGCGACGACAACAAGTCGATGGTCGAGCGGCTGCGCGAGGCGCACGGGCTCTGCGACGAGGCGGGCGACGTCGCGACCGCGAGCTTGATCGAGAACTGGATCGACGAGGCCGAGCGGCGCGTCTGGTTCCTGTTCGAGGCGACCCGCCGGGCATGACGCGGACCGTCCTCGTCGCCAACCGCAAGGGCGGATGCGGCAAGACAATGACGGCGATCACCATCGCCGGCGGCCTTGCCGCCCGCGGTGGGGCGGTGGCGCTGGCCGATGCCGATCCGCAGAAGTCGGCGCTGCGCTGGCTGAAGCACCGCCCGGCGGCGGCCCCGGCGATCACCGGGCTCGACTGGAGCCGTATGGGCGACGTCGGCGACCTGCCGCGCAACCACGGCTGGCTGGTCATCGACGCGCCGGGCGCCATCCGCGGTGGCCGCGCCGAGGCACTGGTCGCCGCGGCCGACGTGGTGATCGCGCCGGTGCTGCCGTCCTATTTCGACGAGGATTCCACCCGGCGGTTCCTCAAGGACATCGAGGAGATCAAGCGGGTCCGCAAGGGCAAGGTCGGGCTCCATGTGCTCGCCAACCGCGTGCGCGCGCAGCAGCATGCGACCGAGCGGCTCAGGGCCTTCTTCGCGGCGCTCGGCCAGGAGCCGCTGGCCTGGATCGCCGAGCGCGCCGCCTACGGCGATCTGGCCGAGCAGGGGCTCTCGATCTTCGACAAGCCGCAGCGGAGCTACGCGGCGATCCGCGCGCAGTGGCAGCCGGTGCTCGACGCGTTGGGCTAGGGAGGGAGCGGTGGATCTCGGAATCAGGGGCAAGCGCGCCATCGTCTGCGCGGCGTCGAAGGGTCTAGGGCGCGGCTGCGCCGAGGCGCTGGCCGCCGAGGGCGTCGGGCTCGTGATCAATGCCCGCGGCCGGGAGGCCCTCGAGGCGACCGCCGCGGCGATCCGCGCCGCCCACGGCGTCGAGGTCACCGCCGTCGCGGCCGACGTCACCACCGGGGAGGGGCGCGCCGCGGTGCTCGCGGCAGGCCCCGAGGCCGACATCCTGGTGACCAACGCCGGCGGCCCGCCGCCCGGCATCTGGTCCGACTGGGGCCGCGAGGACTTCCTCAAGGCGCTTGACGCCAACATGCTGACCCCGATCGCGCTGATGCAGGCGGTGCTGCCCGGCATGATCGCTCGCGGCTGGGGCCGCGTCGTCAACATCACCTCGGGCGCGGTCAAGGCACCGGTACCGCAGCTCGGCCTCTCGAACACGGCCCGGACCGGGCTGACCGGCTTCGTCGCCGGCACCAGCCGCCAGGTCGCCGGGCACGGGGTTACCATCAACAACCTCCTGCCCGGCATCCACGCCACCGATCGCGCCGACGCCCTCGACAGGGCGGTCATGGCGGGCGAGGGCATCGGCCTCGAGGAGGCCCGCGCCCGCCGCCACAGGACCATCCCCGCCGGGCGTTACGGCACGGCCGAGGAGTTCGGCGCCGCCTGTGCCTTCCTCTGCTCGGTGCACGCGGGCTTCATCGTCGGGCAGAACTGGGTGCTCGACGGCGGTGCGATCAACGCGACGCTCTGAGCCGCTCACGAAGCCGTTCAGCGGCGGTCGGGCGGCGCGATTGGGTTTGCCCTCCCCGGCGCGAGACCATATGTAACGGGGGCAGGCAGGGCTGCGCCGTGCGCGGCCCGTCCGCATATGGAGACGCGACATGTTCAACAACATCGGACCGACCGGCCTTCTGCTCGTCGCGATCGTCGTTCTCGTCCTCTTCGGCCGCGGCAAGGTCTCGGGGCTGATGGGCGAGGTCGGCAAGGGGATCACGAGCTTCAAGAAGGGCCTCAACGAGGGCAAGACGGAGATCGAGAACGCCTCGCAGATGGCGGCCTCGGAAAGCGCCCGCGACGTGACGCCCGAGAAGGAAAAAGCCTGATCCGTCATGTTTGACATCGGCTGGGGCGAGCTCTTCCTGATCGGTGTCGTGGCGCTGATCGTCGTCGGACCGAAGGATCTGCCGGCACTGTTCCGCACGGTCGGCAACTTCACCGGGAAGGCGCGGGCGATGGCGCGCGAGTTCCAGCGCTCGCTGGAGCAGGCAGCAAACGAGTCGGGCATGAGCGAGGTGCAGCAGAGCCTACGCTCGATCGACCGCAGCCTCGATTCGGCATCCATGTCCGCGCGCAAGTTCGCCAACACGATGACCCGACTCCCCGACCCGCCCAAGCCCGAGACCCCGGCGGCCGCGGCACCGGCCGCTCCGGCCCCCGAGGCGCCCCGCGCCGAACCCTCGGAGCCGGCTCCCGCGGCGGATGACCGCGACCGGGGGACCGCCGCCTGATGCGGGACGACGACATCGACGATTCGACCGCACCGCTGATGGAGCACCTCGCGGAGCTGCGCACGCGGCTGATCAACTCGCTTATCGCCTTCTCGATCGCGATGATCGCGTCGTTCGCGGTGGCGGGGCCGATCTTCAACTTCCTAGCGGCGCCGCTGGCCCGTCTGCTCGTCGAGCACGGGCAGAAGCCCGAGCTCATCTACACCGGGCTGCAGCAGGGGTTCTTCACCCAGATCCGCATCTCGGTCTTCGGCGGGATCGTGCTGTCCTTCCCCTACATCAGCTACCAGCTGTGGCGCTTCGTCGCACCCGGCCTCTACCGCCGCGAGAAGAAGGCCTTCCTGCCGTTCCTGATCGCCTCGCCGGTTCTCTTCGTGCTCGGCTGCGCCTTCGCCTTCTACGGGCTCCTGCCGCTCGTCTACGACTTCTTCCTCGGCTTCCAGCAGTTCGGCTCCGGCACCGGGTCGGACCCGGTCAACATCCAGTATCTGGGCACGATCAACGAGTACCTGGCGCTGACGATCAAGTTCATGGTCGCCTTCGGCCTCTGCTTCCAGCTGCCGGTGGCGCTGACGCTGATGGGGATCGCCGGGATCGTCAGCGCCAAGGGGCTCTCGTCCTTCCGCCGCTACGCGATCGTCGGCCTGCTCGTCGTCGCCGCGCTGGTGACGCCCGGCCCGGACGTGATGTCGCAGCTGATCCTCTTCGCCGCCATCTACCCGCTCTACGAAATCTCGATCCTGCTGGTGCGCTACTTCGAGAGGAAACGCGAGGCCGAACTCAAGGCGCAGGGGCTCTGGGAGGAGCCGGTCGAGGAGAACCCGTGACCGAGGCGAGCGCGCTGCCGCTCGAGGACGCGCGCGCGCTCGCCCGCATCGCCGCGGCGCTCGAGCGACTGAGCCCTGCGCCGCAACCAGCCCCCGACCTCGGCGCCGCCGACGCGTTCGTGTGGCAGGTGGCGCCCGACCGGCTGGTGCCGGTCCCGGCCGTCTCCCGGGTCCCGATCGGCCTCCTCGTCGGCGTCGACCGGGCCCGCGACGTGCTGCTGGCAAACACCCGCCAGTTCGCCCGCGGCTTCCCGGCCAACAACGTGCTGCTCTGGGGCGCCCGCGGCATGGGCAAGTCGAGCCTCGTCAAGGCCGCCCACGCCGAGGCCGCGGCCGAGACGCCAGGTTTGAAGCTGATCGAGCTGCACCGGGAGGATCTGCCGACGATCGGGCGCCTCCTCGCCATCCTGCGGGGCGCCCCGGTCCGGGCGATCCTCTTCTGCGACGACCTCTCGTTCGACAAGGACGACAGCCACTACAAATCCTTGAAGGCGGTGCTCGACGGCGGCATCGAGGGCCGGCCCGGCAACGTCGTCCTCTATGCCACCTCGAACCGGCGGCACCTGATGCCGCGCGACATGATCGAGAACGAGCGGCAGACCGGGGTGAACCCTTCCGAGGCCACCGAGGAGAAGGTGTCGCTCAGCGACCGCTTCGGGCTCTGGCTCGGCTTCCACGCCTGTTCGCAGGACGACTTCCTCGCCATGATCCGCGGCTACTGCGACGCCTTCGGCATCGCCATTCCCGACGCGGACCTGCGCGCCGAAGCCATCGAGTGGTCGCAGACCCGCGGCGGCCGCTCGGGGCGCGTCGCCTGGCAATACGTCACCGACCTCGCCGGACGGCGGGGAGTGCGGCTCGGGTCAGTGTAGTTCACGCGGCAGCCGGCTTCTCCACCAGCTTTTCGACCAACCGCCTGAGATCGCCGGGGGTGGTATGGCCGGCCACGACCTCGTGGTAGCCGATGCCGGCGCGCCGCAGCGCTTCCTTCTTCACGGCGTCCCGTGCTGCAGCCGCTCCCTGGTGATGCCCAGCCCCCTGGTGCTCCGATGGCCACTTCGCAATCGGTCGTGCTTGAGCTAGACGAGGCTGGTCGCGCCGTGGGAGGTTTGAAGCCATGCAAACGATGGGCCGCCTGCTTCCTGTCATTGCCATGCTGGCGGGGATCGCGTTGCCGGCGCTGCCGGCGCGGGCCGACCTGATGACGGCCTGCGCGCCGGAGATCCAGAAGTTTTGCTCGGACGTCAGCCGCGGCCGCGGACGGATTTCGGCCTGCCTCGCCAGCGAGTTCGCCCGGCTCGGACCCGCCTGCCAGCCGGAGGTGCAGGGGGTGCTCGGGAGCCCGCTGACCCCCGGATACGTGCGCAAGGCGCTCAACCCGTCGTTCAAAGCCCCGCTTCCCGAGGCCTGCGTCGTGCCGGCAAAGACTTTCTGTCCGGCGATCCCGCCGACCAGCGCCCGCGTCTTCGCCTGCCTCTACGCACGGTCGGACCGGGCCGGAAAGGCCTGCAACGACGCCGCCAACGCTACCTTGCGTGGGAAGTAAGCCGCGGGAAACCTTGCTGTGCGATTAACACCGTTACAGATTGTCCACGGAAATCAAAGGATTGAAGTCTGAGCGCAGCCCTCAGCCGCCCCCGAGGTAGGGCGTGGGGTCGACGCTGGTTGTGCCGCGGAAGACGTCGAACTGCAGCTCGGGCTTCTCGCGCGGGGCGACCTCACCGAGGACCTCTCCGGCGGTGACCCGGTCGCCTTCCTTGACCTTGACGTCGGTCAAGGTCGAGTAGGTGGTGATCAGGTCGTCCTTGTGCCGGACGAGCACGATCGTGCCGAGCCCGCCGAGCGCCTCCGAAACCATCGCCACCTCGCCCGGCGCCGCCGCGTGCACGGCGGTGCCGGCGGGGACGCTGAAGCCGACCCCGTTCGGACTCGACGGGTTGTAGCCGCGGGTGACCTTGCCGCTTACCGGCGCCGCCAGCCGCCCGCCGGGCGGGGTGCGGTACTGGCCGAGGTTCGGGGAATCGGGCTCGACCGCCGCGGTTATGTCCTTCGGCAGCGGCGTGGCGGCGCTCGGCGGGGCCCCGACCGGGGTGCCCTGGCCGGGCTGGGTGTCGGTCGTGCTGGCGGTGGTGATCTTGTTGGCGTCGCTGACGATCGGAATCAGCAGCTCCTGCTTGGGCCGGATCGCGAGGTCGGGCCCGAGGCCGTTCCAGGAGGCGAGCGCCGTCACCGAGACGCCGTAGAGCCGGGCGATCGAATAGGCGGTCTCGCCCTCCTCGACGCGGTGCCGCACGGGATCGATCAGCGGCTCCTTCTGGCCATTCTGGAACGGGTTCGTCGGCGAGGCGGCGGTGCCGGCGCCGGCAGGGGCGCTGTCGATCGCCGCCGAGGCCTGGCCCGGCGTCCATCCGAGCGGCTGGCTCGTCACCTGCCCGGTGTCGAGGCCGGCGGCCGGCCGCGGCACGTCGTTCGGCAAGACCAGCACCTGGCCCTCGTGCAGGATTGCGTCCTCGGGCAGCGCGTTGCGGCTGGCGAGCGCGGTTGGGGTGGTGCCGACCCGGGTCGCGACGGTCGCCAGCGTGTCGCCGTCGCGGGCGACCGCCACCTGGTAAGAGGCGTAGGTGATGACCCCGCGGTCGTCGGGGGTGGCGTTCGGTACCGCCGGCGGCGGCGCCTCGGCGAGATCGGTCGAGCCTCCCTCGCTCCACGGATTGTACTTCTCGACGGAGGAGCAGGCGCCGAGGCCGAGCGCGGCCGCGAGGAGAAGCGGCGGGATCCCGCCGCGCGCGCATCGCGTTGCGCTCGTCGTGGCCATCGCGGACTCCCCCATCATTGCCGGCGTCGCGCTCAGTCCAATACGTCCTGCGCGACCCCCTCCACAAGGGGAACGAACCGGACCGCGCCGAGGTCGGTATAGTCGAGGCCCTCGGGCGTCTTCACGATGCGGATCAGCTTCTGCACCGCGTCGCTCTGCCCGACCGGCAGCACCATGATGCCGCCCTCGCGCAGCTGCTCGATCAGCCCGCGCGGCGCGTCCTCGGCGGCGGCGGTGACCAGGATCCGGTCGAACGGCGCCTGCTCCGCGAGGCCGAGCGAGCCGTCGCCATGCACGACGGTGATATTGTGCTGCCCGAGCCGCGCGAAGAGCTCCTTCGCCCGCCGCGCCAGCCGCCGGTGCCGCTCGACCGTGTAGACCCGCCGGGCGAGCCGCGACAGGATCGCTGCCTGGTAGCCCGAGCCAGTGCCGATCTCGAGCACCTTGCAGCGCCGCGTCACCTCCAGCGCCTGGGACATCAGCCCGACGACGGTCGGCTGGCTGATCGTCTGCCCGCAGGCGATGGGCAAGGGCGTGTCCTCGTAGGCGCGCTCCCGGAAGATGCCCTCGAGGAACTCGGCCCGCGGGGTCTGCTCCATCGCCTTCAGCACGTCGGCATTCGTCACCCCGCGCGAGCGCAGGGTGTAGACGAACTGCATCTGCTGCTCGGCGGGAAGCATGTCCCCGACCCTCGCCTTAACTCAGCGCCTGCGCAAGCGGCGCGATGAGGCCGTGCGCCGTCATGTCGGCGACGAGCGGCGTCACGGTGATCCAGCCGTCGTGGGACTCGCGCGAATCCGAGCCCGGCTGGCTGTCGGCGTTGCCGTGCCCCGGCGTCAGCCAGAGGAAGGTGCGCCCGTTCGGCGCCACGTGCGGCAGCACGCCGAAGGTCGGCGCCCGCCGGTGACCCTGGAAGGTCGCCTTCGTACCCCGCACGTCCGCCGCTGCCACGGGCGGGAAGTTCACGTTGTAGAAGGCGGCATAGGGCTCGGTCGGCCATTCCGCGCCGTCGAGCAGACGCCGGATCACCTCGGCGCCGTGGGCGCGCGCTGCCGCGAAGAGGTCGCCGCCGGCGTTGTGCGGCCCGTGATACTGCGAGAGCGCCACCGAACGCACCCCGTGCAGCGCCCCTTCGAGCGCGCCCCCGACCGTGCCGGAGTAGAGCGTGTCCTCGGCGACGTTGTGCCCGCGGTTGACGCCCGACAGCACCAGGTCGGGGGCGCCGCCCTTGACGAGTTCGTTGAGGCCCGCGAGCACGCAGTCGGCCGGCGAGCCCTCGACCGCGAAGCGCCGCTCGCCGAGCCGCTCCAGCCGCATCGGGCGCACGTAGGATACCGAGTGCGCGACGCCCGACTGCTCGAAGGCCGGCGCGACCACCCAGACCTCGCCGCGAGGTCCGGCGATTGCGTCGGCGATCTCCTCGGCGACCGCGAGCCCGGGCGCACTGATGCCGTCGTCATTGGTGAGAAGGATGCGCATGCCTGTCCCCTGCCGCCCGCCGCTTCATAGGGGCCGGCCGGCGCCGCGTCCAGCAACCGGTTAGCCTTTCGGCAAGCGGCCTGCGCTATCGTCGCGCCCGTTGCCGGCGCGGGGGCGCGGGCAGGGGTGGGGGAAATCATGCAGGCGCTCATGGGGAGCGGCCGCGGTGCCATGGGCGCCGGGCCGCGGCGATGGCTGGCCGCAGCGATGGTCGCGCTCGCGTGCATGTCGGCTCCCGCCGATGCGGGGCTGCTCGACCGGCACGCGGTGGTGCTGAACGGGGACCGGATCGGCTCGGCCTTCGCGCTCGACGACGGGCTCGCCGTCACCAACCGCCACGTCGTCCAAGGCCTCCGGCCGGGCGATGCCGTCGCGCTCAGCGGCTCGGGCCCGGGCCGGCCGGCGGCGACCGCCCGGCTCCTCGCCGTCAGCCCACGCATGGATCTCGCGGTCCTGGCGATGCCGCAGGGCTTTCTGCCGGCGGGCTTTGGGGATGCCCCCTCCAGGTTCGGCGACGCGGTGGCGGCCGCAGGCGTCGACGCTTCGGGCGATGCCGAGACCGGCGAGCGCCTTGTCGCTGACGGGGTCGTGCTCGATCCGGAGCTCGACCTCGCCGCCTTCGGGCCCGGCCTCGTCGTGCGGCTGCCCGGCGCGCGGCCGGGCTTCTCCGGCGGCCCGCTGGTCGACGTCCGCGGCCGCCTCGTCGGCATGGTGACGGCGCTCCGCCCCGCCCGGGGCGGCGCGCTGCCCAGTGCCGGTGGCACGGCGGATCCCGCTCCGGCAGGCGTCGAGGCCTTTGCGCTGCGGGCGGGTGCGCTGCGCTCCGAGGTGCGCCGGCTCCTCGCCGGCGATTGAGCCCTTCACCCGCGCCGGCGGAAGGTGTCTGATGTGCATGCGCCCGAACCGGGCGCGGCAACGGACGGCCCGCATGCTCCCCGACGACTTCCGCTTCGACGGTCTGCCGACGCGGGTAGTCTTCGGCGAGGGAACCCTCGCCGAGGCCGCAGCCGAGGTCGCACGGCTCGGCCGCCGTCGCCCCTTGGTCCTCTCGACGCCAGGCCACGCCGCTGCCGCCGAGCGGCTGGCGGACGACATCGGGGCGGCCGGGGTGTTCGCTGGCGCCGTCATGCACACGCCGGTCGAGGTGACCGAGGCCGCGCTCGACGCTTACCGCGACGCCGGTGGCGACTGCGTCGTCGCGCTAGGCGGTGGCTCGACAATCGGATTGGGCAAGGCGATAGCGGTCCGGACTGGCGCCGACCAAGTCGCGGTCCCGACCACCTATGCGGGCTCGGAGATGACCGACATCCTCGGCGAGACCGCCGACGGCCGTAAGGCAACCCGCCGCGACCCGGCAATCCGCCCCGAGACGGTGATCTACGATGTGACGCTGACCGTGGGTCTGCCGGCGGCGCTGACAGCGACCTCCGGGTTGAACGCGCTCGCTCATGCGGTCGAGGCGCTCTACGCCCGTGACCGGAGCCCCATCGTGGCACTCCTGGCCGCCGAGGCCGCGGGGGCGCTCGTCCGGGCGCTGCCGCGCCTCGCCGACGATCCCGCCGACCGCCCCGCCCGGCGGCGGGCGCTTTACGGCGCTTGGCTCTGCGGCGCATGCCTCGGGTCGACGACGATGGCGTTGCATCACAAGCTCTGCCACGTCCTCGGCGGCAGCTTCGGCTTGCCGCACGCCGAAACCCACGCGGTCGTGCTGCCGCACGCCGCCGCCTTCAACGCGCCCGCCGCGGGCGCGCTGCTCGCTCCGCTCGAAGCCGCGCTCGGTGCGCCGGTCGGTAACGGCCTGCATGTCCTTGCCGGCCGCATCGGCGCGCCCTCGACGCTGCGCGAGTTGGGCCTCGCTGAAAGCGACCTTGACCGGGCGGCCGTACTCGCGGTCGAGAACCCCTACTGGAACCCGCGGCCGTTCGACGTTCGGGCGATTCGCGTCCTGCTCGGTCGCGCCTGGGCCGGCGAACCGCCGGCTGCATGAGCCTCGCCGGCCTCGAGGTCGTCGTTGTCGGCGGAGGTATCGGCGGCCTCGCGGCGGCGCTGGCTCTCGCCCGGCGCGGCGCCCAAGTCAGCGTCTTCGAGCAAGCGCCGGCGCTCGGCGAGGTCGGGGCCGGGCTGCAGGTCGGTCCGAACGGCGTCGCGGTGCTCGCTGCGCTTGGCCTCGCCCAGACCGCCGTTGCCGCGGCCAGCGTCCCCGAAGCGGTGGAGCTGCGCGACCACCGCAACGGGCGGCTCATCGTCCGCCTGCCGCTCGGCGCCGCCTTCGCCGCGCGCTACGGGCGGCCCTACTTGCAGTTCCACCGCGCGGACCTGCTGGCGCTGCTCGCTGACGCCGCCGCCGGCGCCGGGGTAGGGGTCGTGACCGGAAGGCGGGTCGAATCGGTGGCCGCCTCGGGGGTCGGTGTCCGCATCGAGACGGATAGCGGTGGCCATGAGGCCGCGGTGGCGGTAGCCGCCGACGGCCTGCGCTCGGCGGTCAGGGCCGCGCATCTGGCCGGCCGGCCGCCGCGCTTCACCGGCCATGTGGCCTGGCGGGCGCTGGTCCCCGCCGACCGGGTGGAGGCGCCTCCGGGCGCCACCCAGGTCACGCTCGCGCCAGGCCGCCACACCGTCAGCTACCCGCTGCGCAGCGGCCAATTGGTCAACCTCGTCGCGATCGAGGAGCGGTCGGCCTGGCAGCCGGAGGGCTGGTCGATCACCGACGATCCGGCGAACCTCCGACGCGCATTCGCCGGCTGGTCCGGTCCGTCCGGAGCGCTGCTCGCGGCGGTCGACCAGTGCTTCCTCTGGGGCCTCTTCGACCATCCGCCGCTGGCTGCCTGGACGGCCGGCCGCATCGCGCTTCTGGGCGACGCGTGCCACCCGATGCTGCCGTTTCTGGCGCAGGGCGCGACCATGGCTCTCGAGGATGCTTGGGTGCTGGCCGACGCGCTCGATCGCGCCCGGACCCCCGAAGCTGGCCTCGCGGCCTACGCCGCCCGCCGGATAGCGCGCGCTACCCGCGTCCAGCGCAGCGCCGCCGGCGCAGGGCGCCTTTACCACCTGCGGCCTGGCCTCGCCGGTGCCGCCCACCTCGGCCTGCGCCTCGCGGGCCCCTTGGGCCGCGCGCTTCTCACCCGCCGCTTCGACTGGCTCTACGGCCGGGACGTCACCCAGCAGCGGTGAGTTTGCCACAGCGTGACGGTGGCGCGCTTGCGCAGACACGTGCTGGGTCCGGTCGCATTACCAGCGCGAATCCTCCGCGATCGAAAACCTCCTGCGGGGAAGCCGCAATCGAGGAGTATCCCTGATGTCCGCGGCCAGCCCGCTCTGTCAGACCGCGTGGAACAGGTAGAGCAGGATGATGATCGGGATCGGAATTCCGATGAGCCAGAGCAAGATGCCCTTCATTGCGGTCGTTGCTCCCTTGCATGACTTCGCCGTACGAACGCAGGACGGCCGCCGGCGGTTCCGTTCGGGGCCCCACCCCTTTGAAGACAGCCCGCTCCGCTGGTCGCCGGGCGAGCAGCTGCGTCGCCGGACCGGCTAGGAGCCTGTCGCTTTCCGAGCAGCGCTCGCACTGCGACCGGAAAGCGCTCGTGTTGCGACAAAGCTGGCGGATTGGCGCCGAACGCTCGCACGCGACCTCGGCGGCGGCTTGGACTGGCCCGATCCCGGATGGTATGGGGTCGCTCTCGACCGAAGACACCGGGAGGAGACTCACCCAGGAGTTGAGCTCGTTCGGGCGGCGCGGGTCGCCCCCGAAAGTACGCGTGAGCCGTGCTCGAGCGGCCACTCGAGGGTTTCGAAGCAGACGCGGCTACGCGGCCTGCCCGCCGACGGCACTCGGCGGGGACTGACCGCGCATGCCTGAACGCCACCCCAGCAAGACGGGAGAAACAGATGTCCCTGCCGTTCCTCTACCAGCTCCAGAACGCCAGCTATGGCGAGCTGTCGGCGACCGACTTCGACATCGGCGTCGTTGATATGGACGACGCCGGCCTTACGGCCACCCAGGTCGCGGCCATCGAGGGGCAGGGGAAGGGCCTCTTCACCTACCTCAGCATCGGCGAGGCCGAGGACTACCGGGACTATTGGCAGTCGAGCTGGAACAGCGCCGGCACGAAGCCGAGCTTCCTGCTCGGCGAGAACCCCGACTGGCCAGGCAACTACTCGGTCAAGTTCTGGGATCCGAACTGGCAGAAGCTGATGTTCGCTCGCGTCGACGAGGCGATCAAGCTCGGCTACCAGGGCATGTATCTCGACATCGTCGACGCCTACCAGGTCGCGCAGGTCAAGAACGCCTACCCAGGCACCGCCGCCGAGCTGCGGCAGGAGATGATCGACTTCGTCACCGAGCTCTCGACCTACGCCAAGTCGCACAAGCCGGGCTTCATGGTGGTCCCGCAGAACGCCGTCGGGCTACTGGCCCTTAACGAAAACAACCCGAGCGTCGCTAATACCGCGTATCTGAAGGCGATCGACGGGCTCGGAGTCGAGGATCTCTGGTACGACGGCAACAGCACGTCCGACTGGACGAGCGGCGACCTGCAGTACATCAAGCTCGCGACCGCCGCGGGCAAGTTCGTGCTGGCGACCTCCTACCCGACCCAGGACGCGAAGCAGGATGCCTTCGTCACCAACGCGATCAACGCCGGGCTCATCCCGTTTGTCGCCGACCGCGACCTGACCGGCAAGATCGACTCGATCAACGATACGATCGAGGCGCGGCTCGCCGGGCATCACGTCAACTTCCCCGAGTTCGACGGCGGCGATACTGGCGGCGCCGGCTCGCTGGCGATCCAGGTCGCCGAGAACGCCACCATGGTCATCGGCGCCTCGTCCGCGTCGCTGCCGGACAAGATCACCGGCGGCGCCGACGCGAGCCTGTTCGCCCTCGACAGCACCGGGCTGCACTTCAAGGCCGCGCCCGACCACGAGACGCCGGCCGACAGCGGGCGCGACAACGTCTACGACCTGACGGCCAGCCACGGCGGCCAGACGGTCACGATCAGCGTCACCGTCACCGACGTCGCGGGGAAGACGGCCAACGGGACGAGCGCTGCCAACGCGATGACGGGGACCGGCGAGGAAGACACGCTCGCCGGAAGGGGCGGGGCGGACACGATCCTCGGCCTCGGCGGCAACGACCTCCTCCGCGGCGACGGCGGCAACGACACGATCGACGGAGGCGGCGGCAACGACCGGATGACCGGCGGGACTGGGGCCGACACCTTCGTCTTCGTACTCGGCAGCGGCGCCGACACGATCACGGACTTCGAAAAGTCGCGCGACAACCTCGACCTACGGAGCATCGCGGGGCTGACCTTCGCCAAGCTCGACAGCAACCACAACGGCGTCCTCGACGACGCCGACGCCAATGTCACCGCTAGCGGAGGCCACACCCTTATCGACCTGGGCCATGCCGCCGGAGACGCGGCGCAGGCGACCGTGGACCTGACGGTGACCGGGCTGACGGCGAGCCACTTTCTTTTCGACGCCTGATCGCCGGGCCGGTCTCCCGGCCTCGACGCTTTTCCGGCTCCGGCGGGCGCGCGGCGCCCGCCTTCGGAAGGGCACTTCACCACGCTCTTTCGGCTGGGTTCATTCACCGGAAGTTAGCTGTTATGGCTCCTGCTCGCCGGGGCGGCGCTGGTGTCGTGCCCGACCGTCGAGCGTCCCGCCTGTGAGGACGCTCTGTGGAGTTGCTGGCCCGAGGTTCGGGCGGTGGAGTTGCCTGTACCTGTAGACGGAAGCCGAGATGTCCCTTCCCTTTCTCTACCAGCTGCAGAACGCGAGCTTCGGCTCGCTGTCAGCGACGGACTTCGATTTCGGCGTGGTCGACATGGACGACGCCGGGCTCACGGCGTCCCAGGTCGCCGCGCTCGAAAAGCAGGGCAAGGGTCTTGTCAGCTACGTGAGCATCGGCGAGGCCGAAGACTATCGTGGCTACTGGCAGTCGAGTTGGAACAGCAAGAAGCCGGCATTCCTGCTCGGCGAGAATCCCGACTGGCCGGGCAACTACTCGGTCAAGTTCTGGGATCCGAACTGGCAGAAGCTGATGTTCGACCGCGTCGACCAGGCGCTTAAGCTCGGCTACCAGGGTGTCTATCTCGACATCGTCGACGCCTACCAGGTCGCGCAGGTGCAGAAGGCCTACCCTGGCACCGACGCCGAGCTGCGCCAGGAGATGATCGACTTCGTCACCGCGCTGTCCGCCCACGTCAAGGCCGAGAAGCCGGGCTTCATGGTGATCCCTCAGAATGCCGTGGGGCTGCTGGCAGCGAGCGAGGACGATGCCTCGGTTCCCAATGCAGCCTACCTCAGGGCGATCGATGGCCTCGGGGTGGAGGACCTCTGGTACGACGGCAACAACGCCGCGGACTGGACCCAGGACGACCTGCAATTCATCCGGCTTGCCGAGGATGCGGGCAAGTTCGTGCTGGCCACCTCCTACCCGACCGATGACGCCAAGCAGGACGCCTTCGTCAGCGGCGCGATCCGCGCTGGGCTCGTCCCTTTCGTCGCTGACCGCGATCTGACCGGCAAGATCGACCCGGTGGACCGCACCATTGTCGCGCGGATGGTCGGCCACGACATCGCCTTGCCGGAGTCCGCCGGCGCGGGCAGTGGCGGGAACGGGTCGCTCACCCTCCGGATCGCCGAAAACCACACGGCTGTGATCGGCGCGACCTCGGCCTCGTTGCCCGACGAGATAACCGGCGGGACCGATGCCGCGCTTTTCGCCCTCGACGCGAAGGGGCTGCACTTCAAGGCCGCGCCCGACTTCGAGGCGCCGAAGGACGCGGGGCACGACAACGGCTACGACCTCGTGGCAGAGCGTGCAGGCAAGGCGGTGACGATCCACGTCAGCGTCACCGACGTGAGGGGCATCTCGGTGGACGCCTCCGACGCGGCCAACGTGATCGACGGCACCGCCGAGGCCGACACCATCATCGGGCGCGGCGGCAACGACACGATCCGCGGGCTCGGCGGCGATGATGTGCTGCGCGGCGTCCGCGGCAATGATGCGATCGACGCCGGCGCGGGCGACGACAGCGTTCGCGGCGGACGCGGCAACGACACGATCACCGGCGGGGCGGGCGACGACTGGCTGTCGGGCCGGCGCGACGACGACCGGATCGACGGCGGCGACGGCCGGGACACGTTGCTCGGCGGCGGCGGCAACGACCGGCTCGCCGGCGGGGCAGGCAGCGACCACCTTACCGGCGGCGGCGGCAGCGATACATTCGTCTTCGCGCCGGACACCGGGCACGACGCGATCGAGGACTTCCGCAAGGGGCAGGACCATATCGACCTCCGGGGCATCGACGCGCTGCGCTTCGCGAGTCTCGACAGCGACCACGACGGGGTCCTCGGCGATGCGGACGCGCATGTCGCGGTCGGCGGCGGCACGACGATCATCGACCTCGGGGCTGCGGCGGGCGACGCGGCGGCGGCGACGGTCGAGGTCGGGGTCACCGGGCTCGCGGCGTCGGACTTCCTGTTCGATGCCTGAGCGGCCGGCACGGTTGAAACCGCGGCGACAGGATCCTGAAACCTTTGTCGCCTACCTCACGGAGGTGCCGGACCACCCGCGAGAGCCGGGTGGGGCACCAGCGAGGAAGCCCACGATGGCCAGCAAGGAAGACAAGGAAGTCCCGACCCGCCGCTCGGACGGGCCGGCGCCGGTTCCGGTGCGCTTCGACGACTGGGCGGCGATCTGAGCCGTCAGGGGCCGTGGTTGACGGCCTCGACGTTGTTCCCGTCGGGGTCGAGCACGAAGGCGCCGTAGTAGGTCGGGTGGTACTCGAGCCGCAGCCCCGGCGCTCCGTTGTCGGCGCCGCCGGCTGCAAGCCCAGCGGTGTGGAAGGCGCGGACCGCGGCCCGGTCCGCGGCGGCGAAGGCGACGTGGACCGGGCCCGAGGGAGCACGGTGGGCCCCGACCCAGAAGAACGGCTTCCGGTCCTGGCCGTAGCCGACGCCGACCGGGTCGGCATCGTCGGGGAACTGCATGACGCGGGTAATGCCGAGGGGTGCCAGCGCGGCGTCGTAGAAGGCGAGGGCGCGCTTGAGGTCGGCGACGACGATCCCGACGTGGTCGAGCATCAGCGCAGCGGCGGGATGTTAGGGGTGTTCGGCCGGGCGGCGAGGGCCTTCTTGAAGATCACCAGCGGCAGGACGAGCAGCGCCACGACGCCGAACAGCCAGACGATCAGCGTCGCCATCAGCCAGGTGCCGGCGCCGGTGATGACGAGGCCCGAGGTCAGCCAGCTGGTGACGAGCAGGCCGACGAAGGTCGTGACCAGCGCGATGCCGCCGGTGATGGCGCGGGCGTACTTGAACGCCAGCTTGAAGATGAGCGGCGCCAGGATGAAGCGGATGGCGGTGAAGATTGCGACCGTCAGGACGAAGGCCGAGACGCTGAGCTGGAAGCCGGGCAAGAGCCAGGCCGCGGCGACCAGGCCGATCGCGTTGGCGACGAGCTCGACGACGGTGCGGGCGAAGAGGCGGACCATGGCGGCTCCTTTCGGCGCCGACCCTAGGGCCGTGGCCCGGGGTTTGGCAAGCGGGTGCCGGCTTCCTATCTGACGAAGCGGAGGTGGGCGATGGCGAAGCTGACATGCCTCGAATGCGGGCAGGTGAACCGGGTGCCGGCGGAGCGGCTGGCGGCGGCGCCGAAGTGCGGCACCTGCGGGTCGCCGCTCCTCGACGGCAAGGTGCGGGCGATCGATGCGGCGACGCTCGACAAGGCGGTGCGGAACGACGAGCTGCCGCTCGTCGTCGACTTCTGGGCCGCCTGGTGCGGGCCCTGCCGGACGATGGCGCCGGAGTTCGCCAAGGCGGCGGCGGCGCTGGGGCCGCGGGTGCGCTTCGCCAAGCTCGACACCGAGGCGGAGCCGGCGGTGTCGGGCCGCTTCGGCATCCGCGGCATCCCGCTCCTCATCGCCTTCCGCGGCGGCCGCGAGGCGGCGCGGCAGGCGGGCGCCCAGCCGGCCGCCGCGATCGAGGCCTGGGTGCGCGGGGCGGTGCCGGCGCAGGCGTGAGGGCGCGGCCGAGGTGCGGACAGATGCGGGCGTCCGCACGCGGACACACAAGCAAGCCATTGAAATCGCTGAATCCCTCGTAGGGGATTTACCACCTGTTAGTCATTGTCCGCACCCTTGGGGGCTCGGCCGCCTCGGGTCAGGACATGTCGGGATTGTCGCCCGCACCGGGCTCCAGGTCGTGCTCGAGGCGGGTGCGGAGGCTCGCGATCAGCACCTCGGCCTGCTGCCGCGAGGCGTCCGGGTCGAACGGCTGGCCGGTCGCCTCGCAGAGCTCGCGCAGGATCGAGGCCTGCGCCTCGGTCATCGGCGCCTCGGGGTCGTCGATCATCGGTTTCCTCCTCGCTGCTTCGCGCGTCCGCGGCCCGTCGGCAGGGCGGGTCGCAATATGGGGGCTTCGGCCGTGCGATGGCAAACCCGGACCCGGCGGCGGCGCCGGAACGGCGGCCAGCCGGTCAGGGCGCGGCCTGCGGGACGTCGTAGAGGCGGGCCGGGTCGTAGCCGTTGCGGGCGAGGACGGCCTCGGCCTCGGCGCGGCGGGCGGGGTCGATCGTCGGCGTGCGGGCGAGGATCCAGCCGGCGCGGCCGGAGGGGACGCCGACGACGGCGGTCCGGTAGTCGGAGTCGACCCAGAGCACCCAGTAGTCGGCGGCGACGAAGGGGACGCTGGCGAACTTCACCTTGAGCTCGCCCGGCGCGACCACGGTCGCCTTGCCGGCGATGGTCTCGGCCGGGCCGTCGGGCGTGCCCTTGCGGCAGGTGTTGAGGACGCTGATCGTCGTGGCGTCGATCGGGCCGTAGTCGGCGGTCGTCGCGGTGCAGCCCTCCTCGAAGACCACCGGGTAGCGGGCGATCTCGTACCAGCGCCCGAGGTAGCGCTCGGGCTGGAAGTCGCGCTGCGCGGCAATGGAGACGCCGGTGTCGCGGTAGCTCGGACCGACGCAGCCGGCGAGGGCGAGAGAGGCGGCGAGAAGGGGGAAGAGGCGCATGGTGGGGGCACACTCCGGGTTGACGGAGGCGAGCCTAGAGCGAAGTCCGCAGCGGCGCCATCACCATCCCGGGGATGTCATCGACGGGGGCATGACCGGGCGCCGGTCGATGCCTATATTCGATGGCATGACGCGGCGCGGAGGAACGATGCTCTGGATCGGCGTGGCGGCCGTCGCGGTGGCGGCCGTCGGGGTCGCGGTGTGGGGGTCGGTGGCGAGCGCCGTCGAGCAGGCGCGCTACACCGTCGTCTCCGCGCGCGGGCCGTTCGAGATCCGCGACTATCCCGGCATGATCGTCGCCGAGGTCGAGGTGGCCGGCGAGCGGCGGCGGGCGATCAGCGACGGGTTCCGGCTGCTCGCCGGCTACATCTTCGGCGGCAACCGCACCAGGACCAAAGTCGCGATGACCGCGCCGGTCACGCAGGCGGCGGGCGAGAAGATCGCGATGACCGCGCCGGTGACCCAGGCGCCGGCCGGCGATCGCTGGCGCGTCCGCTTCGTGATGCCCGCGGGCTACACGCTCGACACCCTGCCGGTGCCGGACGACCCGGCCGTCACCCTGAAAGCGCTGCCCGCCCAGCGCTTCGCGGCGATCCGCTTCGCGGGCCGGGCGACCGCGGGCGCCCTCGACCGGCAGCTCGCGGCGCTGCGCGGGTTCATGGCGGACGAGAAGCTCGCGCCGCTCGGCGACCCGGTCTACGCCTTCTACAACCCGCCCTGGACGCTCCCCTTCCTGCGCCGCAACGAGATCATGATCGAGGTGGCCCGGTAGGGGCGGCGGCTGGTCGGGCGGGGCTGTCGCTCAACGGCGGACGGCGCGCTCGATGGCCTCGCGGATCAGGCGCTGGTACGGGATGCCGCGCTCGGCGGCGCGGGCCTTGACGGCGTCGATCAGCGGCCGCGGCAGGCGCATGTTGACGTGGGCGGTCTTGGGCTGGGCCTCCCAGGTGAGCGGCTTGAAGGCGGTGAGGTCCTGATCGAGGAAGGCCTCGGCCTCCTCATCGGTCGTCATCGTCGGAACCGAGCGCGGCTTCATGGCGTGCGATCTCCCTTGCGTGCATGCAAGAGTAGATCTACTGTCAAGCACTCCGATCTAGATTAATTTTCATCAAGGGGGGAGTGATGATTCTAACTAAGTCGTTTCTGGCAGGGTTATTTTTATTAGTCTCGTTAAATCAGGAGGCGGTTTCTGCGGATCTGGATGACGAATTTTCCAGGCAAGAAATCTACTCGTGGATAAGGTTCAATGAGGACAACGACTTTGCCTTACCTCAAAACTTCACCTTTCCCGGCGATGCGCGAAAGGAATCGACGTTTGGAGTGGATTTCTCTCATCACAACATCGACTCTTGTCACTGCAAAATAGACTGGGATTCTATATCCCAACAAGGCGTGAAGTTCGTCTATATAAAGGCTACGCAAGGGGCAAGCTACGTAGATCCGCAGTACGAGCCTAACGAAGAAGCGATTGCCGCGGCAGGTATCGATCGGGGCGCATATCACTTTCTCACGGCCGCGGACGCGCCAGACGATCAGTGGCAGAATTTTTTGGGTGCAACCAAAATCGCTCTTCCGCTGCCGCCTGCGCTCGACTTGGAGTGGGATGCTGGTCCCATGCAGGCCAACTGCAAGAATGATGCAATCATCGAAATTCGCAAAGCCAACGGCGATGTTACTCGTCGATGCGACAAGTGGAGCTTTGTGAAGTCATCGGACATAGTAGCTATGGCTAACGCATGGCTTGACGCGGCCAAGGCCTTCACAGGTCAGGAGCCGGTACTATACACGTCGGCTGCATGGTGGGCGGCTCGAATCGCAAAGTCTTTCGAGGATTCGGGCATTCATGCTAAGATAGTGTGGACCGCCGACTACACCAAGAATGGGAGGCTAACAGAGAAACCACGCTCTCCAGGGGGGTCAGAATGGTTGCTTTGGCAGTTCACCGATGGTGCTAAGGTGCCTCATGGGAAAGAAGTCGCGCGCTTAGACGCGTCCATATTTCAGGGCTCCAGGGATGAGTTCAGATCAGCGATTGGGTACAAATAGTCTAGATTTCAGAAGCATGTTGCCTATATCGCGCTTCGTAATGATTGCAATACTTTGCGGCGTGGTGGACTTGTTGCCGGCTCGCGCGCAGGACGACTTGGAGGATATCAGGCAGGTTGCTAATAGAACAACTGTTCTACTAAAAGTAGACTTTATTGATGAAGAAACCGGTACACCTAAAGAGACCGAGGGGTCCGGGGTAGTCGTATCCAAGTCCGGCTACATACTAACGGCTGCGCACGTCGTGGAGGAATGGGATAGGCAGGCCGACGAAGCGAAGGCTTCAAATCACATTATGGCGTATGTTGGGGACAGATATGGATCCGGCCGTGAGGTAGACCTCGTCGACTTAGATGCCAGGCATGACATCGCCCTTCTCAGGCTAAAGGGAGATGTCGATGTCGCCTATGCGCCATTCTGCTTCGTCGAGGCGCCCAAAGACGGAAGTCTGTTTATATTTGGATTCCCCGCCGGCAAGAATCTTGCGCCGATCTCTGCAGACTACGCAAACCAGGCTGATCCAGCGGCAGGTTGGCAAATCTCGGTGAAAGACACCTTCGGTGTGAGTGGTGGCCCGGTCTTTGACACCAGTGGGCGAGTGGTTGCTTTGGTGAGAGGAGGAAACTCCGATGTGGTTGGATATGTAACGCCCTTGAAGTGGGGTGGCTCCATGATCCATGACCATTCGGATGCGAAGGAGAGTTGCGCGCCAGTACCCCTACCTACTGTGCGGTCAGGAAACGGCTCAGTTCCACTGCCTACTGTGCGGTCAGGAAGCGGTTCGGTTCCGCTACCTTCTGTTCGGTCAGGAAACGGCTCGGTTCCACTGCCTACTGTTCGGTCAGGAAGCGGTTCGGTTCCACTGCCTACTGTGCATTCAGGAGGCGGTTAGGTTTCATTACCTAAGTCGAACGATCACTCGGTTTACACCTCCATTTTTGATCCGCATTTTGTTGCAAATCGGCATGCCATTCCGACTGACGAGCGATTCAAGCTTAATCAGCATAGTGTAGAAGTTTTTTGGGTCGGATCAATGCTTTGCGGTTCGTGAATCTTTCAACAACCGTATCAATCTGTCTTTCGAGGATAATCTCGGATCTAGGCGCGTTCAAGTAGGATAGATTATCGAGAGAATTTCTTATACTTGATCCGCTTCGGCTCCACCGCGTCCGGCCCGAGCCGGCGGATCTTGTCCGCCTCGTAGTCCTCGAAGTTCCCCTCGAACCACTCGACGTGGGCGTCGCCCTCGAAGGCGAGCATGTGGGTGCAGATGCGGTCGAGGAAGAAGCGGTCGTGGCTGATCACCACGGCGCAGCCGGCGAAGTCGACGAGGGCGTCCTCCAATGCCCGCAACGTCTCGACGTCGAGGTCGTTGGTGGGCTCGTCGAGGAGGAGGACGTTGCCGCCCGCCCGCAGGAGCTTGGCGAGGTGGACGCGGTTGCGTTCGCCGCCCGACAACAGGCCGACCTTCTTCTGCTGGTCGGTGCCCTTGAAGTTGAAGGCGGAGCAGTAGGCGCGGGAGTTCATCTCGGCGTCGCCGAGCTTCACCACGTCGAGGCCGTCGGAGATTTCCTCCCAGACGGTCTTGGCCGGGTCCAGCGCGTCGCGGGACTGGTCGACGTAGGAGAGCTGGACCGAGTCGCCGTAGGTGATGGTGCCGGCGTCGGGCTGTTCCTGGCCGGTGAGCATGCGGAAGAGCGTGGTCTTGCCGGCGCCGTTCGGGCCGATGACGCCGACGATGCCGCCCGGGGGGAGGGCGAAGGTGAGCTCGGAGACGAGCTCGCGGTCGCCGTAGTGCTTTTCGAGGCCCTCGACGGAGATGACGTTCTGGCCGAGGCGGGGGCCGTTCGGGATGACGATCTGGGCGGTGGTGATCTTCTCGCGCTCGGACTTCGAGGCGAGCTCGTTGTAGGCGTTGATGCGGGCCTTCTGCTTGGTCTGGCGGGCCTTGGCGCCCTGCCGGATCCATTCGAGCTCGCGGGAGAGGGTCTTCTGGCGGGCCTTGTCCTCGCGGGCCTCCTGCTCGAGGCGCTTGGCCTTCTGCTCGAGCCAGGCGGAGTAGTTGCCCTCGTAGGGGATGCCGCGGCCGCGGTCGAGCTCGAGGATCCAGCCGGTGATGTCGTCGAGGAAGTAGCGGTCGTGGGTGACGATGAGGATCGTGCCCTTGTACTCGATCAGGTGCTTCTGCAGCCAGGCGATGGTCTCGGCGTCGAGGTGGTTGGTCGGCTCGTCGAGGAGGAGGACGTCGGGGTTCTCGAGCAGGAGCTTGCAGAGGGCGACGCGGCGCTTCTCGCCGCCGGAGAGGCTGTCGACGGCGGCGTCGTCGGGGGGGCAGCGCAGCGCCTCCATGGCGACGTCGACCTGGCTGTCGAGGTCCCAGAGGTTCTGGGCGTCGATCTGGTCCTGGAGGGCGGTCATCTCCTCCATGAGCTCGTCGGTGTAGTCCTCGGCGACCTTCATCGCGACCTCGTTGTAGCGGGTCACGAGGGCGGACTTGGCGGCGACGCCTTCCATGACGTTGCCGCGGACGTCGAGGGCGGGGTCGAGCTCGGGCTCCTGGGGGAGGTAGCCGACGGTAACGCCCTTGGCGGCCCAGGCCTCGCCCTGGAAGTCCTTGTCCTGGCCGGACATGATGCGCAGGAGCGAGGACTTGCCCGAGCCGTTGACGCCGACGACGCCGATCTTCACGCCGGGCAGGAACGAGAGGCGGATGTTCTCGAAGACCTTCTTGCCGCCGGCATAGGCCTTGGTGAGGCCGTCCATGTGGAAGACGTATTGCGGGGTGGCCATGTCGGGATCCTCGGCGCATTCGTTCGCGTCGGGGATAGCGGGTCGGACCGGGGGCTGCAATCGCCCGCGGCGGCGAGCGCCTAGCGTTGGGCGACGGTGACGCGCTGCACCTGCAGGCGCTCCTGCAAGGCCTCTTCAGTCTGCTTGCGGGTGATCGCCGCCCGATCGGGCGCGGGGAGTGCGGCTTCCGCGGCCGCGTCGTCGCGCCCGGTGAAGTAGGGGGAATCCCAGGCGGTGCCGGCGAAGACGTTCGGGGGCCCGAACAACGGCGGTGGTTGAGCGCCTTCACCCACTTCTCGTGCTCGGAGGGGTCGGGGACGAGCTGGTCGATCGCGGCGAGGGCGTCCTTGGGCACCTCCTGCCAGCATGAAGTGATCCGCAGCGGGGCCCTCAGGGAACGGGGGCCTCGGCAGCAGGGTACGGCGGTCGCCAACCGCCCGGTCGAGCTGCGCCTGGGTGAGGCCCATAACGTCGCTCAGGTCTGCACCGTCGAGGATCGCTCCGTCGAGGTTCGCCCCGGCCAGATTTGCGCGGTTGAGCCGGGCGTTGACGAGGATCGCGCCCAGCAGGGTCGCGCCGCCCCTTTCGTATGTATCGTACGACAGGTCGACGTCGTCGAGGCGAGCGTTGGTGAGGTTGGCGAGGGTCAGGTCGGCGGTGTTGAGCGCGGCGTGCTCGAAGCTCGCCGACGGCATGACGGCGGTCTCGAGGTGGGCGCGCGTGAGGTCGGCCCGGTCGAAGGTGGCATTCTGGGCATAGGTACCAGTGAGCTTCGCTTCGATCAGGATGGCGCCCTCGAGGTCGGTCTCGGTCAGGGTGGCGTGCGAGAGGTCGGCTTGCTCGAGCCGGGCGTAGGTCAGCCTCGCGTTGCTCGCGTTCGTCCCCTGCAGGTCGCGCCGGTCGAGATCGAGCTGCGGCAGCTTCGCCAGCTCGGCCCGCCGCTGCACGTCCCACTCGATGGCGAACCGGGTGTCGAGGTCGAGGAAACGACCGGCGCAGTAGGTCCGGTTCCGTGTCTTCCAGTCGATCTGGCAGAACTCGCGCCGCTCGTAGGCGAGGCGCTTCGGTCCGTCCGGGGTTTGCAGCGGGCGCTCGGCGCACACCTGTGCCGACACGCCCTCTGCCTTACACCATTCCGCCCGGAACTGCTCGCGACGTTCCGCGGCATATTTCCAGTCGTCGCCGAGCCTCGCGAGCGTCACCCGTTCCACGTCGATCGCGGGTCCGCTGCCGGCGGTCAGGAACGCCGCTGCGAGCGTGGCGAAGGCGGCGAACACCGGCAACATGCCGACGAGGGGTGCGCGGGCGAAGCTCCGGGCACGGATCGCGGCGGCCTGCAGCAGGCTTACCGTGCCGATCGCGACGGAGATGGCGAGGCAGCCGACCGTCGCCCAGCGGACGGTCAGCAGCGCAGCGAAGAAGCTGGCGGCATCCGATACGTGGACGGTCGCGGCAGCGCGCGCCTGCGAGAGCGAGAGAAGGAGAAGCATCGGCTGCGCCGCCCAGAGCAGGAGGGCGGCGCAGAGCGCGCCGAGCGACGCCAGGCGTTCCATTCGCCCTTCCCGGATCCCGTGGGGGCGCGTGTCGGGCTTGAGGCTGAGGGCGATCGATCCGATCAGTGAGGCGGAGAGCGCGCTTCGCAGCGTCTCGGGGCGCGCTCTGCGCGCCTGGCCCCAGAGGACGATGCAGAGGAAGTGGAGGTAGAAGTAGAGCGCCATCGCGACAATCGGCGCCGCGAAGAAGAACCGCTCGGTCGGGATCGAGACATTGATCAGCGGGAGGTTCGTCTCCTTGCTGCCGGCGAGGTAGTCGGCGTCGACCGTCGACATCGCAACGATGAAGTAGAAGGCGAGGAAGCTCAGCAGGCTGAACCAAGCCGTCTGCGCCGAAGCCGAAATCTGTTCAATCTCTTTGCGGTCGTCTTCGCCGGAGTGATTCGGCTCCGGTCTCGGAGTGGAACGGTTTTCCATGCTGTGCCCCGCTGCAATGTGGAGGGCAGGCGATAATCCGCTTACGATACTACCTTCCTAAAAGATTCGCTACGCGCGTGTGTCCGCCGACGCTGCCGCAAGTCAAATCAGCGCAGTCCCGGCAGGAGGGCGCGGACACCGTCCATCAGCATGCCGACGGCGATGGCGAGGAGGATCATGCCCATCAGCCGCTGCATGATGACGCGCAGCGTCTTCGAAAGGTGGGTGCCGATGGCGGCGGCGTACCAGAGGACGGCGAGAAGGAGGGCGAGCATCACGGCGATGATCACGGCGAAGGCGATGAAGTTCGCCGGTGTCCTCGCTTCCTGGGCGAAGACGACGAGCGTCGTGATGGTGCCGGGGCCGACGACCATCGGGAAGGTCAGCGGGTAGAAGGCGACGCCGTCGACGTCGGCCTGCTGCGCCTTCTCGGTGGGGCTGCCCTCGTGGGCGGGGTTGCCGCCGCCGTTCAGCATCGAGAGGGCGATGCCGGCGAGCACCAGGCCGCCGGCGATGCGGAAGTCGTCGATCGAGACGCCGAAGAAGGCGAGGATCTGCATTCCCGCGAACGAAATCACCGCGCACATCACTGCCGCGTAGCCGGTGACGAGGACGGCGGTGCGGCGCTGGCCGGCGAGGCCGAGCTCGTGGGTCAGGCTCAGGAAGATCGGCAGGGTCACGAGCGGGTTCATGATCGCGAAGAGCGCGCCGAAGAAGCGGATCGCGAAGGTGGTTTCCATGCGGTCGCGGCAGGCGGTCAGCTGGTGGTGCGCTGGATGGCGATGATGGCGACCGAACGGTTCATCGGCTCCGGGACGCCGTCGGACGTCGCGACCGGCGGGTCGGTCTCGCCCATGTCGTCGATCTCGATCAGGTCGGCCGAGACGCCGGCGGCGATCAGGGCGGCCGCGACCGTCCCGGCGCGCCTGGCGGCGAGCCGGCGGTTGGCGACCGGAGAGCCGACGGTATCGGTATGGCCGACGATGCGGATGCGCTCGAGGGTCATCGCGCGCAGCGAGACGGCGGCGGCGTTGGTGTTGGCGACGCCGCCGGGCGTGAGCGCGGCGCTGGCGAAGTCGAAGTGCACGTCGACGGAGGGGTTGCCGTCGTGGCTGCGCGCGGCGGGGACCAGGAGGGGCGCCGGGGCGGAGAGCTCTTCCTTGGCGGCGAAGACCGCGTCGAGGTTGCTGTCGGTGCGGGCGACCTCGATCCGGGCGGCGCTCGGCACGCCCTCGGGCTTCAGCGCAGCGATCGCCGCCTCGAAGCTGCCCGGGTCGGAGCGGGCGGCGTCGACCGAGGCCTGCAGCGTCGCGATCCGCCGATCACCGGCGGCGAGCTGGTCGCGCATGTCGTCGAGCGCCGCGTCGCGCTCGGCGATCGTGGCGCGCAGCGACGTCAGCACCGCATCGCGAACCTCGATGGTGGTGCGCAGGCGCGCGTTCTCGGCCTCCTGCTCGGCGAGGGCCGCGGTCAGCCGCGCGATGGCGGCCTCGGCGGCGGTGGATTCCGGCGACTGGGCGGCCTCGGCCGGGGCAGGGGCCACGGCGGTCTGCGCAACGGCTGCCGTTGCGGCGGGGGGCGCGGCCGGTTCTGCGGAGACCGCCACCGCGGGCGCCGGGGTGGTCGCCGGAGCCTCCCCCCGTTCGACGAGCGTCGCGGCGACGCCGGCGGCGAGGAGGGTTGCCCCCCCGCCAATATAAATCCACTTGCGGTCCATTGCTGGTCCTGCCCGCCCCTGCCTCTTTTTGTTGCAGTAAGTATAGAGTCAATGTAGTCGGATCGGCAACGGCGAAGTCACCGGCAACCGATGCGCTGTCTCGAAATTGCCACATTGCGCGCCTCGCATAGGCGGAAGACCGCCGAGGTCGGACGGAGCGGCGCCGAAGTGGAAAGGGCGAGGGTTTCGAACGTGCTGCCAAGGAGATTTCACGCGGGCGCCGGGCAGCGGATCGGACTCCTCGGCGGTTCGTTCGACCCGCCGCACGCCGGTCATGTCCATATTACTTTGCAGGCGCTGAAGCTGTTCGGACTGGACCGGGTCTGGTGGCTGGTGAGCCCGGGCAACCCGCTGAAGCCCGACGCGCCGGCCGACCTCCAGCGGCGGATGGCCGCGGCGCGGGGGCTGATGCGGCATCCGCGGGTCGCCGTCACCGACCTCGAGGCGCAGCTCGGGACGCGCTACACCGCGGCGACCCTCGAGGCGCTGCGGCGGCACTGGCCGGGCGTCCGCTTCGTATGGCTGATGGGGGCCGACAACCTCGCGGGCTTCCACCGCTGGGACCGCTGGCCGGACATCATGGCGGCGGTCCCTGTCGGGGTGCTGGCGCGGCCGGGCCAGCAGCTGCGCGCCGGGCTGTCGCCGGCAGCGCTGCGGTTCGCCCGCTGGCGGGTGCCGCTGGCCGAGGCGCGCTCGCTGCCGTATCGCGAGCCGCCGGCCTGGTGCCTTGCGGCCGGCCCGATGCTCGACCTCTCGTCGAGCGAGATAAGGGCGCGCGGGCGCTGGCGGCGGTAGCGCGGCGAAGCGGCGCAGCGGCCTGACATCCGCGCGCGGATGGGAGATAGTGGCGGGATGGGCACGGGTTCCAGCGGAGGGGCGATCGGTCGGCGGGCAGTGCTCGCAGGCGGCGCGGCGCTGCTCGCGACACCGGCGTTGCGGATGGCGCGGGCGGCGGAGCCCGACGCGCTCGATGCGATCCTCGCCGCGCCCGGGCTCGCGGGGCACACCGGCTTCGCCCTCGTCGACCTCGCCACCGGCCGGACGGTCGAGGCGCGCGGCGCCGACGTGGGCCGCCCGCCGGCGTCGGTGGCGAAGATCATCACGACGCTCTATGCCCTCGATGCGCTCGGACCCGACTACCGCTTCCGCACCAGCGTGCGCGGGGATGGCGCGGTCGAGGGGGGCACGCTCGCCGGCGACCTGGTGCTCGCGGGGGGCGGCGACCCGGTCTTCGACACCGACGCGCTCGCCGGCCTTGCCGCGGCGCTGCGCGAGCGCGGGCTCGCCGGTGTCGGCGGGCGGCTGCTCGTGGCCGACGGGGCGCTGCCCGCGGTCGCCGAGATCGACGCCGGCCAGCCGGCGGAGGCCGCCTACAACCCGGCAATCGCCGGGATCAACCTGAACTTCAACCGGGTCTTTCTGGCCTGGAAGGCCGGCGGCGACGGGCTCGCCTTCAGCGCCCCCGACACGGAGGGTGGTGGCGTCGCCATGGCCGACTTCGGGGCCGAGCTGAGCGACGGCGCGCCCGCGCACAGGCTCGAAGCGGGACGCGAGATCTGGACGCTGCCCAAGGACGGGTTGCGGCGGCAGGGCAGCATCTGGCTGCCGGTGCGGGCGCCGGCCGCCTATTCCGGCGCGGCCTTCGCGGCGCTGGCCGGCGGGGCGGGGCTGCCGCTGCCGCCGCCTGAGATCGTGGCCGCGGCGCCGGACGCGGGGCTGCTGGCGGTGCACGACAGCCCGCCGCTAACCCCCTTGCTGCGCGACATGCTGCTCTACTCGACCAACCTGACCGCCGAGGTCGTCGGGCTGCGCGCCAGCCAGGCGCGCGGACTGGCCCCCGATGGGCTCGCGGCGTCGGGAGCGGCAATGACGGCCTGGGCGCGGAGCCGCTTCGGGATCCGGGATGCGGCTTTCGCCAACCACTCCGGGCTGAGCGACGCGACGCGGATCACCCCGGCGGACCTCGTCGCGGTGCTGCGGCAAGCGGAGGCGCTGGGGCTGCCGGAGCTCTTGAAGCCGCGGCCCATCCTCGACGCGGGGCGGCAGCCGCTCGACGCCGCCGCAGGGGCGAGCGTCGTCAGCAAGACCGGGACGCTCGACTTCGTCAGCGGCCTCGCCGGCTACCTGACCGGCAAGCGCCGCCGGCTCGCCTTCGCGATCCTCGCCGCCGATCCGGACCGGCGCGCGGCGATCGCGCCCGAGGAGCGGGCCGATCCGCCGGGCGGCAAGGCCTGGACGGCGCGGGCGCGCGGACAGGAGCAGGCGCTGCTGCGGCGCTGGGCGGCGCTCTACGCCTGAGCGCACGGATTGCGCATTGCAGGGAAGTGACCGATTTGTCATTCGATTCCGCCTGGCACCCCGCGCTATACGCCGCCATCCGCCGCGAGCAGCCGAGACCGATGCCACTACCCCTCGTATCTCCGCCGGGCTTCACCCCGGCGGGCACCCCGGCGCGGTTCGCGGCTCTCGCGGCGGTCCTCGGCCTGCTCGCCGCGCCGCTGGCGCTGGCGGACGAGCCCGGAGCGGCCCCGCACGGGCCCGCGGCGGCCGAAGCGCCCGAGGCCACGCGGCTGCCGCCGGACAAGGCGACGAAGCACAGCCTCGACCTCGGCGACCGGACGCTGGCCTTCACCGCGACGGCCGGAACGATCACGCTCACCGCGAACGACGGCGGGCCCGAGGCCGACATGACCTTCGTCGCCTACGCGCGCGACGGCGCGGACCCTGCGACGCGGCCCGTCACCTTTGCGATTAACGGCGGGCCGGGGGCGGCCTCGGCCTATCTCGACATCGGCGTGCTCGGGCCCTGGATCCTGCCCTTCGACGGCGCCCGCATCGTTCCGTCGGCGGCGCCGGCGCTGGCGCCGAACCCCGACACCTGGCTCGACTTCACCGACCTCGTGTTCATCGACCCGGTCGGGACCGGCTTCAGCCGGCTGGTCGAGCCCGACGACGCCATGCGCGACCGCTACCTTTCCGTGGACGGCGATGTGGCGGCGATCTCGGACTTCATTGTTCGCTGGCTGGTGGAGAACGGCCGCACCGGCAGCCCGAAGTACTTCGTCGGCGAGAGCTACGGCGGCTTCCGCGGGCCGCTCGTCGCCGAGCACCTGCAGACCGAGGAGGGGGTCGCGCTCAGCGGGATGACGCTGATCTCGCCGGTGCTCGACTTCGGCTGGTGGCAGCAGCCCGACTATGCGCCGCTGCCGATGGTGGCGCTCTTGCCGTCGCTGGCAGCGGCCGGGATGGAGGCCGGGGCGGGGATAACCCCCGAGGGGCTGGAGGCGGCGGAGGCCTATGCGTCCGGTGACTTCGTCACCGACCTCCTGCGCGGGGTGCGGGATCCGGCGGCGGTCGGGCGGGTCGTCGACCGGGTGACCGCGCTGACCGGGCTCGACCGCGCGACGGTGGCGCGGGCAGCGGGGCGGGTCGACGCGGGCGACTTCCTGCGCGAGATCCGCCGCGACGAGGGTCGGCGCGCCAGCCCCTACGACCCGGCGGTGGCGAGCGAGGACCCCGATCCGGGCGGCGGGCGCGGGGCCGACCCGGTGCTCGACGCGCTGACGGCACCGCTGACGAGCGCGATGCTCGGGCTCTACCGCGACGAGCTCGGCTGGCAGCCGGACCGGCGCTACATGCTCCTGAACGGCGGGCTCAGCCGCGCCTGGAGCTGGGGCGACGAGCGCGGCCAGCCGGAGGCGGTCGAGCCGCTGCGGCATGCGCTGGCGCTCGACGGGGACTTCCGGGTGCTTGTAGCGCACGGGCTGACCGACCTCGTGACACCCTACTTCGCCAGCACGCTTATCCTGCGGCAGCTGCCGGCGATGGGCGACGCGGCGCGGGTCCGGCAGGCGAACTATCCGGGCGGGCACATGTTCTACCTGCGCGAGGGGTCGCGGCGGGCGTTCCGGGCCGACGCGGCGGCGATGTACGCGGGCGAGGCGGGCTAGGAGTTGCAGAAAGGTCGGAGCGCCTTTGCGCTCCGGAGTCGTTCTCCCCACGTGCGCGAGGCGCACGCGGGGCCCCTTGCGCGCCGTTGCGCGCGTCTCCCCACTCCCCCCTTCCCCCCTCGCCCCCAGGGGCGAGGGGGAACCTGCCCGATAGGGTAGGGAGAAGAGGGGAAGAAAAGGGAAGAACAGATTGGGGGGGCGTCAGGCGGGTGCCGTGTCGCGCTGGTAGATCCAGTCGAAGTCGGGGTGGTTCTGGAAGCGCCACTGGCGGCGGGGGCCGGCCATGACGTTGAGGTAGTAGAGCTCGAAGCCGTAGGGGGCGGCGCAGGGGTGGTGGCCCTTGGGGACCAGGACGACGTCGTGGTCGGCGACGGCGATCGTCTCGTCGAGGGCGCCGTCCTCGGTGAAGACGCGCTGCAGGCCGAAGCCGGCGGCGGGGTTCAGGCGGTGGTAGTAGGTTTCCTCGAGGTAGGTCATGCGCGGAAAGTCGTCCTCGTCGTGGCGGTGCGGCGGGTAGGACGACCAGTTGCCCTGCGGGGTGAAGACTTCCGTCACGAGGAGGGAATCGGCGACGTCGCGGTCCTCCATGGCGATGGCGTTGACGGTGCGGGTATTGGCGCCCTTGCCGCGGGTCGAGGCGGTGATGCCGTCGGGGCCGAGGAGGCGGGCCTGGTGGCCGCCGTGCCCGGGGGCGGTGCAGACGGCGAGGGTGCAGGGGGTCGTGGCGGTCGCGGTCCAGTCGGAGCCGTTGGGGACGTAGACGGCGTGCGGCGGGGTCTTCTCGAAGACGTCCATGCGGTCGCCGAGCTCGCCGAAGTCGGTGCCGCCGGCGGCGATCCTTGCCTTGCCCTCGACGAGGACGAGGATGACCTCGGTCGAGCCGGTGGGCTCGGCGGCGGTGTCGCCGGGGGCGAGGCGGTAGAGGCCGAAGCCGACGTAGCCCCAGCCGGCCGAGGCCGGGGTGACGTCGTGGACCTTGCCGGTTTCGCCGCTGGGGGCGATGCGCAGCTTGCTCATGGGAAGCCTCCGGTTGCGTAGAGCGCCGGGCGGGCCGGCATGGCGATGGGGACGATCGTGCCGGGCGCCGCCTGGGCGGCGACGCAGGCGTCGGCGGCCAGCGCCGCGGCGAAGCCGTCCCAGGCGGTCGGGCCGCTGGCGCCGCCGGCCGAGGCGGCGGCGATCCAGTCCTGCAGCTCGACGTCATAGCTGGCGATGAAGCGCTCCTTCCAGTCGGTCAGCAGCGGGGTCGAGAGCGCGGCGTCGCGGCGGAGCACGATGGACGCGGGGTCGGGGAGGCGGGCGGTGCCGGTCTCGCCGACGATCTCGCACTGGATGTCGTAGCCATAGCGGGAGTTCACGAAGATCTCGGCGTCGATGCGGACGCCGGTGGCGGTGTCCATCAGCACGATCTGCGGGTCGGCCAGCTGCGGCGGGGCGTTGCGGCTGCGGCGCGGGAAGCCGACCTGGGCAGGTCTCAGGGAAATGATACGGAAGGCTGTCCGCGGGACGGCGGGCAGGTCGACGTCCTCGATCTTGAGGATCACGTCGCCGGCGCGGTAGATCGTCACCCAGTCGCCGACGCGGATGTCGCGGCCCTCGCGGATCGGATTGCCCTTGGAGTCCTTGCCGGCGATGTAGTCGGCGTTGTGCAGCGTCGCGTTCTGGACGACGACGCCGCCGACGGTCACCGGCAGCAGCCGCGCCACCGGCGACAGCGCGCCGGTCCGCCCGACCTGGATGTCGATCGCCTCGAGCCGGGTCGACGCGCGCTCGGCGGAGAACTTGTGCGCCAGCGCCCATCGCGGCGTCGTCGAGCGGAAGCCGAGGCGGGCCTGCAGGTCCAGCCGGTCGACCTTGTAGACGACGCCGTCGATGTCGTAGCCGAGGGTCGCCCGCTGCGCCTCGATCGCGCGGTATTGCGCGAGCATCGCCTCGACCGTCTCGCAGCGGACCATCAGCCGGTTGGTGGCGAAGCCGATCGCCGCCAGCCGTTCGATCGCCCCGGTCTGGGTGGCCGCGAGGGGCTCCGAGACCTCGCCCCAGGCGTAGGCGAAGAAGCGGAGCGGGCGGGCGGCGGTGATCGAGGGGTCGAGCTGGCGCAGCGAGCCGGCGGCGGCGTTGCGCGGGTTGGCGAACGTCCTTCCCGTTGTCTCCGCCTGGCGCGCGTTCAGTGCCGCGAAATCGGCGTGGGTCATGTAGCATTCGCCGCGAACCTCGAGGACCGCCGGGGCGCCGTCGAGGCGGTCGGGGATGTCGGCGATCGTCCGGGCGTTGGCGGTGACGTTCTCGCCGGTCTCGCCGTCGCCGCGGGTGGCGGCGACCACGAGCCGTCCGGCCTCGTAGCGCAGGGAGAGCGACAGGCCGTCGATCTTCGGCTCGGCGGTGAAGGCGAGGGGTGCGTCCTCGCCAAGCCCGAGGAAGCGGCGGATCCGCTCGACGAAGTCGGCGACCTCGTCGGGCGCGAAGGCGTTCTCGATGCTGTAGAGGGGACGCGCGTGCCGGACCTTGGCGAAGGCCTCCGACGGGGCCGCACCTACCTGCTCCGACGGGCTGTCCGACCGCTTCAGCTCGGGATAGCGCGCCTCGATCGCGGCGTTCCGCCGCTTCAGCGCATCGTACTCGGCATCGGAGATCGTCGGGGCGTCGGCCTGATGGTAGGCGAGGTTCGCCGCCGCGAGCGTCTCGGCCAGCGCCGCGAGCTCTTGCGCCGCCTGTTCCGGGGTCAGCTCTTCGGCGGGTCTCTCGGCGGGGCGCGGCGCGTCCATCGGCTCCTCCAGCGGTCCCGACGTTCTAGGCCGCGGTGCCGGCGCAGGGAAGCACCTCGCGCCGCTTGCGCCCGCTCCCGCGCGGCGTATGGTCCCGGCTCCCGCAGGATCGTCCCGAGAGAGCATGGCCCCCGAAACCGACCGCCGCATCGCCGCCCTCATCGCAACCGAGATCGGCGCCCGTGCCGAGCAGGTCGCCGCCGCCGCCGGGCTCCTCGACGGCGGCGCCACCGTGCCCTTCGTCGCCCGCTACCGCAAGGAGGCGACCGGCGGCCTCGACGACGGCCAGCTCCGGACGCTGGCTGACCGGCTTGCCTACCTGCGCGAGATGGAGGCGCGGCGCGAGACGATCCTCGCCTCGATCCGCGAGCAGGGGAAGCTCAGCCCCGAGCTCGAGGCCGGCATCGCCGGCGCCGGGACCAAGGCCGCGCTCGAGGACCTGTATCTCCCCTACAAGCCCAAGCGCCGCACCAAGGCGATGATCGCCCGCGAGCGCGGCCTCGGCGGCCTTGCCGAGGCGATCCGCGCCGACCGGCGCACGCCCCCGGAGACGCTGGCCGCCGGCTACCTCGGCGACGAGGTGCCGGACGCGAAGGAAGCGCTCGCCGGGGCCCGCGACATCCTGACGGAAGAATTGGCCGAGGATGCGGCGCTGCTCGGCCGGCTGCGGGGCTTCCTCCAGCGCGAGGGGCTCCTCACGGCGCGGGTGTTGAAGGGGCAGGAGGAGAAGGGCGCCAAGTTCTCGGATTATTTCGCCCACGGCGAGAAATGGGCGAATGTCCCGAGCCACCGGGCGCTCGCCATGATGCGCGGCGCCAACGAGGGCATCCTGACGCTCGACATCGGTCCTGACCCCGACAGCGGTCTGCCGAAGGTCGAGGCGATGGTCGAGGCCGCCCTCGGCGTCGCCGGCGACGCGCCTGGCGACCGCTGGCTGCGCGAGGTCGCCCGCTGGGCCTGGAAGGTGAAGCTCGGGCTTTCGATGATGCTCGACCTGATGGGCGAGCTGCGCGACCGGGCGCAGGAGGAAGCGATCCGCGTCTTCGCCCGCAACCTGCGCGACCTGCTGCTGGCGGCGCCGGCCGGGGCGCGCGCCACCATGGGCCTCGATCCGGGCATCCGGACCGGGGTCAAGGTCGCGGTGGTCGACGCGACCGGCAAGCTCCTCGCCACCGACACGGTCTATCCGTTCCAGCCGAGGAACGACGTCCGCGGTGCCCAGGCGGCGCTCGCCGCCCTGATCGGAAAGCACGGGGTCGAGCTCATCGCCATCGGCAACGGCACCGCCAGCCGCGAGACCGAACGCCTCGTCGCCGATCTGCTCGCGCTCCTGCCGGCGGCGAAGAAGCCGACCAAGGTCGTCGTGTCCGAGGCCGGCGCCTCGGTATATTCCGCCTCCGAGCTCGCCGCGAAGGAGTTCCCCGGCCTCGACGTCTCGCTGCGCGGCGCGGTCTCGATCGCCCGCCGCCTGCAGGATCCGCTGGCCGAGCTGGTCAAGATCGAGCCGAAGGCGATCGGGGTCGGCCAGTACCAGCACGACGTCGACCAGCACCGGCTCGGCCGCTCGCTGGAGGCGGTGGTCGAGGACGCGGTGAACGCGGTCGGGGTCGACCTCAACACCGCTTCGGCGCCGCTCCTCGCGCACGTCTCGGGCCTCGGCCCGGCGCTCGCGGACGCGATCGTCGCGCACCGCGACGACAAGGGCGCCTTCCGCTCGCGCCGCGAGCTTCTTTCGGTCGCCCGCCTCGGACCGCGCGCCTTCGAGCAGTGCGCGGGCTTCCTGCGCATCCGCGACGGCGACGAGCCGCTCGACGCCTCGGCCGTCCACCCCGAGGCCTATGCCGTCGCCCGCCGCATCGTCGCCGCCTGCGGCCGCGACTTGCGCAGCCTGATGGGCGACGAAGCGCGGCTGAAGGCGGTTGACCCGGAGGACTTCGTCGACGCCCGCTTCGGCCTGCCGACGGTCAGGGACATCCTCGGCGAGCTCGCCAAGCCCGGCCGCGACCCGCGCCCCGCCTTCGTGACCGCGAGCTTTGCCGACGGCGTCGAGGAGATCTCCGACCTGAAGCCCGGGATGCTGCTCGAGGGCACCGTGACCAACGTCGCGGCCTTCGGCGCCTTCGTCGACGTCGGCGTGCACCAGGACGGGCTCGTGCACGTCAGCCAGCTCGCCGACCGCTTCGTGAAGGACCCCCATGAAGTCGTGAAGGCCGGCGACGTGGTGAAGGTGCGCGTGCTCGAGGTCGACGTCGCCCGCAAGCGCATCGCGTTGAGCATGCGAAAGGACGCCAGCGCCGACCGGAATCCGCGTCCCGCCGTGAATGACGCACCCCGCCGGCCGGTGGCTCCGGCCTCGGCCAAGCCAGCCGCGGCGGCGGCGCAAACGGGCAGCTTCGGCGCGGCGCTCCTCGACGCGATGAAGGGGAAGTAGCCGCCGCCCGCGGCGGTGACGCCTTCACCCGGCCCGCCCTGCCCGAAGGGACGAGCAAGGTAAGCCGATGGGTCGGGCTGACTCGGCAGGCGCATTGCGCCCTCATGATGGCAGGCGTGCGGCGAAGGCCGGCGCGCGGCGAAGCCACGGCTTCCGGAGGGGCGGATGGCGCAGTACGGGACGATCACCCTCGACGGGTCGGTGGCCGACTGGGGCGCGCCGGTCTACGACGACGGCGCCGGACATAAGGTCTTCGCCCGCTACCAGGACGGTATGTTCATCTTCGCGGCGACCGGCGCGACGCCGGGCACGACGTTCTGGTTGAACACCGACCGCAACGGTGCCACCGGCTATCAGGGCGGCGGCCCGGGGTCATGGCCCTTTGAGGCAGCCTTCGCGGCCGGCGCGGAATTCAAGATCGAGATAGCCTACGCCAACCTCAATCCACTCGCGTATGGCCTCGTTCTCGCCAATCCCGAGACCGGTTCATTCTATCCATTTTCAGTCCCGCAAGCTTGGAGCGGCAGCACCGTCGAGTTCGCGATCCCCGCCACCGAGCTCGGCCTTGCCGGAAGTGCGCTTGACTTGAAGGTCGACTTCGGCAACTCGACCTTCTTGTTGCCGGTGTTTACGGTCGCGCCGCCCGCAGATTTTGGCACAATTGCCGTCGATGGAGCCCTGGGCGACTGGAACCCGGCGGCCGAGGTGCCGGTCAATGCCAGCTATTCGCCGCCGGGGTCGCGCTTCTTCGCGACCGCGGCCGACGGCGCCTTCGTCTTCGCGCTGAAGACCACCGACCTCGCGACCGCCGGCGCCCGCATCCTGATCGACAGCGACCGCAACGACGCCACCGGGTCGACCTTCAACGGCGTCTACAACGAGTCGCTGGTCAAGTTTCCCCCGGGCGGCGCCTACTACCCGATCGCCAAGGGCGTCGACTTCGACGTCCGCTTCGACGCGTCCGGCCTCCCGCAGCTGTACAAGGGCGATGGTACGCTGGTCGGGCCGCTCGCGTACGCGGTCAACGGTGACACCATCGAGCTCGCGGTGCCGCAGAGCGTGTTGGGCGGGGCGCAGCCGGCCGAGGTGACGCTCGAGTTCTTCAACGGGCTCTACGGTGTCGGCTACGTGCCCCCGACGGTTAACGTCGGCGGAGCGGCGACGGTGGCGGGCGGCGTACAGCTCGACGGCGGGCTTTCGGACTGGGCGCCGGCGCAGCAAATCGATTCATGGCAGACCGGGCTCGTCGGCTACGAGATCCGCGGCAAGGCGACCGCCGACGGCTTCGTGATCGCGATGAAGGCCCCGACCGCCATCGGGGCGAATACCACCGCCTGGATCAACACCGACGCTGATTCCAGGACTGGCCACCGCATCTGGGGCTTCGCCGGCGGTGCCGAATACTATGTCAACTTCGACGCCGCCGGCCGGCCGCAGCTCTTCGCGGCGGACGGGACACTGGTGGCGGCGGACCTCGCCTACGCTTACAGCCCCGACCATACCGCGGTCGAATTGGTGGTGCCCAAGGCGCTCGTCGGCGGCGTCGGCGAGATCAACACGCTCTATGACTTCAACGACAACGTGTTCCTGCCCACGCGCTACCTCGCGACGCAGTACCGGATCAGCGACTGGGCCGCGGCGCCGGTCATCGGCTCGAACGGAGGCGGGGACGCGGCGGGCCTGACGGTTGCGGAGAACTCGACCGCCGTCACCACGGTGAGCGCGACCGGCGTCACGCATTACGCGATTCTCGCCGGCGTCGACGCGCTGGCCTTCGAGATCGACCCGACGAGCGGGGCGCTGCTCTTCGCCGCGGCGCCGGACTTCGAGGCACCGACGGACGAGGACGGCAACAACGTCTACGAGGTGACGGTGGCTGCCGTCGATGCGCTTGGGCACAGCGACGTGCAGCAGCTGCAGGTCGCGGTTGCCGACGTCGCGGCGCTGACGCTGACCGGCGACAAGCGCGCGAACGTGCTGACCGGCGATGCCGAGGGTGACACTCTGTCGGGCGCCGGCGGCAACGATACGCTACGCGGCATGGGCGGCGCGGATGTTCTGCGCGGCGGCGCCGGCTTCGATACGCTGGCCGGCGGCGCCGGCCCCGACCGCTTCGTCTTCGCGACGGCCGACGAGATCGGCAACGGCAAGACGCCAATGGGTCGGGACGTGATCACCGACTTCGCCGTCGGCGAGGACAAGGTCGATCTGTCGGCGATCGACGCCAACGAGGGCGCCCGCGGCAACCAGGCGTTCGCCTTCGTCGGGACCGCGGCCTTCACGGGTGCCGGCCAGCTGCACCTGGTGCGCACGCTTGTCGCGGGTGTCGAGCATACAGTTGTCGAGGGCAACCTGAACAACGGCGCGGCGCCGGAGTTCCGGCTCGACCTGGTCGGCCACCTCGAACTGACGGCGGGCGACTTCGCGTTGTAGCGACGGGATCCCGGGTTCGGCGCGCGGCAGCCCGAAAACGCAAACGCCCGCGGGGCCCGCAGGCGCACTCGCTACGCAGTCGCGGATGCGGGGTGCCTTAGGCCCCGACCGCCAGCCGGCGTTTCGCCTCGCTGCTTGCGGGGTCGCGGAGCACATATCCCCGACCCCAGACTGTCTCGATATAGTTCTCGCCCCCCGTGGCCTCGGACAACTTCTTCCGGAGCTTGCAGATGAAGACGTCGATGATCTTCAGCTCCGGCTCGTCCATGCCGCCGTAGAGGTGGTTGAGGAACATCTCCTTGGTCAGGGTCGTGCCCTTGCGCAAGCTGAGAAGCTCCAGCATCTGGTATTCCTTGCCGGTCAGATGCACCGGCTTGCCCTCGACCTCGACCGTCTTGGCGTCGAGGTTGACGGTGAACTTGCCGGTCTCGATCACCGACTGGGCGTGGCCCTTGGAGCGGCGCACGATCGCGTGGATGCGCGCGACCAGCTCCTGGCGGTGGAACGGCTTGGTCATGTAGTCGTCGGCGCCGAAGCCGAAGCCCTTGAGCTTGTTCTCGGTGTCGTCGGCGCCCGACAGGATCAGGATCGGCGTCTCGACCTTCGCCAGGCGAAGCTGGCGAAGGACGTCGTGGCCGTTCATGTCCGGAAGGTTGAGGTCGAGAAGAATCAGGTCGTAGTCGTAGAGCTTGGCCAGGTCGATGCCTTCCTCGCCGAGGTCCGTGGCGTAGACGTTCAGATTCGCGTTCTGCAGCATCAGTTCGATGCTCTTGGACGTCGTCGGATCGTCTTCGACGAGGAGGACGCGCATGGGACTGCTCTCCGTTCTTCCAACCGGCCCTTCGCTAGCCGGTAGCACTTAACTGCGGAATGGTTAACGACTGATTACGATAGCGCGACGCTATCAGCTCGCCTTAAAGTTGTCTATACTTTTGGATCGCAGTCACGCGCAGCGCCGCCGCCCCATGCGCCTTGACGGCCGAGCGCCAGTTGGCGAGCTCTTCCTCCGAGAGGCGATACATGCTGCAGGCTTCGGTCGACTCGATCAGCCCGTGATCGACGGCGGCGACGACGGTCGCCTTGCGCCGCGCCACCCAGCGTTCGGTGTTCGCGGGCGGCAGATCGGAACGGGTCAATTTGGTTCCGTCCGGCAGCACCACGAATACCGGACCCTTCTCGCGACGAATATACACCTTGTACTCCCTTACTCGCACACTACCCACACGAATACTTACTCGGCGATCCCTTAAGTGCCGGTGAACCAAGCCCTTGTGCTTACTTAAGGTTTTACGCTATTCCCCTGCATCCCGCGGATGCGACCCCGATTCCCCAAGTATGCAAATGCCACGAAACGCAACTTTACTCAATAGCCTCGGAGTCGCGAAGGCGCGGGAGGCAACCCGTGTCGTGGTGGCGATGTCGGGCGGCGTCGACAGCTCGGTCGTCGCCGCGATGCTGGCCGACGATGGCTACGACGTCGTCGGCGTCACGCTGCAGCTCTACGACCAGGGCGCGGCAGCCGGGCGCAAGGGCGCCTGCTGCGCCGGCCGCGACATCCACGACGCCCGCCGCGTCGCCGAGGCGGTCGGCTTCCCGCACTACGTCCTCGACTACGAGGACCGCTTCCGCGCCGCCGTCGTCGAGGAGTTCGCCGACGCCTATCTCGCCGGCGCGACGCCCGTGCCCTGCATCCGCTGCAACGAGCGCGTCAAGTTCCGTGACCTGCTCGACACCGCCCGCGACCTCGACGCCGACGCCATGGCGACCGGGCACTACGTCCGCCGCATCGACGGTCCGATGGGTCCCGAGCTCCATCGCGCCGCAGACGCCGCCCGCGACCAGAGCTACTTCCTCTTCTCCACCACCCGCGAGCAGCTCGGCTTCCTTCGCTTCCCCCTCGGCGGCCTCGCCTCCAAGGCCGAGACCCGTGCCCTCGCCGCCCGCTACGGCCTCGCCGTTGCCGACAAGCCCGACAGCCAGGACATCTGCTTCGTCCCCGACGGCTCCTATTCCGCCATCATCGAGAAGCTCCGACCGGGCGCCGCCGAGCCCGGCGCAATCGTGCATCTCGACGGCCGCGTGCTCGGCCGCCATGCCGGTGTCATCCGCTACACCGTCGGCCAGCGCCGCGGCCTCGGCATCGGCGGCGGCGAGCCCCTCTTCGTCGTCCGCCTCGACCCTGACGCGCGCCGTGTCGTCGTCGGCCCGCGCGAGGCGCTGGCGCGACGGACGGTGACGGTGAACGAGGTCAACTGGCTCGGTGACGGCGCCTTCGAGGCTGCGCCCGAGGGCGGGTGGGAGGTCGAGGTCCGCGTCCGCTCGACCCGCCCGCCGAGGCCCGCCCGGATCCACCCCCACGGACCGCACCAGGCGCGCGTCGAGCTCCTCGCCGCTGAGGAAGGGGTAGCGCCGGGTCAGGCCTGCGTCTTCTACGCGCCGGAAGGGACTCGCGTCCTCGGTGGCGGCTGGATCGCCCGGGAGACCTGAGCGGACGGCGCCGCCGTCACCCGCCAGACCGCGTTTCCCACGTCGTCGGCGACGAGGAGTGCTCCGGTCGCGTCGATCGCCACCCCGACCGGGCGACCGCGGGCCTCGCCGTCCGGGCCGAGGAATCCCGTCAGCACCTCCAGTGGCATGCCGGCGGGCCGGCCGTTCCGGAACGGCACGTAGATCACCCGGTAGCCGTTTTGCGGGTCTCGATTCCAGGAGCCGTGCTGGCCGATGAAGGCACCGTCGCGAAAGCGGGGCCCGAGCCGGGCGCCTTCGGCGAAGGCGAGGCCGAGCGGCGCGCCGTGCGGACCGAGACCGTAGTCGGGGACCCGTGCCCGGGCGACGAGGTCGGGCCGCGCGGGCTGGACGCGCGGATCGGGATGGTCGCCCCAGTAGCTGTAGGGCCAGCCGTAGAAGGCGCCCGCGTGCACCGCGGTCAGAAAGTCCGGGACCAGGTCGCCGCCGAGCTCGTCCCGCTCGTTGACGACGGTCCAGAGCGCGCCGCTGCGCGGCTCGAACGCCAGCCCGACCGGGTTGCGCAGCCCGCCCGCGAGCACGCGGTGCTGCCCCGTCGCGGGGTCGACTTCCCAGATAGACGCCCGCCCGGCTTCCGCAGGGATGCCGTTTTCGCCGTGGTCGCTGTTGGAGCCCACCGACACATAGAGACGACCGCCGCCCGGCGCGGCGGCGAGGCCCTTGGTCCAGTGATGGTCGATCTCGCCCGCGGGCAGCGCGGTGACCGTCTCGGGCGTGCCGCCGAGCTGCGTCATTCCCGGCTGGTATGCGAAGCGGAGGAGGGCGTCCGTGTCGGCGACGTAGAGGGCATCGCCGACCAGCGCCATCCCGAACGGCGAGGTCAGCCCGTCCCGGAACACGCTCCTGGTCTCGGCGGTGCCGTCGCCGTCGGTGTCGCGCAACAATACGATGCGGTCGGGGCTCGGCGCCTCAGCGCCGGCGATCCGCATCGCCTGCTTCATGAAAAACTCGCGCAAGTTCCTGGGCGGCTTGGGCTGGGCATTGCTCTCGGCGACCAGCACGTCGCCATCCGGGAGAACCAGGAGCCATCGCGGGTGATCCAGCCCGGTGGCGAAGGCCGTCACCTGCAGGCCGGGGGCCGCCTGCGGCATCTTGCCGGTCGGCCAGCCGCGCGCGGGAGCGATAGCGACCGTCGGAATCGCCTGCCGGCTCGGCGGGGGCAGGGCAGGATCCGGCCCGATCCCCGCCGACACCGGCAGGTGCGCGTTCGGGTCGCAGGCGCAGAGCGCTCCTGCGACCACAGCCAGAACGATACCTCTGCGCATGGGTCCGGATCCCTTCAGGACCCGAACTCGCCGGTCGTGCAAGGGTTCCGCCGGCTGGAGCGGAAGCCTCCGGATCAAAGGGCCGGATCGACCGGGTTCACCCGCCCGACGATCAGCGGGTCTTCCTCGGCGAAGGGGAAGGCAGGCAGCTCCGCCTCGGCGATGCCGAAGGTCGCCGCCAGGGTGTCGCGGGCCAGGGCGCCGACGAGCGTCCGGAAGCCGATGTCGCCGGGCGTCGCGCGGTCGAAGAAGATCAGGATGTGCAGCTCGCCGGAGCCGGTGTCCTCGATGTGGTGCGGATAGGCGCGCGGGATGAAGTAGACGTCGCCGGGGCCGATCGCATAGGTGTCGGTGCTGCCGTCCGGGTCGAGGATCGTCATCCGCCCTTGTCCCGCCAGCACGTAGCCCATCTCGGCGGTTTCCGGATGCCAGTGTGGCTCGCGCATGCCGGCGTCGCTGATCCGCACCGAGAACATCGACAAGTCCTCGAGCGCCGGCCACAGCGCCGCTTCGCTCTGCTTCGCCGACCCCGCCGGCGAGGCGATCTCGGGCAGCCCGGCCTCGATGCGGAATTTGAGCGGCGAGGTGTGCCGCGCCTGCGGCTCGATCGCCGGCAGCGCCGCGACGGGGTGGATCGACGGGACGCCGGCAGCGCGCGCCGCCGCACTCAGCGGCGCCAGCGCCGCCGCCGGAGCGTCGAAGGCGTTCCCGAGCACCGCCGGGGTCATTGCGCCGAAGGCCGCGCGCAGGCCGAAGTCCTCGGGCAGCTCGTGCGAGAAGGCGAGCACGAACTCGGCCTCGGCCTCGCCGGCGTTGCGGATCGCGTGCAGGCTGCCCGAGGGCGCGAAGAACATCTCGCCCGCCTCGACGAGGAAGCTTTCGCGGGCGGCGTGGTTGAGCGCAACCGTGACGAGGGCGCTGCCGGCCAGGCAATAGCCGAGCTCGTGGGCGTTGGCGTGCCAGTGCGGCTCGCGCAAGCCCCCAGGCGCCAGCCGGAGCCGCCGCAGCGACATCCGCTTCAGGATCGGGAAGCTCTTCGCGTCGGCAATCGCGATCGACCCGGCCGCAGCCGCCAGCTCCGGTGGACGCGCCGACAGGTCGAAAACGTGTCGCGAGGACATGGGTGCCGCTTTCTCGGGCAATGGGCCGGAAGGTCAGCCTAGGCGGCGCGGGCGGGGCTAGGCAATCCCCGGCGGCGGTGGTAACGCGTCGGTCGGCCCGGAGCCGTTCGTCCGCCCGCGAGGTCCCCTTGCTGAACGCCAACTTCAAGCCGAAGCTCATTTCCGGCAATTCGAATCGACCGCTGGCGACGGCGATCGCGCGGCGGATCTCGATGCACCGCGGCGAGACGGTCGAGCTCGTCAAGACTCGGGTCGAGCGGTTCAACGACGCCGAGATCTTCGTCGAGGTCTACGAGAACGTGCGCGGCGAGGACATGTTCATCATTCAGTCGACGTCGAACCCGGCGAACGACAACCTGATGGAGCTCCTGATCATGTGCGACGCGCTGCGCCGGTCCTCGGCGGCGCGCATCACCGCGGTCATGCCCTATTTCGGCTACGCCCGGCAGGACCGCCGGTCGAAGGCGCGGACCCCGATCAGCGCCAAGCTGGTCGCGAACCTCCTGACCGTCGCCGGCATCGAGCGCGTGCTGACGCTCGACCTGCACGCGGCGCAGATCCAGGGGTTCTTCGACGTGCCGGTCGACAATCTCTATGCGGCGCCGGTCTTCGCGCTCGACATCCGCCACAACTTCCGCAACCTCGCCGACATCACCGTGGTCTCGCCCGACGTCGGCGGCGTCGCGCGGGCGCGCGAACTCGCCGAGCGCATCAACGCAGACCTCGCCATCGTCGACAAGCGCCGCTCCAAGCCGGGCGAGGTCGCCTCGATGACGGTGATCGGCGACGTCGCGAACCGGGTCTGCGTCATCGTCGACGACATCTGCGACACCGCCGGCACATTGGTGAAGGCGGCCGACCTCCTGAAGAAGGAGGGCGCCAAGGAGGTGCACGCCTACATCACCCACGGGGTGCTGTCGGGACCGGCGGTCGAGCGGGTAAAGACCTCGGCGTTGAAGAGCCTCGTCATCACCGACTCGATCGAGCAGGGCGAGGCGGCGAAGAAGGCGAAGAACATCCGCATCGTGCCGGTCGCGCCGCTCTTCGGGCAGGCGATCCTGAACATCGCCAACGGCACGAGCGTGTCGTCGCTGTTCGACGCCCGCACCCTCGAGCCGATCTACGAGGCTTTCTATCCTACCGTCGCTGCCTGAGGGCGCCCCTTAGCTGGTCGCGCATGCCGTCGAAGTGCGGACAAACTGCAAGCCGTTGGAATGGAAAGACAATTGCTGGCAGGATTTACCGCTTGTTCACAGTCGTGTCTCCGCCGGGAGATCGAGTTTCGCGTGGTGGGCTGCTGCCTGCGGCGTCGAAGCGCCGCCGGTCTCCGGCGATCCGTGCCATGATGGCACTTCCCCGCACATCCGCATCTCCGTAACGAGGGCTGGTCCATGGCTGCAAGCATCCGTGTAAAGGCCGGACTGCCGTTCCCGCTCGGCGCGACCTGGGACGGCTCCGGGGTCAACGTGGCGGTCTTTTCCGCCCACGCCTCGAAGATCGAGCTCTGCCTCTTTGATGCGGACGGCCGCAAGGAGACCGACCGCATCGCGCTGCCGGAGTTCACCCACGAGGTCTGGCACGGCTACTTCCCCGACCTGCGCCCGGGCCAGCTCTACGGCCTGCGCGCCCACGGTCCCTATGCGCCGGAGGCCGGGCACCGCTTCAACCCCAACAAGCTCCTGCTCGATCCCTATGCCCGGGCGCTGAAAGGCGAGCTGCGCTGGCACGACTCGCTCTACGGCTATCGGATCGGGCATCCACGGGGCGATCTCTCGTTCGACCGGCGCGACAGCGCGCGGGCGATGCCCAAGTGCCGGATCATCGTGCCGTCGCACACCTGGGGCGCCGACCGGCCGCCGCGCCGACCGTGGGCCGAGACGGTCATCTACGAGGCGCACGTCAAGGGGATGACCGAAAGCCATCCCGACTTCCGCAACCCGGTGGCCGGGACCTTCGAGGCGCTGGGCTCGCCGCAGGTCGTCGAGCATCTGGCCGGGCTCGGGGTGACCGCGATCGAGCTGATGCCGATCCAGGCCTTCTTCGACGACCGCCACCTGGTCGAGAAGGGGCTCGCCAACTACTGGGGCTACAATACGGTCGGCTTCTTCGCTCCGGCGCCGCGCTACCTGATGGGCGACGACATCGCCGAGTTCAAGCACATGGTGCACCGGCTGCACGAGGCCGGCATCGAGGTGATCCTCGACGTCGTCTACAACCACACCGCCGAAGGCAACCACCTCGGGCCGACGCTGAGCTTCCGCGGGCTCGACAACGCCAGCTACTACGTGCTCGCCGACGACCCGCGCTACTATTTCGACACGACCGGCTGCGGGAACAACGTCAACCTCCGGCACCCGCGCGTGGTGCAGATGGTGATGGACAGCCTGCGATACTGGGTCGAGGACTGCCATGTCGACGGCTTCCGCTTCGACCTCGCGGTGACCCTGACCCGCGACCGCGGCTCGGTCGACTTCAACAGCCCGTTCCTCGATGCGGTGACGCAGGATCCGGTGCTCGCCAAGGTCAAGATGATCTCAGAGAGCTGGGACCTCGGGCAGTACGGCTATCAGGTCGGGTCCTTCCCCCCGGGATGGGCGGAATGGAACGGCCGCTTCCGCGACGTGATGCGCGCCTACGTGAAGGGCGATCCCTCGACCATCGACGACTTCGCCCGCAACCTGCTCGGCTCCGGCGACATCTTCGACCGGCGCGGGCGGCGGCCCTGGGCCAGCGTCAACTTCATCACCGCCCACGATGGCTTCACGCTTGCCGACCTCTACGCCTACAACGGCAAGCACAACGAGAAGAACGGCGAGGACAACCGCGACGGCGCCGAAGACAACCGCTCCTGGAACTGCGGCGCCGAGGGGCCGACCGAGGACGAGGCCATCCTCGACCTGCGGCACCGGATGCGGCGCTTCGCGATCACGGTGCTGATCGTCAGCCAGGGCGTGCCGATGATCCTGATGGGCGACGAGAACGGCCGCACCCAGAACGGCAACAACAACGCATACTGCCAGGACAACCAGCTCGCCTGGATGGACTGGAGCCCCGACCCGCGCGAGGCGGCGCTGAAGGCTTTCGTCGCCGGCGCGCTGCGGCTCCGCCGGGAGCTGCCGCTGCTCGCGGCGCCCCGCTGGCTGCGCGGCGATCCGGTCACGGAGGGGGGCGTGCCGGGTGTGCGCTGGCTGCGGCCGGACGGGGTGCCGATGCAGGACGCCGAGTGGACCAACGGCCAGATCAGGGCGCTGACGGTCGCGCTCGCCGACGCCGCCGGCGACGCGGCGCTGCTGCTGGTCAATGCGGCCTTTGAGGACGTGCCCTTCGTGCTGCCGGAGACCGGATCGGACCGCAAATGGCGCCTCCGCCTCGACAGCATCGCCGGCAGCATCGATCCAGCGGCCAATGCGCTGCCGGCGGGGACCGAGCTGACCCTGCCGGGGCGGGGGGTGCAGCTCTACTCGGCGTGACCTCGGGCAAGCCTCCGCAGATAGCCGCGGAGGATCCGTTCCAGCTTGGCGGCGCCGGCAGGGGCGTTTGCCATGGTGTGGCCGTGGCTGAGCGGCTCGTCGCTCATCCCGGCCGCCATGTTCGTCATCACCGAGACGGCCGCGACACGCAGGCCGAGAAAGCGGGCGAGGATGACCTCGGGGACCGTCGACATGCCGACGCAGTCGGCGCCGAGGATCTTCAGCGCGCGGATCTCGGCGGGGGTTTCGAAGCTCGGGCCCGAGTACCAGGCGTAGACGCCTTCGGGCAGCGCGACGCCTTCGTCGGAGGCGATCGCGGCCAGAGCGCGGCGGAACTCGGGATCGTAGGCGTCGGTCATGCTGACGAAGCGGGCATCGGACTTCTCGCCGATCAGCGGGTTGCGGCCCGAGAAGTTGATGTGGTCGGAGAGCAGCATCAGCGCGCCGGGCGGGATGTCCGGGCGGAACGAGCCGGCGGCGTTGGTCAGGAACAGGCGGTCGGCGCCGAGGGCGCGCAGGAGCTCGATGGGGCGGCGCATCAGGGTTGAATCGCCGGTCTCGTAGTAGTGGACGCGGCCGCCGAGCACGGCGACCCGGACACCCTCGAGATCGCCAATGACGAGTCGCGGCTGGTGGCCGCCGACCCCGGCGTGCGGGAAGCCGTCGAGATCGGCGTAGTCGATCGACACGCCGTCGACGGCGCCGGTCAGGTGGCCGAGCCCGGTGCCGAGCACGAGGCCGAGGGCGATCGGCTCGGCGCCCGCCCTGGCGTGGACTTGGTCGATCAGGGACTGCATCAGCGCTCCTTGACGTAGGGTCGGCCGCCGGCCCGGGGCGGAACCGCCCTGCCGACGAAGCCCGCGAGGATGACGACGGTGAGGATGTAGGGCAGGGCCTGCATGAACTGGACCGGAACGGTGCCGATCCCGGCGATGGCGATGCCCTGGTAGCGGATCCCGAAGGCGTCGAGGAAGCCGAAGAGCAGGCAGGCGCCGAGCGCCGGCCAGGGGCGCCACTTGGCGAAGATGAGGGCCGCGAGCGCGATGAAGCCCTTGCCGGCGGTCATCTCGCGGATGAAGCCCGCGGCCTGGCCGGTCGAGAGGTAGGCGCCGGCGACGCCGCAGAGGACACCGGCGACGAGCACCGCGGCGTAGCGCAGCCGCACCACAGAGACGCCGGCGGTGTCGACGGCGGCAGGGTTCTCGCCGACGGCGCGCAGGCGCAGGCCGAAGCGGGTGCGGTAGAGGATCCACCAGGTCCCGGGGACGGCGAGGAGCGCGAGGTAGACGAGTACGTTGTGGCCCGAGATCAGGTGCTTGTAGATCGGACCGAGGAGGGGGATCGGCGCGATCTGGTCGACGAACGGCCAGGTCACCGGCAGGAAGCGCTGGGCGCCCTGCAGCTGCGGGGTCTGGCCGCCGAGGTCGAACCAGCTCTCGCCGATCACCGCCGTGAGGCCCGAGGCGAGGAAGTTGATCGCGACTCCGGAGATCAGCTGGTTGCCCTTGAGCGTGATCGAGGCGAGCCCGTGCAGCAGCGCCAGCACGCAGGAAGCGAGGATGCCGGCGAAGAGCCCGATCCAGGCAGAGCCGGTGACCGCGGCGAAAGCGGCGGCGGCGAAGGCGGCGGCGAGCATCTTGCCCTCGAGGCCGATGTCGAAGATGCCGGCGCGCTCGGAGAACAGGCCGGCGAGGCAGGCGAGCAGCAGGGGCGTCGCGAGGCGGAGGCTGGAGCCGGCGAGCTGCAGGATGGTCTCGAGGTCCATCAGCCGGGCTTTCGCCGCAGGAACAGGCGCTCGACGGGGATGCGGACGAGGTTCTCGAGCGCGCCGGTGAAGAGGATGACGAGGGCCTGGATCACGACGATCATGTCGCGGCTGATCTTGGGCATGTCGAAGGCGAGCTCGGAGCCGCCCTGGTAGAGGATGCCGAAGAGGATCGCCGCCAGCACGACGCCGAACGGATGATTGCGGCCCATCAGCGACACCGCGATGCCGACGAACCCCGCCCCACCGACATAGTCGAGGACCAGGCGGTGCTGGAAGCCCATGACGACGTTGAGCGCCATCATCCCCGCCATGCCGCCCGAAAGCAGCATGGTAACGACGATGATCCGGGTCGGATCGATGCCGGCGTAGACCGCGGCTGGTTCGGAGTGGCCGAAGGCGCGCATCTCGTAGCCGAAGCGGGTGCGCCAGATCAGCACCCAGGTCAGGAAGGCGGCGATGAGCGCGATGGCCGAGCTGAGGTTCATCGGCGTCTTCGACATCTTGATGCCGATCTCGCCGAGGAGCTCGTGCATGAACGGCAGGAAGGTACCGTCGGGGAAGTTGCGGGTCTCGGGCGACATCGATCCTGGGACCTTGAGCACGTTCACCAGCAGGTAGACGACGAGCGCCGAGGCGATGAAGTTGAACATGATCGTGGTGATGACGACGTGGCTGCCCCGCTTGGCCTGTAGCCAGGCCGGGATGAACGCCCAGGCGGCCCCAAAGGCGCCGGCGCCGAGGATCGCGAACGGCAGCGCCATGGTCCAGTACGGCCAGGGCAGGGCGAGGCAGACCAGCGTGACGCCGATGCCGCCGAGCGCCGCCTGGCCCTCGCCGCCGATGTTGAAGAGGCCGGCGTGGTAGGCGATGGCGACCGAGAGGCCGGTGAAGACGAAAGTGGTGGCGTAGTAGAGCGTGAAGCCGATGCCGTAGCTCGACCCGAGCGCGCCGACGATCAGGAGACGCATCGCCTGGAGCGGGTTCTCGCCGATGAAGAGCACGACGAGACCGGCCACAAGGAACGCGAGGAGGAGGTTGAGGGCGGGAATCAGGATCAGATCGGCCCAGCGGGGGAGGGTAGTTCTCATACCCTAGCCCCTGCGCCGGGCTTCCGGCGGTTGGAATCATGTAGTAACACTAAATGGTGGGGATCGAGTTCAATCCCGCCAAGCGCCTGCAGACACTCAGAGCGCGCGGACTCGACATGGCGGAAGCGGGGGAGGTGTTCGAAGGCCCGTCGCTGACCTTCCGCAACGTTCGCTTCGCCTATGGCGAGGATCGTTTCTTCAAGGTCGGGTTCCTGTCGGGACGGATGGTCGTCCTCGCCTAGACCCCGCGCGGGAACGCCCGCCGCATCATCAGCATGAGGAAGGCAAATGAGCGAGAGCAAGCGAAATTCGGCACCCGACTGGGTTGATCCCGACGACGTTCCCGACCTGACCGGCCCGGAGTGGGCGGAGGCCATCGCCAAGGCAGAGGTCCGGCGCGGAAGGCCGCCGCTCGACGCGCCGAAGGTCTCGACGACGATCCGCCTCGACCGCGACGTCCTCGAGAAGTTCCGCGCTACTGGCCCGGGCTGGCAGAGCCGCATCAACGCCATCCTGAAGGCCGCCAAGCCGTAGCTGGTCATGCCGCCCGCGCCTTCGGGTCGATGCCGGCCATGAGGAGGCCGAGTTCGCGCTCGTCGGTCTCGCCGGCGAGGCGCTCGCCGGAGATGCGTCCGTCGAACATCACGATGATGCGGTCCGAAAGCGCCTGGATCTCGTCGAGCTCGACCGAGACCAGCAGGATAGCCTTGCCGCGGTCGCGCAGCGCGACGATCTGCTGGTGGATGAACTCGATGGCGCCGATGTCGACGCCGCGGGTCGGCTGGCCGACCAGCAGGACCTCGGGGTCGCGCTCCATCTCGCGGGCGATCACGATTTTCTGCTGGTTGCCGCCGGAGAAGTTGGCGGTCTTCAGGTCGCAGGACGGCGGGCGGATGTCGAACCGCTCGATGCTCTTGCGGGCGAGGTCGCGGATTGCGGTGCGGTCGAGGGTGAAGGCGGGACCCTCGAAGCGCTCCTCGGCCTGATAGCCGAGGCAGGAGTTCTCCCACTCGGCGAAGGGCATGATCAGGCCGCGGCGGTGGCGGTCCTCGGGGATGTGGGCGACGCGGGCGTCACGGCGCGCGTCTGCGTTGGTGCTGTGGGCGAGGTCGAGGGGCCTGCCGTCGAGCCGGACGCTGCCGCCGGTGGCGGGGCGGATGCCGGCGAGGACTTCCAGGAGCTCTGACTGGCCGTTGCCGGCGACGCCGGCGATGCCGAGGATCTCGCCGGCGCGGAGGGTGAAGCTCACCTCCCGCAGCCGCGCGACGCCCTTGTCGTCGACGAGGCCGAGGCCGTCGACCTCGAGGACGGTCCGACCCGGCCTGCCGGGCCCCTTGTCGACGCGGAGCAGCACCCGGCGGCCGACCATCAGCTCGGCGAGCTCCGCCGCGGTCGTCTGGGCGGTGGCGAGCGTCTTCACCATCTCGCCCCGGCGAATCACGCTGACGTTGTCGGTCACCGCCATGATCTCGCGGAGCTTGTGGGTGATCAGGATGATCGTCTTGCCCTGCGCCTTCAGGTGCTCGAGGATGCGGAACAGGTGGTCGGCCTCGGCCGGCGTCAGCACGCCGGTCGGCTCGTCGAGGATCAGGATGTCGCACTCGCGATAGAGCGCCTTGAGGATCTCGACCCGCTGCTGCAGCCCGACAGACAGGTCGCCCACGACGACGTCGGGGTCGACCTCGAGCTCGTATTCCCGCTCCAGCCGCTTCAGCTCGGCACGGGCGCGTGCGAGCGACGGACGGAGCAGCGGCCCGTTCTCGGCGCCGAGCACGATGTTCTCGAGAACGGTGAAGGGTTCGACCAGCATGAAGTGCTGGTGGACCATGCCGATGCCGGCGGCGATCGCGGCCTGGCTGTCGGGGATGGCGATCGGACGGCCGCCGACGCGGATCTCGCCCGCGTCGGCATGGTAGAAGCCGTAGAGGATCGACATCAGCGTCGACTTCCCCGCGCCGTTCTCGCCGACGATGCCGTGGATCGTGCCGCGGCGGACCGCGAGATCGATATCGCGGTTGGCCCGGACCGGGCCGAAGCTCTTGGAGATGCCGACGAGCTCGATGGCGAGCGGGTCCCGCCCGCCGCCCGCCGGCGCCGGTGCGGTCACCGTGGCCTCAGGAGGCCGGGCAGCTGTCGTCGGACATGTAGTCGTGGACCTTGATCTTGCCGTCGATGATCTCCTGCCGGGCTTCGTCGACCTTGGCCTTCATCTCGGGCGTGATCAGCTTCTCATTGTTCTCGTCGAGCGCGTAGCCGACGCCGTCTTGGGCGAGGCCCATCACGTAGACGCCGGAGGTCCACTTGCCGTCCTTCTGGTCCATCATCGCCTGGTAGGTGGCGTTGTCGACGCGCTTCAGCATCGAGGTCAGCACCTGGCCCGGATGTAGGTAGTTCTGGTTCGAGTCGACGCCGATCCCGAGCTTGCCGGCGTCGGCCGTCGCCTGCAGCACGCCGATGCCGGTGCCACCGGCCGCGTGGTAGACGACGTCCGCGCCGCGATCGATCTGGCTCTTGGCGAGCTCGCCGCCCTTCACCGGGTCGTTCCAGGCGGCACCGGTCGTCCCGGTCATGTTCTGGAACACCTCGGCGTCCGGGTTCACCGCCTTCACGCCCTCGACGTAGCCGCAGGCGAACTTGCGGATCAGCGGGATGTCCATGCCGCCGACGAAGCCGACCTTGCCGGTCTTCGAGGCCATCGCCGCGAGCATGCCGACGAGGTAGCTCCCCTCCTGCTCGCTGAAGACGATCGAGCGCACGTTCGGCTCGTCGACGACGGCGTCGATGATCGCGAAGTGGGTGTCGGGAAACTCCTTGGCCACCGTGTCCATCGCGGTCTGGTTCGAGAAGCCGGCGACGACGATCGGGTTGTTGCCGGCCTGGGCGAAGCGGCGCAGCGCCTGCTCGCGCTGGGCGTCGGACTGCAGCTCGAACTCGCGATACTCGATCCCGGTGTCCTTCTTGAAGCGCTCGGCGCCTTCGAAGGACGACTGGTTGAACGAGCGGTCGAACTTGCCGCCGAGGTCGAAGATCACCGCCGGCTGGGCATCCTGCGCCCATGTGGCCGACGCGACGGCTGAGAGAACCGCCGCCGAGGCCAGGAGCTTCGCGAACGTCATCGATGGACCTCCATATCGAGCTGCGCGAGGCTTCGCGCGGCCCCGTCGCACCGCGGTCCGATCGCAGGGCGACGGGCCGTCAGGCCGGTGCAGTAAAGGCTTATCGCCCGGAAGGGGTCAACGGTTTTCCGGCAGCATCCGATGGCACCCCGACGGCTTTGCGCAGCACCAGCGCGTCGACGGGCGGGGCCGATCGCCGCACGTAGTAGCCGGGACGGCGTCCGACCGGGGCGTAGCCGGCGCGGGCGTAGAGCGCGCGGGCGGCGGCGTTGGTGACGGCGACCTCGATCAGCACCGCCTCGGCGCCCGCGGTGGCCGCGGCGGCCTCGAACTGGCCGAGGAGGTAGGCGCCGTGCCCGCGGCGGCGGGCGTCGGGCCGCACGGCGAGCGTCAAGAGCTCGGCTTCGCCGGCGGCGGCGCGGCCGAGGGCGAAGCCGTCGGCGACGGAAACAAAAAGCGTGGTCGGCGCGGCGATGAGGCGGGCGAACTCGCTGGCGGTCCAGGGGCGGGGGGTGTCGTCGAAGGCGAGCGCGTGCAGGCGCGCCAGCGACTCAGGCGTCATCGAGGATCACCGTCGCCGGCTCGCGCGGCGGCATGGCGTCGGGCGGGCGCAGGTAGAAGGGGACCGGCGGCGGCGCCGTCCCGAGTCGGGCCGCGGCGAGGGCCGCGACGACGGCGGGGTCGGCGCGGGCCTCCGACGGGCCGGGCCGCAGCCCGAAATCGGCGGCCCAGCGGTCGGCGTCGAGGCCTGCGACCGTCGTCGCCGGGTCGAACGGCCCGAGCGCGGCGGGATCGCCGGCGACAGCCAGGCCCTCGGCGGTGCCGTCGCGGAAGCGCTGGGCGAAGACGCCGCGCGGGCGGTCGGGCAGCAACACCAGGGCAGGTCCGGGGATCGCGGCGGCGATCGCCTCGAAGACGGTCACGCCCACCGCCGGCCGGTCGAGCGCCACCGCCAGCCCGCGGGCGGCGGCGACGGCAAGGCGCAGTCCGGTGAAGTTGCCGGGGCCGGTCGCGACGCCCACGCCGTCGAGGTCGGTCCAGGCGACGCCGAGTTCGCCGAGCATCTCCTCGAGCATCGGCATCAGCCGCTCGGCCTGCCCCCGGTCCATCGGCTCCTGACGGCGCGCGAGTATGGCGCCGCCGCGAACGAGAGCGGCCGCGCAATGCGCGGCCGCGGTGTCGAACGCAAGGACGAGCGGAAGCTCAGAGGCCAACCGGCCGAACCTCGGTGACCTCGGGGATATAGTGGCGGAGCAGGTTCTCGATGCCCATCTTCAGCGTCATAGTCGACGACGGGCAGCCGGCGCAGGCACCCTGCATGTAGAGGTAGACCACGCCGCGGTCGAAGCCGTGGAAGGTGATGTCGCCGCCGTCCTGAGCTACGGCCGGCCGCACGCGGGTATCGAGCAGCTCCTTGATCTGTCCGACGATTTCGGCGTCCTCGCCGCCGTCGCCCGCGGCGTGGCCGACGGCACCGGCTTCGCCCTCGATCACCGGCTGGCCGGACTGGAAGTGATCCATGATCGCGCCGAGGATGCCGGGCTTGATGTGCGCCCAGTCGACGCCCTCGGCCTTCGTTACCGTCACGAAGTCCGGCCCGAAGAAGACGCCCGCGACCCCGCCGGCCGCGAAGATCCGCCGCGCCAGCGGCGAGGCCTGCGCCGCGTCCTCGCCGGGGAAGTCGGCGGTCCCGGCCGCCAGCACGGTCTGACCGGGAAGAAACTTCTGCGTCGCCGGGTTGGGCGTGGATTCGGTCTGAATGAACATGGGAAAGCTCCAGTCGCTCGCCGGAGAAATGGGCCTCGGGCGCCTCGCCGTCAAGCCGCCATCTTGGAATGCTTCCAGACTGCGGCCGCCGGCCGTCAGGTCGTCGCGATGATCTCTTCCTTGGTCATCGCGCCCGGCACGATGGTGATCGGCACCCGCATGTCGGAGAGCCGCCGTCCGGTCAGCGCGCTGACCAGCGGGCCCGGCCCGGCCTTGTCGACTCCGGCACCGAGTACCAGCACCGCGATCTCGGGGTCCGAGCGGAGGTGCGCGATCAGCGACTCGATCAGGTCGCCTTCGCGGATCACCAGGGTCGGGGTGATGCCCTCGCGCTTCTCCATGCGGTCCTTGAACACCTGGAAGTGCGCCTCGATCTTCTCGTGCGCCTCGGCGCGCATCACGTCGGCGACGCCCATGAAGTGCTGGAACTCCTCGGGCGAGACGACCGCGAGCATCTCGACCCCGCCGCCGGTGCTGGCCGCCCGGAGTGCCGCGTAGCGCATGGCGTTCAGCATCTCGGGCGTGTCGTCGAGGATGATCAGGAACTTTCGCAAGACGCCCCTCCCTGGCTCTCCGCGGCCGCGATCTTCGGCGAAGCCTCGGCCGGACGCAACGCGGCGGCGCCCCGCGAGCGCCCCGGGACCGTCCCGTCCGAGCTCTTCACGTCCGTCTCGAAGCCCGCTCGCAACCGGTCGCGGGGTCAGGCCGGCCGGCTGCGCACCAGCCCGACGATGTCGTAGGCACGGGCGAGGATCGGGGCGGAGAGGGCGGCGGCGCGGTCGGCGCCGTCGCCGAGGATGCCGTCGATCCCGGCCGGGTCGGCCATCAACTCGTTCATTCGCGCGGTGATCGGCGCGAGGTGCGCCACGGCCAGGTCGGCGAGGCGCGGCTTGAAGTCGGAGAAAGGACGGCCGGCAAACTCGGCGACCACGGCGTCGGGCGTGGTGCCGGCGATCGCCGCGTAGATGTTGACTAGGTTCTTCGCCTCCGGCCGTTCGGCCAGGCCGCCGAGGCTGTCGGGCAGGGGCTCGGGGTCGGTGCGGGCTTTTCGGATCTTCGAGGCGATGGCGTCGGCGTCATCGGTGAGGTTGATCCGGCTCATGTCCGAAGGGTCGGACTTCGACATCTTCTTCGTGCCGTCGCGCAGGGACATGACCCGGGTTGCGGCGCCCTCGATCACGGGCTCGGGCAGCGGGAAGAAGTCGACGCCGAAGTCGTGGTTGAACTTCGCGGCGATGTCGCGGGCGAGCTCGACATGCTGCTTCTGGTCCTCGCCGACCGGCACGTGCGTGCCGTGGTAGGCGAGGATATCGGCCGCCATCAGGCTCGGATAGGCGAAAAGGCCGAGCGAGGCGCGCTCGCGATCCTTGCCGGCCTTCTCCTTGAACTGGGTCATCCGCTCCATCCAGCCGAGCCGGGCGACGCAGTTGCAGATCCAGGCGAGTTCGGCATGCGCCGGCACCTGGCTCTGGTTGAATAGGATCGAGCGCTTCGGGTCGAGCCCGATCGCGAGAAAGGCCGCGGCCACCTCGCGGATGGCGCGGGAGAGCGCCGGGGGATCCTGCCAGACGGTGATCGCGTGCAGGTCGACGACGCAATAGAGCGTCTCGCGGCCCTCGTCCTGCATCGCCACCCAGCGGCGCAGTGCGCCGAGGTAGTTGCCGAGCGTCAGGTTGCCCGAGGGCTGGATGCCGGAAAAGACCCGGGGCTGGAACTTCGCCTCGGCCATGGCGGTCTCCGCAAGCGTGAGGAAGGCGGCGTTATGGCCGGTCCCCATGCCGCGGTCAATCGCCGGGGCGCAGGCATCCGGGGCTCCGAACGCATGGGAAGGGTGCTCGATCGGCCGGCGCGACCTCGAGCGGGCCAAGTCCCCACGCGTTCGCTAGACTAGCGCAAACTTCCAGCTGGTCCAGGTTCACTCGGACCCGGAGTCCGGCGCGGGCAGCCCGGCGCAGGGATCGCCGCGGGCCGGCGGCGGTGCGAGAAGCAGCGCGTCGAAGGCATCGTCGCCGTCGTCGCCGGGCTCGAGCTGGCCGACCGAGAAGACCCGCACGTCGGGGGCGGCGAGGGCGAGCATCGACGGGGCGCCGCGACGCCGATCGGCATGGCCGCTGCCCGCGATCACCACCACCTTGCCGTCCCCGGTCATCGTCCTCGCCCATAGCGCCGCGTCGGCGAGGCCCGCGTCGCGGAAGCGCTGCGCCTCCACCATGCCCGACAGGGATGCTGCGGGCAGCTTGCCGCAGTGGGCGGCCGCGAGATCGGCCTCGCGTGTCGTCTGGTCGGCGGGATCGAGCGGCCGGTCGAGCCCGTAGGCGTTGGCATCCGGGCCGAACACGCCTGCCGCCCCCTCGACCATCGCGCGGCGAACGTCGGCAACGGGCTGTCCGGCGCCGAAGACTCGTGCCTTGGGTGCGGCCTCGAGGATCTCGGCGTAGAAGGCAAAATCGGGCCAGCCGGTGCGCTGCCAGTCGAGCGCCTGCGCTAGCGCATCGCGCCCGGCTCCCTCGTCGCGCAGCGTGTTCACCTCGTCCTCGGCGGCCTGCGGGATCATCTCGAACACCAGCGCCGCCGGCTGCAGCGCCCGTACGACCGCCACCTGGTTTGCGTGGTGCGCCGGGTTGTCATGCACCTCACCGAGGATGACGATGTCGGCCCGGCGAGCCGCCGCGATCACGTCGTCGATGCCGACCGGCTCCGCGGCACCGACCACCAGGGAGAGGGCGAGAACTCCCAGGATGCGTGCGACGCCGATCCGCATCGACCCCTCCCTCCGGACGCGCGACTATCGCACGCGGCCAGCGTCCGGTCATCCGATTCTCGGCACCTGGGTTCTCCGGGCCGATCCCTCAGGCCGAGGTCAGCAGCTCCGCGGCCGCGCCGGTCGTCGCCTCCAGCCGCCGGCGCAGTTTGCCGAGCGCCTGCGCCTCGAGCTGACGCACGCGCTCCTTCGACAGCCCGAGCTCCTGTCCGAGGCTCTCGAGCGTCCGCGGCTCGTCGCGCAGCTTGCGCTCGACGATGATCATCCGCTCGCGCGGGTTGAGCGACGCCATCGCCTCGGCGAGCCACCCGCGCACGCGGTCGAGATCCCGGCCGCGCGTCACGGTCTCCGCCGCCTGCGGCGCCTCGTCCTCGAGCGTCTCGACCCACTCGCGCCCTTCCTCGCCCGCCTGCTGGGCGTTGAGCGAGAAGTCCGCTCCCGCGAGCCGCGCGTCCATCATCTCGACGTCGCGCAGGGGCACGCCAATCTCTTCGGCGATCATCTCCCGCAGCCGGTGGCCGTCGAGCACCTCGCCGTTTTGCCCGGCCTCGCGCTCGAGCTTCGCCCGCACGCGCCGCAGATTGAAGAAGAGCGCCTTCTGCGACGAGGTAGACCCCGTGCGCACCATCGACCAGTTGCGCATCACATAGTCCTGGATCGATGCCTTGATCCACCAGACCGCATAGGTCGAGAAGCGCACGCCGCGGTCGGGGTCGAACTTCTCCGCCGCCTTTAGCAGCCCCACTCCGGCCTCCTGGATCAGGTCGGGCATCGGCGCGCCGTAGCGCCGGTAGCGCGCGGCCATGGAAACGGCCAGCCGCATGTAGGCGTTGACAAGCCGGTGCAGCGCCTTCTCGTCGGCATGGTCGCGCCAGGCGCGCGCCAGCGCGAGCTCGGTCTCGGCATCGAGCATCTCGGCGCCCATCGCGCGCTTGGTAACGGTCCGCGTCCCGGCGTCCTCGAATACCATCGAAAGTCCCTCCATGCGGCAGGCCGCGGAAGCCCTTGGTCAGGCTACGCACGGATCCAATACGTGGATCACCCCGGCGTTCCGACGCAACAGGGGGCTTTCTTGCCCCCCGTGCCGGGCCGCCCCCCATCTGTCTGAGACAATTGGCGTTTTCCGCGCGCGGAGCGTCCGAGAATCCGGCGGATATGTCAGCGGATCACGCGCTTTTGCGCGGAAGGCCGCGCTTGACCGCTCCGCCGCGTCCATGGAATGCCGGTGGAGCTTCCATCCTCGGGAAACCGCCATGACCTACGTTCTTGCCATCGGCGACCGCAGCTATTCGAGCTGGTCCCTGCGCGGCTGGCTGATGTTCGCCCGCTTCGGCATCCCCGCCACCCTGCGCACCGCCCGGCTCTACACCCCCGACTTCCCGCGGCTCCTCGCCGACTTCGGCATCGCCCGCACCGCGCCGGCGCTCGCGATCGAGGCCGACGGCCGGCGCCTCGTCCTCTGGGACACGCTCGCCATGGCAGAGACCCTCGCCGAACGGCACCCCGACGCCGGGCTCTGGCCTGCCGACCCCGCGCAGCGCGCGACCGCCCGCACGCTCGCGGCGGAGATGCACGCGGGTTTCCACGCGCTGCGCCGGGATTGCCCGATGAACCTGCGCCGCGCCTATCTCGGCTTCGAACCCTCGGCCGAGGTCCGCGCCGACCTCGCCCGCCTCGAGGCGCTCTGGGCCTACGCCCGCGCCGCCGCCGGCGAGGGACCCTGGCTCCTCGGCGCCTATTCGCTTGCCGACGTCTTCTTCGCCCCCGTCGCCACCCGGATCGCCACCTACGGCCTGCCGGTGGGGCCCGAGGCCGCCGCCTATGTCGTGGCGCACCTCTCCGACCCGACCTTCCGCTCCTGGCGCGCCGCCGGCGCCGCCGAGGGCTACGTGCAGGCCGGCTACGACCTCGACCTGCCCGAGCGCCCCTGGCCCGGCCCGGAGCCGCTGCGGGCGCGGGCCGTCAGCGACGTCGACCCGGTCAACGCCGTCTGCCCCTCCTCCGGAGAACCGGTCGACCCCAACAGCCTCGCCGAGATCGGCGGCGTCGTGGTCGGCTTCTGCAACCCCTTCTGCCGCGACAAGGTCGTCGCCGACCCCGAGGCCTGGCCGGCGGCGATGGCCCTTGTCCACGCCGCTCGGCGGTAGGCCCTCAGCGCGCGGCTGCGGGCGCGCGCGCCTCGATCCAGGCCAGCACGTCGGCCATCACCGCCTCCTTGCCGAGGTCGTTCAGCAGGTCATGGTAGTAGCCATCGTAGATCTTCAGCGTCTTGTCGGCAGACCCGGCATGCTCGAAGAAATACTCGCTGCCCTTGCAGACCGTGGCGTGATCGTCGGTACCGTGCAGGATCATGACCGGCAGGGTGATCTGCCCGAAGCTCTCATGCAGTCGCTCGTCGGCCCGCACCAGTGCCGCCACCGTCGCCGCCGGCTGAGTCTCGCCCTTGGTGAGCGGATCTTCCTCGAGGGCCTTCAGCGCCACCGGATCGCGCGTGAAATCCTTCATCTTCAGCGTCAGCGCGCCGAGCCGCGGCGCGATGTGGCTCAGCCCCTTGATTGCGGCCAGCGCGAAGCCGGGAGCCGGGACCTGGAACGCGAAGCTCTCGCAGATCAGACCGTCGATCTCGTCCTGATGGTCGAGGGCGTAGCTGCAGGCGGTCACCCCGCCGGCGCTGTGACCGAGCAGGAAGACCGGCAGGCCGGGATGCCGTTCCTTGGCGATCCGGATCACCCCGCCGATATCGGCCACGTACTCGGCGATGTCGTCGACGTAGAACCGTTCCCCCTCGGACTGGCCGCGGCCGCGCAGGTCGACGGCATAGACCGCGAAGCCTCGGTCCACGAGTTGCGCCGCGGTCCAGGCATGCTGCCCGCCGTGCGAGTTCACGCCGTGGCAGATCGCCACGACCGCCCGCGGCGGGCCCTCGGGCAGCCAGGAGCGGTAGTGGATGCGGAGGCCCCCGACCCCGGTGAAATCTTCCTCACGCACGGCTGCGGTCGTCGTCGTCATCGGCTCCCCCAAGAATATGCCCGCGAGGTGGCGGGCGAACGGCAGCGCCCTCCCGTCGGCGCCGGCAGGGGTCGAACCCGCGGTCGCTAAGCGGACGGATCGTGTATGCTGGTGTCTTGCCTAATTGGATGACGGACGTCATCCAAGGAGTCAAGTCTCGAGTCTCGCGGAGGACGAGTGCGTAGCAGCGCGGCCCAGGCGGCCACCAATCGGACCCGGATCATCGGAGAGGCGGCTCGAATGTTCCGCGAAAAGGGGTTCGACGGGATCGGGGTCGCCGAGATCATGCGCCGGGCGGGTCTCACCCACGGCGGCTTCTATGGCCACTTCGGCTCCAAGGAGGAACTGATGGCTCTGGCATGCCGGCGCGCCGTCGATGACATGCTCGTCGAGTGGCGGGCTCGCATCGATAGCGCGCCGGGCGACCCGCGCGCGTCGATCGCCGAGCCCTACCTTTCGGCCGAACATCGGGACGCGGCCGGAACCGGCTGCCTGATGGCGGCGCTCGGTCCCGAGGCGGCGCGCGCGGCGCCCCCCGTCCGCCGCGCCGTGACCGAATGCCTCGGCGCGGTGCTCGACGTCATCGCCGGCGAGATGCCCGCCGCGGATCCCGGCGAGCGACGCCGGCGCGCCATCCGCATGTTCGCGAGCCTGGTGGGAGCGCTGGTCGTCGCCCGGGCCGTCGATACCCCGGATCTGTCCGACGAAATCCTCGAGGTGGTGCTCTCGGGCCTGGGGTAGCGACCCGACCCGCGCCGGCCTCGGAACCGCGCGTCAGCCCGACCGCGCTATCACCCGCGCGTCGAGCCAGGCCAGGATGTCGGCCATCACCGCCTCCTTGCCGACGTCGTTCAGGAGGTCGTGGTAGTGCCCCTCGTAGAGCTTCAGCGACTTGACCGCAGATCCGGCATGCGCCTCGAAATACTCGCTGCCGTGGTAGACCGTCGCATGGTCCTCGGTGCCGTGCAGGATCAGCACCGGCACGGTGATCCGGTCGAAGGAGTCGTGCAGCCGCTCATCGGCCCGCGCGAGCGCCGCGATCGTCATCGCGGGCTGCGTCTCGCCCGCGACCAGGGGATCGGCGTTCAGCGCCGCCACCGCCGCAGGGTCGCGCGAGAAGTCCTCCATCTTCAGCGACAGGACGCCGAGGTGCGGAGCGATGTGGCTCAGCCCCTTCAGCGCCGTCAGCAGGAACCCGGGCGCCGGCACCTGGAAGGCGAAGCTCTCGCAGACGAGCGCGTCGATCTTCTCCTGATGCTCGAGCGCGTAGCAGCAGGCGACGACCCCACCGGCGCTGTGCCCTAGCAGGAACAGCGGCAGGCCCGGGTGGCGCTCGTGCGCGATGTCGATCATCCCGTCGACGTCGGCGACATATTCCTCGATGTCCTCGACGTAGAAGCGCTCGCCCTCCGACATCCCGCGCCCGCGGAGGTCGACCGCATAGACCGCGTAGCCCTTCGCGGCGAGCTGGCCCGCGGCCCAGGCATAGAGCCCGCCGTAGGCGTTGAACCCGGGGCAGATCGCCACCACCGCCCGCGGCGCCCCCTCCGGCAGCCACGACCACAGGTGGATGCGGAGCCCGCCCTTGCCGGTGAAGTCCTCTTCGCTCATAGCCCTGTCTCCCGTTGGTCCCCGGGATCAGCGGGCGCCTCGTGCGGCGCGCGGTCAAGGGGAAAGGCGGGCCCGCCTTCGTTAACCGTCCGCTAACGCCGAGGGCGCCAGTCTCGCGCGCGGTTCGAAAAGGGTCCGGGCATGGTCGCGCGCGCCTACACGGTGGCGTTCCAGGGCGTCGAGGCGCGCCTCGTCGAGGTCCAGTGCGCGATCGCCGCCGGCCTGCCGGCCTTCAACCTCGTCGGCCTGCCCGACAAGGCCGTGTCCGAGGCCAAGGAGCGCGTCCGCGCCGCGCTGACCGCCATGGGCCTCGCGCTTCCGGCCCGCCGCATCACCGTCAACCTCTCGCCCGCCGACCTCCCGAAGGAAGGCTCGCACTTCGACCTGCCGATCGCGCTCGCAGTCCTCGCGGCCATGGACGTCTTGCCGCGCGACGAGGTCGCCGGCCAGGTCGCCCTCGGCGAGCTCTCCCTCGACGGCGCGCTGATCCCGGTCATCGGCGCGCTGCCGGCGGCGCTCGCCGCCGCCGAAGCCGACTGCGGCCTGGTCTGCCCCTCCGGCTGCGGCGCCGAGGCTGCCTGGGTCGGTGCCGTCCAGGTGATCGCCCCGAAGTCGCTCCTCGCCCTCGTCAACCACTTCACCGGGCGAGCCGTCCTCGCCCCGGCGCAGCCGGGCACAGTGGCCGATCCCACCCCCTTGAAGGACCTCGCCGAGGTCAAGGGCCAGGAGAAGGCCAAGCGCGCGCTCGAGATCGCCGCCGCCGGCCGCCACCACCTGCTGATGGTCGGTCCCCCCGGCTCCGGCAAGTCGATGCTCGCCGCGCGCCTTCCCGGCATCCTGCCGCCGCTCGAGCCCGCCGAGGCCTTGGAAACCTCGATGATCCACTCGCTCGCCGGCCTCCTCGCCGAGGACGGCATCAGCCGGGCGCGCCCGTTCCGCAGCCCACACCACACGGCGTCCATGGCGGCGATCGTCGGTGGCGGCCGTGGCGCCAAGCCGGGCGAGATCAGCCTCGCGCACCACGGCGTCCTCTTCCTCGACGAGCTGCCGGAGTTCCCCCGCACCGTCCTCGAAACCCTGCGCCAGCCGATCGAGACCGGCGACGTCGTCGTCGCCCGGGCCAATGCCCACGTGCGCTACCCCTGCCGCTTCATGCTGGTCGCTGCCGCCAACCCGTGCCGCTGTGGACACCTCGCCGACCCCGCGCGGGCCTGCGCCCGGGTGCCGGAATGCGGTGTCGACTACCTCGGCCGCATCTCCGGCCCGCTGATGGACCGCTTCGACCTCCGCGTCGAGGTCGGCCCGGTCGGCGTCGACGAGCTGACGCAGCCGGGCGCCGGCGAGTCGAGCGCTGCGATCGCCGCTCGCGTGGCGCGGGCACGTGTTGTCCAGCGCGAGCGCTTCGCCGGACACGAGGACATCGCCGTGAACGCCGACGCCGAGGGCGACCTCCTCGAAGCCATCGTCGCCCTCACCGCCGGCGCGGCGCAACTCCTCGCCGAGGTCTCGGCGCGCTTCCGGCTCAGCGCCCGCGCCTATCACCGTGTCCTGCGGGTGGCGCGGACCATTGCCGACCTCGAAGGCGCCGGCCAGGTCGACCGCCCGCACGTGGCCGAGGCCGCCGGCTTTCGCCTCGCGCTCTGAGAAGCCACTGCCAAACGAGCTCGCGGTCGCCGAATATGCCGGCCCGCAATGAGCCGATGGTTAAGGCGTCCAGACTAAAGGCATTTGTTTCAGATACCTACATTTTGAGCGCGGCTTACATTCCGCTCTAACGCTGCTCGGGCGTCTCGGCGCGCCCTTTTCCAGAGAGATCCCTCCAGGGCCCTTCCAAAGCCGCGCGTCGTCTGGCAGACCCCCTTTGCGGAGGCACATCGATGCTGCTCGTCACCGGAAGCGCCGGCCATCTCGGCGAGGGGCTGATGCGGACGCTTCGCGCCGCCGGCCGTCCCGTGCTCGGCATCGACCTCAAGCCATCTCCTTTCACCGACCGCGTCGGCAGCATCCTCGACCCGGGCTTCGTGGCCGGCGCCCTCGACGGCGTCCGCGCCGTGATCCACGCGGCGACCCTGCACAAGCCCCACGTCGCGACCCACGCCCAGCGCGCTTTCCTCGACACCAACGTGACGGGCACGCTGACCCTGCTCGAAGCGGCCGTCAGCGCAGGCGTCGGGTCATTCGTCATCACATCGACCACCAGCGCCTTCGGCGCCGCGCTGACACCGGTCCCGGGCGCCCCGGCCGCCTGGATCGACGAGGACGTCGTACCGGTGCCGCGCAACATCTACGGCACGACCAAGCTCGCCGCCGAGGCGCTCTGCGAGCTCTTCGCCCGCCGCGACCGGCTGCCGCTCGTCGTCCTCAGGACCGCCCGCTTCTTTCCCGAGCCCGACGACGACCCCGAAAAGGCCGCCGCCTATCCGCTCGCCAACATCCAGGCCAACGAACTCCTCTACCGCCGCGCCGACATCGCCGACGTGGCCGAAGCCCACCTCTGCGCCGTGGACCGCGCGCCCGCCCTCGGCTTCGCACGGTTCATCGTCTCCGCGCCGACGCCCTTCGCCCGCGCGGAGCTGCCCGAACTGCGGCGGGACGCACCGGCCGTCGTCGCCCGGCATTTCCCGGACCAGCCGGCGCTCTACGCCGCCCGCGGCTGGAGGATGTTTCCGTCGGTCGACCGGGTCTATGACAGCCGCCGCGCCGTCGAGGCGCTCGGCTGGCACCCGCGCACGGGCTTCGCCGACGTCCTCGCAAGCCTGCGGGCGGGCCGGGACTTCGCCAGCCCGCTCGCCCGCGCCGTCGGCAGCAAGGGTTATCACCAACCCGCCAGCAACGGTTAACGCCCGCTTACCGGATTTCAGCTAACATGCTGAAATACACAGATATTTTAGGGTGACCGCACCTCTGAGCGCGCCGTCAGTTGGTCAGCGATCCCTCCGGCACCAGCACCGGATCCGGCCGGTACCGTGCCGGGAACAGCCGCTCCAGGTTCGCGATCTTCGGCAGGTCGTTGTAGACGATGTACGGCTGGTCCGGGTTCAGCGTCAGATAGTTCTGATGGTAGCCCTCGGCCGGGTAGAAGGTCTTCATCGGCTCGACTGTCGTCACCACCGGCGCGCCGAAAACCTTCGCCTCGTTCAGCTGGTCGATGTAGGCCTCGGCGACCTTCGCCTGCTCGGCGTTCTGCGGGAAGATGGTCGATCGGTACTGCGTCCCCGTGTCCGGCCCCTGCCGGTTCAGCTCGGTCGGGTCGTGCGCGACCGAGAAATAGATCTGCAGCAGATCGCCGTAGCTGATCTTCGCCGGGTCGTAGGTGATCTCCACCGACTCCGCATGCCCGGTGCTGCCGGTCCCGACCACGTGATACTTCGCCGTGGCCGCCTTGCCCCCGGCATAGCCGGATACCGCGTTCTCGACCCCGGCCACGTGCTGGAACACCCCCTGCACGCCCCAGAAGCAGCCGCCGGCAACCACCGCAACCTCCGGCGCCCCGCCCTTGGCGGCTTCGTCGACCGCCGGCGGTGGCACCGCGACACCCTCCTCGGCGAAGGCTGGAACCGCCAGCCCGCCGGCAGCGGCGAGGATCAGCGCGAGGCAGCGCACGGAAACGAATGGCTTTGGCATGATGGTTCCTCCTCGATGCTCAGGCGGCCGCGGGCACGAAGGCGAGTGCCACGCCGTTCATGCAGTAGCGCAGCCCCGTGGGCCTCGGACCGTCGTCGAAGACGTGGCCGAGGTGCCCGCCGCAGCGGCTGCAGAAGACGGCGGTCCGGATCATCCCGAAGCTCGAATCCTGCAGCGTCCCGACCGCCCCCTCGAGCGGCTGCCAGAAGCTGGGCCACCCGGTTCCGCTGTCGAACTTGGTGTCGGACGCGAAGAGGTCGAGCTGGCACCCGGCGCAGGCGAACGTTCCCTTGCGGTGCTCCTCGAGCAGCGCGCTGGTGAACGGCCGCTCGGTTCCCTCGTGCCGCAGCACTTCGTAGGCCTCGGGGCTCAGCATCGCCCGCCACTCGGCATCGGTGTGGGTGACCGCGAATTCCGCTGCCGCTCGCGCCCGCCGGGGTGCCGCCGCCGCCAGCGCAAGCCCTGCCACCCCGCCCCAAAGAACCTCTCGCCTCGTCGTCATCATCGCTCGCGCTCCCGGATCCGGCCGGTGCTGGCCGGCGATCATCTCCGTACTACGCCCGCCGACCCCACGCGTGTTACGGCGGAGGGTGCCCTTCACGCGATCTTGAGGCACCGCCGGAGGAACGCCGCCGCCCGCCCGAGCGCCGCGTCGGCTTCGGGCAGCCAGCCGTGAAAAGCCTGCCAGACGTGCGGCAGTCCCCGGTCGAGCTCCAGCGTCACGTCCACACCGTCCGCCTCGAGCCGCGCCGCCATCGCCCGTGCATCGTCGAGCAGGATCTCGGCGCGGCTGGCCTGGATCAGCGCCGGCGGCCCGCCGACGAACCGCGCGAGGTGCGGCGAGGCCCGCGGGTCGCGGGGATCGGCGCCTGCCAAGTAGGCGTCGCGCACCTCCGCCAGCCGCTCCACCGGGAGAAAGGCGTCGCGCCGCCCGAGGCGCCGGAGGCTCGGGCCGGCCAGCGTGAGGTCGGCCCACGGGCTGAACGCAAGCACCCCGGCCGGCAACGGCCCGCCGCCGGCGACGATCTCGCCCAGCAGGGCGAACGCGAGCCCGCCGCCCGCGCTGTCACCGCCGAGCGCGATCCGCCCGGGCGGCATGCCCTCGGCGAGCAGTCCCTCCCAGGCCGCGCGCGCGTCCTCGACCGCGGCCGGGAACGGATGCTCCGGCGCGAGCCGATAGTCGGGCAAGACCGCGCCGACGCCGGCGCGCCGGGCGAGTTCCGCCACCAGCCGAAGGTGGGTGCGCGGCGAACCGGCGACAAAGGCGCCGCCATGAAGCCAGAGGATCGTCGCCTCGGCAGTGCCGATCATCCTCAGCGCCGGCAGCCGCCCCAGAACGGCGGCGACCGCCACCGGGCCGCGGGGCGCGAAGTGCGCGGCGGTCCGCTCCATTTGCGCCCGCGCCGCCGTCACCGATCGCGCCCGCGCCAGCCGGGGCTTCTCGACGGCGCGCAACCAGAGGTCGAGGGTGATCCGCTGCCAGGACATCAGCTCCGGCGGCGCTCGATCGCCTCCCAGATCTTCGCGGTGGCGTTGATCCCGTCGAAGCGCTCGAGCTCCTGCAGCCCGGTCGGCGAAGTCACGTTGATCTCGGTAAGCCAGTCGCCGATCACGTCGATCCCGACGAAGATCTGCCCCTTGTCGCGCAGCAGCGGCCCGATCGCGGCGGAGATCTCGCGGTCGCGGTCGGTCATCTCGACTTTCTCCGGCCGACCGCCGGCATGCATGTTCGAGCGAGTCTCGCCATCCGCCGGAACCCGGTTGATGGCACCGACCGCCTCGCCGTCGACGAGGATGATCCGCTTGTCGCCCTTCTCGACCGCCGGCAGGAACTTCTGCGCGATCAAGGGCTCGCGGTTGATGCCGGTGAAGAGTTCCCAAAGCGCGGTGAAGTTGCGGTCGTTGGGATCGAGTCGGAACACTCCCGCGCCGCCGTTCCCGTAGAGAGGCTTCAGGATGATGTCGCCGTGGCGCGCCTTGAAGTCCTTCAGGGTCGCGAGGTCGCGCGCGACCATCGTCGGCGGGGTCAGCTCGGGGAAGCCGAGGACGAGGAGCTTCTCCGGATAGTTCCGCACCCAAAACGGGTCGTTGACGACGAGCGTCGTCGCCCGCAGCCGCTCGAGGATGTGGGTCGTGGTGATATATCCCATGTCGAACGGCGGATCCTGTCGCAGCCAGACCACGTCCTGCTCGCCGAGGTCCACCGTCGCCTCAGGCCCCAGGGTAAAGTGGTCGCCCTTCACCCTCCGCACCTCAACGGGCCAGCCGCGCGCGGTGACGCGCCCGTCGTCGAAGGCGAGCCGGTCGGGGGTGTAGTAGAACAGCCGGTGCCCGCGCGCCTGCGCCTCTTCCATGATCCGAAAGGTCGAGTCGGCGGAAATGTTGATCGCCTGGATCGGATCCATCTGGACGGCGACGTTCAGGCCCATGCGGCACTCCCGAGCGGTGGTCGGCCGGCAGTCTTGGCGGACGGCGCGACCGCACGCAACCCCGCCGGCCTCTACGCCGCGCGGGCGTCGCGGACGGAGGCCCGGGGCGGCGCTACCAGCCGTCGTAGCCGCGGGCGTTCTCGATGCGCTCTGTCCGGCCGCTGCGGTCGACCAACGCGAGGTCGAAGCGGCAGGCTCGGCTGCCGTCGGTCGTCTCGGCGAGGTAGCGGCTGGCGGCGGCGCCGATCCGCGCCCATTGCTTCGCGCTGACGGCGTCGGGGGCGTGGGCTCGCCGCGCCTTGACCTCGACGAAGACGAGCTCGTCGCCCAGCTCCACCACGAGATCGAGCTCGCCTTCGGGACAGCGCCAGCGGGTCGAGCGCACCCGCCCGCCTTCGGCACGGTAGTGCTCCGCCACAAGTTCCTCGGCGGCGATCCCGGAATGAAAGGCTACCGCCGACGCCGAATGGGCGCAGAAGCGGTCCTGGTCGAAGGAGCGATGGGACATCTGCATGCAGCGAGCATAGCAGGGGCCGTCGTTCGCCAAACGTTCGAATCGCGGGAAGGTTAACGTTCCGGCGCGAGGGCCAGCGCCCGGGCATAGACCTGCCGGCGCGGCAGCCCGAGGTCGGCCGCCACCTTCGCCGCGGCGTCCTTGAGCGACAGCGTGCCCAGCGCCGCCGCAAGCGCCGCGTCGAGGTCGGCGCCGTCCGCCGCGGCCGCGTCGCCTGGCGGCCCGACCACCACCACGATCTCGCCGCGTGGCGGAGCCTTCGCCGCCCGCTCTGCCGCCAACGACCCGAGCGCGCCGCGGCGGGTTTCCTCGAACCGCTTGGTGAGCTCGCGGCAGACCGCCGCGGCACGGCCGCCCCCGAGCACCGCCGTCATGTCGCCGAGGCTGGCCGCCAGCCGGCGCGGAGACTCGTAGAAGACGAGCGTCGCCGGCACGGCGGCGAGCTCGGCCAGCACCCGCCGCCGCGCCGCCGGCCGCGGCGGCAGGAAGCCCGCGAAGAGGAACCGGTCGGTCGGCAGCCCGGCGACCGAGAGCGCCGCCAGCGCCGCCGAGGCACCCGGCGCCGCGTGCACCGGATATCCCGCCGCGATCGCCTCGACGGCCAGCCGGTAGCCGGGATCGGCGACCATCGGGGTGCCGGCGTCAGAAACCAGCGCCACCGAGCGGCCCTCGGCCAGTGCCGCCAGCAGCCGCGGGCGCTGCGCGGCGCCGTTGTGGTCGTGGTAGGGCACGACGCCCCCCCGTCCGATGCCGTGGATCGCCAGGAGCTGCCGTGTCCGGCGCGTGTCCTCGGCGGCCAGGATGTCGGCGGCGCCGAGGATGTCGAGCGCCCGGAGCGTGATGTCGCGGGCGTTTCCGATCGGGGTCGCGACCAGGTAGAGCCCGGGTGCGAGCGCCTTGCCGGCCTCGGTCGTTCCGGGCGTATCAGCGGGGTCGCCGTCCATTCCTCGTTTACATTCTGCCGGCCAGAACGTAGGTTCCGGGCGCGCGCCATGCCGCGAACAGCCCCGCAAACGTCATGGTGAGGGACGATGCTGTCAACCCGATTCTCCGTCCTCTCAACCCTGCGCGCCGTCGCCCTTTTCGGGGCGCTAGCAGCGCTCGCCGCCTGCGCCGGCTCGCCGGGCCCCAAGGGCGCGACGAACGACGGCATCGCGGTCGACCTCAGCCGGCCGGTGCCGGTGGCGCTGCTGCTCCCCTACGGTTCCGGCGACCCGGGGCGCGAGCAGATCGCGCGCAGCCTGGAGAACGCCGCCCGCCTCGCGCAGAGCGACCTGCGCGAGGCCTCGATCGACCTGAAGATCTATCCCGACGCCGGCACCAGCGACGGCGGCGCCGCGGCGGCGGCGCAGGCGGTTGCCGAGGGCGCGAAGATCATCGTCGGACCGCTTTTCGGCACGGCGACGGCCGGCGCGCAGGGTCCGGCGGGGCAGGGCGGCCTGAGCGTCCTGAGCTTCAGCAACAACCCCGACGTCGCCGGGGGCAACGTCTACATCCTCGGGACGACCTTCCAGAACATCGCCGACCGCCTGGTCGCCTATGGCATGGGCCGCGGGACGCAGAATTTCGCCGTGGTCTACCCCGCCGGCATGGAGGGCGAGACCGCCCGCAACGCCGTCGCCCAGGCAATCGGACAGCGCGGCGCCACGCTGACCACCTCGCAGCCCTACAATCTGTCGGTCGAGGGCATCCAGGCCTCGGCGGGAGCGATCGCCTCGACGCTGAACGCCTCCGGCACCAACGCCGTCATCCTGACCGACGGGCCGACCGGCGGGCTCGCCTACATCTCCGAGGCGCTACGCGGCAACGGACTCTCCGCCGACCAGGCCCAGTTCCTCGGAATGCAGCGCTGGGACGTCTCGGCCGAGGCGCTCGGCGTCCCGAGCCTACAGGGCGGGGTCTTCGCCGCGCCCGACCCCGCGCTGGTCGGCGCCTTCAACGGCCGCTACCGGGCGACCTACGGCGAGAGCCCGCACGAGCTCGCCGGCCTCGCCTACGACGGCATCGCCGCGGTCGGCGCGATGATCGCCCAGGCCAAGGCGCAGGGCGGCAGCCCGTTCTCGTCGACGCGGCTGACCCAGCCGTCGGGCTTCGCCGGCGTCAACGGGCCGTTCCGCTTCCTGCCGAGCGGGCTGGTGCAGCGCAATCTCGCCATCATCGAGGTAGCCGACAGCCGGGCGGTGGTCGCCGAGTCCGCCGCGAGGTCGTTTGACGCCGTTGGCTTCTGACCGGAGGCTTCCCGCCGCGCCCGTTCCGCCCTGGCGCGGCCTGACGCCGGACCCCGGCACCCTGCTCGACGTGGCGGCGACGCGCGCCGCCATCGACGCGACCGTCGCTGTCGTTTCCAACCGGGCGGCCGCGCGGACCGCGGGTGTTCAGGTGCTGCGGCGCGCCTTGGGCGAAGGGCGCGCGGCGATCGCTGCCGGGATCGCCGCCGCGCCCCGCGATGCCGCGCGCGCCATCCACGATTACGCCTGGCTCGTCGATCAGATCGTCACTCTCACCCTCGACATGGCGGTCCGCTGGCTGCATCCGCTGCCGAACCCGACCGCCTCGGAACGCATCTGCGCCCTGGCGGTCGGCGGCTACGGCCGCGCCGAAATGGCGCCCTTCTCCGACGTCGATCTCCTGTTCCTCACCCCCTACAAGCAGACGCCCTGGGGCGAGAGCCTGATCGAGAGCGTGCTCTACTGCCTGTGGGACCTGCGGCTGAAGGTCGGGCACGCCGTTCGCACGGTCGACGATTGCCTGCGGCTCGGCCGCAGCGACGTCACCATCCGCACGAGCCTGCTCGAGCACCGCCATCTCTGGGGCGATACCGCACTCTCCCATCGCCTCGAGGCCCGGCTCTGGAGCGAGCTCTTCGCCAACACCGGCCCCGAGTTCGTCGAGCTCAAGCTCGCCGAGCGCACCGAGCGGCACACCCGCCAGGGCAGCTCGCGCTACCTGCTCGAGCCCAACGTCAAGGAAGGCAAGGGGGGCTTGCGCGACCTGCAAACGCTCTTCTGGATCGGCAAGTACCTGAACCACGTCCAGGCCCCCGAGGATCTCGTCGCGACCGGCCTGCTGTCGCCCGAGGAGTTCCGCGTCTTCGCCGACGCCGCCGCTTTCCTCTGGACCACGCGCGTGCATCTGCACCTTCTGAACGGGCGGGCGATCGAGCAGCTGACCTTCGACACCCAGGTCGAGATCAGCGGCATTCTCGGCTACCAGTCGACCGAGGGCCAGCGTTCGGTCGAGCGCTACATGCAGGACTATTTCACCCACGCAAAGCACGTGGGCGATCTGACGCGCATCTTCCTCGCGGCGCTCGAGGCGCGCCATGTCAAGCCCCGGCCAAGCCTCGGCGAGAAGATCCGGACGGTCTTCGCCTTCGGCAAGGACCCCACGGCTCCCGGCTACCGGCTCAAGAACGGCCGCCTCGACTTCGCCGACGAGAACGCTTTTCGAAAGGACCCGGTCAACATCCTGCGCCTGTTCGAGGAAGAGCTCAGCAGCGACACCCCGATCCACCCCGACGCGCTGCGCCGGATCGCTGCGAGCCTCGACCTCATCGACGACGCCATGCGCGCCTCGCCCGAGGCCAACCGCATCTTCCTCGACCTGCTGCTCGGCCACCACAATCCCGAGCGCGCGCTCCGGCTTATGAACGAGGTCGGGGTCCTCGGCGCCTTCATCCCCGAGTTCGGGCGCATCGTCGCGATGATGCAGTTCAACATGTACCACTACTACACGGTCGACGAGCACATCATTCGCACGATCTCGACCGCGAGCCAGATCGAGCGGCGCGAGCTCGTGGACGAGCTGCCCATCGCCACCGACATCATGGCCAAGGGTGTCGACCGCAAGATCCTCTTCGTGGCGCTGCTGCTCCACGATGTCGGCAAGGGTTCGGGCCGCGATCATTCCCAACTCGGCGCCGAGATTGCTGCCCGCCTCGCCCCGCGCTTCGGTCTCGACGCGGAGGAGACCGAGCTCGTCGTCTGGCTGGTCAGAAACCACCTCCTGATGTCCGACGTCGCCCAGAAGCGCGACCTCGCCGACCCGCGCACCGTCCGCGACTTCGCCCAGGCGGTGAAGAGCCCGACCCGGCTCAAGCTCCTGACCGTGCTGACCGTCTGCGACATCCGCGGCGTGGGTCCGGGCGTCTGGAACAACTGGAAGGCGATGCTGCTGCGCGCCCTCTATGGCGAGACCCTCGAGTACCTGACCGGCGGCAGCCAGGCGGCGAGCCGCCCCGAACGCGAGGCCGCGGCGCGCGCAGCGCTCTCCGACACCCTGGCCGACCGGCCCGCCACCGAGGTCGCCACCGAGCTCGCGCGCCACTATCCGCCCTACTGGCTCGGCTTCGACACCCACACCCACGCGATCTTCGCCCGCCTGGTGCGCGCGCTTCCGCAGGGCGAGCCCGCCATGGAGCTCGAGCTCGACTTCGCCCGCGACGCGACCCGCGCCTGCTTCGCCATGTCCGACCATCCGGGGATCTTCGCGCGCCTTGCCGGGGCGCTGGCGCTCGCGGGCGCCAACGTCGTCGACGCCCGCACCTACACGACGACAGACGGCATCGCGACCGCCGCCTTCTGGATTCAGGACGCCGACGGCAAGCCCTACGAGAGCGCCCGCCTGACCCGACTCCGGAATTCGGTGAACCGGACGCTCAAGGGCGAGATCGTCGCCCGCGACGCCCTGAAGGACAAGGACCGGATCAAGAAGCGCGAGCGCGATTTCATCGTCCCGACCCGGCTCAGCTTCGACAACACCGGCTCCGACATCTACACCATCATCGAGGTCGAGACCCGCGACCGCCCAGGCCTGCTCTACGACCTCGCCCGCACGCTGACCGCCAATTCGATCTCGATCGCCTCGGCGATCATCGCGACCTACGGCGAACAGGCGGTCGACGTCTTCTACGTCAAGGATCTCTTCGGCCTGAAGCTGCACGCGGAATCGAAGCGCCGGACGCTCGAGGCCCGCCTGAAGGCCGTGATCGCCCAGGGCGACGGAGCCCGCCGGTGAACCGCCCGATCCGCCTCCTGCCGGCCTTCCTCAGCGTCGGCGCCTGGACGATGCTCTCCCGCATCCTCGGTCTCGTGCGCGACATCCTGATGGCCGCCTTTCTCGGCACCGGGCCGGTCGCGCAGGCGTTCCTGATCGCCTTCACGCTGCCGAACATGTTCCGCCGCTTCTTCGCCGAGGGCGCCTTCAATCTCGCCTTCGTTCCGCTCTTCGCCAAGAAGGTCGAGGCCGGCGAGGATGCGGAGAGTTTCGCCCGCGACGCCCTGTCAGGGCTCGGCTTCGTGCTTCTGATCTTCACCATCGTCGGCCAGATCTTCATGCCCGCGCTGGTCTACGCCATGGCCTCCGGCTTCTATGGCGACGAGCGCTTCACCCTCTCGGTCGAGCACGGGCGGATCGCCTTTCCCTACATCATCTTCATCTCGCTGACCGCCCTCCTCTCCGGCGTCCTGAACTCGCTCGGCCGCTTCGCCCTCGCCGCCGCCGCGCCCATCCTGATGAACGTCGTGATGATCGCCTTCCTGCTCTGGGGCTGGTGGTCGGGTGGCAACATCGGCCTATGGCAGATCTGGTCGGTCCCGGTTTCGGGCGTCGCCCAGCTTGCCATCGTCTGGTGGGGTTGCGCCCGCGTCGGCATGCCGGTCCTGCCGCGCTGGCCGCGCCTCACGCCCGAGATGAAGCGGCTGACCGTCATCATGGTCCCGGCCCTCCTTGCCGGCGGCGTCGTGCAGATCAACCTCATGGTCGGACGCCAGGTCGGGTCCTTCTTCGACGGCGCCGTCGCCTGGCTCTCCTACGCCGACCGCCTGTACCAGCTTCCGCTCGGCGTCGTCGGCATCGCGATCGGCGTCGTGCTGCTGCCTGACCTTTCCCGTCGCCTGCGTGCCGGCGACGGCAAGGGCGGCCGCGACGCCATCAACCGCGCCACCGAGTTCACCCTCGCCCTGACCCTGCCCGCCGCTGTTGCGCTCATGGTGATCCCTGTCCCCATCGTCGTCGTCCTTTTCCAGCACGGCGCCTTCGACCACAACGATACCTGGCCCACGGCCCTCGCCGTCGCCGTCTATGGCGCGGGCCTCCCCGCCTTCGTGATGCAGAAGGTGATCTCGCCGCTTTATTACGCCCGTGAGGACACCCGCTCGCCCTTCCGTTTCGCCGTCCACGCGATGATCGTGAATGCCGTCCTGGCTCTGGGGCTCGCGCCGTTCATCGGCTTCATCGCCGCCGCGCTCGGCACCACCGTGGCTGGCTGGGTGATGCTCGGCCAGCTGTGGCTCGGCACCCGGGTGATGGGCGACGCCGCCGAGCCCGATGCCCGCCTCCGCCGGGCGGTGCCGCGGATCGTGGCGGCCTGCGCCATCATGGGCGTGGCGCTGGTCGTCGGCGCGCGGGCGCTCGCCCCGGCCTTCGAAGACCGGCTCGGCCAGTATCCGGCACTCGCGCTGCTCGTCCTGCTCGGCTTCGCGACCTACGTCATCGCGGCGTTCGCCACTGGCGCAATGCGCGCCGCGGACATCCGCGGCGCCATGCGACGGCCGGCCTCGCCGCTCTGATCCGAGCGCCCTGGAACGGCGCTCGCTCTGGGTCAGAGAGCCGACCCGCCGTTGTCCGCGCGCGGACGCTCTGCCAAGCCATTGGAATCAAAGGCGCCGCTTGCGGGCGTTAGTGCGGCGTTTACCGATCCAGACGGCCCGGCCTTTCCGAAGGTCTGCCTGAGATCCGCGGCGGGGGCTCTCCCGGCTTGATCCCCCGCCGCCTTTCTCGCATCAGGGGATGCCAGCCACCGCGAGGAACCATGCACGACACGCCCCTGATCGCGACCCTTGTCGCCGGCTTCGTCCTGGCGTTCCTGTTCGGCGCGCTCGCCCAGCGGCTGCGGCTTTCGCCCCTGGTCGGGTACCTGCTGGCCGGCGTGGCCATCGGGCCGGCGACGCCGGGCTACGTCGCCGACATGCACCTGGCGCCGGAGCTGGCCGAGATCGGCGTGATCCTGCTGATGTTCGGAGTGGGGCTGCACTTCTCGCTGCGGGACCTGCTCTCGGTGCGCACCATCGCGATCCCGGGTGCGATCGGGCAGATCGTGCTCGCGACGCTGCTCGGGATGGCGCTCGCCTGGTGGATCGGCTGGCCGGTCGCCACCGGCCTCGTCTTCGGACTCGCGCTCTCGGTCGCGAGCACCGTCGTGCTGCTGCGCGCGCTGCAGGACCGGCACCTGCTCGACACCGACCGCGGACGGATCGCCGTGGGATGGCTGATCGTCGAGGATCTGGCGATGGTCCTGACCCTCGTCCTGCTGCCGGTCGTGGCCGGCGCGATGGCCAGCGGCAATGCGACGATCGGCTCGGTGCTCGTGCCGCTCGCCGTCACCCTGGCGAAGGTCGGCGTCTTCGTCGCGCTGATGCTGGCCGGCGGCCGCCGGCTGATCCCCTGGGTGCTGCACCGCGTCGCCGGCACCGGGTCGCGCGAGCTCTTCACCCTTGCCGTTCTCGCGGTGTCGCTCGGCATCGCCTTCGGCGCCGCGCAGATCTTCGGCGTTTCCTTCGCCCTCGGCGCGTTCTTCGCCGGCATGGTGCTGGCCGAGTCCGAGCTCAGCCATCGGGCCGCGGAGGATTCGCTGCCGCTTCGTGACGCCTTCGCGGTGCTGTTCTTCGTCTCGGTCGGGATGCTTTTCGACCCCGCGATCCTGGTCCGGATGCCGCTCGCCGTCGCGGCGACGGTCGCCGTCATCGTGGTCGGCAAGGCAGTGGTGGCCTATGTGATCGTTCGGCTCTTCGGCCTTTCGCGCTCGACGGCGCTGACGGTCTCGGTCAGCCTCGCGCAGATCGGAGAGTTCTCCTTCATACTCGCCAGTCTCGGCGTCACGCTCGGGCTGATGGTCCCAGAGGCGCAGGATCTTGTGCTCGCCGGGGCGATCCTGTCGATCGTTATCAACCCGCTGCTCTTCTCCGTCCTCGACCGCATGCGGCGGCCGCAGCCGACGGCGACGTCGGGCGCTGCCAGCGGGGAGGAGACGCTTGTCCCGACGGGCCTCTCCGGCCACACCGTCATCGCCGGCTACGGGGTCGTCGGGCAGCACCTCGCCGAAGCGCTCACGGCCGACGCACGCCCGTTCGTGGTCGTCGACGACCGCCCGGAGCGCACCGCGCCGCTTCGACTCGCCGGGCGGGAGGCGATCACCGCCAACGCGACCCACGCAGAAGTGCTTGCGGCCGCGGGAATCGATCGCGCGCGAAATCTGCTCGTCGCGATCCCCAACGTCTTCGAGGCCGGCCAGGTCACGGAACGGGCACGCGCCGCCAATGCCGCCTTGCACATCTGCGCGCGTGCCGAAACCGAGGGCGGTGCCGATCACCTGCGGGAGCATGGGGCGGACCAAGTCATCGTCGGCCGCGCCGAGATCGCTGCGGCGATGATCAAGGATGCCTTCGGTGCTGATACCACGCTGCCGTCGGCGAGCGGGGAAGCGCGGGCCGGCGGACCGGACGGCGTCGTGCAGCCGGCTCCGGCGGGCTGAGCAGCCGGCGGATCAAGCGGGCCTGACGGAAGGGTTCAGGCGGCCGCCTCTTCCTCCCGGTGGCGCGAGAGGAGGGCGTCGGCGTTCTGCATCACCTTGCGAACGCCGCGGGCGGCCTGACGGATGCGCTGCTCGTTCTCGACCAGGCCGAGACGGACGTAGCCCTCGCCGTACTCTCCGAAGCCGACGCCGGGCGCCACCGCCACCTCGGCCTCGCGCAGGAGGATCTTGGAGAAGCCCATCGATCCGATAGCGGCGAAGGGTTCGGGCACCGGGGCCCAGGCGAACATGGTCGCCGGCGGCGAGGGAATGCGCCAGCCGGCGCGGCCCATGGAGTCGATCAGCACGTCGCGGCGCAGCCTGTAGATGCCGCGAATCTCGGCGACGCAGTCCTGCGGGCCGTTGAGCGCGGCGGCAGCGGCCACCTGAACGGGCGTGAAGGCGCCGTAGTCGAGATAGGACTTGATCCGGGTCAGCGCGTCGACGAGACGCGGGTTGCCGACGGCGAAGCCCATTCGCCAGCCCGGCATGGCATAGGTCTTCGAGAGCGAGGTGAATTCGACGGCGACGTCCTTGGCGCCTTCGACCTCCAGGATCGACGGCGGCGGATTGTCGTCGAAGTAGATCTCGGCATAGGCGAGGTCGGAGAGCACCCAGAGGTGGTGCTTCTTCGCGAAGGCGATGAGCTCGCGGTAGAAGTCGAGGTCGCACACCTGCGCGGTCGGGTTCGAGGGGAAGGAGACCACGAGCGCCACGGGCTTCGGCACCGAATGGAGAACAGCCCGTCCTAGGGCGCGGAGGTATTCCTCGGGGTCGAAGCGCCCGTTATGCAGGGCAGGGACGTGGCGGAGCGTGCCGCCGGCGATCATGAAGCCGTAGGGGTGGATCGGGTAGCTCGGGTTCGGCACGAGCATGACGTCGCCCGGAGCGGTGATCGCCATCGCGAGATTGGCGAGGCCCTCCTTCGAGCCGAGGGTCGCAATCACCTCGGTCTCCGGGTCGAGCTTCACCCCGAAGCGGCGGGCGTAGTAGCCGGCCTGGGCGCGGCGGAGACCGGGGATCCCCTTCGACGCCGAGTAGCGGTGGGTGCGCGGGCGCTGCACGGTCTCGACCAGCTTGTCGACGATGTGCGCGGGCGTGTCCATGTCGGGGTTGCCCATGCCGAAGTCGATGATGTCCATCCCCTCGGCGCGGTACTTGGCCTTGAGGCGGTTGACCTCCGCGAAAACGTAAGGTGGCAAGCGCTTGATGCGGTGGAATTCTTCGGACACGGGCGGTTCCGGCGGCTGCGGGCGAGGGCCGCGTTATACGCCCGGCCCCGGGCGAAGGACAGGGGCGATCTGGTCGGGAAAACGGCCAAAGGTATGTGCCCCCCTGCCCTGGGGCAGGGGGGCGGCAGCACCGGTGCCGAAAAAGGGGGACATCGACAGTGTCCGGGCCACCAATCCTCGTCTCGAACGCAAAGGACCGCGACGAGGCATCACGGACAAATGCGCGGGGGCGGGAAAGGTTCCGGAAATTTGCCGCGTCACTGCGCGGGCGCGACGGCGGCTTCCAGCCGGGCCAGGGTCGCCGGATCGACGACCGGCCCGGACATCGCGGCGGCGCGCGCCCGCAGGGCCGCGGCACGGGCGGCTAGCTGCGTCGAGCCGGCGCCGAGCCTGTCGGCATCCGGCTGGGCGCGGGCGAGGGCATCGTCGAACCGGGCGGTCTCGCCGAGCTTCGGCGGGGGTGCGGCGAGGGCGGCCTCGGAGATGGGCTCCTCGGAACCCGGAGGCGGGCTGCAGGCTGCGAGCGCCAGCAGCCCCGATGCGAGGAGGTGGAGGTGGAAGGGCTGGCAGCGCATGTCCACTTTCTAGGCAAAGCCCGAGCGAGCCTGTAGTATCCGCCGCGGGCAGGGGCGCCGCAAGGCGCCGGGGGCCTCTGGAGGGAGCGCATGAACGACGGGAACGGTGGCTCGACGCTGGCGGAGCAGGGCAAGGAAGTCGCGCACAACATGGCCGAGGTCTTCGACGTCTCGGCGCAGATCTGGAAGACGTTCCTCGCCCACCAGATGCAGGAGGGCGGCTCCAAGCACCCCGACCCGCTGAACACCTGGCCGACGTTCGCCGAACTCTACCGGACGATGTGGGACAATCCCAAGCAGGTCGCCGACGCGACGATCGAGTTCTGGGCCGCACAGCAGGCGCTCTGGCAGAACTCGGTGCTGAAGTGGCTCGGGTCCAAGGACGCCGCGCAGGATCTCGAGCTGCCGCACATGCTGAAGCCCGACAAGCGGTTCAGCCACAAGGAGTGGTCGGAGAACGCGGTCTTCGACTACCTGAAGCAGAGCTATCTGCTGACTTCGGGCTGGATCCAGGACACCGTGAACTCGGTCGGCGAGATGGATCCGAAGGAGCGGCGCAAGGCAGCCTTCTATACCCGCTACTTCGTCGAGGCGATGAACCCGGCCAACTTCTTCGCGCTGAACCCGGAGGTGCTGGAGGCGACGGTCAACCAGAAGGGGGAGAACCTCGTCCGCGGCCTGAAGATGATGCTGAAGGATCTCGAGCGCGGGAAGGGCAAGCTCCTGATCCGGCAGACCGATATGGAGGCTTTCGAGGTCGGACGGAACACCGCGGTGAGCCCGGGTCAGGTGGTGTTCCAGAACGACCTGATCCAGCTCATCCAGTATGCGCCGCTGACCGAGCAGGTCTACGCCAAGCCGCTGCTGATCATCCCGCCCTGGATCAACAAGTACTACATCCTCGACCTCAATCCGAAGAAGAGCCTGGTCAAGTGGCTGGCCGAGCAGGGCTACACCGTCTTCATGGTTTCCTGGATCAACCCCGACCAGCGGCACGGGACGAAATCCTGGGAGGACTACATGTTCGAGGGCGGGCTCACCGCCATCGACAAGGCGCTCGAGGAGACCGGGCAGAAGAGCCTCAACCTCGTCAGCTACTGCGTCGGCGGGACCATGGCGGGGACGCTGATGGCCTGGCTCGGCAAGCACAACGACAACCGGGTGTCGAGCGCGACCTTCTTCACCGCCCAGCAGGACTTCGAGGACGCCGGCGAGCTGCAGATCTTCGTCGACGAGCATATCCTCGAGGTGGTCGGCGAGGACATGGAAAAGGGGTACATGCCGGCCGAGAAGATGTCGAACGCCTTCAACATGCTGCGGGCGAACGATCTGATCTGGGGGTACGTCGTCAACAACTACATGCTCGGCAAGGACCCGTTTCCGTTCGATCTTCTCTACTGGAACTCCGACTCGACGGCGATGCCGGCAAAGGCGCACCGCTTCTACCTGCAGGAGTTCTACATCCGGAACGCCTTCGCCAAGGGAGAGCTCGTCGTCGGCGACACCCCGATCACCCTCGCCGACATCAAGGGGCCGGTCTATCACATGGCCACCAAGGAGGACCACATCGCCCCGGCGGCGTCGGTGTACCGCGGGGCCAAGGAGATGAAGCGGGCCAAGGTGCGGTTCGTGATGTCGGGGTCCGGGCATATCGCCGGCGTCGTAAACCCGCCGGTGCTCGGCAAGTATCAGTTCTGGACCAATCCGGACATGAGCGCCCCCACCCTTGAGGCGTGGCTCGAGGGGGCCGAGGAAACGCCCGGCAGCTGGTGGCCGGACTGGGACGCCTGGCTGAAGCCGCGCTCGGGGCGGATGGTGGCGGCGCGGGAGCCGGGCGTGAAGCTCGGCGCGATCGAGCCCGCGCCGGGCTCCTTCGTCAGGGTCCGCTTCGACCAGACCTGAGCGGCTTCGGTCTAAGCGAACCGGCTCCCTAGAGGGCCGACGGCCACGGCAGCGGCTGCTGGCCCTTCCAGACGTCGGGAGTATCGCTGTCGCGACCTTCCTTGAGGAAGTAGAGCTGGCTCAGCGTCATGCCGCGGGCCTGCTCGAGCGAGACGCCCGCGGAGGCGGCAACCTGCGCCAGGGCGGCCGGCGGGAGACCGGAGGCCGAGTAGTTGCCGTGGACGATGGGCGCGGGGGCGGTCACTTCCGGAGCGGCGGAGGTCAGCGCGAACGCGGGTGCGAGACCGGCGGCGAGCGAGGCCGCGAGCACGGCAGCTCCGATTGTCTTCGTGAACATTTCCAAGGTCCTTCGAGACGAGGTTCCACCGGCCAGAGGCCGGCGGATCGGCGTAGTCCTCACGTCGACGACAGGAATGTGGTGCGCCGCGGCAGGCCTGTCCGCCGGAGTCACGAACTGTTGCCCGGCCAGTCGCGGGAGTGTGCGCGGGCGGCCATACGCCCTCCGGCCG
>JAXMDH010000027.1:0-124862 GCA_046348915.1 Amaricoccus sp.
CTGCGCAACCTCCTCGTCGACGTCACCGGCAACACCCACCGCGCCGAGATCTGCATCGACAAGCTCTACTCGCCCGACGGCCCCACCGGGCGCCTCGGGTTGGTCGAGTTCCGCGGCTTCGAGATGCCCCCCGACGCGCGCATGTCGCTGGCGCAGCAGTTGCTGATCCGGGCGCTGATCGCGCGCCTCTGGCACAGCCCGCTGACCGGGCCGCTGACGCGCTGGGGAACGGTGCTGCACGACCGCTTCATGCTGCCGCACTTCGTCTGGCAGGACTTCCTCGACGTCCTCGACGACCTGAAGCGCCACGGCTTCGACATGCGCGCCGACTGGTTCGAGGCCCAGGCCGAGTTCCGCTTCCCCTTCTGCGGCGAGGTGGAATCCGACGGCGTCCACCTCGAGCTCCGCCAGGCGCTCGAGCCCTGGCACGTCCTCGGCGAGACCGGCGCCATCGGCGGCACCGTCCGCTACACCGACAGCTCGGTCGAGCGCTTGCAGGTCCGGCTCACCGCCACCGACCCGAGCCGCTACGCCGTCGCCTGCAACGGCCGCCGCATGCCGCTCGCCTCGACCGAGACCAGCGGCAGCTCCGTCGCCGCCGTCCGCTTCAAGGCCTGGCAGCCGGCGGCCGCCCTGCACCCGGTCATCCCGGTGCACGCCCCCCTGACCTTCGACATATTCGACACCTGGTCGAACCGTGCCGTCGCCGGCTGTACCTACCACGTCGCCCACCCGGGCGGGCGCAACTACGACACCTTCCCGGTCAACGGCAACGAGGCCGGGGCCCGCCGCCTCGCCCGCTTCGAACCGCACGGCCACACCCCCGGCGCCTACACGCCCCCGCCCGAAACCCCCGGCCGCGAGTTCCCCCTCACCCTCGACCTCCGCCGTCCTGCCGGACTCTGACGCGATGGAGGCGCTCCACTACGGCGAAGACCCCGCCCAGCGCCTCCTCACCGGCTATCGCCCGCCCGAGGGCGTCGCCGACGAGCTCCTCGACGCCCAGGGGCGGATGCGCCCGGTCTGGCGCCCCTTCATCGAGCACTTCGCCCGGCTCACCCCCGACGACCTCGCCGGGCGGTTTGCGCGCGGCGAGCAGTACCTGCGCGACGCGGGGGTCTTCTTCCGCCAGTACGGCGCAGAGGGCGCCAGCGAGCGCGCCTGGCCGCTCGCCCACATCCCCGTCCTCCTCGAGGAGGCGGAGGCCGCCCGCATCGCCCGCGGCCTCGTGCAGCGCGCCGACCTCCTCGAGGCGCTCTGCGCCGACCTCTACGGCCCGAACCGCCTCGTCGCCGAGGGCCACCTGCCGCCCGGCCTCATAGCCGCATCGCGCGAGTGGCTGCGCCCGCTCGTCGGCGTTCCCCCGCGGGGCGGCCATTACCTCCACTTCCTCGCCTTCGAGATCGGCCGAGGCCCCGACGGCACCTGGTGGGTGCTGGGCGACCGCACCCAGGCCCCCTCGGGGGCGGGCTTTGCGCTCGAGAACCGGGTCGCGACCAGCCGCGTTTTCTCCGATCTCTACGCCGAGACCCACGTCCACCGGCTCGCCGAGTTCTTCCGCACCTTTCGCGACGCGCTGCAGGGCCTCTCGGCCGAACCGGATGCCCGCCCGGCGATCCTGACCCCGGGGCCGCTCAACGACACCTACTACGAGCACGCCTACATCGCCCGCTACCTCGGGTTTATGCTGCTCGAGGGCGATGATCTCACGGTTGAGAACGGGGCCGTGATGGTCCGGACGGTCGCCGGCCTCCGCCCGGTTTCGGTGCTCTGGCGCCGCCTCGATGCCGCCTTCGCCGACCCGCTCGAGCTCGACGCCTCGTCCCGGCTCGGCACCCCGGGCCTCGTTGGCGCGCTGCGCCAGGGCAGCGTAACGCTGGTGAACGCACTGGGGTCAGGCGTTCTCGAAACCCGCGCCCTCCTCGCCTTCATGCCGCGCATCGCGCGCGCGCTGCTCGGCGAGGACCTCGTGCTGCCCAACATCGCAACCTGGTGGTGCGGTCAGGCCAAGGAGCGCGCGCACGTTCGCGCCAACAAGGAGCGGATGCTGATCGGCCCCGCCCTCTCGACCCGCCTGCCGTACGAGCTCGACGAGGCCACGATCCTCGGCGGCCAGTTCCGCGACAAGGCACGCGCATCTTTCGACGCTTGGCTCGAATCGGCCGGAGCCGAGCTCGTCGGCCAGGAATCGGTGATGCTCTCGACCACGCCCGCCTACGTAGACGGCGTGCTGGTCCCGCGGCCGATGAGCCTGCGCGTCTTTCTCGCCCGAACCCCGCACGGCTGGGAGGTGATGCGCGGCGGCTTCGCCCGCATCGGCAACACCATCGACGCGGCGGCAATCGCTATGCAGCGCGGGGGCACCGCCGCCGACGTCTGGGTGGTCAGCCCGCAGCCGGTCGAGACCGTGACGATGCTGCCGGCCATGACCGGGCCCTACCACCGCGTCCGCCCCGGCGTGCTGCCGAGCCGGGCCGGCGACAACCTCTTCTGGCTCGGCCGCTACGTCGAGCGCGCCGAGGGCACGATGCGGCTCGTGCGCGCCTACAACGTTCGCCTCGCCGAGCTCGCCGACCCCAAGGCGCCGCTGATCGCCCACTTCGGCGAATACCTCGACGGGCTCGGGATCGACTTCGCCGAAGGCATACCGACCGCGCTTACCGCCATGCTGTCTTCGGCGATCGTTAGCGCCGGCAACGTCCGCGACCGGTTCTCCATCGACGGCTGGCACGCGCTGAACGACCTCGCCAAGACCGCTGGCCGCATGGCCGAGCGCGTCACCGCGGGCGACGACGCGGCCCGCTCGATGTCGGTCCTCCTGCGCAAGATCAGCGGCTTCTCGGGCCTCGTGCACGAGAACATGTATCGCTTCACCGGCTGGCGGTTCCTCTCGATCGGCCGCAGCCTCGAGCGCGCCATCGGCATGTCGAGCGCGCTGGCCTGGATCACCGACCCCGACGCCCCGGACGGCGCCCTCGATCTCGCGGTAGAGATCGGTGACAGCGTCATGTCGCACCGCCGCCGCTACGCGGTCACCACCACCCGCGACACCGTGGTCGACCTGCTCGCCCTCGACAGCATGAACCCGCGCTCGGTGCTTTATCACCTCAGTGAGGTGCGCGACCACATCGAGTTCCTGCCCGATGCGCAGGTCAATGGACAGATGTCGCCGCTCGCCCGCGCAGCCCTGCAGGCGCACACCGCGCTGGCGGTCCAGACCCCGGACGCCCTCGACGGCGCCGCGCTCCTCGCGCTCATCGGCGAGCTCGAGCGGCTGTCGAACCTCATCTCCGACAGCTACCTGCGCTGAGCATGCTGTACGACGTCGGCCTCACCATCGCCTACGAGTACGACCGTCCGGCCGTGACCGGACGGCACATCCTGCGGCTGGTCCCCGCCGACGTACCGGGCGTGCAGCGCCGCATCACTGGCGCGCTGACCATCCGGCCCAGGCCGGCCGAGGAGCGGCCCTTCATCGACTTCTTCGGCAACGGTGCGGTGGGGGTGGTCTTCCGGGAGGCCCATGACGAGATCCTGTTCCGCGTCTCGGCGCGGGTCGAGCGCCTGGCGCAATGGCCGGGCCTCGACATCTCGCCGGGGCTCGATGCGCTCGGCGACGAGATCGCAGAATACCGCGGCCTCGACGGCAACGCCCCGCACCACTTCCTCGGGTCGAGCCCGCGCACAGCACCGGCGCCAAGGATGACGGCCTACGCCCGCGCCCAGCTCGTTGCGGGCATGACGGCAGCGGACGCGGTGCGCGCAATCGGGCTGGCGCTTAATCGCGACATGACCTTCGATCCCGACGCCACCACGGTCGACACCCCGCCCGAGGAGGCCTTCGCGCGGCGGGAGGGCGTCTGCCAGGACTTCGCCCAGGTGATGATCGCCTGCCTGCGCGGGGTGGGCATTCCGGCGGGTTACGTCTCGGGCTTCCTTCGCACCAATCCGCCCCCGGGGCAGCCTCGGCTCGAGGGCGCGGACGCGATGCACGCCTGGGTTTGCGCCTGGTGCGGGCTCCAGGCCGGCTGGGTCGAGTTCGATCCAACCAACGCCGTCGCCGCCGGCGCCGATCACATCCTGGTCGCCCGCGGCCGTGACTACGGCGACGTCGCGCCGGTCACCGGGGTGCTGCGCATCGCCGGCGAGCAGAAGAGCGAGCACGCCGTCGATGTGGTGCCGGTCGACGCCTAACGGGCTGTCCGGCGAGCGGCGTCGTCCGTCGGAACTCGGATCATCGATCTGCTGTCGGCGGTTCGGACCGTTTGGAACGGGCATGCGAAGTGGCCATACGAAGGTCCGCGAGCGCCCGCGGTCGTGAGATTTCGCTTTACGGAACGGCGGACTTTTGCGAGACCGACGAGCGGGAACTCAACCTAAAGGCGAGTTGGCCGGGCTCGCCGGCAGCAATCAGAGGATCGAGCATGAAGAACCTGTCTCCCCCGCACCTCGCGATTCCTTCGGTGGCGGCCGATGTTCGCGAGGCCTTTGTCGATGGCATCGCGAGCGTTGGCTTCACCCCCGAGTTCGCCCGCTTATCCTTCTCGGCGCGACAGCCCGACGGCAAGTCGGTGATCGTTTCCATGGTGGCGATGCCGCGCAGCGTCCTGCAGCGACTCCACGCCATCGTCGAAGAGGGCATCGCAATCGAATCGATGAGCGCAGCCAAGTCGGGGGAGGTGGTCCCGAACTGACAGCGACCGTCAGGCCGGCCTGAAGGAAATGAGGAGGTTGCCGTCTGCGTCCTGCGACAGGCGGTCGCCCGGCAGGAGGACCGTGGTCGTGTCCATCTGCTCGAGGATCGCCGGTCCGGCCAACGTCGCTTCGAGCGGGAGCCGGTCGCGGCGATAGATTGGGGTCGGGTGCCACCCTGCGCCGAAGCGGACCGGGCGCGTGGCGACGCGGGCGGCGTCGAGGGTGGCGCGGCGCGCCGCCGGGTCGAGCATCATACGCAGGTCGAGCCGCGGGCGCAGGCCGGTAACAGTGCAGTTAAGATTGACGAGGCCGGCGCGGATCTCCGGAAGCTCGATGCGGAAGCGGTCGAAGTAGGCAGCCTCGAAGCGGCGCTGCAACTCGGCGAGCGAGGGCTTGGGGCCGGGAAGCGGGACTCGGACCAAATGCGTTTGGCCCTGGAACTGCATGTCCGCGCTGAAGCTGGCGGCAATCGCCGTGGGCGTGACCGGGTGGCTGGCGATGCGTCGCCGGCCCTCGACCTCTTGAGCCGCCAGGATGGCGTGAACCTCGGCGATGTCCAGTCCGGCGAGCGGGCGGTTCAGCGTGCGAACGAAGTCGTGGCGGAGGTCGGCAACGACGCAGCCAAGTGCGTTGGTCATCCCTGGACGGGCGGGGACCAGCACGCGCGGAATGCCTAGCTCGCGGGCGAGCGCGGAGGCGTGCAGCGGGCCCGCGCCGCCGAAGGCGAAAAGCGTGAAGTCGCGCGGGTCGGTACCCAGCGATAGCGACACCATGCGGATGGCGTTGGCCATTCTCGTGTCGGCAATGCGCAGTACGGCCTCGGCGGCGGCGTCGGGGTCGAGGCCGAGCGGGGCGCCGAGGGCGGCGAAGGCAGGGCGGACGCGCGTCGCGGCGGGGAAGCGGGCGGGATCGAGCCGACCGAGAAGCAGGTTGGCATCGGTGATGGTCGGGAGCTCGCCGCCGCGGCCTGCGGCGACGGGGCCAGGGACGGCGCCGGCGGAGTCGGGCCCGACTTCGAGAAGACCCCCGGCGTTCACCCGGGCGATCGAGCCGCCGCCGGCGCCAACCGTGCGGACGTCGAGCATCGGGACGTGGATCGGCATCGCGTACTCGAGCTCGATCTCATTCGAGAGCGACGGCGTGCCGTCGCGGATCAGGGCGACGTCGGTGGAGGTCCCGCCCATGTCGTAAGTGACGAGGTTGGCGATGCCGGCGCGGCGGCCGGTGTAGACGGCGGCCATCACGCCGGAGGCGGGGCCGGACATGACGGTCTTCGCGGCCTCGCGGGCGACGTGGGGGGCGGCGAGCATGCCGCCGTTGCCGGTGACGACGAGGAGCTCGTGGGCATAGCCGCGGGCGGCGAGCTCTCGGGCGAGGCGGCCGACGTAGCGCTCGAGGAGCGGCTGGACCGCCGCGTTGACGGCCGCGGTGACGCCGCGCTCGAACTCGCGCGATTCCGAGAGGAGCGCATGGCCGGTGGTGACGTAGGGGTTGGGCCAGAGCTCGGCAGCGATGGCGGCGGCGCGCAGCTCGTGGGCTGGGTTGGCATAGGCATGCAGGAAGTGGATGACGAGGGCCTCGCAGCCTTGCGCGAGCAGGTCGGCTACGGCGGCGCGGGTCGCTGCCTCGTCGAGGGGCGTCAGGATGCGGCCGCGGGCGTCCATGCGCTCGGGCACCTCGAGGCGGAGGTCGCGTGGGATGACCGGGGTGAAGCGGCCGGTCATGCCATAGGGGTTCGGGCGGGTCCGGCGGCCGAGCTCCAGGACGTCGCGAAAGCCCAGCGTGGTGATGAGGCCGGTGCGGGCGAGCCGGCGCTCGAGCACTGCGTTGGTGGTCGTGGTGGTGCCATGCACCACAAGGTCCACGGTCCTGAGGTCGACGCCGGCGTCGTCGAGGGCCGCGAGGACACCCTCGGCTTGGTTCTGCGGTGTGGTCGGGGTCTTGGCGAGGCGGACCGTGCCGGCGCCCGGGTCGAGGACGACGAGGTCGGTGAAGGTGCCGCCGACATCGACGCCGGCCACGATGCCGCCCGCCGGCATCGTCAGCGAGACCCTTGCAGAAGGATACTCCGAGGCCGCCGGAGGCGGAATGCAAGCTGCGCAAGAAACGGAAGTACATGAAATTCAATGACTTTGCTCTGAAGCTTTAACCAGGCTTTCATCGGTGACCGTTCGACGATTCCCGGGCGGGTGTCGCATAGGTCTCCCACGCGCGACCCGGTCGATCCCTTCGCGTTCCGGAGATCCCCGGTTTCCCTGGTTTCCCCAGCCGCGCGCACGCGGCGCGTGCTTGCCCCCACCGGCGCGCAGGCGGTGCGGTCAGTCAGCCGTCGCGAACGCCGTGCGGCGCCGTCATACCATGTGCGCACGCCCGCAGGCAGGCGCAGGCCCCGCTCATCCAGGGCATCGCCGAGAAAGGAAGAAGCCGAAGCGATCATCCGGTTTCCGTATCAGACCCCGACGTAGGTGTGGAACTGCGAGGCGTCGGCGGCGAGCTCGGAGGTTGCCACGGTTTCGGCGGCGTGGCCGCCGGTCATGAAGGCGATGTGGTCGGCGACGGCGAGCGCTGCGTCAATGCGCTGTTCGACGAGCACGATCGCGACCTCGGTCTGCTTGAGCTGCAGGATGACGTCGCGGATGAGTGCCGTCATCGACGGCTGCAGGCCCTCGCTGGGCTCGTCGAGCAGCAGGACCTTGGGGCGGAGGCAGAGGGCGCGGGCGATGGCGAGCATCTGCTGCTCGCCGCCGGAGAGGGTGCCGGAGACCTGCGCCAGGCGGTCGCGGAGGCGCGGGAAGAGGGTGAGGACCCGCTCGCGGGTACGGTCGCCGCGGCTGCGGGCGGCGAGGCCGATCTCGAGGTTCTCGGCAACGGTGAGTTCGGCGAAGAGCCGGCGACCCTGCGGGACCCAGGCTACACCGTGGCGAGGGATCTCGTGCGCCGGAAGGCGCTCGAGCTGCAGGTGGCGCAGGCGGACGGTGCCGGCGGTCGGGCGGACAAGGCCCATGATCGCCTTGAGCGCGGTCGACTTCCCGACTCCGTTGCGGCCCATCAGGCAGAGAACCTCGCCCGCGGCGACGGCGAGCGAGAGGCCGCGTAGGACCTGGATATCGCCGTAGCCGGCGTCGAGGGCGTTGACCGCGAGCATCAGGGACCGAGGTAGGCGGCCTGGACCGCCGGGTCGGCGCGGATCTCGGCCGGGGTGCCGGAGGCGATGCGGCGGCCGAAGTCGAGGACGGTGATTCGCTCGGCGAGCCCCATGACGACCTCCATGTTGTGCTCGATCAGGAGGATCGTGGCGGTGCGGGCGATGTCGCGGACGAGTTCCACGAAGCCGTCGATCTCGCCGGCGGCGAGACCCTGGGTCGGCTCGTCGAGGATCAGGAGGCGCGGGCCGAGGGCGAGGCCCATGGCGATCTCGAGCAGCCGCTGGTGGCCGTAAGCGAGGGTGCCGGCGGGAAAGGTGGCGAAGGCGTCGAGCCCGACGCGCGCCAGGGCGGCGTGGGTTTGCGGACCTAGGTCGCCGGCGCCGCGCCGCTGGACGGCTAGGGCGACGTTGTCAAAGACCGGCAGCCGCGGGTAGATGGCGGTGATCTGGAAGGTGTAGGCCAGCCCGAGCCGGACCCGGACGTGGGCCGGCAGCCGGGTGATGTCGCGGCCGGCGAAAGCGATGCTGCCGGCGTCGGGCAGCAGCCGCCCGCAGAGGAGGCTCACCAGCGTCGTCTTGCCGGCGCCGTTCGGGCCGATCAGCGCGTGGATCTCGCCCTCGGCGAGGTCGAGGTCGACGCCCTCGACGGCGGTGAGGCCGCCGAAGCTGCGATAGAGCCCGCGAGCCTCGAGCAGGGTCACGGCAGCCACGGGAGCGCGCGTGTCCGCAGGGCGCCGAGCAGGCCGCGGGGGGCGAAGAGGACCAGGATGATGAGCGCAAGGCCGACGACGAGGAGGGTCGCGTCGGTAACGCGGGACGCGAGGTCGAGCAGGTAGAACATCAGGACGGTGCCGAGAAACGGCCCGAGGACGGTGCCGGCGCCGCCGAGCAGCACCCAAAGGAGCGGGAGGATCGAGTATTGGACGCTGGCGAAGGTCGCGCCGACGTAGCCGAAAAGGAGGGCGTAGGCGGCGCCGGCGGCGCCGGCGTAGAGGCCCGAAAGGGTGAGCGCCAACAGGCGGGCGCGGAAAGGGTCGTAGCCGAGCATCCGCGTGCGCTCGGCATTCTCGCGGACGGCGACGAGAATGCGGCCGGTGGGACTGCGGACCAGCGCGAGGCCGGCGAGGAGGGCGAGGGCGAAGAGAGCGAGGGCGAGCGCGTAGCGCGGGCCGTCGAGGGAGAGGTCGAGGGGACCGAGGGCGCGGGCGGCGCGGGGCAGGGTGAAGCCCTCGTCCCCGCGGGTTACACCCCCGAAGTAGAGGATGGCGAGGTAGCCGGCCTGGGCAAACATCAGCGTCACAATCATGAAGGCGGTGCCGGTGGTGCGGAGCGCGAGGAGGCCGATGAGGACGGCGGTGACGGCGCCGGCGGCGATGCCTGTGGGAAGCGCGAGGGCGGCGGACGTGCCCGCCTGGGTGATCAGCAGGCCCGTGGCGTAGAGGCCGGCGGCGAAGAAGAGGGCGTGACCGAGCGAAAGGAGGCCGGTGTAGCCGAATGCGAGGTTGTAGCCCATGGCGAAGACCGCAAGCACCATGATGCGGGCGAGATTGGTCGCATGGTAGGCGGGCAGCACGAAGGGAGCGAGGGCGAGCGCGGCGAGGACCGCCAGGTGCAGCGCCCAGACCTTTGCGGCGGAACCGGTCAATGGGCCGCCGGCCGGACGTCGAGCGCGAGGTCGACCTCGTCCGCGAAGGCCCGCTTCTTGCCGGCGACAAGGCGGCGGTGGCCTTCGGGGCCGATCCAGGCATCAACCCCTTGCAGCGTGTCGCCGGCGAGGGTCGGGAAGAAAGGGTCGCTGTTGGCAAGTTGCTCGATGGTCGGCGTCGCGGGGGCCGTCTGCGCGAGCGCGGCGCTCGGCGCGATCAGAAGCGCGACGAGGCAGATCAGGTCTCTCATGCGGTCCGCCGTCCGAACAGGCCCTGCGGGCGAAAGACCAGAACCAGCGCGACCAAGAGCGTCGCGATGATCTTCGCCAGGGTGGGGGAGAAGAACGTGGAAATGATGCCGTCGGAGAGGCCGATCAGCAGTGCGGCGACGACGGTGCCGCGCAGGCTGCCGAGGCCGCCGATGATGACGACGATGAAGGAGAGGAGGAGCGGGTCGGCGCCCATCAGGTAATGGGCCTGCTGGATCGGGACGATGAGAACGGCTGCGATTGCGGCGAGCGCGGCGCCGGTGCCGAAGACGACGGCGTAAACCCGGTCGACGTCGATGCCGAAGGCGGTAGCGGTCTCGCGGTCCCATTGGGTCGCGCGCATGACGAGGCCGATGCGGGAGCGGGTGAGGACGAGCCAGACCCCGGCCAGGATGATCGTGGCGAAGCCGACGACGGCGAGCTTGTAGCCGGAGTAGCCGAACCAGGGCAGCTGGATCTGCCAGTCGAAGGGGGGTGCGACCGCGCGGGCGTCGGGGCCGTAGAGGCTGAGGGCGCCCTGCTGCAAGAGGTAGCTGAAGCCGATCGTCGCGACGATGACCGCCTCGGGCTCGTAGTCGAGGCGGCGCAGGACGAGGCGGTCGAGGAGGACGGCGAGGGCGGCGGCGACGATGGGGCTCGCGATCAGGGCGGCGAGGAAGCCGATCGCCGGCAGGTTGGGGACGAGGCCGGCGATGGAGGCGGCGAGGACGGCGCCGAGCATGAAGAACTCGCCGTGGGCGACGTTGACGACCCGCATCACGCCGAAGACGAGGCTGAGGCCGACGGCGGTCAGCGCGAGGACGGCGGCCATGACCAGCCCCTCGAGGGTCGCGAGCAGGAGGAAGGGGCCGAAGTCCAAGGCGCCTCAGGTGCTGTCGGTGGTCGCGAGCCGCCCGGGGGCCGGCGTTAGCAGTGCATATCGCCGAGCCAGTCAGTGGACAACCCGTCGCGTTGGCGGGACGATCGAGAGCGGTTGCGACGGGCCGGAGCGGCTCCGGGCCGGACATGGCGAGGGGCTCCTCGGGCGGGCGCGCGCTGCGCGGGAGGTGCGGGCATTTTCCAAGTACATGATTATGCTGGATAATGGTCCCGTGCGTTAACCAAGGCGCAAGATCTCTTGACGTGGACGAACGATGGCTTCGGCGGTCGGGTGCTTGGGCGAAGTGCCGCGGATACCTGCGGTTCGTGACGCGGGGCGAGTTCGATACGCTGACTGGGCGGACGGAGCAGGCCGATCCGGCGGAGACGGCTCCCGGCGAGGGTCGGTGGTCGGGCTCTGGAATGGGCAGATCGTGCCGTTTCCGGACGAGGGGTTGCCCTCGGCTTTCGCCCGGCCGCCGGCGCGGTTCGGGCCAACAGGGCCCGCCGCGGATGCCCGTCGAGGGGCTGGGTGAAGGGGCCCTTGCGGGGGTGGCAGGCCTCGGTTCGTGGGACGAGGATGGCGCGGCGGGGTGGACTTGGCGCCGTACAGGCGGTGTTGCGGGCGAGGCCGGTGGTGCCTATTTAAGTGATTGATGCGGGCTCGGAAACCGGGGTTCGCGGAACCTCCTTAGGCGTGACATTGCGCTGGCCGCCCGGTAAGGTGCGGCACCATTGGCAAGGACTCCTCTCGAATGGCTGAAGCCGCCCGCGCGCCCGAGGAATACGGCGCCGATTCCATCAAGGTTCTCAAAGGGCTGGAGGCCGTCAGGAAGCGGCCGGGGATGTATATCGGCGATACCGACGACGGGTCGGGGCTGCACCACATGGTGTACGAGGTCGTCGACAACGGGATCGACGAAGCGCTGGCCGGGCATGCGACCGAGGTCTCGGTCACGCTTTATGCGGACGGTTCTGTCGGGGTACGGGACAACGGGCGCGGGATACCGGTCGGGATCCACGAGGGGGAGGGGGTTTCCGCAGCCGAGGTCATCATGACCCAGCTGCATGCGGGCGGGAAATTCGACCAGAACAGCTACAAGGTGTCGGGCGGCCTGCACGGGGTCGGCGTGAGTGTGGTCAACGCGCTCAGCGACTGGCTCGACTTACGGATCTGGCGCGAGGGATACGAGCACTACGCGCGGTTCGAGGGCGGGTTCACGGTCGCGAGCCTGCGGCGGGTGGGGCCGGCCGAGGGGAAGCGCGGGACCGAGGTGCGGTTCCTGGCGTCGACGGGGACGTTCTCGAACGTCGAGTACAATTTCAAGACGCTGGAACATCGCCTCCGCGAACTGGCTTTCCTCAACTCCGGGGTGCGGATCACGCTCAGGGACGAGCGGCACGCGGAGGTCGAGGAGGCCGTGCTCGAGTACGAGGGGGGCGTGCGCGAGTTCGTGCGCTACCTCGACCGGTCGAAGACGCCGCTGATCACGGAGCCGATCTTCATCGACGGGTCGCGCGACGGGATCGGGATCGAGGTCGCGATGTGGTGGAACGACAGCTACTACGAGACGGTGCTGCCGTTCACCAACAACATCCCGCAGCGGGACGGCGGGACGCACCTCGCCGGGTTCCGCGGCGCGCTGACGCGGACGATCAACGCCTATGCCGGCGAGAGCGGCCTGGCAAAGAAGGAGAAGGTGGCGCTTTCGGGCGACGACGCGCGCGAGGGACTGACCTGCGTCCTGTCGGTGAAGGTGCCGGACCCGAAGTTCTCGTCGCAGACCAAGGACAAGCTCGTGTCGTCGGAGGTGCGTCCGGCGGTCGAGAGCCTCGTCGGGGAGAAGCTCGCCGAGTGGTTCGAGGAGAACCCGGGCGAGGCGAAGGTCGTGGTCGGCAAGATCGTCGAGGCGGCGCTGGCGCGCGAGGCGGCGCGGAAGGCGCGGGAGCTGACGCGGCGGAAGACGGCGATGGATGTCGCGAACTTGCCGGGCAAACTCGCCGACTGCCAGGAGAAGGATCCGGGCAAGGCGGAGATCTTCATCGTCGAGGGCGACAGTGCCGGCGGGTCGGCGAAGCAGGGGCGGAGCCGGGCCAACCAGGCCGTCCTGCCGCTCCGGGGCAAGATCCTCAACGTCGAGCGGGCGCGCTTCGACCGCATGCTGACCAGCGAGCAGATCGGGACGCTGATCACGGCGCTCGGCACCGGGATCGGGCGGGACGAGTTCAACCTCGGCAAGCTGCGCTACCACAAGGTGGTAATCATGACCGACGCCGACGTGGACGGGGCGCACATCCGGACGCTGCTGCTGACGTTCTTCTTCCGGCAGATGCGCGAGCTGATCGATGCGGGGCACCTCTACATCGCCCAGCCGCCGCTCTACAAGGTGAGCCGGGGGCGGTCGGAGGTGTACCTGAAGGACCAAGCGGCGCTTGACGACTACCTGGTCGAGGCGGGGCTCGACGGGGCAACGCTCAGGCTCGGCTCGGGGGCCGTGCTGGCCGGGGCCGACCTCGCGCGCGTCGTCGAGGAGGCGCGGTCGGTGAAGGCAGCGCTGGCGGCGTTCCCGACGCTCTACCCGCGGCACGTGCTCGAGCAGGCGGCGATCGCCGGAGCGCTGGTCAGGGGGGTGCTCGACGACGATCCGCAGGGAACGGCCGACCGGGTGGCGGCGCGTCTCGACCTCATCGCGCCCGAGTACGAGCGCGGCTGGCAGGGGCGGCCGACGCAGGACGCCGGGCTCCGGCTCTGGCGGACGCTGCGCGGGGTCGACGAGGTGCGCGTTCTCGACGGTGGCGTGCTGCGCTCGGGCGAGGCGCGGCGGCTGGCGGCGCTGACGCCGGGGCTCGAGGAGGTCTACGCGCAGGGCGCGATGCTGATCCGGCGCGACCGCGAGCAGGCGATCCACGGGCCGAGCGAGCTCCTCGAGGCGGTGACCCGCGAGGGCGAGAAGGGGCTGGCGCTGCAGCGCTACAAGGGGCTGGGCGAGATGAACCCCGAGCAGCTCTGGGAGACCACCCTCGACCCGGAGGCGCGCACGCTCCTGCAGGTCAGGATCGATCAGTTCGACGAAGCCGACGAAGTCTTCACCAAGCTGATGGGCGACGAGGTCGAGCCGCGCCGCGAATTCATCCAGACGAACGCGCTGAGCGTGGCGAACCTGGACGCCTAAAGGCTTGTAGGATCGCGCATATCGTTGCGTTTGACCCATATCTCTGCGTTTTTCCGCATTTTGTTGCGTTCCGGTTTTTTGCCGGCGATGGCGTCGGGGAGGGGGATCTCGATCAATCCGTAGGGCTCGGTAGCTGCGCCCTCGGACGCACGTGACCGGGACGGTTCGCCACAGCGAAGGAGATTGCCAACGCCTCGGATCGCGCGAACGGCCCACAGCCGTCATTCAATCTCTGCGCCGCACTTTCCCAGAACCAGCCATTCGGGCGTGTCTAAGCTCTGCCGGCTCGCCGACGTGGGCATCAAGATTCGAAGGACGCTTGGCGGCCTTGTCACCCCCCGGAGAGGCCACTGTCTTCGACGACATTGTCTGGAGCCTCACGGCTGAGCACAACAGACGCCTGCGCGCCGTGGCGCCATATCTGCTTCTCGTTGGTGCCAGACTCGGACAACCGAAGTCATCACTGGTCATCACGGGTCGGCCAGTCGAGCGGTATCAGCGCTCGCCCGGAGGCTCGCGTCCAGCGTTCTCGGGTTGCCGCCACGTACCGCGGATCGTCCGCGAAGTATGCATGCTCGATGAGGACAACTTGCAGACCTTTCCGCCGCGCGGTCTCGGCGAAAAGAAAGTCTATGTGCCTGCGCATCGCTTGCACGTCCTCGTCTTCCTCACCGCCGGAGATCTCCGCCTCGTCCGCGTCTTCGCCGCTCTGCGGGAAATAGGGTCGGCTGATCTGATCGAGCACGAGCAGGCCCGGAACCGGCGCGTTTACCACCATCTCGAAGTAGCGCTGGGGCGCGAAGGAGCCCCGCACCGACCTCGCGGCGGTCACCGTGCGCACGGCGCCCTCGGGCGGCAAGCTCGTTTGGTTCGTCGCCGACCTCGACCGCTGCTTCGCGCGCGACGAGTCCTTCGAGCACGCGCTCCATCCTCGCCAACGCCGTGCGCTGGGCGCTCGGCGACGGGAGGCGCGTGACGCTCTCGGGCGGCCACGGCGTCGTTACCGCCGACCTCTACTGTCAGGAGGGCAGGCACGTCCTCCACCTCAATAACCGGCTCCTCCTGTCGCGGGTCCCTGGACGCCAGTACGATCTGGTCTCGATCGGCCCGGTCGAGGTGCGCGTACGGACCGGGGGGGCCGCGCGTCTGATCCGCCTCTGGGTTGCGCATCAAGGTAAGCGAAGCCGTGACCCCACCTTCCTCTGCGCGGCGTGACCGGCGATGGTCGGAGCTTTGGAGGGCTCCGACACATGTCGATTTCAGAGCTTAAGCATGTTCCGGAGCCGGTCCGGCGTATCGAGGTGTTCACGGGCCAAGGGCGGCGGCGGACATGGACGGCGGCCGACAAGCTGGAGATCGTCGCGGAAGCTACGACCCGGGCGCGAGCGTGTGTGGCGTGGCGCGCAGGCACGCCCTGACGCCGCAGCAGCTCTTTACCTGGCGACGCGAGGCGCGGAGGCGGCTGGAGGCCGGGCGCCGCCCGCCTTCGTGCCGGCGATCGTGGTCGGACCGGAGCCGGCCGCCGATGCCGGCGCCGAAGCCACGGCCGAAGCGGCGGCGCCGCGGCGCAGCGCGGCTGCAATCGAGTTGGAGGCCTCGGGCGTGACCGTGAGGATCGGCGACGGCGCTTCGCCGGCGACGATCGCGGCGGTGATCGCCGCCTTGAAGGGCGCGCCGTGATCGGCCCGACCGGCTCGATCCGGGTGATGGTGGCGACCACGCCTGTCGACTTCCGCAAGGGTGCGGAGGGGCTCGCCGCCCTGGTGCGCGAGACGATGGGCGCCGATCCGTTCTCGGGCGCGGTCTTGTGTTCCGGGCCAAGCGGGCCGACGGGTCAAGCTCGTCTACTTCGACGGGACCGGCGTGTGCCTGCTGGCGAAGAAGCTGGAGGACGGTAGGTTCTGCTGGCCGGCATCGCCGACGGGGTGGTGAGGCCGACGGCGCGCAGCTGCAGGCGCTCCTGGAAGGTCTCGACTGGCGGCGCGTCCATGACGCGCGCGAGACCCGCGTCCCGGTCGCCGCAAGCTGAGCCTTCGCGCTGGCAAACCTTTGTATGGTATGCTTGAATCGAGTCGTGAGCGAACCGGCCGCAAGCCTCCCGGATGATCCCGCCGCCCTGAAGGCGATGCTGGCGGCGCGCGAGGCCGAGATCGATCGTCTGCACCAGATCATCCGCGAGTTGCAGCGCCATCGCTTCGGGCGGCGGGCCGAGAGCCTGCCGGTCGACCAGCTGCTTCGGCCCTCGAGGAGGCCGAGCAGGTCGAGGCGGAAGGCGTCGCGCGTGAGGAGGCCGAAGATCCTGCCAAGCGCGAGGTCCGGGCACGGAGGCGCCGCGCCAACCGCGGCGCGCTGCCGGCGCACCTGCCGCGCATCGAGCAGGTGATCGACGTCGCCGAGCAAGAGCTGTGCCGGCTGCCGGGGCCAGCTGCACGTCATGGGCGAGGACGTCTCCGAGGCGGCTCGACATCGTCCCCGCCCAGTTCCGCGTCATCGTCACCCGCCGCCCGAAGTACGCCTGCCGCCGCTGCCAGGAGGTGGTGGCGCAAGCGCCCGTGCCGGCACAGCTCATCGAGGGCGGCATCCCGACCGAGGCGACGGTGGCCCATGTGCTCGCCGCCAGTACGCCGACCACCTGCCGCTCTACCGCCAGGCAGATCTACGCCCGGCAGGGCGTCAGCCTCGACCGCTCCACGCTCGCCGACTGGGTGGGCAAGGCCGCCTTCCTGCTCAGGCCCGTGCACGCGCGCCTGTTCGAGCAGCTCAAGGCCTCCGGGAAGCTGTTCGCCGACGAGACCACAGCGCCGGTGCTCGACCCAGGCCGCGGGCGGACCAAGACCGGCCAGCTCTTCGCCTATGCGCGCGACGACCGGCCCTGGGGTGGATCGGCCCGCCCGGCGTCGCCTACCTCTACGCGCCGGATCGCAAGGCTGCGCAGCCGATCGGGCATCTCGCCGGCTTCGTCGGAACCCTGCAGGTCGACGGCTATGCCGGCTCGGGCGCTCGCCGAGCGCAACGCCGTGAGCCTCGCCTTCTGCTGGCGCCATGTGCGCCGGCGCTCTACGATCTGGCGCAGTCCGGCCCAGCGCCGACGCGACGAAGCGCTTCACCCGCATCGCCGAGCTCTATAGGATCGAAGGCGACATCCGCGGCCGCTCGGCCGACGAGCGACGCGCCGTCCGGCTGCAGAAGAGCCGCGCGATCGTCGACGCGCTGCAGCCGTGGCTGCGCGCCAAGCTCGCGCTCGTCAGCCGAAGAGCAGCCGCCGATGCAAACTGATCGGACTCCGCTCTAGGTCGCAAGGCCTCTGCCGCTTCCTTGACGACGGCCGCGACGAGATCGACACGAATGTGGTCGAACGCGCGATCATGCCGATCGCCCTGAACCGAAAGAATGCGCTCTTCGCCGGCTCCGACGGTGGCGGCGAGCACTGGGCCACGATCGCCTCGCTCGTGGAAACCTGCAAACTGAACGGCGTCGACCCGCAGGCCTACCTCGCCGATGTCATCGCACGCATTGTCGCTGGCCATCCCCAGAGCCAGATCGACGATCTGTTACCCTGGGCCTATGCCCCGGCAACGCTCAAGGCCGTGGCCTGACAACACCGCTTACGCATCAAGAGGTCCCGTTCAAGGACGATGGCGGCGTCTTGTCCTTCACCGTCGACAGCATAGCGGACCATGAGGTCGTCGAGATCGTCAGCTGATTGGGTCACGTGGCTCCCGGCGGCCGCCATGGCGATCGTGCGGATCGCCGGTTGCTCGGCGGAAGTGCCCGGCGACTCGTCGGTTGAATGACGGACCCGCGACGGGGATCGCCTCGCACGAGACCGGCCGGCTGGTCAGAACGCCGCAGCTGTCGCATGCGCCCCGGCCGCCGTCGCCGGGCTCCCTGGCGAGGGCGAGATGACGCCGGTCCCGTGTGCCTTGCCAGGGCCCGGAGCCTCGCGTGGTCGTCGTGATGGCCTGCGAGAAGGGAATCCCGCGTCTCGAAGAACGCGTCGCAATGCCGCCGCCAAGGCCGGCCTCGGCGACATCTACGAACCTGAGCGCCGCCTGGTCATGGTGCAGGGCGATGATGCCGGCCCGCCGCCATGAAGCTCGGGCCTTCCAGCTCTGGTGGCCCGGGGTTCGGGTTCGGCCCAGAATCGAGGCGCGGTCGCTCCCCTGCGGGAGACGACCTGCGCCCGGGCGTGTGGTTTCAGAACGTGAGGAAGTCGGTGTTGTCCACCGTCGACGCGGTGACACCCGACAGGGTAGCGAAGAGCACCCGCCCCGAGGAGGCGTCCCCGCCATCGGCGTCGTAGTACAGCGCCTTCGACGTCGTGTCGAAGATGACGTTGACCGAGGAACCGACCACGCCCGTGGTGCCGTTGCTCACGGCGGCGAAGTCCTGCGAGGCGAGCGTTCCGCTCGACGAAACGCCGGCGAAGATCAAGTGGTCGAGCGAGATTTTGTCGTTCGAGGTCGCATCGAAGTCGGTGATCGTGTCGGCGTTGGTCGTCGCGCTCAAGGCCGTGTTGAAGACGAAGACATCGTTGCCGCCGCCACCCGTCAGCGTGTCGTTGCCGAGGCCGCCGACGATCAGGTCGTCGCCGCTCTGGACGCCGCTGCCGCCATCAATGGTGTCGTTGCCGGCATTGCCGAAGAGGAGGTCGTTGCCGTTGTTTCCGCTCAGGGTTTCGCCGGAGGAAGACGAAGCGATTACGTCCCGGTTGGCCGTTCCGCTCAGCGTTCCCGAAGCGTCGGTCGACAGGCTGTAGCTGCCGGTGCCGAGGGTATAGCCGTAGACGGTCCCCCCGTTGCTGAAGCTGATGCTCTCTACGGTGTTCGCTCCGCCGCTGGCATAGTGGTCCTTGAGAGTGATGTGCGTCGCGCCGGCATCGATGATCAGGTCGGTACCGAGACGCTCGAAGTTGAGGATCGCGACCGAAGTGTTCGAAGCGGTGGTCGTGATCGAGATGGAGTCGGTCCCGCCCCCTCCATCGCGAAGGATGTCGGTGCCGTCGGACAGGTCGAAACGGTAGGTATCGCTGCTGCTGCCGCCCAGGAGGATGTCGTTGCCGTCCCCGCCGACCAGCGTCGTGCCGACGTTGGCGCCGACGAGGATGTCGTTTCCGGTCGTACCGTCGAGGGTCCCCGAGGTGTCCTGCGACACGGTTACCGTTCCGAGCGGACCGACGGTTGTACCGTCGGTCGCGCTGTAGCTGAAGCTGCCGCCACCGGGCGTCGTGTCGTTGACGGTCACGGTCCCGTTCGTGCCCGTGCCGGCCGAGTGCGAAGCGGTCAGGCCGCTCGGGTTCGACACTCCCGAGATGTCCGGCGTCGATCCGCCATCGGGGTCGATGTCGTTGTTGAGCAGCGCCCACTCCGGAATGGTGAAGTTCGTGCCCGTCCCGACGTTGGTGATGACGTTGTCGGCCACGGCGGTCGGTCCGTCGTTGACCGCGGCGATGTTGATCGTCGCGGTGTCGTGGGCGGTCAGGGCTCCGCCGGTTCCGGTCCCGCCGTTGTCGTTGATGGCCAGGGTGAGCGTCGTGCTCGCCGAGGGCGTGTCGGTATTGTCGATGTAGCTGACCGTGCTGGTGGCGTTGGAGTTGAGGAGCGCGTTGATCTGGGCGAGCGAGCCGGTGATCGTCACGGTCGAGCTGCCCGAGCCGGTGACGAGCGCTCCGCTGGTGCCCGAGGTAACGTTCAGCGCGCCCTCGCCGACCGATAGGGTCACGCTGACGCTGCCGGAGCCGGCATCGACGTCGCTGACCGAGAGGCCGTTGTTCTTGAGGTTGAGGGAGACCTGCTCGGTTGCTGCGTAAGTCGTCGGCGTGATCGTGGCGACGGGCGCGTCGTTGACGGCCGCGATGCTGATCGTCGCCGTGTCGGTTCCGAGCAGCGCGGCGCCGTTCTTGGCGTTGTCGTTGATGGTCAGGGTCAGCGTCGCCGCCGCCGACGGCGCGTCGTTGTTGTCGATGTAGCTGACCGTGCTGGCACCATCGGTCGCGAGCAGCGCGTTGATCTGCGTCAGGGTGCCGGTGAGGGTGACCGAAGAGGTCCCCGAGCCCGACACCAGGGCGCCAGTGGTTCCGGCGCCGACGTTGAGCGTGCCCTCGCTTACGGAGAGTGTGACCGTGACGCTGGTGGTGCCGGCATCGATGTCCGCGACGGAAAGCCCCGTTCCCTTCAGGTTGAGCACGACCTGCTCGGTCGCGGCATAGGCCGACGGCGCGATCGTGGCGATCGGCGCGTCGTTGGTGCCCGCAACGGTGATGCTGAGCGCTGCATGGCTGGTGGCGCCGTGCGCGTCGGTGACGGTGTAGCCGGCGACGACGACCTGGCTGTCGCCGGCAGCCAGCTGCTGGTAGGCGGCGTTCGTGCCGTCGAAGCGATAGGACCCGTCTGGGTTCAGGGTGAGCCCGGCGACCGGGGCGTCCAGGGTGTAGCCGAGCGTCGCGTGCTCTCCGTCGTCCGGCTCGAGGTCGTTGGCCGCCAGCGTTCCGGTGACGACGGCATCTTCGAGTGCCGCGGCGCTGTCGGCCATGGCGACGGGGCCGTCGTTGGTGCCGGTGACGGTGATGCTGAGCGACGCGGCGGCGGTGGCGCCATGGGCGTCGGTGACGGTGTAGCCGGCGACGACGAGCTGGGTAGCGCCGACAGCCAGGTGCTGGTAGGCGGCATTGGCAGCGTCGAAGCTGTAGGACCCGTCCGGGTTCAGGGTCAGTCCGGCGATCGGGGCAACGAGCGCATAGCTCAGCGTCAAGGCCTCGCCGTCGTCGACGTCGCCGTCGTTGATCGCGACCGAGCCGGTGACGATGGCGTCCTCGGCGACTGCGGCACTGTCGGCGCCGGCGGTCGGCGCGTCGTTGGTGCCGGTGACGGTGATCGTGAGCGAGGCGGTGCCGGTGGCGCCATTCGGGTCGGTGACGGTGTAGTTGGCGACGACCGTCTCGGTAGCGCCGGCAGCCAGGTGCTGGTAGGCGGCGTTCCCGGCGTCGAAGCTGTACGAGCCGTCGGCGTTGAGGGTGAGCCCGGCGACCGGGGCGCCGAGCAGGTAGCCGAGCGTCGCATGTTCGCCGTCGTCGGGGTCGGTGTCGTTCGTCGCCACCGAGCCGGTCACGAAGGCATCCTCGGCGACCGCGGCGCCGTCTGACACCGCAGCAGGCCCGTCGTTGGTGCCGGTGACGGTGATGCTGAGCGCGGCTCCGCTGCTGGCGCCATGAACGTCGGTGACGGTGTAGGTGGCGAAGACGACCTCGGTGTCGCCGGCGGCCAGGTGCTGGTAGGCGGCGTCGGCGGCGTCGAAGCTCCAGGAGCCATCGGCGTTCAGGGTGAGCCCGGCAATCGGCGCGTCGAGCGAGTAGCTCAACGTTGCGGCTTCACCGTCGTCGGCATCGGCGTCGTTGGCGGCGACCGAGCCGGTGACGACGGCGTCCTCGGCGACCAGGGCTTCGTCGTCGACGGCTACCGGAGTGTCGTTGATGCCCTCGATGGTGATCGTGAGCGATGCGGTGCTGCTGGCGCCATGCGCGTCCGTGACGATGTAGCTGGCGACGACCTGTTCGGTGGCGCCGGCGCCGAGGTGGCGGTAGACGTCCTCGTCGGCCCCGAAGCTGAAGGAGCCGTCGGCATTGAGAGCCAGCCCGGTGACCGGGGTTTCGAGCGCATAGCTCAGCGTCGCTGCGTCGTCGTCAGGGTCGCCGTCGTTGGTCGCGACCGAGCCGTCGACGCTGTCGCCCGCTTCGACCGTTGCGGTGTCGGGCATTGCAGTCGGCGCGCCGTTGGCGCCGGCGATGGTGATGCTGAGCGAGCCGGTGTCCGTGGCCCCTTGGGCATCTCTCACGGTGTAGGTGGCGATCACGAAGTCGGTGTCGCCGGCGGTGAGGTGCTGGTAGGCAGCGTCGGCGGCATCGAAGCTGTAGGAGCCGTCGCCGTTGAGCGTGAGGCCGGCGATCGGGGCGTCGAGCGCGTAGCTCAGGGTATCGCCAAGGTCCGCATCGGTTCCGGCCAGCGAGCCGGTGATGATGCCGCCCTCGTCGACCGCGACGGCGTCGACCACGGCGACCGGTGCGTCGTTGGTGCCGGTGACCGCAATGGTGAGCGACGCCGTGCTGCTGGCGCCCTGCGCGTCGGTGACCGTGTAGTGTGCGACGACGAGCCCGGTCGCGCCGGCGGTGAGGTGCTGGTAGGCGGCGTCCCCGGCGTCGAAGCTGTAGGTGCCGTCCGGATCGAGCGTCAGCCCGGCGACCGGCGTGTCGAGCGCGTAGCTCAGCGTCGTCGCCTCGCCGTCGTCGGCGTCGGTGTCGCCGCCGGCGACCGAGCCCGTGATGATGGCGTCCTCGTCGACCATGGCGGTGTGAGCAATCGCCGTCGGCGCGTCGTTGACGCCGGCGACGGTGATGTTGAGTGATGCCGTGCTGGTCGCGCCATGGGCGTCGGTCACCGTGTAGCTGGCGACGACGAGCTCGCTGTCGCCCGCGGCTAGGTGCTGGTAGGCGGCATCCCCGGCGTCGAAGCTGTACGAGCCGTCCGGGTTGAGGGTGAGCCCGGCGACCGGAGCATTGAGGGCGTAGCTGAGCGTCACACCTTCGCCGTCGTCCGGGTCGCCGTCGTTGCCGGCGACCGAGCCGGTCACGACTGCGTCCTCGGCGACCGCGTCAACGTCGTCGACGGCGACCGGCGCGTCGTTCGTGCCGGTGACCGTGACGGTGAGCGAGGCGGTGGCGGCGGCGCCCTGGGCGTCGGTGACGGTGTAGCTGGCGACGACCTCCTGGATGGCGCCGGCGGCGAGGTGCTGGTAGGCGGCGTCTCCGGCGTCGAAGCTGTAGGTGCCGTCCGGGTTGACGGTCAGCCCGGCAACCGGCGCGTCGAGGGCATAGCTCAGCGCAGCGCCGTCGTCGACGTCGGCGTCGTTGCCGGCGACAGAACCGGTTAGGGCGGCGTCCTCGTCGACGGCGGCGCTGTCGTCGGCTGCGACGGGCGCGTCGTTGGTGCCGGTGACGGTGATGGTGAGCGAGCCGGTGCCGGTCGCTCCCTGGGCATCGGTGACCGTGTAACCGGCGACGACATCCTGGGTCGCGCCGGCAGCCAGGTGCTGGTAGGCGGCGTCGCCGGCGTCGAAGCTGTAGGAGCCGTCAGGGTTCAGGGTGAGACCGGCGACCGGGGCGCCGAGCGCGTAGCTGAGGGTCGCGCCGGTGTCGCCATCGTTGCTGACGAGCAAGCCCGCGATGCTCTGGTCCTCGGTGACCGCCGCGCTGTTGGCCGCCGCAGTCGGCGCGTCGTTCGCGCCCGTCACGGTGATGCTGAGCGACGCGGAGCTGGTGGCGCCGTGGGCGTCGGTAACCGTGTAGTGTGCGGCGACGATCTCGGTGACACCGGCGGCCAGGTGCTGGTAGGCGGCGTCGCCGGCGTCGAAGCTGTATGAGCCGTCGACGTTCAGGGTGAGCCCGGCGACCGCGGCGTCGAGCGCATAGGTGAGCGTGCCGGCCTCGCCGTCATCCGCATCGGTGTCGTTGACCGCGACCGTGCCGGTGAGGACCGCGTCCTCGTTCACGGCGGCGCTGTCGTCGGCCGCGACGGGCGCATCGTTGGCGCCGGTGACGGTGATCGTGAGGGAGCCCGTGCCGCTGGCGCCGTGGGCATCCGTCACGGTGTAGTTGGCGACGACCTCCTCCGTGACGCCGGCGGCCAGGTGCTGGTAGGCGGCGTCTCCGGCATCGAAGCTATAGGAGCCGTCGGCATTCACAGTGAGCCCGGCGACCGGCGCGTCGAGAGCATAGCCGAGCGTCGCGGTCTCGCCCTCGTCGGGGTCGCTGTCGTTGCCGGCGACGGAGCCCGTGACGATGGCGTCCTCGGCTACCCCGGCGGCGTCTGCCACGGCGGTCGGCGCATCGTTGGTGCCCGTCACGGTGATGCTGAGCGATGCGGAGCCGGTGGCGCCGTGGGCGTCGGTGACGGTGTGGCTGGCGACGACCTGCTCGGTCGCGCCGCCGCTCAGATGCTGGTAGGCGGCATTGCCGGCATCGAAGCTGTAGGAGCCGTCGGCGTTCAGGGTGAGCCCGGCGACCGGAGCGTCGAGCGCATAGCTGAGCGTGCCGACCTCGCCGTCGTCCGCATCAGTGTCGTTGGCTGCGACCGTGCCGGTGAGGACGGCGTCCTCGTCGACGGCGGCGCTGTCGTCGGCAGCAACCGGCGCATCGTTGGTGCCGGTGACGGTGATGGCGAGCGACGCGGTTCCGGTGGCGCCATGGGCGTCGGTCACGGTGTAGCTGGCGACGACTTTTTCGGTCGCCCCGGCGGCCAGGTGCTGGTAGGCAGCGCCCGAGGCATCGAAGCTGTAGGAGCCGTCAGCGTTCAGGGTGAGCCCCGCGACCGGGACGTCGAGCGCATAGCTCATCGTGCCGGTTTCGCCATCGTCGGGATCGCTGTCGTTGGCCGCGACCGATCCGGACGTGCCAGAACCTTCCGCGAGCGCAGCGATGTCGTCGGCCGCGACCGGCGCGTCATTGGTGCCGGTGACGGCAATCGTGAGCGAAGCCTTGCCGGTGGCGCCATGGGCGTCGGTCACGGTGTAGCTGGCGACGACTTCAGCGCTGTCGCCGGCGGCCAGGTGCTGGTAGGCAGCGTCGTTGGCGTCGAAGCTGTAGGAGCCGTCGGGATTCACCGTAAGGCCGGCGACCGGAGCATCGAGCGCATAGCCGAGCGAAGCGGCGTCTCCGGCATCGGGGTCGCTGTCGTTGGCGGCGAGCGAGCCAATGACGGTGCCGCCCTCGTCGACCGCCGCGCTGTCGGCCACCGCGACCGGCGCATGGTTGCTGGAGATGACGGTGACGTCGATCGTCTCGTGCGCCGTGCCATCGGCCGACGTGACCGTCAGGGTCTCGTGGACCGCGGCGCCTGACGCGAGCCCCTGGCTCGCGGCGCGCGCGCCGTCCAGGGTGTAGGTCCATTCCCCGGTCGAGGCGTCGAAGGTGAAGCGGCCGTAGGTGCCCTCGAGACTGGCTGCGGCCGGCGCGAGGAAGTGGTCCTCGCCGGCATCGACATCGTGCACGACGAGCTTGCCCGAGGCCGAAGCCGCGCCGCCGCCGCCGGCCTGGAGGGTCGCGGCATCGCTGACGGCGGTGGTGATCGTCGCCGCATCGTTGCTGCCGGTGACCGTGACGTCGATCGTCCTTGTCGCGGTGCCGTCGGCCGAGGTTACCGTCAGGACGTCGTGCACGACCGCCCCCTGCGCGAGGGCCTGCGTCGCGGTGCGCGCGTTGTCGAGCGCATAGCTCCACACCCCGGTCGAGGCGTTGAAGGCGAAGCTACCGTAGGTGCCCTGGAGGCTCGCGGCGGCCGGCGCCTTGAACGCGGCCTGGCCGGTGTCGACGTCGGTGACGGTCAGCTTGCCCGAGGCGGTCGGGTCGCCGGCGGTGCCGTTCGCGACCCCGCCGGCCTCGACGACGGCGGTGTCCTGCACTCCCGACGTGCTGATCGTCGCCGCGTCGTTGCTGCCGGTGATCGTGACGTCGATCGCCTTCGCCGTGCCGTCGGTCGAGGTGACAGTCAGGATGTCGTGAACGACCGCGCCGGCGACGAGGCCCTGCGTCGCGGCCCTCGCGTTGTCGAGGGTGTAGGTCCAGGCGCCGGTGGACGCGGTGAAGGTGAACGTGCCGTAGGTGCCGAGCAGGCTCGCGGCGGCCGGCGCCTTGAATGCGCCCTGGCCCGCCTCGACGTCCGTGACCGTCAGCTTGCCCGAAGCCGTCAGGTCGCCCGCGGTGGCGTTGGCGACGCCGCCGGCCTCGACAACCGTGGTGTCCGGCGTCCCCGAGGCGGTGATCGTGGCCGCGTCGTTGCTGCCGGTGATCGTGACGTCGATGACCTTCGTCGCCGTGCCGTCGGCCGAGGTGACCGTCAGGGTGTCGTGCACCTTGGTGCCGGCGACGAGCGCCTGGGTCGCCGCGCGCGCGTTGTCGAGGGCATAGGTCCAGGCCCCGGTCGAGGCGTTGAAGGTGAAGCTGCCGTAGGTACCCTTGAGGCTGGCCGCGGCCGGCGCCTTGAACACGGCCTGGCCGGTGTCGACGTCGGTCACCGTCAGCTTGCCCGAGGCCTTCGGGTCGCCGACGGTGCCGTTGGCGACGCCGCCGGCCTCGGTGACGGCGAGGTCATCGCTGGAGGACGCGGTGATCTTCGCCGCATCGTTGGTGCCGGCGAACTCCACCTTCGCGGTCGCCCAGCTCAGCGTTCCATCGCTCAGCCGGATGGCATAGTTGAAGCTGTCGGTCAGCGTCTGGCCGGCACCCAGTTTCTGCAGCTCCGCCCTGAAGCTGGCCGAGAGCGTGCCGGCGTCGTAGCCGACGGTGCCGTTGGCGTTGATCCAGATCTTCGCGCCGTTCAGGCTGGTGTCCTTGCTGGCGCTCTCGGTTCGCGCGGTGTCCTGGGTGCGAAGGGCGCTCGGAAGGCTCGACGGCGTGCTTGCGGTCCCCTTGTCTAGCGAGAAGATTGCCTTCGGTGCCCCAGTATCGTTGGCCAGAACCGAGAGGGCTATCTTGCCGGTGCTGTTCTGGTTGAGGCCCGTCGCGGAGCTCTTGAACAGGTCGGCTTGGGCCTTTTGCGTCGCCATGTCAGATGCCTGCCTGGTTGCTGGTGGCTGCGTGAAGCTGGTCGGGAACGAACGTCGTCGAAGGGCGGCGCGCGATGGGGCGGTGCCGCGAACCGAGGGCTCGCAGGCGCGCTCCGCGAAGCGCGGCCCCCTGCCCGGAGTAGGGAATTTCCGCAACCGATCGCCTTCGCGGACTGCGGCTATCGCCGCTGCCGACTGAACCCAAACGCATCGCCAAAAAGACCCCCTCGCGCCGCATGGCGGCGAACAAGCAAATAATGATCCCCCGTGTCGGGGTTTACAGAAGCTTAATCTTCAAATCAATTTGGCCGGATCGCTTTGGTTAAGGATTAAACCAACGCGATTCGTAAATACACACCTGTGTTCGAATTGCGCGCACGCCCAGTCCCGATGCGGCGATGCCCTTGTCATGGATAAATACGCTCAGCACCCCAAAGGTACGAGAAGCCGCTCCGGACCTCCGCCGCAATCCCACCGGGCATCGGCCGGCCACCTGACCTCATCACGCGGCTAGATGGGATTGATGCTTGTCGAGATGAGCGGCGAACGATGAATGGCTGGTTAATGTGCCAAAAGAAATAGCAGGAACATCAATCAGTTACGTTTGTGCGCGGCTGACGTGCCGCTTGAGTCGCGGGCCCTTTCCAGAAATCGCGCAGGGGCAATGGCCTTGCTGGTCACCGGGAGCGAATTCGACGGCGTCTTCCCTGGTTCGGATGGTGCAACTGGAAACTGGAATGCCTCCGGGCCGGTCATCGACCACCCAGTCGTTTGAGACCTGTCGCATTCGTCGGACGCCGGCTCCGCAGCACGCGGCAGAGCGACGCCGTTGTTCATTGCGCGGGAACGACCGCGACCGGTTTGGCCGGGACGACGACGGTGGTTGCAGGCCGCGGCGGCGTAACCACGACCGGTTCTGGCGGCGCCTGCACCGTGGTGCACGCACTCAACCCCACGATGGCTATGACGAGGGCAATGCGCATAGCTTTCCTCCTGCTGCTTTCTACATTCGTTGGAATCCAACGCGGCGTGGCAGAGCACGTTCCAAGGGCATCGCGCGGCCGTCTTCGCACCCCGCCACCGGCGCCCTGAAGTTCGGCCCGCTCGACCAATGCAATGGGAACTCGGTACCCACCCCCGCAAGCGGCACGGGGAACTTCCCCACGATCGGCGTCGAACATTCCCTGCCGATCCGCACGTCGGAATTGATCTGGATCAATGAAACCGCCGGGGGCGGCTGGGAAAGTGACGCATTCAGGGGCAGCAGCCGGCGGATCCGCCAGCGACCGCACGGAGGCACGCATGTTGGACGCAGTGAAGATCGGCGCGTGGGGGCTGCTCACGCTGCTCTTCGCCATGGCGGCCAACTGGGGCCACGAAGTGGCCTACCAGGTGCACGCGCTGCTCCTGACCGCGATCTCGGCCGTGATGCTCCTGCGTCAGATCAGCCTCACAGGCGAGCCGCGTCCCGAGCCCGAAACCGGCTATTTCGACGGCGTCGTGCGCGCAGGGGTCCTCGCCACGGCCTTCTGGGGCGTGGCCGGCTTTCTCGTCGGGACCTACATCGCCTTCGAGCTCGCTTTTCCGCTGCTGAACTGGGACCTGCCTTGGACGAGCTTCGGGCGGCTACGGCCGCTGCACACCTCGGCAGTGATCTTCGCCTTCGGCGGCAACGCCTTGATCGCCACCTCCTTCTACGTCGTGCAGCGCACCTGTGCGACGCGGCTCTGGGGCGGCAAGGCGGCGTGGTTCGTCTTCTGGGGCTACAACCTCTTCATCGTGCTCGCCGCCACCGGCTACCTCCTCGGGGAAACGCAGGCGAAGGAGTACGCCGAGCCCGAGTGGTACGTCGACATCTGGCTGACGATCGTCTGGGTCGTCTACCTCGCGGTCTACCTCGGCACGATCATAAGGCGGCGGGAGCCGCACATCTACGTCGCGAACTGGTTCTACCTCAGCTTCATCGTCACCGTCGCGATGCTGCACGTGGTGAACAACCTCTCGATCCCGGTGTCGCCCTGGTCGTCGCAGTCGGTAACGGTCTTCCCGGGCGTCCAAGGGGCGATGGTGCAGTGGTGGTACGGCCACAACGCCGTCGGCTTCTTCCTCACCGCGGGGTTCCTCGGCATGATGTACTACTTCGTGCCGAAGCAGGCCGACCGCCCGATCTATTCCTACCGGCTGTCGATCATCCACTTCTGGGCGCTGATCTTCCTCTATATTTGGGCAGGTCCGCACCACCTGCACTACACCGCGTTGCCCGACTGGGCGCAGGTACTCGGCATGGTGTTCTCGGTCATGCTCTGGATGCCGAGCTGGGGCGGCATGATCAACGGGCTGATGACGCTGCAGGGCGCCTGGGACAAGCTCAGAACTGACCCGATTCTGCGCATGCTGGTCGTTTCCGTCGGCTTCTACGGCATGGCGACCTTCGAGGGTCCGATGATGTCTATCCGGGAGGTAAACTCGCTGTCGCACTACACCGACTGGACGATCGGCCATGTGCACTCCGGTGCCCTCGGCTGGAACGGCATGATCACCTTTGGGGCCCTCTATTACCTCGTGCCGCGGCTCTGGCACCGCGAGCGGCTCTATTCGCTCAGCCTTGTCTCCTGGCACTTCTGGCTCGCGACGATCGGCATCGTCCTCTACGCGGCCTCGATGTGGGTGAGCGGGATCATGCAGGGGCTGATGTGGCGCGAGGTCGACGCCCAGGGCTTCCTCGTCAACTCCTTCGCCGACACCGTGGCTGCCATGCACCCGATGTACGTGATCCGCGCACTCGGCGGCGTGCTCTACCTCGCGGGCGGGCTGATCATGGCCTGGAACCTCTGGAAGACCATCACCGGCGCGTCCGCCTCGGCGCCCGCGCCCGCCGTCGCGGCGGAATAGGGAGAACGACCCCGTGGGAATGATGCTGCGACTGCACAAGTGGGCGGAGACGAACGCCCTGATGCTGCTCGTGTTCAGCTTCGTTGTCGTGACCGTCGGAGGGATCGTGCAGATCACGCCGCTCTTCTACCTCGACAACACGATCGAGAAGGTCGACGGCATGCGGCCCTACTCGCCGCTGGAGCTGGCCGGCCGCGACATCTACCTGCGCGAGGGCTGCTACGTCTGCCATTCTCAGATGATCCGCCCCATGCGGGACGAGGTCGAACGATACGGACACTACTCGCTCGCGGCGGAGTCAATGTACGACCACCCATTCCAATGGGGCTCGAAGCGTACCGGGCCTGACCTCGCGCGGGTGGGAGGCCGATACTCCGACGACTGGCATGTCGCACATTTCCGCAACCCGCGCGACGTGGTGCCCGAGTCGATCATGCCGGGCTACCCGTGGCTTGCGCACACCCCGATCAGCCCCGACTACATGCCGGAGATCATGCGCGCCAATCGCGAGGCCGGCGTCCCCTACACCGACGAGATGATCGCGAACGCCAAGGCCGACTTCCGCACCCAGGCCGACCCCGATTCGGGCGACGTCGATGCGCTCCTCGCGCGTTACCCCAAGGCGCAGGCGCGCAACTTCGACGGCCAGCCCGGCATCAGCGAGCTCGACGCCGTAATCGCCTACCTGCAGATGCTCGGCACGCTGGTCGACTTCTCGACCTTCGAGCCGGACGCGAGCCGGTAAGCCAATGGAAACGTATGGTATCCTGAGGACGCTCGCCGACAGCTGGGGACTGGTCCTGATCGTCGTGGCCTTCCTGGCAGTCCTCGCCTGGGTGTTCCGGCCCGGCGGCCGGAAGAGTCAGGACGCGGCGGCGCGGTCGATCTTCAAGAACGAGGACTCCCCGAAGAACGAGGACGACAGAAATGGCCGATAGGCGCGAGGTCGACGAGCTCACGCAGACCGAGACCACCGGCCACGAGTGGGACGGCATCAAGGAACTCGACACGCCCATGCCGCGCTGGTGGCTGTGGACGTTTTACGCCACCATCGTCTGGGCCATCGGCTACACAATCCTTATGCCGGCCTGGCCGATGCTCACCCGCGCGACGCCGGGCCTGCTCGGCTACTCGAGCCGCGCCAACCTCGCCGCGGAGGTCGAGGCAGCTCGCGCCGTCAACGCGCCCCTGGATGCCCGGCTGATGGGGAGCGATCTCGCCGCAGTCGAGAAGGATCCCGGGCTCATGCACTTCGCGGTCGCCGGTGGCGCGGCGGTCTTCCGCAACAACTGCTCGCAATGCCACGGCGCGGGTGCGGGGGGCGTCCTCGGGCACTATCCGAACCTGCTCGACGACGATTGGCTCTGGGGCGGCACGGCGGCCGACATCCAGCAGACGGTCACCCACGGCATCCGCTACGAGTCCGATCCCGACACCCGCTTCAGCCAGATGCCGGCGTTCGGCGATATACTCGAGCCCGCCGAGATCGACGGGCTGACCCAGTACGTGCTCTCGCTGTCCGGTAAGGCCGACGACCCGGCCGAGGCGGCCCGCTCCGCGCAGGTCTTCGCCGACAACTGCGCCTCCTGCCACGGCGAGGACGGCAAGGGCTCGCACGAATTCGGCGCCCCTAACCTAACCGACGGCATCTGGCTCTATGGCGGCGACGCGCAGACCATTCGCCAGACCATCGTCGGCGCCCGCTTCGGCATCATGCCCGCCTTCCAGTCCCGCCTGAGCCCGGAGGACATCGCCAAGGTCGCTGTCTACGTGCACTCGCTTGGCGGCGGCCAGTAGGCGCGCGATGACGGAGACCTCCAACGACGCCGTTCGCGGTCCGTGTGTACCGAGGGGGAGTATGGCCGCGTGACCCAGACGACCGTCAATCCGCCGCCGCTCTACGCCGCGCGGGAACCCGTGTTTCCTCGCCGGGTCCACGGCCGCTTCCGGACTCTGAAGTGGTGGATCATGGGCGTGACGCTCGCGATCTACTACGCCACGCCCTGGCTGCGCTGGAACCGCGGCCCGGCGCTGCCCGACCAGGCAGTGCTCGTCGACCTCGCGCACCGCCGCTTCTACTTCTTCTTCATCGAGATCTGGCCACAGGAGTTCTACTTCGTCGCCGGCCTCCTGATCATGGCGGGCCTCGGGCTCTTCCTCTTCACCTCGGCCCTCGGCCGGGTCTGGTGCGGCTACACCTGCCCGCAAACTGTGTGGACGGACCTCTTCATCCTGGTGGAGCGCTGGATCGAGGGCGACCGCAATGCCCGGGTGAAGCTCTGGCACCAGAAGTGGGACGCGACGAAGATCCGGTTGCGCGGGATCAAATGGGTCGTCTGGCTGGTGATCGCCGTCGCAACGGGCGGCGCCTGGGTCTTCTACTTCACCGACGCGCCCACGCTGCTCCACCAGCTCCTGACCTTCTCGGCGCCGGCTGCGGCCTACGCCTCGATCGCGGTCCTGACCGCGACGACCTTCACCTTCGGCGGCTTCATGCGCGAGCAGGTCTGCATCTACATGTGCCCCTGGCCGCGGATCCAGGCCGCGATGATGGACGAGCAGACGATCACCGTCGCCTACCGTGACTGGCGCGGCGAGCCCCGCGGCAAGCACCGCAAGGCCGAGGGCGCCGAGCGTCTCGGCGACTGCATCGACTGCTCGGCCTGCGTGAACGTCTGCCCGATGGGGATCGACATCCGCGACGGCCAGCAGCTGGCCTGCATCACCTGCGCGCTCTGCATCGATGCCTGCGACGACGTCATGGACAAGGTCGGCAAGCCGCGCGGGCTCGTCGGCTACATCACCCTCGCCGACAGCGAGCGCGAGCGCGCTGGTGGGCAGGACATGCCGGTCTGGCGGCGCATCGTCCGCCCGCGCGTCCTCCTCTACTCCGTGCTCTGGGCCGGCATCGGCGTCGCACTACTCGCGGCGCTGCTGATGCGCCCCGACATGGGTATCTCCGTCGAGCCGGTGCGCAACCCGATCAACGTCGTCTTGTCGGACGGATCCGTGCGCAACGCCTACGAGGTCCGGCTGCGCAACATGACCGGCTATGACCGCGACTTCCATCTGTCCGTCGCGGCCGGATTCCCGCTTGAGATGACGCTGCAGGGCCTGCCTTCCGTCGACGTCACAGTGCCGGCCAACACGACTCTAGGGCAGCGGGTCTACCTCACGAGCGCGCCCGACAGCCCCGCGAGCGCGCAGGCGGTCACGCCGGTTGAATTCGTGGCCGAGGACGTGCGCTCGGGCGCCTTGGCACGGGAGAGCTCGGTCTTCAACGGAGGGCAGCCATGAGCACGCTCGGCGGACGCCAGGTGTTCGTCATCGCCAGCCTCGCCTTCCTGACGATGCTGGTGCCGAACGTCGTGCTCACCGTCACGGCGGTGAAGACCTTCTCCGGCCTCGTCGTCCCCAACAGCTATGTCGCGAGCCAGAGCTTCGACCACGAGCGGATCGCGCAACAGGCGCTCGGCTGGCAGCTCGCGCTCGCCCACGACGATGCGGAACTGTCGCTGGCGATTCGTGACGCTACCGGGCACGCCGTGCATCCGCCGAAGCTCGCGGTCTCCGTCGGGCGTCCGACGACCACCCGCGACGATCGCGTGATCGTGCTCGAGCCGACATCAGACGGCTACGTTGGCGCGGCGCGGCTCGCGCCCGGGAGCTGGCGGGTAGAGATCGAGGCGACGGCCGCGGACGGAACCCCCTTCCGCCAGAGTCGCGCCATTTTCGTGCGCGCGCCGTGAGCGAGGCGGCGACCATCCTTGCCTGCCCGGCCTGTAGCGCCGCCCCGGACACCCGCGCGCCCCGCTCCGCTCGGCCGGCGTCGGAGGAGCTCCGCCGCCTTGAGCTCTCGCTCCCCCTCATCCACTGCGCCGCCTGCATCGCCGGCGTGGAAGCGGCGCTGAACGAGGAGCCCGGCGTCGCGGCCGCCCGGGTCAACCTGACGCTAAAGCGCGTCTCCGTCACCGTTGAGGACCGGCCCGGCATCGAGGCGCGACTCATCGCGACGCTCGCCCGCCACGGATTCGAGGCGCGGCCGCTCGACCTCGCGGTGCTCGCCGCCGGCCGGAACGACGCGGAGGAGCGGGACCTGCTCGCGCGCATCGGGGTTGCCGGCTTCGCCAGCATGAACGTGATGCTGCTATCGGTGGCGGTCTGGTCGGGCGCGAACGACACCACCCGCGACCTGCTGCACTGGATCTCGGCCGCGATCGCCTTGCCGGCGGTCGCCTTCGCGGGCCTTCCGTTTTTCCGGTCGGCGTGGGCGAGCCTGCGCGCCGGCCGGCTCGCCATGGACGTGCCGATTTCGACCGCGATCCTGCTTGCTGCCGCCGTCAGCCTGCGAGAGACGGTGCTCTCCGGCCCGCGCGCCTACTTCGAGGCCGCGATCGGCCTCACCTTCTTCCTCCTGGTCGGCCGCTACCTCGCGCATCTGACCCGCGCGCGGGCCCGCTCGGCCGCCACGGAGCTCGCTGCCCTCGAGGTTCACACTGCCGAGCGGGTGTTTCCCGACGGCAGCCGCTCGACGGTGCCGGTCGACGCGCTCCGCCCCGGTGATCTTGTTACCGTCGCCGCAGGCAACCTTGTGCCGGCTGACGGAACCGTTGCCGACGGCCGATCCGAGATCGATGCCTCGCTGCTCACGGGGGAGACGCTGCCGATTCCGGTCGCTGCGGGAGACACCGTGCGGGCGGGGATGCTCAACCTTTCCGGGCCGCTGACCATCCGCGCGCTCGGCCTCGGCGGGGACACGCTTCTCCGACAGATTGCGGGCCTCGTGGAGCTGGCCGAGCGGAGCCGCGGCCGCTACGCGACTCTGGCAGAGCGGGCGGCGCGTCTCTACGCGCCGATGGTCAACCTTCTGGCCTTGGCCGCGCTCGGCTATTGGGGCGTCACGACCGGTGACTGGAGGCTCGCCACCAACGTCGCGGCGGCAGTCCTGATCGTGACCTGCCCCTGCGGGCTGGGGCTTGCGGTGCCGGCGGTGCTGACCGCCGCCTCCGGCCGGCTCTTCCGCGCCGGGATCCTTCTCAGGGACGGAACCGCGCTCGAGCGGCTGGCGCTCGTCGACACGGTGGTGCTCGACAAGACCGGGACGCTCACGACCGGACGGCCGGTCCTGACCAACACCGCCGCACTGCCCGAAGGCGCCCTCGCCGCCGCCTCGGCCCTCGCCGAGGGTAGCGCGCACCCGCTCGCCCGCGCGATCCGCGACGCGGCCCGAGCCGCCGGTGTCCGGCCGACCGCGCTGACCGGTGTCACCGAGCATCCGGGGCTCGGCACGGAAGGGCACGACGGTGCCGTCACCCTCCGCCTCGGACGCGCCGAGTGGGTCGGCGCCGCGGACGACACCACGGGGACCACCGCCTGGCTGCGGTCCGGCGACGCGCCGCCCGTCGCCTTCGCCTTTACCGACGAGCCCCGCCCCGACGCGGCGGCGGCGGTGGCGGCCCTGAAGGCCGCTGGGCTCCCGGTCACGCTCCTCTCGGGGGACGCCGAGCGGCCGGTCGCCGCGCTCGCGGCCCACCTCGGCATTGACGACTGGGTCGCGCGGGCGACGCCGCAGGAGAAAGTGGCGCGGCTGGAGGCACTGCGTGCCGACGGCCGGCGGGTGCTGATGGTCGGCGACGGCCTCAACGACGCTGCAGCTCTCGCCGCGGCCGACGTCTCGATGTCGCCCGCGTCGGCGGTCGATGCCAGCCGATCTTCGGCAGACCTGATCCTCGTCGGCGACCGCCTCGACCGCATCGCCGGCAGCCTAGAGCTCGCGCGTCGCGCCCGCTCGCGCATCGTAGAGAACCTCGTCTTCTCCTTCGGCTACAACATCATCACCGTGCCGATCGCAATGGCCGGCCACGTCACGCCGCTGATCGCGGCGATCGCCATGTCGCTGAGCTCCCTCGTCGTCAGCCTGAACGCCCTCCGGCTCGGAGCCCGGCCGTGAACATCCTGGTCGTTCTCATCCCCACGTCGCTGCTTCTAGGGCTCGTTGGGCTCGCTGCTTTTGTCTGGATGCTACGCCACGACCAGTTCGACGACCCCGACGGCCATGCGGCCCGGGTCCTGACGGGTCGCTACGACGAACAGCCTCCGGACGAGACCAGCGTTTCCGATAGGAAAGAATCTTCCGACTGAAGCACGACTTAGAGCGGCCGGCGGATCGCTTTCAGGCTTCGAAGGACAACTCACTTGCAATTGCCCGGACCTTTGCGGGGCTTCACGCGAACGACAAGCCTTGCATAGAAAAGGGATCAGACGCGCTCGAGACAAATTCTCCACGCAAGATTGTCGTAGGCCGAGCCTTGCGCCTCCGTTCTGCAGAGGGTGCTTAGAAGAAGCCTTTGAAGAAGATCTCTACCGTTGCTGATGGGCGGCCAACGGATGAGCAGAAGGTTAAGGCGCGAAGCAAAAAGTGTGTCATTTCATATGGGTGCGTTTTGAGCGCAGCTTACATGCCGCTCATGCCGATGCCTCGGGCCCGTCGGAGCGCCCCTTGCGGAGGCCGCTCATAGTCGGATGGCGTAGCAGCTCACGGACCCGCCGGTCGTGTCGGAAAAGACGCGGTTGCCGACGGGGATCTTGCTCTCGAGCTCGGCGGTGAGCTCGCTTTTCGGGAAGCGCTCGGCATAAAGCATGATCCAACCGCGCGAATAGCCGGCGAAGGGGGTCACCTGGGCGTTCGGCGCGAAAGTCCCGAAGCCGAGGCCCGGGTTGCGATTGGCCTTCGCGTAGCCGTCGACCAGCGCGTTGTCGGCGTCGGCGCGAAGCAGGAAGGAAACGGCATCGTCGATGCCCTTGCCGTCGACCTTGGTTGTGTAGAGATCGGCGCCCTGCGACCGCGCGATCTGTGCCGCGTAGATGACGAGCGAGATATTGCGGCCGCTGTTCTCCAGCGCCTTGCGGCCACGGTCCGTCTCGAGCGGGAAGCTGCCGTCGGCCCGCATTCCCTGCAGCGGGCCGTAGAAGCCCTCCTGCAGGCCCTTCTGGTAGAGCGCGTCGTTGCCGGTGATCAGCCCGATCAGCATCTCGTTGGTGCCGCGCTGGGTTCCGATCGAGTTTCCGCCCGGGTGGCTGTCGGTGAACTGCTGAACCCGGACCAGCCAGCCATCGATGGCGGCGCGGTCGTCGTCGGTGGCCGCCGTGGTCTGCCGCAGGATCAGCCAGGCGGGCAGGACAGCGCCAAGCGCCTCGATGGCGGCGCTCGCGGCCTTGTCCGACGGGCCGGCAGGGATCCAGGCGTTGGCGGTGGCGTGGGCGCGGAGGGCGTCGATGTCACGCCGCGACCGGGTCATGTCCAGGTCCATCAGCGTTCGGTAGGCGCTGATCGTGAGCTCGTGGGAGAACTGGCGCGGCAGCTTCGAGTATTCGACCGGACTCGGCCCCCGCATCGCCGCGATCGACTGCGCCATCAGCTGGTCGTAGGGCTTGAGGTCGCTGGCCCGCGGGCAGATCGCCGCGCCCTTGGCTGCGTCGATCGGCCGCTTGGAGCTGTGCTTGCGCGTGTCGAGGCCGCGCAGTTTGTCGCTTCGGTAGGCTACGTCGAAGAGAGCTTCCGGGTGATGCACCTTCGACCGACTGGCAAATCCCGTGGTCTCGCTGGGCTGGACGCAGCCGGCCAGGGCCAGCGCAGCGAGGGTACAGGCGACAGCGCGGGTCGGCCTCATGGGTTCGTCCTCCTCGTTCGAGCCGTCAATCCCTAGCGGCGAGTCACGTCCTGCGCCAGCCCTGGGCGGCGTCCCGGCAGCGTCGTCGAAGACGTCGATGCGAGCTGGCGGTTTTCCTTACCGGGCGCTCTGGCTATGTTGCGCCGCATGACCGGCAACAACCCTGCTCCGCGAGACACGCTCGCAGTCCTGACCGCCGCCGCCAGGCAACGGATTCTGGTTCTCGATGGGGCGATGGGGACGCAGATACAGCGTCTCGGGCTCGGCGAGGATGATTTCACCGGGCATGGGACCTGCGCGGTCAAGGGGCATCCGCAGCAGGGGAACAACGACCTCCTGGTGCTGACCCAGCCGGAGGCGATCGAGGAAATCCACTTCCGCTACGCCATGGCCGGCGCGGACATCATCGAGACCAACACGTTCTCATCGACCGCGATCGCGCAGGCTGACTACGGCGCCGAGGCGCTGGTCTACGAGCTGAACCGTGCAGGAGCCGCGCTGGTGCGGCGGGCGGCCGCGCGGGCCGAGGCAGCCGATGGGCGGCGGCGGTTCGTGGCGGGGGCGCTGGGGCCGACCAACCGGACCGCCTCGATCTCGCCAGACGCGAACGATCCGGGGTTCCGGGCGGTGAGCTTTGACGACCTGCGCATGGCCTACGGCGAGCAGCTCCGCGGGCTGGTCGACGGCGGGGCCGACCTGATCCTGATCGAGACGATCTTCGACACGCTGAACGCCAAGGCGGCGATCTTTGCCTGCGAGGCGATCTTTGCCGACAAGGGCATGCGGCTGCCGCTGATGATCTCGGGCACGATAACCGACCTCTCGGGGCGGACGCTGTCGGGGCAGACGCCGACTGCTTTCTGGCACTCGGTCAGGCACGCGCGGCCGTTCACAATCGGGCTCAACTGCGCGCTCGGAGCGGACGCGATGCGGGCGCATCTGGCGGAGATCGCGGGGGTCGCGGACACCTTCACCTGCGCCTATCCGAACGCCGGGCTGCCGAACCCCTTCGGCGGGTACGACGAGAGCCCGGAATATATGGCGGCGCAGCTCGAGGAGTTCGCCCGCGAGGGGCTGATCAACGTCGTCGGCGGCTGCTGCGGCACCAGTCCCGACCATATTCGCGCAATCGCCGAAGCGGTCGGCCGCTTCGCTCCGCGTGTCGTCCCCGAGAAGCCGCCGTTGATGTGCCTGTCGGGCCTCGAACCGTTCACGCTCACGCCGGAGATCCCGTTCGTGAACGTGGGCGAGCGGACAAACGTAACCGGGTCGGCACGGTTTCGAAAGCTGGTGACGGCGGGGGACTTTCCGGCAGGGCTCAAGGTGGCGCGCGACCAGGTGGCGAACGGGGCGCAGGTCATCGACGTCAACATGGACGAGGGGCTGATCGACTCGAAGGCGGCGATGACAGCCTTCCTCAACCTCGTCGCCGCCGAGCCCGATATAGCCCGAGTGCCTGTGATGATCGACTCCTCGAAGTGGGAGGTGATCGAGGCCGGACTGAAGTGCGTCCAGGGCAAGCCCATCGTCAACTCTATTTCGATGAAGGAGGGGGAGGAGGCGTTTCTGCAGCACGCGCGGCTTTGCCGGGCCTATGGCGCGGCGGTCGTCGTGATGGCCTTCGACGAGGAGGGACAGGCCGACACGGAGGCGCGGAAGGTCGCGATCTGCACGCGCGCCTACCGACTGCTGGTTGAGGACGGCTTCCCGCCGGAGGACATCGTCTTCGACCCAAACATCTTCGCTGTTGCGACCGGGATCGAGGAGCATTCGACCTACGGCGTCGACTTCATCGAGGCGACCCGACGGATCAAGGCGACGCTGCCGCACGTGCATGTGTCGGGCGGGGTCTCCAACCTCTCGTTCGCCTTCCGCGGCAACGAGCCGGTCAGGGAGGCGATGCACGCGGTCTTCCTCTACCACGCGATCGCCGCCGGCATGGACATGGGGATCGTCAACGCCGGACAGCTCGCGGTCTACGATACGATCGAGCCCGAGCTGCGCGGGGCCTGCGAGGACGTGGTGCTGAACCGCCGCGCAGATGCGACCGAGCGCCTGCTCGCCCTGGCCGAGCGGTTCAAGGGAACCGCGGGGAAAGAGGCGCGGGAGCGCGATCTGACGTGGCGGGAGTGGCCGGTCGCGAAGCGGCTGGAGCACGCGCTGGTCAGTGGGATCACCGAGTGGATCGAGGCCGACACCGAGGAGGCGCGGGTCCAGGCGACGCGGCCGCTCGACGTGATCGAGGGCCCGCTGATGGCGGGGATGAACGTCGTCGGCGACCTCTTCGGAACGGGGCGGATGTTCCTGCCGCAGGTCGTGAAGTCGGCGCGGGTGATGAAGCAGGCGGTCGCGGTTCTGCTGCCGTACATGGAGGCCGAGAAGGCGGCGAACGGCGGCGACGGGCGGAAGAGCGCCGGGCGCATCCTGATGGCGACCGTCAAGGGCGACGTGCACGACATAGGCAAGAACATCGTCGGTGTCGTCTTGGCCTGCAACAACTACGAGATCATCGACCTCGGCGTGATGGTGCCGGCGACGCGGATCCTTGCGATCGCGCGGGCGGAGAAAGTCGACATGATCGGGCTCTCGGGGCTGATCACCCCGTCGCTGGACGAGATGGCGCATGTCGCGGCCGAGATGGAGCGCGAGGGGTTCGAAGTGCCGCTGCTGATCGGCGGGGCGACCACGAGCCGGGTGCATACCGCGGTGAAGATTCACCCACGGTATGTGCGCGGGCAGGCGGTCTACGTCACCGACGCGAGCAGGGCGGTCGGCGTGGTGTCGAGCCTCTTGTCGCCCGAGGGGAAGGCGCCGTTCGTGGCGTCGGTGCGCGAGGAGTATCTGAAGCTCGCCGAGATGCACGAGCGGGCGGAGAGGGAGAAGCAGCGGCTGCCGCTGGCGGCGGCAAGGGCCAACGCGCTGAAGCTCGACTGGGGCGGGTATCTGCCGCCGCGCCCGCGGTTCCTCGGGACGCGGGTCTTCGACGCCTGGGACCTGGGCGAGCTTGCCGGGTGGATCGACTGGACGCCGTTCTTCCATACCTGGGAGCTTAAGGGGCAATTTCCGGCGATCCTCGACGACCCGAAGCAGGGCGCGGCGGCGCGGCAGCTGCATGCGGACGCGCGCTCGATGCTGCAGCGGATCATCGGGCAGCGCTGGTTCCGGCCGAAGGCGGTCGTCGGCTTCTGGCCGGCGAATGCGGTCGGCGACGACATCCGGCTGTTCGTCGACGAGGATCGGAGGCAGGAGCTCGCGACACTGCACACGCTGCGGCAGCAGGTGACGAAGCGCGACGGACGGCCGAACGTTGCCCTCGCCGATTTCGTGGCGCCGGTCGGGACGCCCGACTGGGTCGGGGGCTTCGTGGTGACGGCTGGCGGCGAGGAGGCGGAGATCGCGGCTGGGTTCGAGAAAGCCAACGACGATTATTCGGCGATCCTGGTCAAGGCGCTCGCCGACCGCTTCGCGGAAGCCTTCGCCGAGCGAATGCACGCGCTGGCGCGGCGCGAGCTCTGGGGCTATGCGCCCGACGAGCGGTACACGCCCGAGGAAATGATCGGCGAGCCCTATGCCGGCATCCGCCCGGCGCCGGGGTATCCGGCCCAACCCGACCATACCGAGAAGGCGACGCTGTTCACGCTGCTCGACGCGACCGCGGCGACCGGGGTGACGCTGACCGAGAGTTTCGCCATGTGGCCGGGGGCTTCGGTCTCGGGGCTCTACCTCTCGCATCCGGAGAGCTACTACTTCGGCGTCGCGCGGGTCGAGCGCGACCAGGTGGCCGACTACGCCGCGCGCAAGGGAATGGAGATCGCCGATGCCGAGCGCTGGCTGGCGCCGATCCTGAACTACCGCCCGGCGCCGGGGCTCGCGGCCGCCGAGTAGCGGTCGGGGCTTGGCCCGCTGCCGCCAGTCGTGCGACACCTCGCGCAAAGGGAGGACGCGAATGGCGGAACTCGACGGCCGGGTGGCGCTCGTCACCGGGGCGGGCATGGGAATCGGCGAGGCCTGCGCGGTGGCGCTTGCGCGCGCCGGGGCTCGGGTGCTGATCGCCGAGATCGACCCCGCGGCCGGCGAGCGCGCCGCGGCGGCGATCCGCGCAGCCGGCGGAGAGGCGTGCTCGGCGGTGGCCGACGTCCGGCGCCTGGCCGATACCAATGCGGCGAGGAGGTGGCCGAGGCGGTGCTGTTTCTCGCGAGCGATCGGGCGAGCTTCATCACCGGCGACGTCATCCGGGTCGACGGCGGCCTCGTGATCAAGGGGGACTGAGATGGCACGCATCGCTGCCGACGGGATTTCGGTCGGCGTAACCAACTTCTGCGGCATGCTCGAGGGGCTCGAGATCGAGCGCGGCGGAAGGCGGATCCGGCCGCTGCACCGAGCGCCCTGGGTCGGGCATTCTGAGGAGTTGCCCGAAGACCCGGTCCCCCATCATGTGGTGCTCGAGGGCGATTTCTTCTGTGCGCCCTTCGGGCAGACCGACGAGCCGGGTGTGGCGGCGCACGGCTGGCCAGCGAACGGGACGTGGCGCGACCTCGGGACGGCGACCGCCGCCGATGGGGCAGTCACGATGCGGCTGGAGCTCGAGGAAAAAGTGAGCGGGGCGACCGTGACCAAGGAAGTCACGTTGCGCCCGGGGCATCCCGTCGTCTACCAGCGGCACCTCCTGACGGGTGGGTCCGGCGCCGTGCCGATCGCGCACCACGCGATGATCCATGTTCCCGGCGGCGCACGGCTTTCGTTTTCTACCAAAGACTTCGGGGCTACTCCTGAGATGCCGCAAGAGACCGATCCGGCGCGCGGCGTCTCGATCCTGGCGGCGACCGCCGCCGATGGGGCAGTCACGATGCGGCTGGAGCTCGAGGAAAAAGTGAGCGGGGCGACCGTGACCAAGGAAGTCACGTTGCGCCCGGGGCATCCCGTCGTCTACCAGCGGCACCTCCTGACGGGTGGGTCCGCGCCGTGCCGATTGCGCACCACGCGATGTGATCCATGTTCCCGGCGGCGCACGTCAGCCTCTGCCAAAGACTTCGGGGCTACTCCTGAGATTCCGCAAGAGACCGATCCGGCGCGCGGCGTCTCGATTCTGGCGAGCCCGCAGCGGTTCGGGAGCCTCGCGGAGGTCGCGCTCGCGGACGGGTCCAAGCGCGACATGCGGAGCTATCCGTGGGCGGATGGGCACGAGGACTTCCTTTCGCTGATCGATCCGAAGGACGCGGTCACCGGCTGGTCGGCGGCGGTGGCGGCGGCGGACGGGTTCGTGTTCTTCGCGGTGAAGGATGCGCGGATGCTGTGTCAGACCTCGCTCTGGATGAGCAACGGCGGGCGGTTCTTCGCGCCCTGGTCGTCGCGGCACAAGGCGGTGCTCGGGATCGAGGAGGGGACGACCTTTTTCGGCAACGGGCGGCTGGCGTCGGCGGCGGAGAACGACTTGACGCGGCAGGGGTATCGGACGGCGGTGCCGCTCGGGGGGGAGGTGGTCGTCCGCTATGCGCTCGGGGCGATTCCGGTGCCTGAGGGGTGGCGCGAGGTGGCCGATGTCGCGATCGGCGACGACGGGCTTACGATCACCGACGTCGGGGGCGGGCGGGAGACGGTGGGGTTCCATGCGGGGTTTTTGGAGAACTGAAAATTCAACGGCGATCTTAAGGGTTTGCGTGAAACGGTGGATGTACAATCCATGTACATCCCGTGTACAACGCATGAGCGTTAATTCGGGCGGCGAAGGGTGAAAACCGTCGTCTGTTGCGGGGCGGCGACGCTCGATACGCTGTTCCGGGTGAAGGCGCTGCCGACGGGGCCGGGCAAGCTTCTGCCGGAGGTGATGCTCGAGGTGGCGCATGGGATGGCGACCAGTGCGGCGACGGCGGTCGCGCGCCTCGGCGGGCGAGCGGTGCTCTTCTCGCGGGTGGGGGCGGACGCAGCGGGCGAGCGGTTCGTCGCGGAGATCGAGGCGGCGGGAGTCGATTGCCGGCACGTCCGGCGGGTCACGGGGGCGCGCACGCCCGTCGCGACGGTGCTCCTGGACGGTGAGGGCGAGCGGCTGATCGTGCCCTGGTACGATCCCGCACTCGGGAGCGATCCGGGGTGGCTGCCGATCGACGAGGTGGCGCGGGCCGATGCGGTGCTGACCGACGTGCGGTGGCCCGAGGGAGCGGCCGCAGTGCTCGATGCGGCGCGGGCGGTCGGTATCCCGGCGGTGCTGGACGCGGACGTGGGGCCGTCCGACCTGGTGACGGGGCTGGCTGCCCGGGCAAGTCATGCAGTTTTCTCCGAGCCGGCGGCGCTGGCGGTCACCGGCACACGAGACGTCGCGGCGGCGGTCATGGCTCTGGCCGGGCGGCTCGACGGGTTCGTCGCCGTCACGGCGGGGCCGCTCGGGTGCGCCTGGTGGGAGGGCGGCCGGGTCGAGTGGCTGGCGCCGCCGGCTGTCGAAACCGTCGACACGCTGGCGGCGGGAGACGTGTTCCACGGCGCCTTCGCGCTGGCGCTGGCCGAGGGGGCGGGCATCCGGGACGCGATCGGCTTCGCCAACACGGCGGCGGCGTTGAAGTGCCGGCGCTTCGGCGGTCGGCTCGGGGCGCCGGATCGTACCGAGGTCGAGGCGGCGCTCGCCGCGGGCGTCCGCGGGGCGTATACCGGGGCGGGAGAGGAGCCTGATGATGAGCGGACCGGAATTCCTCCACAGCGGCAAGCTGGCGCGTAACGCCGGAACCGAGCTCGACCTCGACGCCGTCATTGCCGTGCAGGCCAACACCTCGGCGATCGAGCGGCGGGCGGCGACGCTCGGGACTCGGCGCACGGTCAAGAAGGACTGGCAGGCGGCCTGGCTCCTGAAGGCAGTCACCTGCATCGACCTCACGACGCTTGCCGGGGACGACACCGAGGAGCGGGTTCGTCGGCTCTGCCGCAAGGCGCGGCAACCGGTCCGGCAGGACCTGCTCGAGCGGCTCGGGATGGCGGACGCCGGGATCACAACTGGGGCGGTCTGCGTCTATCACGAGATGGTGCCGGCGGCGGTCGAGGCGCTGAAGGGGACCGGGATTCCGGTGGCCGCGGTCTCGACCGGCTTTCCCGCCGGGCTGTCGCCGTTCAGGCTGCGGGTGGCGGAGATCGAGGAATCGGTGGCGGCGGGGGCGAGCGAGATCGACATCGTGATCTCGCGGCGGCACGTGCTCGCGCGCGACTGGCAGGCGCTCTACGAGGAGGTGCGGGCGTTCCGCGCCGCCTGCGGCGAGGCGCACATGAAGGCGATCCTCGCGACCGGCGAGCTCGGCAGCCTGCGCGACGTCGGCCGGGCGTCGATGGTGGCGATGATGGCCGGCTCGGACTTCATCAAGACCTCGACCGGCAAGGAGGCCGTCAACGCGACGCTGCCGGTCAGCCTCGTTATGGTGCGGGCGATCCGGAGCTACTACGAAGCGACGGGGTTCGCGGTCGGCTACAAGCCGGCGGGCGGGATCTCCAAGGCCAAGGACGCGCTCGTCTATCTGTCGATGATGCAGGAGGAGCTCGGCCGGCGCTGGCAAGAGCCGGATCTCTTCCGCTTCGGCGCGTCGTCGCTCCTCGGCGACATCGAGCGGCAGCTCGAGCATCACGTCACCGGGCGCTACTCGGCGGCGGACCGGCATCCGATGGCGTGAGGAATTGGGCATGACCGTAAGGGAGATCTTCGGGAGCATGGAGTACGGGCCGGCGCCCGAGGCGCCGGGGCCGGCGCTCGACTGGATCGAGCGTCACGGACGGGCGTTCGACCTGTTCGTCGGCGGGGATTTCGTGGCACCGGCGGCTGGGGGGCGGTTCCCGACGCTGAATCCGGCAACGGGCGAGGTGCTGGCCGAGGTCGGGGAGGCCGACGCCGGCGACGTCGACCGGGCGGTCGCGGCGGCGCGCAAGGCGCAGGGCGCCTGGGCTGGGCTGTCGGGAACGGCGCGGGCGGGGCACCTCTACGGGCTGGCGCGGCATATACAGAAGCACGCCCGGCTCTTTGCGGTGCTCGAGTCGCTCGACAACGGCAAGACGATCCGCGAGACGCGCGACATCGACGTGCCGCTGGCCGTCCGGCACTTCTACCACCACGCCGGGTGGGCCGCGGTCGAGAATGGCGAGTTCCCCGGGTATCGGCCGCACGGGGTTTGCGGGCAGGTGATCCCGTGGAACTTTCCGCTCTTGATGCTCGCGTGGAAGATCGCGCCGGCCTTGGCGGCGGGGAACACGGTCGTGCTGAAGCCGGCGGAGCAGACGCCGCTGACCGCACTGCTCTTTGCGGAGATTTGCCGGGAGGTCGGGCTGCCGGCGGGGGTCGTCAACATCGTGACCGGCGCCGGTGGGACCGGGGCGGCGCTCGTGGCCCACCCGGGGATCGACAAGGTGGCGTTCACCGGCTCGACGGAAGTCGGGCGGGCGATCCGCGAGGCGACGGCGGGGTCGGGCAAGAGCCTGACGCTGGAGCTGGGCGGTAAGTCGCCGTTCATCGTGTTCGACGACGCCGACGTCGACAGCGCGGTCGAGGGGGTGGTCGACTCGATCTGGTTCAACCAGGGGCAGGTGTGCTGCGCCGGGTCGCGGCTCCTGGTGCAGGAGGGGGTTGCCGCGCGGATGCGCGCGAAGCTTGCGGTGCGGCTCGCTCGGCTCCGCGTCGGCGACCCGCTCGACAAGTCGAACGACATGGGGCCGATCGTTTCGGCCGAGCAGCGCGAGCGGATCGCGGGGCTGGTGGCGCAGGCGGTGGCCGAAGGCGGCACGCTGGTGCAGGCCGAGGCGGCGCTGCCCGAACGGGGGTTCTATTTTCCGCCGACGCTGATCTGCGACGTGGGGCCGGCGGACACGGTGGTGCAGGAGGAGATCTTCGGGCCGGTGCTGACCATGCTGACGTTCCGCACGCCGTCCGAGGCGGTTTCGCTGGCCAACAACAGCCGCTACGGGCTATCGGCGAGCGTGTGGAGCGAGAACGTCAACCTCGCGCTTGGGATCGCGCCGCAGATCCGGGCCGGGGTGATCTGGGTCAACGGCGCGAACATGCTCGACGCGGCGGCCGGGTTCGGCGGGGTGCGCGAGAGCGGCTACGGGCGCGAGGGCGGGCGCGAGGGGATGCTCGCGTACCTGCGGCGGGAGCCGGCGCCGGCGGAAGAACCGCGGGCGCGCCGCAAGGGGGGGCCCGAGCCGGTGGCGGGGCTGGACCGGACGGCGAAGCTATACATCGGCGGCAAGCAGGTGCGGCCGGACAGCGGGTATTCGATGCCGGTGCTCGATGCGGCCGGGCGCGTCGCGGGGCAGGTGGGGCTCGGCAACCGCAAGGACGTGCGCAACGCGGTCGAGGCGGCGGTGGCGGCCAAGGGCTGGGCCGGGGCGACGACGTATGCGCGGTCGCAGGTGCTCTACTACCTGGCGGAGAACCTCGGGGCGCGGCGGGAGGAGTTCGCGGCGCGGATCGCGGGCCTGGCGGGGGAGGGCGCCGAGGCGGTCGCCGAGGTCGAGGCGGCGATCGAGCGGCTGGTCCTCTGCGCCGGCTGGGCGGACAAGTTCGACGGGGCGGTGCATTCGGTGCCGATCCGCGGGGTGGCGCTGGCGATGCACGAACCCTGCGGGGTGATCGGGATCGTCTGTCCCGAGGCGATGCCCCTCGTCGGGCTGATCGGACTCGTCGGGCCGGCGATCGCGATGGGCAACCGGGTGGTGGTGGTGCCGGGGGAGGGGGCCGGACTGGTGGCGGCGGACTTCTACCAGGTGCTGGAGACGTCGGACGTGCCGGGCGGGGTCGTCAACATCGTGACCGGGCGGCGTGCGGACGTGGTTCCGACGCTGGCCGACCACCTGGAGGTCGACGCGATCTGGTACTTCGGGCCGGTCGAGGGGGTCGCCGACGTCGAGCGGCGGTCGGCGGGAAACCTGAAGCGGACGCTGTCGGGGAAAGCGGCCGAGCTGGCCGAGTTCCGCAAGGATCTGCTTAACCATGCGGTCGAGGTGAAGAACGTCTGGATCCCCTACGGGGAGTAGGGTGACGGGGCGTCTGCGAGATCACGCCGGATACCGGACTTGCGCCGGCGTCGTCGTTGCCCCCGGCCGTGCTCATCGAGAGCGTCGCCGTGCAAGGGTAAGGTATGCCCGGATCAGATGCGGCGGGCGGGGCGCCACATGGTGGTGACCTGCGGGTAGCCGGGGGCGAGGACCAGACCGACCGGCCGAAACCCGTGGCGGGCGAAGAGGGCGGCGTTGCGGCGGCAGCTGGCCTCGACGTAGGCGGGCGTCCCCTCGGCGTCGGCGCGGGCGAGGCCCTGGCGGAGCAGGGTCGAGCCGATGCCGGCGGCCTGGACGTCGGGGCGCACCCCGATCCACGGCAGGTACCAGTGCGGTTTGTGCGGGCGCAGGGCGCGCTGGGCGGCGAAGCCGGCGGCCAGTGCATCGAGACGGTGCGCGGAAACCGTCGCGGCGAGATGGGCGCTGACCCGGGCGACGTCGAGCTCGGTGCCGGGCGGCAGCCAGAGCGCGGCGCCGAGGCCGGCGGGGTAGCTGTCGACGAGGCCTTCGTCGAAGGCGCGGCAGGCGAGGGACTCGGCGAGGCCGGGGAAGTGGGCGGCGTAGGCGTCGTCCTCGGGGTAGAGGGTGCGGGCGGCGGGGTCGTGGGCGAAGGCGGCGACGAGCGTCGCGAGGGTGGTCGCGCGGTCCTCGACGCGCGCGGGGACGATGGAGATCAGGGGGACGTTCATGGACGGGCTCCGGCTGCTCGATGACGCCGCTTGGCGCGGTCTCGGCGCGGGCGCACATTCGCCGCGCCGTGTTTCAGCCGTATGTCAACCGAAGAAGGTCAGGCGTGGCGAATCACCTTTTCGTCGGGGCCGAAGACGTGGAAGCGGCCGCCGTCGAAGGCGAGCTCCAGGGTCTTGCCGGGGCTGATCGCGGCCTGGCCCTTGATCTCGACGGTGGCGGACTGGCCGCCGGGGAGCGTCACGTAGACGTAGGTTTCGCCGCCGAGGTGCTCGGCGAGCTGCACCTCGCCCTTCAGGACGCCCTGGCCGGGCGGGGCGGGGACGAGGTGCTCGGGGCGGACACCGATGGTGACGGTGGCGCCGGGTCGGGGGGGTGACGGGAACTCGGTCGAGAGGGTCTGGCCCTGGTCGAGGTGGAGCTCGGCGGTGCGGTCCTTCACCGGGCCGATGCGGCCGGGGAAGAAGTTCATCCGCGGGCTGCCGATGAAGCCGGCGACGAAGATGTTGGCTGGCTTGTTGTAGAGATCGAGGGGGGTGCCGACCTGCTCGATGACGCCCTTGCGGAGGACGACGATGCGGTCGGCGAGGGTCATCGCCTCGACCTGGTCGTGGGTGACGAAGATCATCGTGGAGCCGAGGCGGCGGTGCAGGCGGTTGATCTCGACGCGCATCTGCATGCGGAGCTCGGCGTCGAGATTGGACAAGGGCTCGTCGAAGAGGAAGATCTTGGGCTCGCGGACGATGGCGCGTCCGATCGCGACGCGCTGGCGCTGGCCGCCGGACAGCTGGCCGGGCTTGCGGTCGAGGAGCTCCTTGATCTGAAGGATTTCCGACGCGCCGTTCACCTTGCGCTCGATCTCGGCCTTCGGTGCACCGATCGTCTCGAGCCCGAAGGAGAGGTTCTTGCGCACGCTCATGTGCGGGTAGAGCGCGTAGGACTGGAACACCATCGCGAGGCCGCGCTTGACGGCCGGAACCTCGTTGACGACGGCGCCGTCGATCAGCATCTCGCCGCCGGAGATTTCCTCGAGGCCGGCGATCATGCGCAGGAGCGTCGACTTGCCGCAGCCCGAGGGACCAACGAAGACGACGAACTCGCCGTCGCGAATCGCAAGGTCGACGCCGTGGATCACCTCGAGGGATCCGAAGCGCTTGACGACCTTCCTTAGCTCGAGCTCAGCCATGGACGGCCTCGCGTTCCATTGCGGCGATCCAACCGGCATAGAAGGGGTGGTCGGACGGCAGCGGCAACGCGACCGTCTCGCCGGTCGTCGCGGACCAGTAGGCCGCCGTCAGGAGCTCGATCGAACGACGGGCGTCGGCGAGGGTAACCGGAAGCGGCCCGCCACCGGCGAGCGCGGCATGCATGCGATAGAACTGGCCGGGGAAGCGCTCGGGGAGGGGTTCGAAATCGGCGAGCGCCGCCTCGATACGGGCGCGTGCGGTCGGGTCGTCGCTCGGGAAGGTCCAGGGGTCGTGCCCCGGGTTGTAGGGCTCAAGGCCGCTCTCCGCGACCATGTCCTCGAAGACGAAGCGCAGCCGCGACGTCTCCTGCCGCGATGACAGCGTCACCGAGGCGGTGGCGAAAGCGCCGGAGGCGAAGCCGAGCGACAGAACCGCCGCGTCTTCGGTCTCGTTGCCCTTGAGCCGGTTCGAAGTCCGCGCGTGCACGGAGGCGAGCGGTCCGAGCACCTCGCAGAGGATGTCGTGGACGTGGATCGCGTGCGTGGTCAGGCAGCCGCCGAGCTCGCCGGCGAAGGTGCCGCGCCAGCTCGCGGCCTGGTAGTAGGCGTCCCCCCGCCACCAGTGCGTCTCGGCGGTCGCGACCGACGGCCGCCCGGCAAGACCCTTTCCGATCAGGTGATGCAGCTTCTGGATCCCGTGCCCGAAGCGGTATTGGAAGATCGGGCAGACGCGTTTTCCGGACGCCGCCTCCGCCGCCTCGATCGCATCCATCTCGGAGAGGCTCTTTGCCACCGGCTTTTCGACGACGACGTGGAAGCCGGCCTGCAGCGCCGCGATCGCCTGCGCCTGGTGCATGCCCGACGGCGTGCAGACGTCGACGACATCGAGATCGTCGCGGCGCAGAAGCTCGTCATAGCCCGCGGTGACGGCCGGGATGCCGAACCGCTCCGCCACCTCCGGCCCGCGCACCGGGTCGAGGTCGCAGAGGGCCACCACCTCGTAGCGCTCGGGCAGCGCAGCATACCCCTCGATGTGCGACGCGCCGATGCCGGAGCCGACGACGCCGACGCGGAGCCGGGTCATGCCGGCACCCGTTTGTCGGCGGCGAGGCGCACCGCCAGCCGGTGCGCGTCCAACGCCAGCTGCATGGCGAGGAAGCAGCGGGCCTGACTCATCGCCGTCTCGGTGCGGTTCAGAACGTCGTCGCGTAGCGCGGCCCCGTAGGGCATCCGCTCGTCCGCACAGGCCATGTAGCGCGTCCCCTTGCCATCGGTGAGGAAAAGGTGGTCGCCCCCCGGCCTCCCCTCGACGTCCATGTACTTGCGGAGCTCGATCACCCCGCCGGTTCCGACAAGGATCAGCCGCCCGTCCCCCCATGCCGGCGAGCCGTCCGGCGTCATCCAATCGACCCGCACGTAGCCGGTCGCATGCGGGGACGCGATCGTGGCGTGGCCGAAGTCGTTCCAGCCGGGATGCTCGGGATGCGCCAGGTTGTCCTCGACGGCCGAGAGGATTCGCGCCTCGGTCGAGCCGGTGAAGTGCAGGAACTGCTCGAACTGGTGGCTGGCGATGTCGACGAGGATCTCGCCGCCCCGTGCGGTGTCCCAGAACCAGGCAGGGCGCGGGTTCAGGCCGATCCGGTGCGGGCCGAGACCGACGGTGCTCACGACCCGCCCGATCGCCCCCTCCGCCACCAGCCGCGCCGCGGCGACGGTCGAGGGCTGCAGGAAGTGCTCGGAGTAGCAGACCGACCAGATCCGACCGGTCTCGGCCTGCAGCTTGCGGATCTCGTCGAGCTGAGCCTGAGTGGTGCAGCCGGGCTTGTCGACCATCACGTCCTTGCCCGCCCGCATCGCCCGGAGCGCCATTGCAGCGCGCTCGCCCGGGATGCCGGCACCGACCACGATCCTCACCGCCGGGTCGTCGAGGATCGCCCGCTCGTCGGCGACCCGCCTCGCCTGCGGATAGCGCTTGGCGAAGGCGGCCGCGAGGTCGTCCTCGGGGGCGTGGAAGCCGGTCAGCCGGCAGCCGGCACCGAGCATGGCGTCGACCTGGCCGTAGATGTGCGGGTGGTTGATGCCGGAAACGGCGAAGTCGAAGGCCATTCTATCCCTTCAACGCTTGAGGGCGCCGAGCGCAACGCCGCGGATGATCAGGCGCTGGAAGGCGAGGAAGACGACGAAGACGGGGACGAGCGAGAGCGCTGACATGGCGAAGAGCGCGCCGTAGAGCGACTCGCCGCCCGAGCTGTCGACGAAGGCGCGCAGGGCGAGCGGCACGGTATAGCTGCGCATGTCGTTGAGGTAGATGAGCGGTCCGAGGAAGTCGTCGTAAGTCCAGATGAACGAGAAGATCGCCGCCGTCGCGAGGACGGGCGTGGAAAGGGGGAGCATGATCTTCCAGTAGATCCGCCACGGCCCGCAGCCGTCCATGATGGCGGCCTCGTCGATCTCGCGCGGGATCCCGCGAAAGAACTGCACCATCAGGAAGACGAAGAAGGCGTCGACGGCCAGGAACTTCGGCACGATCAAGGGCAGGAAGGTGTTCACCCAGCCGAAGGACTGGAAGAGGACGTACTGCGGGACGAGGGTCACGTGGTAGGGCAGCATCAGCGTGCCGAGCATCATCGCGAACCAGAAGCGCTTGAAGCGGAAGTTGAGCCGGGCGAAGGCATAGGCGGTCAGCGAGCAGGCCGCGAGGTTGCCGACGACGGCGAGGCCGGCGACGATGAAGCTGTTCTTGTAGAAGGTGGTGAAGGAGACGCGGAGCGCCGTCCAGCCGTGGATGTAGTTTGTGAGGTCGAAAGACGTCGGCAGTGCCGTGGGATGCGAGAAGATCATGTCGTCGGGCTTGAACGACGACAGCACCATCCAGAGCAGCGGGTAGATCATCACGATCGACGCCAGCGACAGGAGGAGGTGGCGGAGGAGCTCGCGGCGGCCTTTGTCGGTCATCGGCTCTCGTCCTCGTAGTAGACCCAGTATTTCGAGGTGCCGAAGGCAATGGCGGTGAAGACGGCGATGATGACGAGGAGCACCCAGGCGAGCGCCGAGGCGTAGCCCATGCGGAAGTTCGCGAAGGCCTCGATGTAGAGGTAGAGCGAGTAGAAGAGCGTCGAGTCGATCGGGCCGCCGGTGCCGCCAGAGACGATGAACGCCTGGGTGAAGGCCTTGAAGCCTTCGATGGTCTGCAGCACGAGGTTGAAGAAGATGACCGGAGCCAGGAGCGGCAGGGTGATCTTCCAGAACTGCCGCCAGCCGGACGCGCCGTCCATCGAGGCTGCCTCGTAGAGGTCCTGCGGGATCTGGCGCAGGCCGGCGAGGAAGATGATCATCGGCGAGCCGAACTGCCAGACGGCGAGGGCGACCAGCGTCGAGAGGGCATAGTCGGGGTGCGAGACCCAGGCGGGGCCGTGGATGCCAACGACAGCGAGGAGCTGGTTGACGAGGCCGTCGGCGCCGAAGATTTGCCGCCAGAGGACGGCGACGGCCACCGAGGCGCCGAGGAGCGACGGCAGGTAGAAGATGGCGCGGTAGATGCCGACGCCGCGAACCGAGCGGTCGAGGACCATGGCGAGCCCGAGAGCGGCTGCGAGCTTCAGCGGCACCGACCAGAGGACGTATGTGAAGGTGACCCGCAGCGCGGACCAGAAACGCTCGTCCTGGGTGAAGGCGTAGGAATAGTTGGCGAAGCCGGTCCAGCGCGCCGGCTCCATCAGGTCGTAGTTGGTGAAGGAGAGGTAGAGCGAGGCCAGCGCCGGGCCGAGGGTCAGGCCGAGGAAGCCGATCAGCCACGGCAGGAGGAAGAGATAGCCGGGGCCGCTCCGGCGCAGCTCGCGCCGGAAGCGGCTTTCGTGCGCGACCGCCGCCGGGCGCCCGGGCTCGGCCTGGGTGGCGACGGCCATCGATCAGGCGCGCGCGAGGATGGCCTGAGCCTTCTCGAAGTAGGCCTTGGCGCCGTCCTGCACCGAGACCTTTCCGAACGACACCGCGTCCCACGCCGGGCGCAGCTCGCGCTCGAGCTCGCCCGCGTTCTTCGGCGGCGGCGGCGGAAGCGGCGAAACCGCGGTCGCCACGACGTCGAGGTAGTCGATGATCTGCTTCTGCGTGTCGGAGAGGCCGGGCAGGATCGCCTCGCGCACCGCCGGGTCGCCGGAGACGCCGCGCTCGATCTGCAGGATCTGGTTCGCGGGGATGTCGGTGATGAAGAAGTTGAGGAGCTCGGCCGCCCCTTCCTGCACCGGCGAGGTCGCCGCGATCGAGAGGAGCATCGACGGTTTCAGGTACTGGCCGGGCTTGCCGTCCTTCTGGTTCGGGATCATCGCGATGCCGTTCGCATCGGGCATCAACTTCTGGTTGGCAACGAGCTGGTTCGAATGCAGGAATCCGAAGACGGCCTTGCCGAGGACGATCATCGATTCCTCGATCTTGCCGCTGGCGTCCTGGCTCTGGATGTCGGCCGGCGGGGTCAGGCCCTTGTCCTGCAGGCCCTTCCAGTAGGCGAAGAAGTCGGCGAGGTCGCCAGCCTCGTAGGCGAGCTGCCCGTCCTCGGTGTAGAGCGCCTTGCCACGCTGGCGCATCCAGGTCTCGAGCCGCGGCTCGACGTAGCCCATGTTCGAGGTGAAGAACATGCCGGCGGGGAGCTTGCCCTTCAGCTCCTCGCCGATCTTGTCGAAGTCGTCGTTGGTCCAAATCTTCATGTCGGGGAGCGTGACCCCGAGCTTGTCGAGCACCGTCTGGTTGTAGACGTAGCTCATCGAGTTGGCGCCCATCGAGACGCCGTAGAGCTTGTCGTCGACCTTGCCGGAATCGAGCTGGTTCGCGTCGAAGGTGTCGAGCTTCAGCTCCTTGCCCATGAAGTCGTCGAGCGCCGCCAGCTGCCGGCGGCGGGCGTACTCGAAGATGTAGCGGTAGTCCATCTGGATGAGGTCTGGCAGGTTCTTGCCCGCTGCCTGGGTCGCGAGCTTCTGCCAGTAGTCGTTCCAGCCGTACGTCTCGGGCAGCACCTCGGTGCCGGTGTTCTTGGTGTAAAGAGCCAGCACGTCGTTGGTGCGCTTGTCGCGGTCGGGGTTTCCCCACCAGATCATCCGGAGCTGGTCGTCGGCCGCGAAGCTGCGGGTCGAGGCGAGGAGCGACATGGCGGCGGCGCCCGCGGCGAGGCCCCCGAACTGACGGCGGCTGTAGCGTTCGGTCATCTTTCCCCTCCCACGGGGGTGCGCCCCGGTGCTCTGGTTGCGGCGCCCGTCCGGCGCTCTCGCTCTCGACTCACGAAAGTAACCCGTTGGTTATTTCTGGGCAAGCAGTTTCGCGTCCGCGGGGTTGCTCGGGATCCGCATCTTTGCACTGCAGACCTTTCAGTGCATTCTCTTGCCGTCGCCCCCCACGAAGGAGCCCCGATGACCGCGATCCTAGACCTCTGCGCCGGCCTGCCGGAAGTGGGCTTCGCGCCCGGCGAGGCGCTCATCGACGAGGGCGGGGACGCGGGGCGGCTCTTCTTTCTGGTGTCTGGGGAGGTGACGGTTCTGAAGGGCCAGACCGAAGTCGCGCGGATCGCCGAGCCCGGCGCAGTCTTCGGCGAGATGTCTGCCCTGCTCGGCATGCCGTACAGCGCCAGCGTTCGGGCGGTCGGGCCGGTCCGCGTGCGGCTTTCGACCGACGCCGCGGGCTTCATCGCCGCGAACCCCGAGGTGGCGCTCCATACGGCGCGGATGCTCGCCCGGCGGCTGCATGCGGCGACGGCCTACCTCGCCGACGTCAAGGCGCAGTTCGCGGACCAGAAGAACCACTTCGCGATGATGGACCGGATCCTCGAATCGCTGCTGCAGCAGCAGGTCGCGCACGCGCCGAAGCCTAACGCGCGGCCGGATCCGCGGCTCTGAGCCAGGCGGGCAGCTCGGTCATCCCCTCCGGTCCGGCCGACGGGGCGCGCAGGTCCACGCGTTCGGCGCCCGCGAGCGAGAGCCAGACCGCCTCGCGGGCATCGGTGTCGATCACGATGCAAGCCGGGGCCTCGCCGAGCTGCTGGCCCATATTGAACACCCAGGTTTCGCCGACACGGTCGACCCAGCGGCCGCCGGACACGAACGGCGCCTGGTGGACATGGCCCGACAGCACCAGCGCGGGGGAGTATTCCGCGATCCAGTCGCTGAGCGCGCGGTCGCCGAAGGAGCGCTTCCCGCCCCAGCTGACCGGGCTCTCGGCCGGCGGCGCGTGGTAGACCCAGACCCAGGTCCCGGCCGCGCGGGCGGCATCCCGGGCCAGCTGGGCGCCGATCGCCGCTCGTGTCGCGTCCCCCTCCCACCAGGGCAGGCAGGAGAAGAGCACGTCGTCGACCCGCATGGCCTCCCCGTCGCCGACCACGCCGGCAATCCCTAGCCCCTTGAGCCAAGCGGCGAACCGCTCTCCCCCGGGTCCCTCGGTGTCGAGATCGTGGTTGCCGGAGCAGACGAAGACCCGCGTCTTCTCGGACAGCTGCCGCAGGTATTCGGTGACGACAACGATCTGCGCGCCCTGCGGTACGATCGAGGCAACTTCGAGCAAGTCGCCGGCGATCACCACCGCGTCGTGGTCGGGGGCGACGGAGAGGATCCAGTCGAACTGCTTCAGCGCGTAATGCTGGTCGGCGACCAGGAGGATGTTCATGACCGTCCGATCGGATGCGGGTTCGCGCGGGAACCCTAAGGCGGCAGCGCGGAAAAAGCGATCAGTCCCGAATACGTCGCGACGCGGTGAAGCGGGCCGTCTCCGGCGTTGCGGCCGCGAAGGGACGGCAGCCGCGGGGTCGCCCGCCACCTTCCGGGCCCGGGCGAGGGCTCTCGACGCTTGGCGCCGTCGCACGCATTGGCGGGCCTCAGGGCCGAAGGACGGGCAGGGTCTCCTTTTTTCCCGGAGACCGGTGAGTCCCGGGGCGCCTCGGAGGGGGGCGCTCGCCGCCCACCTTCGACCCCCTGGGCACCTGCCCGATGAGCTGGAAGAAGCTTTGGGAAGGTTTTCGCCAGGGGGAAAGGCGGCGAGGGACGAGGCTCGGGTGCGCGGGCGGGCACCGGCAGGTGCCCGCGCACTGCGGTGCCCCGCGCGCGACAGGGCGCGGCGGCACAGGCCGGCGCCTTAGTTCGGTCGGAGATAGCCGAGAACGACCTCGATCACGTGCGCGCGGCGCATGGCCATCGCCGGCTCGTCGTCGAGCGGGGCATCGAAGATGACCGAAAGCGTATGGATGTTCGACATGTAGAAGTAGCTGATCCCCGCGATGGTGATGTAGAGCTGGACCGGGTCGACGCCGTTCCGGAAGATCCCGGCGGCGACGCCGCCCGCGAGCACCGCTCGGATCTGCGCGACGAGCGGCGAGTGGAGCGCGCGGATCGCGGGGATTTCGCGGATGTAGGCGGCGCGCTGGATGTTCTCGGTGGCGAGCAGGCGCAGGAACCAGGGATGTGCCCGAAAATGGTCGAAGGTGAAGCCCACGAGCTTCTCCATCGCCAGCGCCGGCGGCAGCTCACCCAGGTGCAGCTCCTCCTCACCTTCGCGGATCTCGCGGTAGGCGTCGAGCAGCACCCGCGCGTAGAGCGCCTCCTTGTTGCCGACGTAGTGGTAAAGCATGCGCTTGTTGGCACCCGCGCGTTCCGCGATGCGGTCGATCCGCGCGCCGTCGAGCCCGAACTCGACGAACTCCTCGCGCGCCGCCTCGAGGATGTCGCGCTTCGTCCGCTCGGGGTCGCGTGGTCGCCGCACCGGCGGCGGCGCCCCGTCTTCGGTCATCGCCATTTGCGGCCTCCCTCGTGGGCGGCCTTGACGCCGCCTCGGGAGGAAAATAGTAACCGATCTGTTACTTTCCTGGCAATGGGGCTTCGCGTGAACACCAACAAGCGTCGGCTTGCCATCGTCGGCACCGGCCACCGCGGCGCCGGGACCTGGGGGCGCGACGTCCCCGCGACCTGCGCCGACGAGGTGGAGCTGACCGGGCTGAGCGACCTCAACCCGGCGCGTCTCGCGGTGGTCGCGGAGAAGCTCGGAGCCGCCGGGGGTGCCGCGGTCTCTACCGACCTCGACGCCATGCTGGCGCAGGCGCGGCCGCACACGCTGGTCGTCTGCACCCGCGACGACACCCATGCCGACATCATCGTGAAGGCGCTCGAGGCCGGGATCGACGTCGTAACCGAAAAGCCGATGGCGACCACCGCCGAGGACTGCCGCCGCATCCTCGCGGTCGAGGCCCGCACCGGCCGCAGGGTCGACGTCGCCTTCAACTACCGCTTCGCGCCGACCTCGCGGAAGCTCCGCGAGCTGCTGGCGTCTGGCCTGATCGGTGAGGTGAGCTCCGCCGACTTCCACTGGTATCTCGATACGAGCCACGGAGCCGACTACTTCCGCCGCTGGCACGCCTATCGCCGCCATTCCGGCAGCCTCTGGGTGCACAAGGCGACGCACCACTTCGACCTCCTGAACTGGTGGATCGACGCCGATCCGGTGCGGATCTTTGCGCAAGGCGCTCTCCGCCGCTACGGCCGCGCCGGCCGCTTCCGCGGCGTCCGCTGCAAGGGCTGCCCGCACGCCGGCGAGTGCGAGTTCTATCTCGACATCGACGCCGATCCCTGGCTAGAGGCACTCTACGAGGCGCCCTCGGCCGAGGACGGCTATTTCCGCGACGCCTGCGTCTTCCGCGAGGACATCGACATCTGGGACACGATGACGGCGGCGATCCTCTACGCCAACGGCGTGCAGGTCAGCTACTCGCTCAACTGTTACATGCCGATCGAGGGCTACCACCTTGCCTTCAACGGCACGAAGGGGCGGATCGAGGTCCGGATGTACGAGAAGCAGGCCTTCGAGGCGCCGCATGGCCAGGACGAGATCCTCGTCCTCGGCACCGACCGCTCGGTCGAGCGGATCGTCGTCGAGCACGGGCCGGGCGGGCACTTCGGCGGCGACCCCTTGCTGCAACGAAGCCTGTTCACGCCTGAGGCGAACGACCCGATGCGCCAGCGGGCCGGCGCGCGGGCGGGGGCGATGTCGGTGCTGACCGGGGTTGCGGCGTCGCGGAGCTGCGACAGCGGCCATCCGGTCGAGATCCTGCCGTTGCTCGATGCCGGGTAAGGCGGCTGGACGACCAGCGACTTCCTGATTCCAGTCGGGCGCGAACCGGCCTAGGGTGGTGGCCGTGCTTTCGTTCTGGCGAGAAATGCCGGCGAGGCCTTGTGGTATTCTTGCAACTGCGAAGGGCCGATCCTACCTGATGCCACGGGCCTTTCCGGGATGCGCCGCGGTGCGGGCACGGGCGGAAGGCGCTAAGGGAGAGAGAGATGAACATCGAGAAATTCTCCGAGCGGGCGCGCGGCTTCATCCAGGCCGGCCAGACGATCGCGCTCCGGGAGAACAACCAGCGGTTCCTGCCCGAGCACCTGTTGAAGGCGCTGCTCGACGACGACCAGGGCCTGGCGCAGAACCTGATCCGCGCCGCCGGGGGCGACCCGAAGCTGGCGCTGGCCGAGACGGACGCGCTGCTCCGCAAGGTGCCGAAGGTCGAGGGCGCCGGGGACCAGCTCTACATGGACAATTCGACCGCCAAGGTCCTCGACCAGGCGGAGAAGCTCGCGACCCAGGCGGGCGACAGCTTCGTCACCGTCGAGCGGCTCCTGACCGCGCTCGCGATGTCGAAATCTGGCGCCGCCGACGTACTGAAGGCCTCGGGCGTGACCGCGCAGGCGCTGAACGCGGCGATCAACGAGGTGAGGAAGGGGCGGACCGCCGACACCGCCTCGGCCGAGCAGGGCTACGATGCCCTGAAGAAGTACGCGCGCGACCTCACGGAGGCGGCGCGGGACGGCAAGATCGACCCGATCATCGGGCGCGACGAGGAGATCCGGCGCACCATGCAGGTGCTGAGCCGGCGGACCAAGAACAACCCGGTGCTGATCGGCGAGCCGGGTGTCGGCAAGACCGCGATCGCCGAGGGGCTGGCGCTCAGGATCGTGAACGGCGACGTGCCGGAGTCGATCCAGGACAAGAAGCTGCTCGCGCTCGACATGGGCTCGCTGATCGCGGGCGCGAAGTACCGCGGCGAGTTCGAGGAGCGGCTGAAGTCGGTGCTGACCGAGGTGCAGGCAGCGGCGGGCGAGATCATCCTCTTCATCGACGAGATGCACACCCTCGTGGGCGCGGGCAAGGCCGAGGGCGCGATGGACGCGTCCAACATGCTGAAGCCGGCGCTGGCACGCGGCGAGCTGCACTGCGTCGGCGCCACCACCCTCGACGAGTACCGCAAGCACATCGAGAAGGATGCGGCGCTCGCGCGGCGGTTCCAGCCGGTGTTCGTCGGCGAGCCGAGCGTCGAGGACACGATCTCGATCCTGCGCGGGATCAAGGAAAAGTACGAGATGCACCACGGGGTGCGGATCACCGATTCCGCACTCGTGGCGGCCGCGACGCTGTCACACCGGTACATCACGGACCGCTTCCTGCCCGACAAGGCGATCGACCTGATGGACGAGGCGGCGAGCCGCCTGCGGATGGAGGTCGATTCGAAGCCGGAGGAACTCGACGCCCTCGACCGCGACATCCTGCAGAAGGAGATAGAGGCCGAGGCGCTGAAGAACGAGACCGACGTCGCGAGCCAGGACCGGCTCGCGAAGCTCGTCAAGGAGCTTTCCGTTCTGAAGGACCGCTCGACCGAGATGACCGCGCGCTGGCAGGCAGAGCGTGACAAGCTGAAGGGCGCGACCGAGCTCAAGGAGCAGATCGACCAGGCGAAGATCGAGCTCGAGACTGCGACGCGCGCGGGCAACTTCGCCCGGGCGGGCGAGCTCAAGTACGGCGTGCTCCCCGATCTCGAGAAGCGGCTCGCAGAGGCCGAGGCCGCCGGGGGCACCGCCATGGTTGAGGAGGCGGTGACGCCCGAGCAGGTGGCGGCGGTCGTCGAGCGGTGGACCGGGATCCCGGTGTCGAAGCAGCTCGAGGGCGAGCGCGAGAAGCTCCTGCGCATGGAGGAGGAGCTCGGGCGCCGCGTCATCGGCCAGAAGGAGGCGGTGACCGCCGTCTCGAACGCGGTCCGGCGGGCTCGAGCGGGGCTGAACGACCCGAACCGGCCGCTCGGCTCCTTCCTGTTCCTCGGGCCGACCGGCGTTGGCAAAACCGAGCTGACCAAGGCGCTCGCGAGCTTCCTCTTCGACGACGACCAGGCCATGGTCCGGATCGACATGTCGGAGTTCATGGAGAAACACTCGGTCGCCCGGCTGATCGGCGCGCCTCCGGGTTACGTCGGCTATGACGAGGGCGGGGTGTTGACGGAAGCCGTGCGGCGGCGGCCCTATCAGGTGCTGCTGTTCGACGAGGTCGAGAAGGCGCATCCGGACGTCTTTAACGTGCTCCTGCAGGTGCTCGACGACGGGAGGCTGACCGACGGTCAGGGGAACGTGGTCGACTTCAAGAACACGCTGATCATCCTGACCTCGAACCTCGGCTCGCAGGCGCTGAGCCAGCTCCCGGAAGGGGCGAACGCCGAGGCGGCGCGCGACCAGGTGATGGCGGCGGTACGGGCGCACTTCCGGCCGGAGTTCCTGAACCGGCTGGACGAGATCGTGATCTTCGACCGGCTGACCCGGAAGAACATGGACGGGATCGTCGACATCCAGCTCGGGCTCCTGGAGAAGCGGCTCGCGACGCGCGACATCGCCCTCGAGGTGAGCGCCGACGCGCGGACGTGGCTCGCCAACCGCGGCTACGACCCGGTCTACGGCGCGCGGCCTCTGAAGCGGGTGATCCAGAAGGAGCTGCAGGATCAGCTGGCGCAGGGGCTGCTGTCGGGCGCGATCCTCGATGGCGCGGTGGTGCCGGTCGGGGTCAAGGACGGGGCGCTGGCGGTCGGCACCGAGGATGCCGTCAAGCGCCCGAGCGCTGCGGTGCACTGAGTCCGGGACGATCCGACGGTCGGTACAACCGGCCGTCGGTCGACGCCATGAACATCCGGTGGGGCCCGAAACACGCCGCTGGCGGGTCGTTCGACTAGAAGCTGTAGCCGAAGAGCTCGATGTCTCGGCGGTAGACGGTCGCGACGCGTGCGGCGGTGTCCTCGTCGTAGGAGTCGCGGTAGCGCGTGGGGCGTGAGCGGTTTTGGTTGGCGCTGGCGAGTTCGCGCGTCACGCCGAGCCGGGTCCGGACGGTCTCGAAGTCGTCGGCGAGCGTCTCGAACCGGCCGATGAAGTCGACCTCCGGCGGACGGGTCGCGGACATGCAGACGAACTCGTGCTGGTGCCGGAAGTGAACCGCGCCGGCGATGTTCTCCTCGGTGAGAAAGCCCAGCACGAAATCATGGAAGCTGGCGTAGGGCGCGATGAAGCGGTCGCGCATCGCGCGGTCGTTCTTCACCCGCCCGCCATCCTTGAGGTAGTGGTAGGCGGAGACAACCCGGTCCCAAGGGTTGCGCACGAAGGTGAACTTGTAGAAGGAGTCGAATTCCTCCTTCGAGAACATCATCTTGTATTGCGCGATCGTGAAGTGGGCGCCCGGGTGGACGCCGTCGAAGAGGGCATCAGTAACCCCGAGCCCGGCGCACTTCGGGATGTGCACGAAAATGCACCGCCGCTCGATAAAGGGCAGCAGCGAAGGATCACCCGGCGTGCGCGACACGTGGCTACGGCGTTCGACGATGCGCGCGTAGCGGCCCGGGTGGATCACCCGGTACATGCCCCGGGCGACGTCATGCGGCAGCAGCCCGGCAATCCGGTTCGAGATCGGAAAAGCCAACGGGGCTAACCCAGAATCCGCCGCAGCGTGGCGCGGGCAGCGACCCGCTGCGGCGCGAACCCGAGCGTCGGCGAGCTGCCGCGCCGCCCGAGGATCTCGCGGATTGCGGGCTCCATCGTGTCGAGGCGGTGGGTCCAGTCGTGGCGCTCGCGCGCCTTCGCTGCGTTACGGAGGCCGATCTCGCGCAACCGTTCCGGTTCCGCCAGCCAGCGATGCAGCTGCGCGAGCGCTGCCTCGGGGTCCGTGTCGAGCTCGAGGGTGGCGTCGGGCCAGTCGAGGAGTTCGTCGGCCTCCTCGCCGGTAGGACGCTGCCCCACGATCACGCAACCTGCGGCGATCGCCTCGAACCAGCGCTGGCCGACCAGCGAGTACGGGAAACGGTTGTTCGGATCGACCTCAGTCCCGCTGTAGGCGAAGGAAAAGACCGATCGCTCGGAAATCGCCCAGAACATGCGCCGGTGGGCATGGTAGTCCCTGATGAACGGGTTCGCCACATGCAGGGTATGATAGAGCATGTGCGGCGAGCCTTTTACGTTGGCTTCGCGCGAGAGCCGGTCCATCAGCGGCCGCGGCTGGCGCCCGTAGGCGAGAAATGTCACCGGCCGGTCCGCGCGTCCGCCGTACGACAGCGACGTGTCGACGCCGAGCGGCACGTGCAGGACGTCGGCTTTGACCTGTTCCCTGATCTCCGCCGCCGGCTCGCGGAAAGGCAGGCAGAGCAGATTGAAGCCACTGCCTATCAGGTGGCGCGGGGAAATGCGCGCCTGCAGCTTGCGCAGCGGCGATAGCGCGCCGTGCAGGTGCCAGCCGTCGAACACGTAGGCGACGACCGTCTTTCCCTGGCGACGGAAGCGGGCGAGCTGCGGGTCGAGCTCGCGCATCTGGGCGAAGTTCAGCAGGATCACGATGATCAGCTGTTCATCGCAGTCGCGCGATGCCTCGGCGAGCGTGCGCAGGCGCGCCCCATAGTGCCGCACGACCACGTCCTCGAACTCGACGACGCAGCACATCGCGGGCGTGCGGAACATCTCGCGGGCGGTGACGACACAGCAGCTACAATCGAACTTCGACACCAACTCTCCCTCCGGTCGACCGGCCACACACAATCGACCCCGCCTCGTCGAGGCACGGCCACCCCACCCAATCCATGACTTGGCCGCCGCTTCGAGTCCAGCGCGATCAGCGGGTGGCCGGCCCCGATGTGGCCGCGAAGTCGCGCCGTTACCCCAACGGAGTGAACGGGGTCAGCGCACGGTCCGGCCTGGCGGATCCGCTCGGCCCGGCTCAGCCGAGCGCCGCGTCGCAGCGCGCGCAGACTCCCGGATGGCGATGGGTGCCGACGTCGGGCAGGATTTTCCAGCATCGGGCGCATTTCGCGCCCTCCGCGTGGCGCGGGACCACTGCCACGCCGGAGACGTCATCGAGCGCGAACGCGCCGGCCGGCGCGGCGCCGGCGGAGAGGGCGAGTGCCGAGGTGATGCAGACGTCCTCGAAGGCGACCTCGCCCAGCGCGGCGCGAAGGGCATCGTCGGCGACGAAGACCTCGGGCGCCGCCTCGAGGCTGGCGCCGATCCGCTTCTCGCGGCGCTCGACCTCGAGGGCGCCGGTGACGACGCGGCGAACGCGGCGGACGCCTTCCCAGCGAGAAGCGAGCGCGGCGTCGTGCCAGTCGACCGGTGTCGCCGGGAAGTCGACGAGGTGGACGGAGCTCTCCTCGCCGGGGAAGCGCGCGAGCCAGACCTCCTCCATGGTGAAGGGCAGCATCGGCGCGAGCCAGGTGACGAGCCGGTGGAACACCGCGTCGAGGACGGTGCGCGTGGCCCGGCGGCGCGGGTCGGCTGCGGCGTCGCAGTAGAGCGCGTCCTTGCGGATGTCGAAGAAGAACGCCGAGAGGTCGAGGGTCGCGAACTGGAACAGCGCCTGGAAGACTCCCTGGTAGTCGAAGGCGGCATAGCCCGCGCGCACCTCGCGGTCGAGCCCGGAGAGGCGGTGCAGCAGCCAGCGCTCGAGCTCCGGCATCGCCGCGGGCTCGACCCGCTCGGCCTCGTCGAACCCGTCGACGGCGGCGAGCAGGAAGCGCAGTGTGTTCCGGAGACGGCGGTAGCTGTCGGCGGTGCCCTTCAGGATCTCCGGCCCGATGCGCTGGTCGACGGCATAGTCGGTCTGCGCCACCCAGAGCCGGAGGATGTCGGCACCGTACTGCTTCACCACGTCCTGCGGGGCGGTGCCGCCTCCGCGCGACTTCGACATCTTCATGCCGGCTTCGTCGAGGGTGAAGCCGTGGGTGATGACCGCGTCGTAGGGCGCGCGTCCGCGGGTGCCGCAGGCCTGCAGCATCGAGGAGTGGAACCAGCCGCGGTGCTGGTCGGTGCCCTCGAGGTAGGCCGACGCAGGCCAGATGCCGTCCGGGCGGTCGCGCAGCACGAAGGCGTGGGTCGAGCCCGAATCGAACCAGACGTCGAGGATGTCGGTGACCTTCTCCCATTCGTCGTGCGGGTGGTCGTTCGCGAGGAAGCGCGCCTTGGCACCCTCCTCGAACCAGGCGTCGGCGCCCTCGTGCTCGAAGGCTTCCTTAATCCGGGCGTTGACGGCCGGGTCGCGCAGGGTCTCGGCGGCGCCGTCGGGACGGCGCTTCACGAAGCAGGTGAGCGGCACGCCCCAGGCCCGCTGCCGGCTGAGCACCCAGTCCGGGCGCGTCTCCATCATCGAGAAGAGCCGGTTGCGGCCGGTCTGCGGGTACCAGCGGACGAGCTGGTCGACCGACGTGAGGGCGCGGCTTCGGATAGTGTCGCCGTAGGTGTCCATGCCGTCATCGAGCGGCTTGTCGATAGCGACGAACCATTGCGGGGTGTTGCGGTAGATGACCGGCGCCTTCGAGCGCCACGAATGCGGGTAGCTGTGGGTCAGCCGCCCGCGCGCCAGCAGCGAACCCGCCTCGATCAGCTTCTCGATCACCGCCTTGTTCGCCGGGCCCTCCCTGCCCTTCGCGTCGAAGACATGGAGCCCGCCGAAGAAGGGGAGGTCGGTGCGGAAGGACGAGTCCTCGGTGACGTTGTGGGTCATCCGGTCGGTGAGGCCGTTCCGCACGAAAAGCTCGTAGTCGTCGGCACCGTGCGAGGGCGCCATGTGGACGAAGCCCGTGCCGGCGTCCTCGGTGACGAAGTCGCCCTCGAGCATCGGCACCTCGTAGGCCCAGTGCGGGTCGAGATCGTGGAACGGGTGGCGGAGCATGACGCCGGCGAGGGGCCCGGCGTTCCCGACACGCTCCCAGCTCTCGATTCGGGCGGCCTGCTTCACTTCCGTGGCCAGCTCGTCGGCAAGCACGAGCCGCTCGCCGGGCTTCGCCCAGGTGTCGGCGTCGGCGCCGGTGACGGCGTAGACGCCATACTCGATCCGGCCCGAGTAGGCGACGCCCCGGTTCGACGGGATGGTCCAGGGGGTGGTGGTCCAGATCACCACACTCGCGCCCGACAGCGGCTCGGGGCCGGCGACGACCGGGAACTTCACCCAGATCGTGGGGCTGACGTGGTCGTGGTACTCGATCTCGGCCTCGGCGAGGGCGGTCTTCTCGACCGGTGACCACATCACCGGCTTCGAGCCGAGGTAGAGCGAGTCGTTCATCACGAACTTCATGAACTCGTCGGCGATCACGGCCTCGGCGTGGAAGGCCATGGTGAGGTAGGGGTTGTCCCAGTCGCCGGTGACGCCGAGCCGCTTGAACTCGTCGCGCTGGACGTTGACCCAGTGCTCGGCGAAGCGGCGGCACTCGGCGCGGAAGTCGTTGACGGGGACCTCGTCCTTGTTCCGCCCCTTCGCCCGGTACTGCTCCTCGATCTTCCACTCGATCGGCAGGCCGTGGCAGTCCCAGCCCGGCACGTAGCGCGAGTCGTGGCCCATCATCTGCTGCGAGCGGACGACGAAATCCTTGAGGATCTTGTTCAGCGCATGGCCGATGTGGAGGTTGCCGTTCGCATACGGCGGGCCGTCATGGAGCACGAAGGGCGGGCGGCCTTGCGCGGTCGCGCGCAGGCGATGGTAGACGTCGAGGCGCGCCCAGCGGGCCAGCCACTCGGGCTCGCGCTGCGGCAGGCCCGCGCGCATCGGGAAGTCGGTCTTCGGGAGGAACAGCGTGTCCTTGTAGTCGAGCGTCTCGGTCGTCATCGCGGGCATCCCGTGGTGGCCGGAAGGGGCGGTGGGGCGCGCACGCGCCGATACCCGGCGGCTCTGGGATCAGAGCGCCGGGACGGTAATTCGGAGGATGCCGAGGGCCCGAGCCATGGGGGCGGGATATAGCCGCGCGCCCGCGGGGCTTCAATGGGTGTTGCGCCCCGCCCGTCGGGCTGCGGTCCTTCGCCGCCGCTAGCACTGCTCGGGCGGTCGCTCGCTCGCGGCGTCGCGGGCCGCGCGCGCCCAGGGCCAGCAGCCCTCGATCTCGGTCTCGAGCGAGAAGCTGAGGAAGGTCCGGATGACGACGATCGCGCCGAGCAGCCCGACGCTCTCGACGGTCAGCGGTGCTGTGATCGTCGAGATGATATCGGCGCCGACGAGCAGCTCGAGCCCGAGCAGGATCGCCCGTCCGAGGTTGGAACGGAACCCCTGGTAGGCCTCGCGCCACCCATCCGCGCCGGCACCACGGCGGAGGTAGATGCCGGCCGACAGCAGCGTGCCTAGAATGATGATCGCGACCCCGGCGAGCTCGAGCCAGTGCGCGAACATGTCGGCGACGGCATGTGCCTGCTCGGTCATGCGCGCTTCCTTCGTCCGGTGAGATCGGGCTGAGGATAGCGGCGATCTCGACGCACGGCGACCGCTCCCGTCCCGCGCCGGGAGATCAAGGAGCCGGCCGGGAGAATAGGCCGGTCAGCGAGCGGCCGATGACGTTCGAGACCTTCGGCCGCGGCAGGGCGGCGAAGGGGAGGGGGCGGCAGACCTCCATCGCGGCGATGCCGACCCGGGCGGTCAGTGCGCCGTTGACCACGCCCTCGCCGAAGCGGCGGGAGAGGCGCGCGAGGAGGTGGCCGCCGGCGACCGAGCCGACGAGGTCGTCGCCGACCGCCACCGCGCCGGTGGCGAGGAGATGGGTCGCGACCATGCGGAAGAGCCGCCACGAGCCGAAGAAGCCGGCGTGCGCGCCGTAGATCTCGGCGATGCGGCGGACCATGCGCATGTTTTGGCTGAGCGCCGCCAGCACGTCGACGAAGGCGAGGGGGACGAGGGCAGTGGCGCCTGCGACCGTCCGCGCCGCGGCCTCGACCTCGCGGCGGGCCTCGCCGTCGAGCGGCCCGAACAGCGTCTGCTCCGTCGCCTGTATCACGGCGTCGGCGTCGAGGAGATCGGCGCGCGCTTCGGCAAGGCGGGCGCGGCCCCAGTGCAGGTCGGCGCGGCCGGCGTAGAAGCGCGAGAGCCGTTCGGAAAGGGCGAGGGCGGCCTTCGGGTCGGCGGAGGCATGGACGGCGGCGGCCTCGACGCGGAAGCCGTCGATGCGGGCGAGGCGGCGAAAGGCCCAGAGCTCGCGGACGAGCTGCGCGAGGACGGCGATGAGCAGCAGTGCGGTCAGCGCCAGCGCGATCATCCCCAGGAGCGGATAACGGGCGAGAAGGCCGGTCAGATAGTCCCATGCGGCGATCGAGCCGACGAGGACGGCGAGGCTGACGAGCGACGGCCAGAAGAGCCCGCCGCCGCGTCGGCGGGCGGCGATTCGGGTGGCGGCCTGCATTGCGGCGCCCTCGGGCGGGGTCTCATCGGGGGGCGGGGGGCGTCCGCCGGGGTGGCGGAGGTCGGCTCGAGATCCCCGGCGGGGATCACGAAGGGATCGTTCGGGAGGCGGCTCACAGGCGGTCTCCGATCAGGAACTCCGCGGCGCGGTCGAGGCGGATGTGCGGCAGGCCGTCGCCGCTCGCGGGCTTCAGCTGCGGCGGCGCGAAGCGGGTGATGCGGTAGGCGGCATCGGTCCAATCCGGCGCGCCCTGACGGGCCGGCGAGATGATCTGCGCCGGGTCGTCGGGGAGGTTGCCAGGGAAGAGCGCCACCTCCTCACCGCTGCCGATCAGCCGCCCGCGCACCACGTCGATTTCGCGGCCGTCGCGGGTGACCGTCTGCTCGACCGTGGCGCGCAGGCTCGCGATCGGCATCGCGCGCGTCTCGGCGCCGGAGAACTGCGCCCGGGCGCGCGCGTCGGCAACCAGCGCCTCGGCGATGGCGGCGAGCTTCGGATGCTGGCTGTGGTGCAGGTAGTCGGCCTTCGTGGCCGCGAAGAGGATGCGATCGATCCGCCGCCCGAGGATCGGCGCCAGCCACGACCGTGGCCCCGGCCGAAAACATACGAGGATCTCGGCCATCGCAGAACGCAGGTCCTCGACCGCGCGCGGCCCGTCATGGATGGCGCCGAGCGCGTCGATCAGCACCACCTGGCGGTCGATCGGGGCGAAGTGGTTGCGGAAGAACGGCTCGACGACGACGTTCTTGTAGCCTTCGAAGCGCCGCTCGAAGGTCCGCCAGAGCGAGTCCGAGCCGCGACGGTCGGGCCGGGGCAGGGGGGCGAAGGTCAGGGCCGGCGAGCCCTCGAGGTCACCCGGCATGAGGAAGCGCCCCGGCGCGACGCTCGACAGCCCCGCCCCGCGCGCGGCGGCGAGATAGCCGGTGAAGGCGGCGGCGAGCCGCCGCGCCACCGGCTCGGAAAGTGGCGCCGCGGGGTCCGCTGCCTCGGCCTCGGCGAGGAAGGCGCCGGCATGCGGCGCCCGCGCCGGCGTCCGCGCCGCGGCGAGCGCCGCCTCGGACCATTGCGCGTACCCCTGGCTCATCAGCGGCAGGTCGAGCAGCCACTCGCCCGGATAGTCGATGATGTCGACATGGACGTTGCGCGGCCCGGTCATGCTGCCGACGAAACCCTTCGGCGCGATCCGCAGCGAGAGCCGCAGCGTCGAGATCGAGCGCGTGCTCTCCGGCCAGTGCGGCTCGGGCGCGGTCAGCGCGTCGAGATGCTCCTCGTAGCCGAAGCGCGGGATCGCGTGGTCTGGATGCGGCCGGAGCCAGGCCGCCAGGATGCGACCTTCGGCCGCGGCGCGCAGCTGGTGCATCCGCCCGCGGTCGATGAGGTTCGCGACCAGCGAGGTGATGAAGACGGTCTTGCCCGCCCGGCTGAGTCCGGTAACGCCCAGCCGGATCACCGGCTCGCGGAAGGCGTCGCCGATGTCGCCGAGGGTGTCGGTGACGCCGCGGGTCAGGCGGCCGGGCAGGCGGATGAGGTCCAAGGCGTCGCTCCCTTGCGCCCGAACACCTAGTGGCTCGGGCGGCCGCCCGCAACGTCGCCGCTCTTGGCAAGCCATCGGCCGCGGGCTAGGGCCTCGGGCCATGCCGCGCTATGCCATCCGCGTCGAGTATGACGGCCGTCCGTTCGCCGGCTGGCAGTGGCAGGAGGCGCATCCGTCGGTGCAGGCGGCACTCGAAGCCGCCGTCGCGCGCCTCGAGTCCGCCCTGCCGGCGCGCGTCACCGGCGCCGGCCGCACCGATGCCGGCGTGCATGCGACGGGCCAGGTCGCGCACCTCGACCTCTCGCGCGCCTGGGAGCCCGCGCGGCTCGCCGCGGCGCTGAACGCGCACCTACGCCCCGACCCGGTCGCCGTGGTGGCAGCCGCCCAGGTCCCCGCCGGCTTTCACGCCCGCTTCGATGCCGTCGAGCGCGAGTACCTCTTCCGCCTGGTCGCCCGTCGCGCTCCTCTCGTCCACGATCGCGGCCTCGCCTGGCGGGTCAGTCACCGGCTCGATCTCGCCGCCATGCGCGAGGGTGCGGCCACGCTGGTCGGTCGCCACGACTTCACCACCTTCCGCTCTTCGGAATGCCAGGCGAAGAGTCCGGTCCGGACCCTCGACGCAGTCGAGATCGACGCGGCGCCCGCCGCCGGCGGCCAGGAGTACCGCTTCCGCCTCCGCGCCCGCTCGTTCCTGCACAACCAGGTCCGGAGCATCGTCGGCACCCTCGAGCGCGTCGGCCGCGGCGCCTGGCCGCCCGCGCGCGTGGCCGACGCTCTCGCGGCCCGCGACCGCGCCGCCTGCGGCCCGGTCTGCCCGCCCGACGGCCTCTACCTCGCGGCCGTCCGATATCCTTTCGACCCCTTCGCTACTCGGTCGCGGTAGGCGAGGCGGGCGCGGCCGGTTCGGCCGGCGCCGTGCCGGCCTTGGGCAGCCCCGGTTCGGCCGGGCCGGCGGGCTTGCCCGCCTGCCACAGCCCCTCGTAGACCTGCCCGTCGGCGAGCCGCATCCGTCCCTGGCCCTGGCGCTGGCCGTCGACGAAGGCGCCCTCGTAGACCGAGCCGTCGGGGTAGGTCTCCTTGCCGCTGCCGTTAAGCTGGCCGTGCGCCCAGACCCCCTCCTGAACCGTGCCGTTCGGGAAGGTCATCTTGCCCTTGCCGTCGCGGTTCCCCTTCTCGAAGTTCCCTTCGTAGCGGGTGCCGTCGGGGTAGACCGAGACCCCCTGGCCCTGCCTGGCCCCGTCCTGCCAGTTGCCGTCGTAGACGTAGCCATCGGCTTCGGTCAGCTTGCCCTGGCCCTCGTGGCGGCCGTCGCGGAACCCGCCGACATACGTCGAGCCGTCGGCATAGTGCGCCGTGCCCTGGCCGGTAATCGCCCCCTTCGACCAGTCGCCGTCGTAGCTGCTTTTGTCCGCATAGGTGATCCGGCCCTTGCCGTCCGGCTGCCCGGCCTTGTAGCTGCCCTCGTAGACCGAGCCGTCGGGATAGGTCGCCCGCCCCTCGCCGTCGAAGCGGTCGGCGACCCACGAGCCGGTGTAGCGGAAGCCGTCTGCGGTCGTGAGCGTCCCCGCGCCCTGGCGCTGGTCGGCGACGAAGCCACCGTCGTAGATATCGCCGGTCGCCGAGGTGAACCGCCCGAGCCCCTCGCGACGGCCGGCCGCGAACGACCCCTCGTAGCGGTCGCCGTTGGCCATGACGAGCACGCCGTCGCCGTCGAACTCGCCGTCCTTCCAGCCGCCGGCGTAGCGGCTTCCGTCAGCCAGCACCGCCGTGCCGCGGCCCTCGCGCTGGCCGTCCCTGATCCCGCCCTCGTAGCTCGCGCCGTCGGGGAAGGCGATACGCGCGTCCCCCTGCAGCACGCCCTCGACCCAGGTGCCTGTCGAGCGCGCCCCCGACGGCGCCGTCAGCGTCCCCTGGCCGCTGCGCTTCGAATCGAGGAAGCCGCCCTCGTAGCGCGAGCCGTCGGGATAGATCGCGACCCCCTGCCCGGTGGCGCGGCCCTTGACCCAGTTGCCTTCGAGGGTGCCGCCCCCGGCGAAGGTCATCTTCCCCTTGCCGTCGGGCTGGCCGGCGACGAAGTGCCCCTCGAAGACCGTGCCGTCGGGGTAGGTCGCCTTGCCTTCGCCCTCGATGCGGCCTTCGACCCATTCGCCGACGTACTCGTAGCCGTTAGGCAGGCGGTACGTCCCGTGGCCCTGCTGGCGGCCGTCGACGAAAGTCCCGGAGTAGACCCCGCCGTTGTCGTACTCCTTGGTGAGCGTCTGCTCCTGGGCGCGCGCCGCCCCCGGCGCGAGCCCCGCCAGCGCAACGGCAGCGACAAGTCCGGCGGATGTCTTCGACGTCATTCTCCCGGAGCCTTCCGACGATTGGCCCGACTTCTTAGCGGGCGGAGGCGGGCTCGACCATAGGAATGCCGAGGTGCCCGGACAATGGCGCAGCGGGATCCACGGTTCCGCGCAGCCGCAACCGGCTCGCATGTACCGGCCGTGGCCAACTGCAGCAGCTACAGCGTCCAGTCGTCGACGTCGCGGATGTCGTCGTCGGACCAGCCGAGATGATGGGCGATCTCGTGCACGAGGACGTGCAGCACCAGCCGGTCGAGCGCCACGTCGCCGCGGTCGATCCATTCCTCGAGGATGGGCCGGCGGTACAGCCAGACCGTGTCGGGCTGCGTGGGCTGCTGCATCACCGAGCGCCCGGTCAGCGCGACGCCGTCGTAGAGCCCGGTCAACTCGTAGGGGTCCTCTATCTCCATCTCGTCGAGGATGTCGTCGGGCGCGAAATCGTCGACCCGGACCAGGAGCTCGGCGCAGGCGCGGCGCACCTCCGCCGGCAGCGCGGCGAACGCGCGACGAGCGAGCTCATCGAAGTCGGCAAGCGACGGGGCAGGGGCGGCGAGGGGATCCGACATGCCCCCGGCATAGAGCCCAGGCGGCGGCGGGGAAAGGGGCGGCTGTGCCGCGTCGCGGCCTGGGCTAGATTGCCGTCTTGGCCCACTCCGGGCCACTGGAGGGAATCATGACCGTCGCCCGCGTAACCGAGATCACCGCCTCGTCGCAGAAGAGCTTCGAGGACGCGCTCCAGTCGGGCATCGCCCGCGCCTCGAAGACGCTGAAGAACGTAGAGGGCGCCTGGGTGCAGGGGCAGAAGGTCGTGGTGCGCGATGGCCAGATCGTCGAGTACCGGGTGAACATGAAAGTCACCTTCGTGCTCGAGGGCTAGCGGCGCGTTTGCCGCACCACTTCTTCCTCGACGCCCAGCCCGGGGCGGTCGCGGCCGCCTTCTCTCTGCCCGCGGAGGCGGCTCTCCCGTGGCACGAGGCCGTGCCGGGCGCCACCGTCCCCGTCGTCGTGGGCGCCCCGCGCCGCCTCCTTGCTATGCGCCTCGGGATGATCCCGATGGGCCGGCAGAACGCCCGCAAGCGCCCGGTCCTGGAGACGATCGTCAACGCACGGTCCGAAACGCTGTTCGCCAAGTCCGCCTTCGCCGGCCTCGCCCGCGGCCTGCTGCCGGCAAGTGGCTGGTACGAATGGACTGGCGTCGGCCGCCGGCGTCGCCAGCGCTGGGCCGTCCGCATGCCCGGCCACCCGGTGATCGCCCTCGCCGCCGTCTGGGACCTGTGGCAAGCGCCGGGTGGCTCAGAGGTCGCGAGCTTCGCCACCGTCACCTGCATCCCGAACGCCGAGGTGGCCGTCGTCCACGACCGGATGCCCGTCATCCTCGCCCCTGCCGCCTGGCCGCTCTGGCTCGGCGAAGCCGAAGGCGACCCCGCGGCGCTCCTGGCCCCACCTCCAGACGGCGCGCTAACGGTCGAGCCGGCACCGGAGCGTTAGGTCCGATCCCAGTCAGGGCGGCGCCTAGAGGTAGGCGTGCGCCATGTCGACGAGCTTGATCAGGTGGTCGGGGCCGGGCTGATGAATGTCGATCACCAGGGTATCGCCATCGCCCTGATGCACGCTGACCGCCTTCGAGGCCCGGTCGAGATCGCGCAGCTCGTCGAGGCTGCCGATCGTCGCGGAGGCTCCGCCCGCGTCCGCCACCGCGCCCTTGAAGGTGCCGGCTGCGAAGTCGTGCAAATCGATCCGGTCGCCCTTGCCGAAGTCGATACCCGCGACCACGTCGGCCTTGCCCATGGCGTCGAAGCTGAACGTCCCGGCGAGCGCCGCCTGCGGGGCGGCCAATGCCAGCGCGGCCGCCTTCGAGGCGATCGAATTGAGCAGTACCTGGGCGTCGGCGAGGGTGCTGCCCGCGGGGATCATCTTGTCCGAGATCGTCCAGCTCACGGAGGACGGGCTCATGTCCTTCCAGGTGTTGGTCGCCGGAATGCTGGCCTTGCTGACCACGTTGCCGCTTATGTCGACGTCGGAGGATGCGTAGTTAACGCGGATGTGCGGGATGCCCTTCTGGGAAGGGAGGTCCTTGTCCCAGAGCAGGATGTTGCGGGTAATGTCGAGGCCCTTGGTCTGACCCCAGAAGATGCCGAAGCCGTCACCGCCGACGATTACGTTCTCCTTGATGGTGACGTCCTGGAAGAAGCTGGCCGGCCCGCCGCCTTTGTTGGCGACGGCGTTGCCGAAGAATATCCCGTGGCTCTGCGAGTTGTGGGTTCGGATGACGTTGCCTTCGAGGACGACGTCGGTCGCGGGATTCTTCCCGGTGTTCCAGAACTGGAACCCGTCGGAGTGCTTCACGCCGTTCGGGAGGTTGATATCTATGACGTTGCGGGCATACGTCGCGCCATGCACGCCGCCCGAGGTGATGCCGTCCAGGGATATGTTGGTCAGGGTGTTGTCCTGGAACACGAGCCCGGAGGTGCCGCTGACGAACACGCCGGTCTGGAATCCGTGAATGCTCATGTTCTCGACGGTGACGTTGTTGCTAGCCCCGATCCAGAGTCCCCTTCCCTGGCCGTAGCCGCTCGCCACACCCTGCATGTCGCCGTCGCGAATGGTGATGTTGCTCGAGGCGCGAATCTCGAAGGACTTGGTGTCGCCGTCGCGGCCGTCGAAGTTGACGCCGTCGATCGTGAGGTTGTTTGTCTTCACGAGGGACATGCTGTCGATAGTTGCCGATCCGTTGGAGGTGATCGTCACCGATTTGGAGAGGCTTTTCGTCTCCAGGTTATAGTGCCCGGCTGCCAAGGTGATCACGTCCCCGTTCGCCGCAGACTTCAAAGCGGAATTCAGGGCGCTGGTGCTGGAAACGGTAACGTTCGCCATCTTTCGTTTACCCCAGGTTCAAGGAAAAGACATTCGCAACGCAACTCAACGGCAATCATCAAGTGGATGCCCTGAACAAAGGGCTAAGTCGTGTGGGCTTACACAGACATTTAAGCAGAATACTCTTTAGAACGGTGGCGGCCCGCCGCTCGCTCATTCGCCAACAGCGATCTGACCGGCATCCCGAAGCCGATCATGCCGGGGCGAAGGACCCATTACTTTCAGATGCCGAGCGCAGGCCTAAGCGAGAGTCGTCGTTTCCGATTGCAACGAGATGGTCAAAACCGCCCAACCCCGCACTGGCCGCGGGTTCGATCGATCAAGAACTGAGGCCACCCCTACGACCGTTATTCAAGTCCGCTGCCTGCATGCGGGACCCTTTCTTGTTTGTGTAGTCGAGAGACGAGCCTCGCTCAATATCGGTGGGAGGGTCGCTCTACCATAGGCGAGATTATGCCTATCGCTTCAGATTTCGAGCCCAAATCGAAAAAATCTACTAAAGCTCGTGACGATCAGCGGCCGCATTTTGGCTAATCCGGGTAACGAATAGACGTTGATGCGCAAAATTGGAGATGACAATCGAAATACGATTAAGTATTTCAGCAAGTCATCGAAAATTAGAGATATGTAGGAGGAGGTTTCTTCGGGCGGCGACGCCTGAATCCGCGATTGAGCCGATGAACCGTGGCCCGAGGGGTTCCAGGGCTGGTTCGGCGTGCTCGGAGTATGGCGAGAGTGCGGCGACTCGGCGGCACCGACCCGCCGCTTACCACATTGGCACGAGCACGCGCGCTCCGGAAGCAGTTCCCCGTGCAGCCCCGCCGGCGCTTGGGGCGCGGGGCTGAGCGAGCCCATTGCGGGCGGCGGCACGGAGCGGGAATATCCCTCCGAAACCGAAGTCGATTTCGGGAGGGAGTGTTGGCGGCGCCGATGCCGAAGCGGGACTACGGCCTGAGGGGCGCGAGCACGCGCTGGGCCATCGAGACCGGCCTCGCCTCGGCCGAATGGTACCACTCGGAGGTGCCGCGCGCGACAATGAAGGCGCTGATGCAGCGCTCCGATCGGCCGGCGATCCGCGACACCGCGATCTGGCTCGGGCTCCTCGTCGCCTCCGGCGCGGGCGCCGTCGGTTTCTGGGGGAGCTGGTGGTGCCTGCCGTCCTTCGCGGTCTACGGCCTGATGTACGGCTCGGCCTCGGACTCGCGCTGGCACGAGTGCGCGCACCGGACCGCGTTCCGGACCCAATGGATGAACGACGCCATCTACCAGCTCACGTCCTTCATGCTGTTCCGCAACCCGGTCCGCTGGCGCTGGAGCCACGTCCGCCACCACACCGACACGCTCATCGTCGGTCGCGACGTCGAGATCTCGGTGATGCGCCCGCCCGACCTCGCCCGCGCGGTCCTCGGCCTCTTCGCCTTCGGAGACTTCCGCGACGGCCTGCCGACGCTCGCCCGCAATGCCCTCGGCCAGCTCTCCGCCGACGAGAAGGACTATATCCCCGAGGCCGAATGGCCGCGGGCCATCCTCGCTGCCCGCATCCATGTGTCGATCTACCTCGCGACCTTCGCCCTCGCTATCGGCCTGGGCTCGTGGCTGCCGATTCTGCTCGTGGGCACGCCGCGCCTCTACGGCAGCTGGCACGTGACGACCTGCGGGCTCCTGCAGCACGTCGGTCTCGCCGACAACGTCCTCGACCACCGGCTGAACACCCGTACCGTCCACATGAACCCCGTATCGCGGTTCATCTACTGGAACATGAACTACCACGTGGAGCATCACATGTTCCCGATGGTGCCCTACCACGCGCTGCCCGAGCTGCACGCGCTGATCAAGGACGATCTGCCGGCCGCCAACCCCTCGATCCTGCAAGCCTATCGCGAGGTCTGGCCGGTCCTTAAGCGCCAGCTCCGCTACGAGGACGCTTACCTCCGCCGCCGCCTGCCGCCGTCCGCGCGGCCCTACCGCGCCGAATTCCACGCAATTCCGGCCGCAGCCGAGTAGCCGGCCTCGGCACGCCTAGCGCTGGTCCTGACGCCTCCGCCCGGCGAGCTGGGATCCGGCCAGGCCGCCGAGGATCAGCGTCAGCGCCACGAGGAACTGGGCGGGAAGCTCCTCGCCCCGGACGGCGAGTCCGAGCAGGACCGCCCAGATCGGAACCTGGTAGTTCACCAGGCTCATGAACGACGGTCCGGCCGACTGGACGACGAAAACCAGCATCACCGTCGCGATCGCTGTGGGGAAGACCCCGAGGTACAGGACCGCCACGAGGGGGGGCACCCCCGGCCAGGCAGGCAGGCCCTCCACCGCCAAGGCGACGGGCAGGATCATCGCCGCCGCGGCGAGCAGCCCGCCGGCACCGAACGCAAGGTAGGGCCCCCGAGGCGCGAGCCGCGTGACGATGGCGCCGCAGGCGTAGCAGCAGGAGGCGGCGATGCAGGCGAGCCGCGCCGCGCCTCCCGCGTCGCCGGGACCGCCGCCGATCGGCCCGATCAGGAGCACGACGCCCGCGAAGCCTGCGGCGAACCCGGCCGTCTTCGCCCAGGTCATCCGCTCGCCCGGCACGAAGACGTGGGCGAGCGGCAGCACCAAGAGCGGAACCACGGCCATCGAGATCCCCGCGAAGCCCGAACTGACCCGCTGCTCGGCATAGCTGAGCAGCGCGAACGGCACCGCGTTCGACAGGAGCCCCATGCCGAGGCAGTGCAGCCAGATCCGCCGTCCGGTCCGCGTCCCGGTGGCGGGCAGCCCTTGGCCGGTGGCGAAGGCAAGCGCGACCAGGATGACCGCGGCGATGCCGATCCTGGACGCCGCGATCCAGAGCGGCCCGAAGCCATCGAGGGCGATCGCGATGGCCAGGAACGACCCGCCCCAGATCACCCCGAGGGTGACGAGCAGGAGCCAGGCGAGCGGTGTCGGGGCAGGGCGGGTGTCTGTCATGCCGGTTGATGCACCGTCGCTCGTCCGGACGCCAGAGGGCGTCACCGCGCCGCAGCCCGGCCGCGGCGCCGACCCCCTTGGCAGCCGTCGTGAAATCGCCTATCCGGACGGCGGGCGCGTCCCCGATGAGGGCGAGCGGGGCGCACTCAGGAACATCGCCCTGACCATGGAGCTGGCCGATGAGCCAAGCACCCGCCGCGGTCGTCGCGGCCCCCGTCAAGCCCGGAGTCCGTCCTTCCCGTCCCGAGTTCTCCTCGGGCCCCTGCGCCAAGCGCCCGGGCTGGAGCGCCGAGGCGGTCGCCGCCCGCGCCTTCCTCGGCCGCTCGCACCGCGCCGCGAAGCCGAAGGCGCAGCTCAAGGACGCGATCGACCGCACGGCCCGCCTCCTGGGGGTACCGCAGGATTACCGGGTCGGCATCGTCCCCGCATCCGACACCGGTGCCTTCGAAATGGCGATGTGGTCGATGCTCGGCGCCCGCCCGGTCGACATCCTCGCCTGGGAGAGTTTCGGCGAAGGCTGGGCCACAGACGGCACCAAGCAGCTGAAGCTCGCCGACGCCCGTGTGCTGAAGGCGTCCTACGGCGCGCTCCCCGACCTCGGCCAGGTCAGGAAAGACGCGGACGTGTGCTTCACCTGGAACGGGACCACCTCCGGCGCCCGCGTCCCGAGCGGCGACTGGATCGCCGACGACCGCGAGGGGCTGACCTTCTGCGACGCGACCTCGGCCGCCTTCGCGCAGGATCTGCCGTGGGCGAAGCTCGACGTCACCACCTTCTCCTGGCAGAAGGCGATGGGCGGCGAGGGCGCTCACGGCATCCTCATCCTCTCCCCCCAGGCCGTAGAGCGGCTGGAATCGTTCACACCGCCGCGGCCGCTGCCGAAGATCTTCCGGCTGACCAAGGGCGGCAAGCTCATCGAGGGCATCTTCGCCGGGGAGACGATCAATACTCCGTCGATGCTGTGTGTCGCCGACGCCGTCGACGCGCTCGACTGGATGGAAGCGATCGGCGGCCTCGCCGCCACCCGCGCCCGCGCCGACGCGAACGCCGCGGCGCTCCAGGCGTGGGTCGACCGCACGCCCTGGGTCGCGAACCTCGTCGCCGACCCGGCGGCGCGGTCGAACACCTCGGTGTGCCTCTCGATCGTCGACCCGGAGATCGCCAGCCGCGACGAGGCCGCGCAGCGTGACTTCGTCAAGGCGATGACCAAGCTCCTCGAGGCCGAGGGCGTGGCCTACGACATCGCCGGCTACCGCGACGCGCCGCCGGGCCTCAGGGTCTGGTGCGGCACCACCGTCGACACGGCCGACGTCGAGGCCCTCGGGCCTTGGCTCGACTGGGCCTTCGCCGCCGCCCGCGCCTGATCTCCATTCCCCCGTTCAACGGCGGGCCGCCACCCTTCGAAAGGGGCGCCTGCCGACCGCAGAGGTGTATCCCATGCCCAAGGTGCTCATTTCCGACGAACTCAGCGACGCCGCCGTGCAGATCTTCAAGGATCGGGGCGTCGAAGTCGACTTCCAGCCGCAGCTCGGCAAGGACAAGGCGAAGCTCGCCGAGATCATCGGCAACTACGACGGCCTCGCGATCCGCTCGGCGACCAAGGTGACGGCCGACATCATCGCGAAGGCGACCAACCTGCGGGTGATCGGCCGCGCCGGCATCGGCGTCGACAACGTCGACATTCCGGCCGCTTCCGCCAAGGGGATCGTGGTGATGAACACCCCCTTCGGCAACTCGATCACCACCGCCGAGCATGCGATCGCGATGATGTTCGCGACCGCCCGCCAGATCCCCGCCGCCGACGCCTCGACCCAGGCCGGCAAGTGGGAGAAGTCGCGGTTCATGGGCACCGAGCTCACCGGCAAGACCCTCGGACTCATCGGCTGCGGCAACATCGGCTCGGTCGTCGCCAGCCGCGCGATAGGCCTCAAGATGAGGGTGATCGCCTACGATCCCTTCCTCTCCGCCGACCGCGCGGTGCAGCTCGGCGTCGAGCGCATCGAGGACGTCGACGAGCTCCTCGCGCGCGCCGACGTCGTCACCCTGCACGTCCCGAAGACCGAGAAGACCGCCGGCATCATCTCCGCCGAGCGCGTCGCCAAGATGAAGCCCGGCGCGCGGCTCATCAACTGCGCCCGCGGCGGCCTCGTCGACGAGGCCGCCGTGGCCGAGGCGCTCAAGTCGGGCCACCTCGCGGGCGCCGCCTTCGACGTCTTCACCGAGGAACCGGCCAAGGACAATCCGCTCTTCGGCGCCCCGAACGTCGTCTGCACCCCCCACCTCGGCGCCGCCACCACCGAGGCGCAGGAGAACGTCGCCTTGCAGGTCGCCGAGCAGATGTCGGACTACCTGATGCAGGGCGCCATCTCCAACGCCCTCAACGCCCCCTCGGTGACGGCCGAGGAAGCCCCGATCCTCAAGCCCTGGATCGACCTCGCCGGCATGCTCGGCAGCTTCGCCGGCCAGGTCACCGACAGCCCGATTCGCGAGATCGAGATCGAGTATGTGGGCGAGGTCGGCCAGCTGAACCTCAAGCCCCTGACCGCCGCCCTGACCGCCGGCCTCCTGAAGCCGCTGGTCGGCGAGGGCGGTGTCAACATGGTCTCGGCACCGGTCGTCGCCCGCGAGCGCGGTATCCTGATCACCGAGACCCGCAAGGATGCCCAGGGCGCCTTCGGCTCCTACATGCGGCTCGTCGTCGCCACCGAGCAGCAGACTCGCTCGGTCGCCGGCACCATCTATTCCGACGGCCGCCCCCGCTTCATCCAGATCAAGGGGATCAACCTCGAGGCCGAGCCGATGCGCTTCATGCTCTACACCACCAACACCGACACGCCGGGCTACATCGGCGCGCTCGGGACCAAGCTCGGTGCCCTCGGTATCAACATCGCCACCTTCGCGCTCGGCCGCGCGCAGAAGAGCGGCGAGGCGATCGCGCTCCTCGGCGTCGACGAGGCAATCGCCCCCGCCGCCCTCGGCGCCATCGAGACCCTGCCGCAGATCCGCCAGGCCAAGGCGCTGCGCTTCTGAGTCCGGGGCCGCTCCCTCTGGGAGCGGCCGCTCCGACGCTCGGGGCGATCCCCCGAACGCTATCGGGCAAATAGCAAGCAATTGAAATATAATGCTATTCTCCCGCGGCTTCTCGACGTCGCAGCCGACGCGCTCTTCGGCGCCGGCGACCCCGACCCGCACGTCGTCGACGTCGAGGTCGGACCCGGGCGCGGCCTGCGCGACATGGCCGCCGTCGGCGGCGGCTTCCTGCTCCTGGCCGGACCCGGCGACAACCCGGCCGATGCCTGCGCCGGCTGGGTGCTGCTCGACTGGGACGGCAGGGCGCGGAGACCCGGCCCCTGGCGCGCCTCGACCTCGAGGGGGTGGCGCTGCGGGCCGATCTCGGCGGCTGCGACGACAAGGAGCTGAAGCCGGAGGCGATCCACTACGACGCAGCCCGCCAACGCATCCTCGTCCTCTCCGACGGGCTCTGCGACGGCGGCCCGACGTGGTTCGATCTTCCCGTCCCGCGGCAGATCTGAGGCTGCCAGCGCGAGCCGCGATCGTCGGCGATTCGGCTCGGACCTGTTCCGCGTTGCCTGCGGGATCTCGCGGAACAGGTTGCTACGCCTGCAAAAAGCACCTCGTGAAATTTCTGTTGATAATCTCGATCAGCTATGTCGTGATTAGCCGGCGGCCGCTGCCGGCCACGCTTGGAGGAGGCTCACGATGTCGCGCACCGACTACGCTCCGCTGGCCCCCGGCCACGACCGCGCCGGACCGCCCGGCGCGGTACGTGCGGCCATGCTGGCGCTCTTCGGCCGTCTCGGCGATCGCTCGCACGACACCGCCCGAGCTGTGCTCCCGCGGCTCGACGATGAGGTCGGCGAGCGCAGCCGTGCGAAGGCGCGGCGCGACCTGCGCCGACGGGCCGTGGCCGCCTACGACACGGTCGAGGGCGGTGGATCGGCGGCGCTCGATGTCGCGCTCGAGGTCATCCTCGAGGAGCTCGAGACGATTGCCGGGCGGGCCCGCCACCAGGAGCAGGCGCTCAAGGCGATCCGCCTCTATGCCCCCGAGGCATGGGTGCGCCGCATGGCGCAGCAGACGCTGACGAACCCGAACGGCGCGGCCGAGCTGCCTGGGTTCCTCGTCGGCAACGAGCTCGACGCAGCCGAGATCAACGTCATGGCGACCCGCTTCATCGCGTGACACCGGATCCGGCGCTTGCGTGGGGCTGGCGCCGGGCCTAAGCGAACGGTGCGGGGAGGTCCTTCCGTGCTCGCACCGTTCGTGGGCTTCGGCCCGAAGGCTATCGACTGGTTCCGCGGACTCGCGGCAGACAACTCGAAGCGATACTTCGAGACGAACAGATCCGTCTGGGAGAGCCACGTCCGCGACCCGCTGGGACGGCTGCTCGAGGAGGTGGCCGAGGACCTCGGCGCCAGCGCCAAACTCTTCCGCCCACACCGCGACACGCGCTTTTCCAAGGACAAGTCGCCCTACAAGGACCACAGCTACGGGGTGATCCGCGTCCCTGGCGGCGAGTCGGGCCTCTATGTCTCGATCGGCGCCGACGGGCTGCACGCCGGTAGCGGCTACTGGCGGATGGCGCCGGACCAGCTCGCCCGCTTTCGCGCCGCGGTGCTCGCGGCCGAAGGCGTCGAGCTCGATGCTGCCGTCGGCCGCATGTGCGCTTCCGGCGTGACGCTATGGGGCGAGAGTCTCAAGGCGGCGCCGCGCGGCGTCCCGAAGGACAGCCCGCGGATCGACCTCCTGCGCATGAAGGATCTGCTCGCCGGCGATGAACTCGGGCCGGCCGAGACCCTCGACGGCCGCCGGCCGCTCGACTTCGCTCGTTCCCTCTGGGACCGCTCACGCGAGGTCATGGCCTGGATGGATGCCCATGTCGGTCCCTCGACCCAGCCGCCGGAGGCGCGCTTCGGTCGCGCGTGATCCCTACCCGGCACGGGGATGCGGTCAACCGTCAGGGGCGGTCGGGCCGGTCCGCGGGCCGCCCGCGATCGCCGGAGACGGCAAATGGGCCGCCTGCATCCGACATGGATTGAGGGTTTCGAGCGGCGCGCCCCGCGGCTATATACCCGGGCCGGACGCCGAGGGAGGGTCGCTTGGGCAACGTGGTGGTGGTCGGCGCCCAGTGGGGCGACGAGGGCAAAGGCAAGATCGTCGACTGGCTGTCGGAGCGCGCCGACGTGATCGCCCGCTTCCAGGGGGGCCACAACGCCGGCCACACGCTCGTCATCGGAAACCAGGTCTTCAAGCTGTCGCTGCTGCCGTCCGGGATCGTGCGGCCGGGCAAGCTCAGCGTGATCGGCAACGGCGTCGTGCTCGACCCCTGGGCGCTCCTCGCGGAGATCGACAAGCTCGCGGCGCAAGGCGTCGCGATCTCGCCCGAAAACCTGATGATCGCCGAGAACACCCCGCTGATCCTGCCGCTGCATCAGGATCTCGACCGGATGCGCGAGGAGGCCGCCGGTGCGGCCAAGATCGGGACGACCGGCCGGGGCATCGGCCCGGCCTACGAGGACAAGGTGGGGCGGCGCTCGATCCGCGTCGCCGATCTCGGCGACGCCGCGACGCTGGAGACCCGCCTCGACCGGCTGCTCGCACACCACGACGCGCTCCGCCGCGGCCTCGGCGCCGAGCCGATCGACCGCGTCGCGCTCACGGCCGACCTGGCCGAGGTAGCGCCGAGGGTTCTCCCCTTCGCGGCGCCGGTCTGGCGCGTGCTGGCGGAGAAGCGCCGCGAGGGCAAGCGCATCCTCTTCGAGGGGGCGCAGGGTTCGCTCCTCGACATCGACTTCGGCACCTACCCCTACGTCACCTCCTCGAACACGCTCGCCGGCATGGCCGCGACCGGCACCGGCATGGGCCCGGGGGCAATCGGCTTCGTCCTCGGCATCGTCAAGGCCTACACCACGCGGGTCGGCGAGGGGCCGTTCCCGGCCGAGCTCGACGACGCCGTCGGACAGCGGCTCGGCGAGCGCGGCCGCGAGTTCGGGACCGTGACCGGCCGCAAGCGCCGCTGCGGGTGGTTCGACGCGGTGCTGGTGCGGCAGACCTGCATCACGTCGGGCGTGACCGGCATCGCGCTGACCAAGCTCGACGTGCTCGACGGCTTCGAGGAGCTGAAGATCTGCGTCGGCTACGACCTCGACGGAACCCGCCTCGACCACCTGCCGACCGCCGCGGCGCTGCAGGAGCGGGTGACGCCGGTCTATGAGGCCATGGAGGGCTGGCAGGAAACAACCGCCGGCGCCCGGTCCTGGGCCGAGCTCCCGGCGCAGGCGATCAAGTACGTCCGCCGCATCGAGGAGCTGATCGGCTGCCCGGTCGCGCTTCTCTCGACAAGTCCCGAGCGCGACGACACCATCCTCGTCACCGACCCCTTCGCCGGATGAGGCGATGAGACTTTCCTGGCGCACCCGCCGGCGCTGGTCGCTCGTCATACTGCTCGTCGGGATGCCGCTCTACGTGGTGGCGGCGGTGACGATCGTCGATCGCTTCGACAGGCCCCGCCCGCTGGTCGAGCTCCTCGTCTACGTCGGCCTCGGCGTCCTCTGGGCACTGCCGTTTCGCGCCGTCTTCCGCGGGGTGGGGCGGCCCGACGACGACGATCGCCGGTAGTGCCTGCTGCGCGCCAGGCCGTTCCGACAGGTCAATAAGGGCGGGCTGCCCAGGAAAGTGGCAGCTGACGTCGACGACGGTTATCGGAGGATCACCAGCCGCCCACCGTGCACCGGGATGCGGCTTGCGTTTTTCCGGACGGTCGATTCTAGTGACCCGGCAGCTGTCGGGGGAGGCGGGCATCGCGACGTTCAACGAGATGTTCGACGGCGATCGGGTGCGCCCCGCCTACGAGCGCCTGCTGGAGTGGGTCAAGGCGACCTCGCCCGAGACCCTGATCCAGAAGAAGCACGAGGCCGAGGCGCTCTTCCGCCGCATCGGCATCACCTTCGCGGTCTACGGCGAAGGCGGCGACACCGAGCGGCTGATCCCCTTCGACATGATGCCGCGCGTCTTCACCGAGTCCGAGTGGCGCCGGCTCGAGCGCGGGGTCAAGCAGCGCGCCCGGGCGCTCAACGCCTTCCTCTGGGACGTCTACCATCGCGCCGAGATCGTGCGCGCCGGGGTGATCCCCGCCGACCTCGTGTTTCAGAACGAGGCATACGAGCCCGCCGTCGTCGGCATCGACCCGCCGGCCGGGGTCTATTCGCACATCGTCGGCATCGACCTCGTCCGCACCGGCCCCGACGACTTCTTCGTGCTCGAGGACAACTGCCGCACGCCCTCCGGCGTCTCCTACATGCTGGAGAACCGCGAGATCATGATGCGGATGTTTCCCGAGCTCTTCCGCACCAGCCGCATCGAGCCGGTCGACGATTATCCGTCGCGGCTTCGCCGCACCCTCGCCAGCGTCGCGCCCCCGAAGACCGAGGGCGATCCCGTCAGCGTGATCCTGTCGCCGGGGTCGTTCAACAGCGCCTACTACGAGCACTCGTTCCTCGCCGACCAGATGGGGATCGAGCTCGTCGAGGGGCAGGACCTCTTCGTGCAGGGCGACTTCGTCTACATGCGCACCACCGAGGGGCCGCGGAAGGTCGACGTGATCTACCGCCGCATCGACGACTCGTTCCTCGACCCGCTCTGCTTCCGCCCCGATTCGATGCTCGGCGTCCCCGGCCTGATGAACGTCTATCGCTCGGGCGGAGTCGCGATCTGCTCGGCGCCCGGTGCCGGGGTCGCCGACGACAAGGCGGTCTACACCTACGTCCCCGAGATGATCCGCTTCTACCTCGGCGAGAACGCGATCCTGAAGAACGTGCAGACCTGGAAGTGCGCCGACCCGTCGGACCGCCAGTACGTCCTCGAGCACCTCGCCGAGCTGGTGGTGAAGGAGGTGCACGGCTCGGGCGGATACGGGATGCTCGTCGGCCCGAAGTCGACGCGGGAGCAGATCGCCGCCTACGCCGAGCGGATCAAGGCCAACCCGTCCGACTTCATCGCCCAGCCGACGCTGGCGCTCTCGACCTGCCCGACCTTCGAGGGCGACGGGCTGGCGCCGCGCCACGTCGACCTGCGCCCCTTCTGCCTGGTCGGTCGCGAAATCCACCTCTGTCCCGGGGGCCTCACCCGGGTCGCGCTCAAGGAGGGCTCGCTCGTGGTCAACTCAAGCCAGGGCGGCGGCGTGAAGGACACCTGGGTGCTGGCCGACTGATGCTGAGCCGCACCGCCGAGAATCTATACTGGCTCGCCCGCTACATGGAGCGAGCCGAGACCATGGCGCGCCTGCTCGAGGTCGGCTACCGGATGGCGCTGATGCCCTCGGCCGGCGAGGGCTACCGCAACGAATGGGCCTCGCTCGTCGCCGCCGCCGGCTCGTCCGAGGGATTCGAGAGGAAGTTCGGCGAGAGCTTCCGCCAGCGCGACGTCGAGACCTGGCTGTTCTTTGACCGTGAGAACCCCTCGTCGGTCGTCTCGGCGATCGAAACCGCGCGGCAGAACGGGCGCGCCGTGCGCACCGCGCTGACAACCGAGATGTGGGACGCGCTGAACGGAGCCTACCTCGAGCTGCGCGAGATCGAGCGCCGGCCGCGCTCGACGGCGCTCCTGCCGCAGCTCTGCGACTGGACCAAGCGCCAGGGGGCGCTGTTGCGTGGCGCGGCCGAGGGCACGCACCTGCAGAACGACGGCTACGACTTCCTCAACATCGGCTACTACCTCGAGCGCGGCGACAACACCGCCCGGCTGCTCGACGTCAAATACTACGTGCTGCTGCCGACGACCGACATGGTCGGCGGCTCGATCGACACCTACCAGTGGACGACGCTCCTGCGCGCGCTCTCGGCCTACCGCGCCTTCCACTGGTCCTACGGCGGCGAGTATTCGCCGCGCAAGATCGCCCACTTCCTGATCCTCAACCGCGCTTGCCCGCGCTCGCTGCTGCACTGCCTCGACCAGGTCGGCAACCACCTCAGCCGGCTCGCCAATGCCTACGGCAGCCGCACCCACGCCAACGAGCGTGTCCACGCGATGCTGGGCGAGCTCGCCGAGGCCGACGTCGCGGACATCATCCGCGAGGGGCTGCACGAGTTCCTCACCCGTTTCATCCAGCAGAACGGGGCGCTCGGCCAGGACGTGGCCGACGTCTACCTGTTCGGGGTCCAGTGATGCGCCTGACCGTCCGCCACAGCACCCTCTATCACTTCGACAAGCCGATGCGCTTCGTCACCCAGAGCCACCGGCTGACCCCGGCGTCCAACGCCGGACAGCGGGTACGCGACTGGTCGGTGACGGCCGAGGGTGCCGTCTTCGGCGCCAGCTTCGTCGACGGTGCCGGCGACGGGGTGACGACGATGACCGTGCAGGGACCGGTCGATCGGATCGCCGTCGTCGTCGAGGGCACGGTCGAGACCATCGATACGTCCGGGGTGCTGCGCGGCCACCGCGAGGTCATCTGGCCGCAGGCCTATCGCCAGGCGACCACGGCGACGACGCCCACGCGGCCGCTGCTCGAGCTGCGCGACGCGGCGCTCGAAGGGCTCGAGGATCTCGGCCCGCTCGACCGGTCGCACCGGCTGTCGGCGGCGGTCGCCGACGCCATCGCCTACGAGCCGGGCGCGACCGGCCCCCAGACCACCGCCGCCGAGGCGCTGAAGCTCGGTCGCGGTGTCTGCCAGGACCACGCCCATGTGCTGATCACCCTCGCGCATGCCGCCGGCATGCCCGCGCGCTACGTGACCGGCTACCTCCTGACCGGCAATGGCAACGGAGACGAAGTGGGCGAGGCGGCGCATGCCTGGGCCGAGATCCACAACGAGAGCCTCGGCTGGATAGGGTTCGATCCGGCGAACCGCTGCTGCCCGGACGAGCGCTACATCCGCCTCGGCTCCGGTCGCGACGCCCGCGAGGCTGCGCCGATCCGCGGGGTCTCCCGCGGCGGCGGCATTGAGGCGATGGACGTCGCCGTGACGGTCGCCGCGCAGCAGTAGCGCCGGCGGGATCGCTCCAGCGGCGAGGGCGTTTCATTCGCAATCGACGTGAAAGGAGAAGTGATGGCAATTCCGAAGAACACCATCTGCCTGTGGTACGAGAAGGATGCCGAGCCGGCAGCCCGCTTCTATGCCGAGACGATCCCTGACAGCACGGTCACGGCCGTGCACCGCGCGCCGAGCGACTTTCCCTCCGGCAAGGCGGGTGACGTGCTGACAGTCGAGTTCACCGTCGCCGGCATTCCCTGCATCGGCCTGAACGGCGGGCCGGCTTTCAAGCAGAGCGAGGCGTTCTCGTTCCAGATCGCCACGGATGATCAGGAGGAGACCGACCGGCTCTGGGATGCCATCGTCGGCAACGGAGGCCAGGAGAGCGCCTGCGGCTGGTGCAAGGACAAGTGGGGCTTGTCGTGGCAGATCACGCCACGGACGCTGTCCGAGGCGATGGCCGCTGGCGGCGACGAAGCCCGACGCGCATTCGAGGCGATGATGCAGATGAAGAAGATCGACGTCGCGAAGATCGACGCCGCCAGACGCGGCTGACAGTCTCTCCGGTCGCCGACCGCGACGACGGCTACCCGCTGGCATACCGGCCTCCAAGGGCGCTACAGAAGGTTGCCGGCGGGTGCCGGCGCCGCAGCGCCGTCGGAGGCTCCTATGACCTATTGCGTGGGCCTCCTGCTCGATGCCGGCATCGTCATGCTGTCCGATACCCGCACGAACGCGGGGTTCGACAACATCGCGGTCTACCGCAAGATGTATGTCTTCCAGGAGCCTGGCGAGCGGGTGATCGTGTTGCTGACCGCCGGCAACCTCTCGGTCACGCAGACCGTCATCGCCAAGCTCAACCACGAGATCGCCCGCGCCGACGCAGGCGACAAGACTTCGATCATGCAGGCCGGCAGCATGCTCGAGGTAGCCGAGATCGTCGGCCGCACGCTCAACGAGGTCTACGTCGATGTCGACGAGCGGATGAAGCGCTCCGACGCCTCGGCGTCGGCCTCGATGCTGCTCGCCGGCCAGCGGCGCGGCGGGCAGATGCGGCTGTTCCTGATCTACCGCGAAGGCAACTTCATCGAGGCGACCGACGACACGCCCTTCCTGCAGATCGGCGAGCACAAGTACGGCAAACCGATCCTCGATCGCGTCATCCGTCCCGCGACCAGCCTGGAGGACGGGCGCAAGGCGGTGCTGATCTCGATGGACTCGACGCTGCGCTCGAACCTCTCGGTCGGGATGCCGCTCGACCTGATCACCATCCGCCGCGACGCCTGCCGGATCGCGACGCGCGAGCGGGTCGAGGCGGGCGACCCGGACTTCGCCCGATTGTCGGATAGCTGGAGCAAGGCGCTGCGCGACGGCTTCGACAACCTGCCCTGAGGCGGGAAGCGATTGTGGCAGACTCGCGGGAGGCAGGGGGTAAGCGCGGTTCGCGGGACCACGGGGCCACGGGGCCGATCTTTGCGCTCGTGGGCTCGGCTGGCTGGCCACGCTGGTCGGAGTAGGCGGAACCCTGCGAATACTCCCTTCGTTAACGCCACGGTCGAGTAGAGATGAAGTAAGCACTGGCCGCGTAAAGGATTTCAACATCCAGCGACCTCCAGAGCTGAACAAAGGTTGCGCAGAGCTTTCTGGATTTCTTTAATATTGTTACCTGTCAACAACTTAGGCCTTTGTCCGCACGTGGACAAGGCTCCCCCGAGGCTGCTGCTCCGGGCCACGGCATCAGCTCGCCGGCATCGCCGTCTCGACGAGCCGCGCCCAGTAGGAGCAGCCAAGCGGGATCGCCTCGTCGTTGAAGTCGTAGGCCGGGTGGTGCAGGTTCGCCGTGTTGCCGTTGCCCATCAGGATAAAGGCGCCGGGGCGGGCGTTCAGCATGAACGAGAAGTCCTCGGCTCCCATGATCGGCGGCACCGCAGGGTTTACCCGGCCCTCGCCCGCCACCTCGACCGCGACGCCGGTGGCGAAGACGGTCTCGGCCTCGCTGTTCACCGTCACGGGGTAGTTTCGGCTGTAGGCGAATTCGGCGTGTGCGCCGTAGGCGGCGGCGGTCGCCTCGACCACCCGGCGCATCCCGCTCTCGATCAGGTCGCGGGTCGCCGGGTCGAGGCTGCGTGCCGTGCCGCGCAATTCGACGTGCTCGGGTATGATGTTGAAGGCGTCGCTCTCCGTGCGGAAGCTCGTCACCGAGATCACCGCGGGGGTCAGCGGGTCGGCGTTGCGCGCGACGACCGACTGCAGCGCCAGCACGATCGCGCTGCCGACGAGCACCGTGTCGATCGCCTGGTGCGGCTGCGCCGCGTGGCCGCCGCGGCCGGTCAGCCGGATGGTGAACTCGTCCGACGAGGCGAGGAGCGACCCCGAACGGATGGCGAAGGTCCCGACGGGGGCGCCGGGCATGTTGTGCATGCCGTAGACCTCCTCGATGCCGAAGCGCTCCATCAGCCCGTCCTCCACCATCGCCCGGCCGCCGGCGCCGCCCTCCTCCGCCGGCTGGAAGATGACGACGACCGTACCGTCGAAGTTGCGGGTCTCTGCGAGATACTGCGCCGCGCCGAGCAGCATCGCCGTGTGCCCGTCGTGGCCGCAGGCGTGCATCTTGCCCGGCGTGCGCGATGCCCAGGGCAGGCCGGACGTTTCGGCCATCGGCAGCGCGTCCATGTCTGCGCGAAGGCCGATGACGCGCCCTGAGCCGTTCGCGCGGCCGCGGATCACGCCGACGACGCCGGTGCGGCCGATCCCGGTCACGACCTCGTCGCAGCCGAACCCTCGCAGCTTGTCCGCGACGACGCCGGCGGTGCGGTGGACGTCGTATTCGACCTCCGGGTGCTGGTGGATATCGCGGCGCCACTCGGCGATCTCCGGCGCGAGGGCCGCGATGCGGTTGATGACCGGCATGAGTAGCTCCTTTCAGGCCGCGAGACGGCCGATGAGGCGGCGGATGAAGGCGGAGCCGGCATCGAGCTGCTCCGCCGTGATGAATTCGTCCGGCTGGTGCGCCTGGGCGATCGAGCCCGGGCCGCAGATCACCGTCGGCAGGCCGTGCGCCTGGAAGTGGCCGGCCTCGGTCTGGTAGCTGACAAGGTGTCTTTCGTGGTCGCCGGTCAGCTCGCGCGCCAGCTGCTCCGCGGCAGGATCGGCGATGAAGCCCGGCAGCGACATCCGCGTCGCGAAGGCGATCGACGCGTGCGGGTGGCGGAACTGCAGCGCCGCTTGCCGCCGTGCGGCCTCGGCCTCAATGCGCTCGCGCCAGTCGTTCTCGGACTCGTCCGGCAGCAGGCGGACCTCGCCCGAGAACGTGCAGTCGCGGGCGGTGATGTTGTTGGCGGTCCCGCCCGAGATCATCCCGACGTGGACTGTGGTATAGGGCGGGTCGAAGCCGTTCGGGGGCGTGCTGCGGGCGGATTCCGCCATCAGCCCGGCCATCCAGTCGATCAGGCTCGCGGCCTCCATCACGGCCGAGACGCCCGTGTGGAGGAGGCTCGAGTGCACCTCGTGGCCGCGCACCTGGGCGCGAAACCCCCAACTGCCCTTCTGGCCGACGACGACCCGCATCTCGGAGGGCTCGCCGACGATGACCGCCGCCGGCCGCGGCCAGGCCGCGAGCATCGCCTCGATCAAGGGCGGCGTGCCGAGGCACCCGATCTCCTCGTCGCAGGTCAGCGCGAGGACGATGGGGCGCTTCAGGCCGGCGGCGAGCATCTCGGGGACGAGCGCCAGCGCGGCAGCGACGAAGCCCTTCATGTCGCAGGTCCCGCGGCCGATGAGCCGGCCGCCCGCTTCGCGAAGCGTCCATGGGTCGCCGGTCCAGGGCTGGCCGGTAACGGGGACAACATCGGTATGGCCGCTGAGAACGACGCCGCCTTCGGCCGCCGGACCCACAAGCGCCAGCAATCCGGCCTTGGTGCCGGTCGGGTCGGGCACACGGATGCTGGCGACCCCGAGCTCCGCCAGCCATGCCTCGACGAAGCCGACAAGCGGCAGGTTCGACTGGGTCGAGACCGTCGGGAATGCGACCAGCCGTGCCAGCATTTCGCGCGGGGAGGGCGCGGGAGCCATGCTCGATCCTTCGACGAACGACCCCAATCTGCGAGCCGAACGGGGCAGCGTCAACCGGAGGTTTCCCCGTTGTCGCCGTTGGTTTTCTGCTGTTTAGTGACGAGCGGACCGCTGCAGTCAGGGGGTCATGGATGCTTGACGGACCCGCACCCGTCCTCGAGGTCACCGATCTCCGGACGGTGTTCGCCACCCGCGACGGGGCGGTGCATGCGGTCAACGGCGTCAGCTTCGCGATCGGCCCGGGCGAGCTTCTGGGCGTCGTCGGCGAGAGCGGGTCGGGCAAGTCGGTCACGATGATGTCGCTGATGGGGCTGCTGCCGAGCCCGCCCGCCGAGGTCGTCGGCGGATCGATCCTCTACCAGGGGCGCGAGGTCCGGACGATGTCGGCACGCGCGCTGCGCGAGCTCCGGGGCGGCGAGATCGGCTTCGTATTCCAGGATCCGATGACGTCGCTCAATCCGGTCTTCACGGTCGGCTACCAGCTCGTCGAGCCGATCCGGGTGCACATGCGGCTGTCGAAGGCGCAGGCGCGGGATCGTGCGGCCGAGCTCTTGTCGCTGGTCGGGATACCGGACGCGCGCCGACGGCTCGATGACTATCCTCACCAGTTCTCGGGCGGCATGCGCCAGCGGGTGATGATCGCGATGGCACTCAGCTGCGACCCGAAGCTGCTGATCGCCGACGAGCCGACGACGGCGCTCGACGTGACGATCCAGGCGCAAATCCTCGCGATCGTGCGCGAGTTGCGGCACCGGCTCGGGATGGGGATCGTCTGGATCACCCACGACCTCGGGCTCGTTGCGGGCATCGCCGACCGGGTGATGGTGATGTATGCGGGGCTGGTGGTCGAGCACGGGCCGGTCGGCGACATCTTCTCGAACCCGCAGCATCCCTACACGCGCGCCCTGCTTCAGACGGTGCCGAGCGTCACCGGCGGGCGGGCGCGGCGGTTGCGGACGATCGAGGGGCAGCCGCCGGTGATGATGAAGGCGCCGACGGCCTGCCCGTTCGCGCCGCGCTGCCGGCACGTCTTCAACCGTTGCCGGGTGGAGAACCCGCCGCGGATCCCGGTCGGACCCGGACACGACGCAGCCTGCTGGTGGGACCCCGAGACAGGGGAGCCGCGGCGTGTCGCGTGAGCCCGCTGCCCGGATCCGCGCCGTCGCGCCCGAGCCGGTGGTCCGGGTAACCGGGCTGAAGATGTATTTCCCGATCTACCATGGCGTGCTGCGCCGGCTTGCGGGGCAGATCAAGGCGGTCGACGACGTGAGCTTCGAGATCGCCCCCGGCGAGACGCTCGGGCTCGTCGGCGAGTCGGGCTGCGGCAAGTCGACGACGGGCCGAGCGATCCTGCGGCTCTACCAGCCGACCGAAGGGCGCATCGAGCTCGAAGGGCGCGATATTGCCCGGCTCGAGGGCGGGGCGCTCCGGGCGTTGCGGCCCAGGATGCAGATGATCTTCCAGGACCCCCAGGCCAGCCTGAACCCGCGGATGACGGTCGGATCGATCATCGCCGAGCCGCTCGACGAGCATGCAAAGCTCGGCAGGGCGGAGCGGCGGGCGCGGGTTATGGAGCTGATGGACGCGGTCGGGCTGAATCGCGCCTTCGCCAACCGCTACCCGCACGAGTTCTCCGGCGGGCAGCGGCAGCGGATCGGCATCGCGCGGGCGCTCGCGCTCAACCCGAAGTTCATCGTCTGCGACGAGCCCATTGCGGCGCTCGACGTCTCGATCCAGGCGCAGGTCGTGAACCTGCTCGAGGACCTGCAGGAGAAGCTCGGGCTGACGTATCTCTTCATCAGCCACGACCTCTCGATGGTGCGTCATCTCGCGACACGGGTGGCGGTCATGTACCTCGGCCGCATCGCCGAGATCGCACCGGCGGAGGCGCTCTACCTCAAGCCGCTGCATCCCTATTCCGAGGCGCTGATCTCGGCCGTCCCGAGCCCCGATCCCGAGGTCGAGGCCAAACGAAACCGGATCATCCTCAGGGGCGACGTCCCGAGCCCGGCGGATCCGCCGCCGGGCTGCGTCTTCTCGACCCGCTGCCCCAAGGTTTTCGACCGCTGCCGGGTCGAGGTGCCGCAGCTGCTCGACAAGGGCGAGGGTCGCCGGGTCGCCTGCCACCTGCACGATCAACCGAAAGCTGCGGCCTGAAGGCCGCGGTCCGACAACAGCGAGGAGCGCACAATGGGCTTGAGAAACATCCTTCTGGGAGCGGCGGCGAGCTCGCTGGTCGCTTCGGCCGCGCTCGCGGATCGCGGGTCCGATGGCCAGCTCAACATCCTGTACTGGCAGGCGGTCTCGATCATGACGCCCTACCTGTCGAGCGGCACCAAGGACATCCAGGGCGCCAGTCTGGTTTTGGAGCCACTCGCCCGCTACGACGAATCCGGCGCGATGATGCCGTATCTCGTCGACTCGATCCCGTCGGTCGAAAACGGCGGCGTCTCCAGTGACCTGCTGACGATCACCTGGAAGCTGAAGGACGGCCTGCTGTGGTCGGACGGCACGCCGGTGACCGCCGACGACGCGGTCTTCACCTGGCAGTACTGCACCGACCCCAAGGGCGGCTGCGCGCAGCTGTCGAACTTCAGCGACGTGAAGTCCGTCGAGGCGGTCGATCCGAAGACGATCAAGATCACTTTCAGCGTGCCGAAGCCATTCCCCTACGGCCCGTTCGTCGGCGCGACGTCGCCGATCCTGCAGAAGAAGCAGTTTGCCGACTGCATGGGCGAGAAGGCCCCGACCTGCACCGAGGCCAACACCAAGCCGGTCGGTACCGGGCCGTTCATGGTGACCGACTTCAAGGCCAACGACGTGGTATCGCTCGCCGCCAACCCGAACTACCGCGATCCGGCCAAACCCGCCTTCGCCACGGCGGTGATCAAGGGCGGCGGCGACCCGGCCAGCGCGGCGCGGTCGGTGCTGGAGACGGGCGAGTACGACTACGCCTGGAACACCCAGGTCGAGCCCGAGATCCTCGCGCAAATGGCCGCCGCGGGGAAGGGCGAGGTGATCTCGGCCTTCGGCGCGCTCGTCGAGCGGCTGCAGGTCAACCAGACCGACCCCGATCCGGCGCTCGGCGCCGAGCGGTCGACAGAGGCGCATCCGCACCCCTTCCTGACCGACCCCAACGTCGTGCGCGCGCTGTCGCTCGCGATCGACCGCGAGATCCTGGTGGAGACGGGCTACGGCGAGGCCGGCCGGCCGACCTGTAACCTGATCCCGGCGCCGGAGATCAATGCGTCTAAGAACAACGACAGCTGGTGCATGACCCAGGACATGGAGGGCGCCAAGAAGCTCCTCGACGACGCCGGCTGGAAGCCGGGGCCGGATGGCGTGCGGGTCAAGGACGGCAAGAAGCTCTCGATCCTCTACCAGTCTTCGACCAACTCGGTCCGTCAGGCTGCGCAGGCGCTGATCAAGCAATGGTGGAACGAACTCGGCGTCGAGGTCGAGCTCCGCAACATCGACGGCTCGGTCTTCTTCGGCGCCGACCCGGGGTCGCCCGACACGCTGCAGAAGTTCTACGCCGACGTCGAGATGTACGCCAACGAGTTCGATGGCACCGACCCGGAGAAGTACCTCAACGAATGGGTCTGCACCCAGGCGCCGAGCCCGGCCAACCAGTGGCAGGGCGCCAACATCTCGCGCTGGTGCAACAAGGACTTCGACGCGACCATGGCCGAGCTCGCCAAGACTTCGAGCCCCGAGGACCGCGCAAAGCTCATCATCAAGGCCAACGACCTGATCGCCAACTCGCCGTCCTTCATCGGGCTCGTGCATCGCGGCCGGCTGTCGGCGGCCTCGAAGGCGCTGGCGGGCGTCAAGATGAATGCCTGGGACAGCGAGCTCTGGAACGCCGCCGACTGGTCCCGCGCGAAGTGAACCCCGCGGGCCGCGGTTCGCCGCGGCCCGTCAGCCAAGGTGACGGCGGCGATGCTTCACTACACGCTCCGGCGGCTGCTCTTCGCGATCCCGACGCTGCTCGTCATCAGCTTCATCATCTTCGCCCTGCTCGACCTGTCACCGGGGGATCCCACGTCCAACCTGCCGATGACGATCCCGCCGGAGGTGCGCGAGCAGATCCGCCTCTCCCTCGGCCTCGGTGAGCCCTTCCACGTCCGCTATCTGCTCTGGATGCAGCAGTTCTTCGTCAACGAGCCGCTGAACCTCATCCAGTCCCTCACCGGCTGGACCATCGGCGACCCGCACCGGCTGCGGGTGATCAGCTGGCAGACGCGCTCGCCGGTCGTCGACCTGATCGCGCAGCGGCTGCCGCAAACCCTGTGGGTCGTGGGGCTTTCGTACGTGCTCGCGATCCTGATCGCCGTGCCGATCGGGGTGATCTCGGCCTACCGGCAGTATTCCTGGTTCGACCAACTCGGCACGCTGTTCTCGATGATCGGCTTCTCGGTGCCGACCTTCTTCACCGGCCTCGTCTTCATCGTGGTTTTCTCGGTGAACCTCGGCTGGCTGCCGTCGATCTACGACACCAACCTCAAGGTCACCGACCTGCATTCGCTCTGGCTGCAGATCAAGCAGATGATCATGCCCGTGACCGTGCTCGCGCTGTTCAACGCCGCGCAGATCAGCCGCTTCATGCGCGCCTCGATGCTCGACAACCTGACGCAGGACTACGTGCGCACCGCTCGCGCCAAGGGGCTGCGCGAGCGGGCGGTCGTGCTGATCCACGTGCTGAGGAACTCGCTGATTCCGGTTGTCACGGTGATCGCGCTCGGGATCCCGAACATCTTCGGCGGCGCCATCATCACCGAGCAGATCTTCCGGGTGAACGGGCTCGGGCAGCTCCTGATCACCGGCATCCAGGGCGCCGATCTGCCGCTCGTCCAGACGCTGACCTTCATCTTCGCCGTCCTGATCGTGCTCTTCAACCTGGTCGCCGACGTGCTGTACGGCATCCTCGACCCGCGGATTCGCTATGACTGACGCCGCGCTCGCCGCGCCCGCCGCGATCGACACGCCCCAGCGCAGCCTCTGGAGCGACGTCTGGTTCCAGTTCCGCCACCACCGCGGCGCCATGCTCGGGGTGCTGATCTTCGCGGTTATCCTCTTCCTGGTGATCTGCGGGCCGTGGATCTGGAACGCCGACCCGAAGTTCATCGACGTCAAGGCGCGCAACGCCTGGCCATCGTTCAGGCATCCGATGGGCACCGACAACATCGGCCGCGACCTCTTCGCGCAGGTAATCCAGGGCGGGCGGGTGTCGCTGGCGGTGGGCGTGACGGCGATGCTGATCTCGCTCTTCGTCGGCACCCTCGTCGGCGTCGTCGCCGGCTACTTCCGCCGGCTCGACGGCTTTCTCATGCGCCTGACCGACCTCTTTCTCGCCCTCCCGCTGCTGCCGCTGCTCCTCGTCGTCATCATGCTCTTCCGCGACACGCTCAGGGCGGCCTTCGGCCCCGAGACGGGTATCTTCCTCCTCATCGTCTTCATCATAGGCATCACTTCCTGGATGAACACCGCCCGCATCGTCCGGGGGGACGTGCTGGCAGTGAAGGAGCGGGAGTTCGTGCTGGCGGCGAAGTCGGTCGGCGCGCCGGCCCACCGCATCATCCTGCGCCACATCCTGCCGAACGTGCTGTCCCCGATCATGGTCTCGGCGACGCTCGGCGTCGCGAGCGCGATCATCACAGAGTCGGCCCTGTCCTTCCTCGGCCTCGGCTTCCCGTCGGACTTCCCGACCTGGGGGCGGCTCCTGTTCGACGGGGCGAACTTCATGACGCTGACCCCGGCACGGGTCATCTGGCCGGGCCTCGCGATCTCCCTGACGGTCCTCTCGATCAACTTCATCGGCGACGGGCTGCGCGACGCGCTCGACCCGCGCATCCGCGGGCGCTGAAACGTTCGTAGGCGAACGATCCTGCCACAGTTGAAAACACGCCTGCGTGTGTCCTGAAACAACGCAGGTCTAGAACCCGTAACTGCGATCGGGACCAGCGAGGTACCCGAGGCGCCGAAGACAAGGCCAAGTGTTGGGCCTTCGGCGTCCCAAGCAACGATGTAGTCCAGATTCAGAAAGGAACACGACCATGAAGACCCTTAAGATCGCCGCCGCCGTTCTCGCGCTCGCCGCCGCGGCTCCCGCCTTCGCCGGCACCCAGGTCGTCGCCGGCAACGGCCTCAGCCTGACCCAGGCCGCCGCGATCAAGTTCAACGCCGATACCCGGACCGACGACCAGCAGACGGTCGCCGTCATCGCCGGTAAGGGCGGCAACGTGAGCCAGCTGGCGGCGGTCGCCGGCATCCCGGCGGACGAGGCGGCCGGCATGTCGCTCGACCAGATCGCGGTCGCCAAGTTCAACCGCGAGGCGCGCGGCGACGAGAAGCAGGCGGTCAAGGGCGGCGCCGTCGCCATGTCGACCCGCTCGCCGTTCTTCGGCGGCCAGGAGCAGCTCGTCGCCTCGGCCGGCCTGTCGGCCGATACCGCACAGGGCAAGAGCCTGACCGAGATCGCGGCGGCCAAGTTCGCTCGCGACACCAACCCGAACCACTGAGCGCCCGCCCCCAAACCAGGCTCTCAGCCGACCCCGGCCGTTCCCCGCGGCCGGGGTCTCCGTGTTGGTGACAGGGTCCGGCTCGCACAAGCGATCTCCGACGGGCTGGATCGCGTTGAGGCGTCGGTTGACCGTGCGGTCAGCTTCGCAAGTGGCTGAGAAAACGATATGGCCTGTGGCGTTGGCGCGGTGTTTACGAGTGGAAAGGCATGCTCTCACCCGCTGCCGGGCGCCCTTGCCCTCGAATGGGATGGGCCCCCGCCATCGACTACCGACGGCGCGGGGCGCTCGGACCGGGGCCAGCTTCAATTCCGGTAAGGCTTCAGATCCCACCATAGGTTCTTGAAGTCGTCCTCCGGCAGATCGTAGACCTCGTCCACGCCGTTGGGCAGCTTGGCGAGAAGCAACCGAGACATCTCCTCGGTGCCGTCGGAGTATTCGCGGCGATCATGGTGCTCCGACTTCTGCTCGTAATGGGTGTAAGGCATGCTGCCCATGGAGGTGGTCACGGCCCGGACCATCTCGAAGGTATGCTCGGGCTCGACCCAGCCCTTGTTGCCGGTCAAGGTCTTCGGTCCACTCAGGAAACCGCCGACGACGGGGTTCCAGATCAGGAACGTCCGCGCGAAGTCGGGCCCGCGCAGGCCGGTCGGATCGGCGGGATAGACCACCCAGGCGGCGCGGCTCGATCCCGCCAGGTCTCCCTTGTGCGCCGCCGGCCACAGGCTCGCCCAGGTGCACTGGTTTCGCCCGTCGTCGAACGCGGCGAGGATCCAGCCGTCGTCCTGCGTGACGAGCCAGTAGAGCGGCTCGTCCTTGATCGTGAGATCGCCGCTGTACTCGAGCCGCCAGAGCGCCTCCGACTCGCGGGCGTCGGCGGCCATGTGCTCGGGCAGCGGCCGGGGCGCGGGATCGCAATGCGTCCAGTGGCTGCCGCCCGCCCGACCCGGCGACGGGACCTCGATCGGGACGATCTGGCATCGCTGCTCCCCCACGTGGTAGCCACCATAGTTCTGCGGCGGGATGACCTCGGGTGCCGGGTAGGCGGGGACCGTGGCCCGGACGTCGTTCTTCGCCTGCAGCACGGTCTTGGAGGAGCGGTTGAGCAGCGTGACCTGCTGGACTCCGGCCGCAGTCCAGAACAGCGGCACCGAGAAGTCGAGCGCGCTCGGCAGCTTGTTCGTCCGCCGCGCCGGATCGATGCCCCAGGCCTTCTTGCGGCCGGTATCCCAGACCCGTTCCACGCTCGCCTTGAGGTCCGCCGGCAGGAAATCGAAGACCGGCACCAGCGCGCCCTCGCGCAGGATGACCCGCCAGTCGTCCGGATTGATGACGGTGGTGCGCCAGTCCACCGGGTTCCGCAAATTCATGTCGCCGCCGACCGGATAGGAGCGCATGTGCTCGGCCATGTGCTCCTGCGACATCCAGTCGCCGCCGGAGTCATCGTAGCTCACGGTCGAGCCCGCGCTCGGCGCCGGCGCCGTTCCCCCGGTGCCGCCACCAGCCGCCGCGGCCTTGAAGCTCACCTCGAGCTGCGACTTCAGCTCCTGCTCCCGGCTCCGCTCCCACTTCTCGACGGTTTTCGAGTTCTCGAAGACGAAGACGCCGCCGAGGACGACGTTCTCCGGGACCGCATGGCCGAACTTCGCGACGAGCTCGAGAAGCGCGAGGAACGCCGGCCCGTCGCCTCCGCGCAGCGCCTCCGTAACGGCGGTTTTGAATTCATCGGACGCCTCGACGCACTCGCGCAGGTGCAGCCGGCAGGTTGGATGCACGTCCTTGAGCGCCATGTACAGCCGCCGCTTGCGCGAGGTCGTCGCGAGCTTGGACTTGCTGCTGGCGCTCGCGGTGGCGCTGACCAGCCAGAAGCCACCTGTCACCGACCCGGCGGTGACGCCCTGCTTGAAGGCCGAATCCTCCTCCGCCGTGAAGCAGATGTTCATCGACAGGCCGCCGCCCGGCAGGTCGTGCGGCGTCACGCCGTCGACGAAGCCCGAGCCGGGCTGCGGCCGCCAGCGCAGGGCGACCTTGTCCGGCAGGATCGACCCTGTCCCGAGATAGATCGTGTCGAGGCGGATCGCCTTGGTCAGGTTGCAGAGGCGCGCGACATGGATCCAGTCGGACCACTCCAGCCGGTCGAAGGAAACCGGGTGTGTGTCGCTCGGCGGATTCTTGAGGATGTCGGGGATTCTGAACTGGATCGTCTCCGACTCGAAGCGTGCGGTCAGGACGGGCCACTTGCTGGTGGTGACGTCGACCGACCCGGTCGGCGGCGGATCGTCCCGGGTCACGGTCTTGACCGTACCGGAGTCGCCCGGCTTCGTCACGTCGGGTGCCGTAGGCGGCCCCGACCCTTGTGCGGCGTCCCACGCCACGAGCAGAGCCTTGACCAGGCGGTCGTCCTTTACCCCCTTCCGGATCTCCGCCTCCGCGGCCGCACGATCCTTACCGAGTTGGCCGACATAGATCAGCTCCGCTCCGTCGGGCGCCGATGCCATCGAAAAATAGTCGATCGCCTCGTCGGCATCGCCCGCCGCCTTCAGTACCTCCTCGATCAGCTTGCCCTTCGTCGCCTCGTTGCCCACCGGCGCTACCCCGCGCGCCAGAACTTATAGACGTCGATGACGAAGTACCCTGGACTGCCTTTAACTTCGCTGTCAACCAGCATGTGCAAGATGAACTTTCTTCCGCTCCTGATACTATACATGTTTGGATCCTGGAACTGCGCTTCGAGTTCCGCTCTTGTCTGGAACACCTCCAGATGGTCCGCAATGTTCTGTCTTATCTCGTTACGCTCAAGCCCAGTGGTCTTGCTCAATGAGTCCATGGACTGCGGATCTTGCCTGAGGAGTTCCATCTTCCAACGAACGGTATGCGCCATACTGCGGTCTCCCCCCTTGGCATGGTTACGAGGCACATCACTGCTTGGAACTGAGTGTCGGATGCCGAGAACAACCTATTGGCGATTGCTCGCCCGTCCGAGAGAGTGCTCTTGGTCGGGATGTCGCACAAGAAGAATCCGCGCGGGCGGCCGGCTCCCGATAGGTTTTAAAGCCGCCCGCTATACTTGGGCGCTTCGATAGGGAACTCGATTGCCGCGGATGTCCCGGCGTCGGGACTTCGCGTCGAGGGTTCGAGGCGAACCTCGAGGATCGGTGGCAGTCGCGGGGTTGCCGTCAGAGCGGTTCACCGCAGGGCAGGCGGCTCGCGCCGGGTCCCTCACAGCCGAGGAGCCACCCGGATCATGAGACAAGAGACTGCGAGAGTCGGGCCGCCCGTCCCAACAGTAAACGCCGCACTAACGCCTGCGGGTCATTTCTTGATATTTCAATGACTTGTAGAATGTCCGCACGCGGACAGCCGCAGTCGGAAGCGGGATGCGACCTTTTGCAAAGGTCTCTGCGGGGTCAACGACGGGATGGCCGGCTCGCCGGGTCCCTCGGAGCGCGGTCTTCAGGCGGGGCGCGGTTCGCCGCGCGGGACGATCTCGAGGATCGTGTCGCCTGCCTGCAGCGCGCCCGACTCGGGTTCCCAGAAGCCGAAGACCTTGCCGCCGCGGTAGACCCGCACCCCGAGGCCGGTGCCGATCGCGGCGAGGGGCCGGCCGACCTCGGCCGGCGTCACCTGGCGCTCCTTGAGCGCGACGCGGCCGGAGGCGGCCGCGAGATCGGTCATGTATTCGGCGAGGTGCGGCCCCTGGGCCGAGCCGGCGAGCAGGAGCCCCGCGAAGCTCGCCGGGTTGATGACGGTGGTGGCGCCGGCCTGCCGCGCGAGGTCCTCGTTGTCGTCCGCCCGGATCACGGCGCTGATCGGGACGCCGGGCGCCATGCCGTGTGCCGTCAGCACGATGAGGATCGTGGTGTCGTCGCGCCCGGCCGCGACGGCGATGCACTTGGCGCGCTCGACCTTGACCGCGGCGAGCGTGGCGTTGCGCGTCGCGTCGCCCTGCAGCACCGCGACGCCGTGCGCCGCCGCCTGCTCCAGCGCCGCCGGATCGGTGTCGACGACGACGATCCGCTCGCTCGGAATGCCGCGCCGCAGCAGCTCGCAGACCGCCTCGTTGCCGCTGGTGCCGAAGCCCGCGACGATGACGTGGTCCCGCAGTTGGCCCTGAATTCGGCTCATCCGCCATCCCTCCCAGACGTTGCGCAGCAGGAACTGATAGGCGGTGCCGAGGAAGATCAGCCAGATGAAGATCCGGATCGGCGTCACCAGCACGGTGTCGAACAGGCGTGCCCGCTGCGTCACCGGCACGATGTCGCCGTAGCCGACGGTCGTCACGGTGATCATGGTGAAGTAGAGCACGTCGAGGAAGGTGAGCGGCTCGCCGGTGTTGTCGTGCAGCCCGCCGCGGTCCAGCCAGTGGACGGCCAGCGCCACCCCGATCAGCGCAAAGACCAGCAGGAGCCGCAGTATCAGCGCCACCCAGCCGGGACGGCGGCTGGCGCGGCGGAGCGTCAGGCGCTCGGGAAGCGGATCGCTCATGGGTCACCCGGAGCCGGCCAGCCGGAGCAGGATTGCCGATGCCGCGCGGCGATGCCACGGCTTTCGCTCATGCCAGCATCCGCACTGCCGCCGCGACCAGCGCCGCGTTGCCGGCGGCGACGGCCCCGCCCGGCAGCTCCCACCCGTCCTCGAGCCCGACCCGGGTCGCGAGGCCGCGCTCGGCCGCCATGGCGACCATGGCCCAGACGCTGCTGCCGGTGCCGTGCAGCAGCACCGGCAGCCGGACCTCGGCCTGCCTGAGGATCGCAAGAACCTCCAGGGCCTCGCGCCCGGCCTCCGCGGGCGAGTCGGCCGACGGTTCGACGAGCGCGCGCACGCTGTAGCGCGGGAAGCGCGCGCCGACGAACCGGCGGGCCGCGGCGCCGTCCCGAAGCCCGGCCTCCACGGCGACGCCGCGCGCCCGCATCAGCGCGATGACGTCGCCGGCGTCCGGCTCGTGCAGGTTCACCGAGACGAAGTCGGGCAGCACGGTCCAGCCCCGGAGCGCCCCCATCCGGCCGGCGCCGCCGGGCGCGATCCAGTCGCCGGTGCTGATGCCGGCGGGCATCCCGGGCACCGCCGCGCGCACCGCCTCGAGCGCAGCCGCCACGTCGGCCGGCGCCAGCGACTCGCGCCCGGCGCCGTCGCGCGGATGAAAGTGCAGGCTCTCGGCGCCGGCCGCGCGAACCGCGCGGGCGTCGCGCGCCAGCGCCGCCGGGGTGAGCGGGACGGCCGGGTGGTCGCGGCGCGTCCGGCCGCCGTTCAGGCAGGCCTGCAGCCGCATCAGGCGGCGACGGAGGCCGCCGGCAGGTCGAGCGCGCGCACGAGGTCGCGGACCTCCTGGCGGGCGGCGACGTTCGACATGCTGATCGCCTGCGGGTCGGTCTCCTTGAGGTCGAGCAGGGTGAGCCCCGACAGGAAGAGCTCGCGGAACACCACCCGTTCGGAAAAGCCCGGGATCAGCCGGAAGCCGATCCGCCGCGCGAGCTCCTCGAGCGCCGCCGCGACGCGGCGCTTGTTGCGCGCGTCGAGGGTCGCGATGCGGTTGCGGAGCACCACCCAGTCCATCGGCCGGCGCCCGGTCGCGGCGCGCGCCTGCCGCGCCTTCCAGACCATCTCGGCGTAGACCGACGGTCCCGTGACCCGGCCGGTCGCCGGGTCGAGCCGCGCCAGCATGTCGAAGTCGACGAGGCTGTCGTTCATCGGGGTGATCAGCGTGTCGGCGCTGGCGTGGGCGAGCCGCGAGTAGGTGGAGTAGGACCCCGGGCAGTCGATCACCACGTAGTCGCAAGGGGCGAGCTCGGCGAGCGCGGCCTGGAAGCGCTGTGCCTCCTCGGCCTCGGCTTCGGCGCGGCTGTCGCGGACGCTCGCCTCGAGCGGGATCCGGCGCGGCATCGGCAGCTCGATCCCGCGCCGACGCATGTAGTCCTGGCGATTGTCTAGGTAGCGGAACAGGCTCTTCTGCCGGAGGTCGAGGTCGAGCGCGCCGACCGAATGCCCGGCGCGGACCAGCGCCGTGATCAGGTGCATGGCGGTCGTCGACTTGCCCGAGCCGCCCTTTTCGTTGCCCATGACGACCAGCCTGGCCATACCTCGGCTCCCTGACCAGATGACGCGCTCACCCAGGAGCACCGCTCAATATCTAGACGATCAAGTCGATTCCCGGAAGCCGGTTCTGTGCTCGCGATCTCCGCAACAGGCAGTGGTTACCTGTCAGCCATTGTTGTGGCGCGCAAAGCAAGCACCAAGTATTGACTGGACGAATCGCCCGCCGTAGAATCGGCGCACGGGCGGACTTCTCATCGAAGCGAGACGAACTGCCGGCAGGCGCACCTGTCCGGTCGGGGGAATTTGCCCGCGAGGCAAAAGGAAGCAGTCGGCGGCCGGTTCCGGTTGGCCAGCCGGCGCAAGCAAGGAGACAGGACAGATGCGGATATTCATGGCGGTGGGGCTCGCGGCCCTGCTGGCAGCGGGGGCGGCGAGCGCGCAGACCAAACCCGCGGAACCGAAGCAGCACGAGTTCGCCTGCACCGCGGCGACCGTCGGCGGCGCCGTCGCCGGCGTGGCGCTCGGCAGCCTGCTCGGCGGCGGGCTCGGGCGCAGCATGTTCGAGGCGGCCGGCGCCGCCATGGGCGGCATGGCCGGCCACATGCTCAAGTGCCCCGGCAAGTGAGGAGAGACGAGATGACCCGAACCATCGCGCTGGCGGCCTTCCTGAGCTTCGCCGCGGGCGGCGCCTTCGCCGGAACCCCGGCGATCACCGGCGACCACCTGAACGTCGCCGACCTCAACGGCGACGGGAAGGTCGAGCTGACCGAGTACCGGGTGATGACCTCGAACGTCTTCATCCTGCTCGACGCCGACGCCAGCGACACGCTGACCCAGAAGGAGGCGTCGGCGATCCCGGCCGAGCTCTTCGTCGCCATGGACACCGACAAGGACGGCGTGGTGAGCCGGGCCGAGTACGACGTGCAGGTGCTCGCGGACTTCCGCGCCGCCGACGTGGACGGCAACGGCCTCCTGAACTAGCTGACCGTTCCGGGGTCGCGCCGTGCGGCCCCGGAACGCATTCCGGGGGTAGAGGATGACGCGTGCCCAGCAGGCCGCCTGGCGGGCGGAGCCGCTGATCTGGGGGCAGGGGGCGCGGGTCTTCGAGGCCTTCGTCGAGCCGACCTGCCCTTATTCGGCCCGGGCGTTCCCGAAGCTCTTCGATCTCCTGGCCGCGGCCGGGGAGGACCGGCTGACGCTCAAGGTCCGGCTGCTGTCGCAGCCCTGGCACATGTTCTCCGGAGTGATCTGCCGCGCGATCCTGGCGGCCTCGACGGGCGAGGGCGGGCGCGAGGCGGCGCGCCGCGTCATGGCCGCGGTCTACGCCGATCGCGAGGCGTTCGAGTTCACCCGGCACGCCTTCGGGCCGAACATGGACGCGACGCCCAACGACATTCTCTCCCGCATCGAGGCGCGGAGCGGCGAGGCGGTCGCCGCGGCCTTCGCCAACCCCGAGCTCGACCGCGAGGTCCGCTGGCACACCCGCTACGCGCGGCAGAACGGCGCCCACGTGACGCCGACGTTCATGATCGACGGGACGATCCGATCCGAGCTTTCCAGCGGCGACCCGGTCGAGAAGTGGCTGGAGGCGCTCGCGCTCGACGACCCGGCCTCGGTTCAGAGGTAGCCGAAGATGAGCGACCGACGGCGGCGTCCTGCCGGCGGAAAGTTGCGCACACCGGTACGGAGGTTGGCGGCTGGCGCTGAAGGCACCCATATGGCAGGCTCGCCCGGGCAAGCGTGAGGTTGTCCGCAAGAGCAAGAAGTCGAGCGGTGAGACGGGTATGAATGTGCAGAACTGGCCCTCGCTGGAGGGCCTCGGCCGGCATCCGGCCCTGGAGACGCTGGTCTCCGAGCATCCTGGCGAAGGGGTCGACGCATTCCTGGAGGGGCGGGAGTTTCCGCTCGCCGAGCCGGGCATGCTGACCTTCGCCTGGCGCGGCGAGGCCGACCGGCTGCACCTGGTGCGCTGGATCCATGCCGGCGCCGACCGGCGGCCGTTCGTGCGGCTGCCCGGGAGCGACCTGTGGCTGCTGCGGCTGCCGGTCGAGGACGGCGGTCGGTTCGAATACAAGCTCGCGGTCGGCCGCGGCGGGCACGAGGAGCTCGTCGTCGACCCGCGCAACCCGCAGCGCGCCGGCGATCCCTTCGGCGAGAACTCGGTCGCGCGCACGCTGGGCTACGAGCGGCCGGAGTGGAGCCTGCCGCGCGGGGCGCCCGCGGGGAGGATCGAGCGGATCGAGGTCGCGAGCGCGGCCTTCGGCGAGGTGCGCGACGTCGGGGTCTACCTGCCGGCGGGCTACGACCCGGAGCGGGCCTACCCGCTGGTGGTCGTGCACGACGGCGGCGACTTCGTCACCTTCGCCGACCTGCCGGTGGTCCTCGACAACCTGATCGACGGGGGCGAGATCCCGGCCGTCATCGCGGCGCTGATCCAGACCCGGGACCGGCTCGGGGAGTATTCCGGGAGCCGCGAGCATGCGGTCTTCCTGGCGCGCGAGCTCCTGCCGCAGCTCGCGGCGCGCTGGCGGCTCGCCGAGGCGCCGGGCGAGCGGGTGCTGCTCGGCGCGAGCCTCGGGGCGGTGGCCTCGCTGGTCACGGCCTTCCGCTATCCCGGCGTGTTCGGCGGGCTGGTGCTGAAGTCCGGGTCGTTCATCCTCGACGAGGGCAAGCTGCGGCGGCGGCCGCATCCGGTCTTCCACCGCATCGCGCGGGTGATGCGGGCGCTCAGGCGGGCGCCGCCCTTGCCGCCGACGCGGGCCTTCGTCTCGACCGGCGAGCTCGAGGGGCTGGCGGACGAGAACCGCGCTCTCGCATCCTTCTTGCGCGAACGCGGCGTCGATGTTCTGTTCAAGAGCGCGTGGGACGGGCACCACTGGCACAACTGGCGCGACCAGCTGCGCGACGGGCTGCGGTGGGTGCTGCGGCCGGGAAAAGACCAGACCGGCTGAGGCCTTCGCCCGGAGCCGGCCTAGAAGGGGGAACGGGATGGGCGATCGCACCGTCAACATCGGCCTGTCGCTGGGTGCCGACATCTGCTGGCCGATCGCCTACGAGAGCCTGCTCGCCGGGCTGAACCTCGACCTGAAGCTCGGCCGCGACCGGGTGAAGTTCGCCTGCGAGCGGGTGACGATCGAGCCCTTCGACCTGCGCCAGCCGGTGAAGTACGCGCTGGTCATCGACCGGCTGACGCACTGGTATTCGATCAGCCGCGAGTGGATCAAGAAGGCGATCGTCCTCAACGACCTCTACGTCTACAACAACCCCTGGTCGATCCAGGCCAACGAGAAGCACACGAGCTATTGCGCGATGATGCGGCTCGGGCTGCCGATCCCCGACACCTGGATGCTGCCGGCGAAGGCCTACGAGCATGCCGACGACCTCGAGCCGACGCTCAGGCAGTACGCGCGGCTCTTCTCGCTCGACGAGGTCGGCGATAAGATCGGCTACCCGTTCTTCATGAAGCCGTATCATGGCGGCGGCTGGCGCGGGGTCTCGAAGATCGACGATGCGGCCGAGTTCCACCGCGCCTACGACAAGAGCGGCACCGACCTGATGAACCTGCAGAAGGCGGTGATCCCCTACGACTGGTTCGTCCGCTGCATCGGGCTCGGGCCGCAGACGCGCAAGGTGAACTACGACCCGTCGGCGCCGCTGCACGACCGATACACCATGGACACCGGGTTCCTGAGTGCCGCCGACGCGCAGGTGCTCGAGGACACGACGCTGACGATCAACGCCTTCTTCGGCTGGGACTTCAACTCGTGCGAGGCCTTGGCGAAGGGCGGGGTCTGGTACCCGATCGACTTCGCCAACGCCTGCCCCGACAGCCAGGTGACCTCGCTGCACTACCACTTCCCCTGGCTGATCAAGGCGAACCTGCGCTGGTCGATCTTCTGCGCCGCCACCGGGCGGAAGATGCGGCGGAACCTCGACTGGGAGCCGTTCTACGCCATCGCCGACAAGGACATCGCGCCCGAGGAGAAACTTAAGGCCTACGCCGCGGTCGCGCACCAGCGGTTCGAGACCGAGAAGTTCCGCGACTTCTGCCGCACCCACCTCGGCCACCTCGATGCGCTCGCCTACGACTTCTTCGGCTCGGAGACGATGCGCGACGCGATCCGCCAGAAGGTGACCGCCCTCTTCCCGGCGCACGAGATCGACGAGTTCACCGAGCTCTTCTGGCAGCGCGTCCAGAAGTGGCGCGAGACGGAAGGCGCGAGGGGCGACGCGGACGGCTTCTAGGACGGGTCGTCAGGGACGCCGGTTCGGCGGGATGTAAGCCGCGCTCAAAACGCAAGTCCCTGATAAGCAAGGACAATACCGGCGAATTTTAACCGAACGGCAAGGAATCGGGCAGTCGCCGCAGCGCCACGGCCCGGCGTCCCGGTCAAGCCCCAACGGTGCGTCCTCAGTGCGTCCTCCCGGATTTGGCCGTCGACAAATCCCGGCGCGGCCGCCCCCCGGGGAGCGGACGCGATTCGCGTCCGCCGGGGCGGCCACGCCCGGATTGCACCGCCGCCCAAGCCGCACCCCCTTCGCCTCCGCGCTCGCGCGCTCCAGCGAACGGCCCGGCCGAAGCAGTGCTTCGGGTTGTCGGGCCGTGACCTCGCGGGCCGAGGCCCGCTTCGATCGATGAAGGCGGCTCGCGGCCATTGCCGCCTTTGCGCTTGCTCACTAGGCTCGCGTTCCGTCCACCAGATCGATCTGCGAGCACCATGGCGGCTTTAGACCTCAAGGAAATTCCGAGGCTCACACCGGTTCGGAACGAGATCAGTTTGAACTGTTTGCGCGTGAGCTCCTCCTTTCCGAAGGCTTCGAGATCGTCGAGCACCCCGACCGAGGTGTAGACGGCGGCCGAATTTGATTGTGGAGGAGGATCGCATCGGCCCCGGTGGGACCAACGTGATTAAGTGGTTGGTAAGCTGCAAGCACAAGGCTCATTCAGGAAAATCTGTAACTCCCATAGATGAGCCCAACATCCGTGACCGCTTAGGCACATATCGCTGCCGGGATTCGTCGCATTCTACTCCACTGTGCCCAGTAGCGGACTCTGAAATCTGCAACAAACTGCGGCCGGATTTCGAGTATCTTCAGTTGGACTCTGAGGTGATCGAGCGCAAGTTGCTCGACAGCCCAAGGGGCGGCTCCTCGCAGCCCGGTATACACCGAAGTCGTTCAACCGGTGGGTTCAAGCTTCTCAAGCAGCGACGCTTCCGACTGTTGACCCGCATCATAGCACAAGTCGATATTTTCTGCAGCCGCCTCACGACGACTTGGACTCTGCTAAAAAGGAGCCGAGGCCCGAGATCTTCTCGTCTTCGTAGTTATCTACGACGCCGAGCATCCAACTCACAGTAAGCGATTATTCTCTTGGTTACTTTATGGAGTATCATATTGTTAAGAGATTAGTGTCTCAGAACTTTGTTCCTATAGTCGGACCATCAAGCGACCCGTCGTTGGGGAGCTTGTTCCTGAGAAGAGCCGCTCGAGAATTGCTTGTAGGTAGTCATGACGCCGCAAGGCATGATCTTGAGACAGGAAGGCGTCTACGGGAACCCGGATGTGGCGCTACAGAGAGTGCGGGAGGTCATCGCGGTAAAGTAGGGCAAACTCGTAGGTCCGCCAGAACCAACGCTAACGACTGCTTCTGGCGCGAAGCCGACGCAGCCGCGGTCATCGGCGGGTACACGATTTAGCAAAGCCGGGGCAGCACCCGCGCTCGCGTCATCGGTCGCATCCGGGCCGCCATTGCGAAGGCAAAGAGCGCCACGAGCATCGGCACGATCGCGGGCGGCAGCGGCACCGGGACGGGCGACGTCACCGGGGACAAGGTTCCGCGCAGCTCGCCGTTCGGGAAGGCGCCGCTCTGGACGACGAGCGACAGGGCGCCGTCCTGCAGCAGGGCGAGGAAGGGCGCCGTGTCGGTGCCGTAGCGGCGACGTACTCGGGGCTGAGGTTCGGGGCGCCGATCGGCAGGACCAGGTAGAAGTCGTTCGTGTAGCCGCCGCCGGCCTCACCGATCGGCAGGCCGGGCGGCTGAGCGTCGCCGGGATGTCGGCACCGGCGTTGGTGAAGTGGAAGTTGGCGCCGGCCAGGCCGTCGCTGAGGTCCGCGAAGGTCATCCGCACCTGCAGCGCCACCGGCCCTGCGGCGCGAGCACGCCGACGGTGGCGCTGCCGGTGGCCTGGGTCCTGCCCGCGAGCGTCGTCCCGTACTCGACGATCGCCGGCACCGGCGCCGCCATCGCCATCGCCATCGCCGGCGACAGCGCCAGCGCGATCCCGAGGACTACCATTGCCGCCTTCATCCTGCCCTCCCTCGATTCGGGCACCCTGGCCGAGGAGTGTAGCATCGCTCGGCCGCCGGGGGATCGGACGCGGCAGCGGGCGCTTGCTCCGGAAGCCGCCGTATGCAGAATTGCGCCGGTGGCAGCGCGCGGGCGGCCGGCGCGCACCCGGGGACGCGATGCGCGGGCTTCGAGCGGTCGGGGGAGCGGTGGCATGCGCGTAGCTTCCAGCTGGTGGTCGGAGCGGATCGAGCAGGAGATCGGCCTCGTCCGCTGGGGCCACTGGGGCACGCCGGTGCTCGTGTTCCCGACCGCCGGCGGCGATGCCGCGGAGATCGAGCGGATGCAGCTCGTCGGCGCCCTCTGGCCGCTGATCGAGGCCGGGCGGATCAAGGTCTATTCCTGCGACAACATCGCCGGCCGCGCCTTCGCCGCGCGCGCGGGCTCGGTCGAGTACCGCTGCGCGCTGCTCGACCGCTACGAGGAGTGCATCGCGCGCGAGGTCGTGCCGGCGATCCACGCCGACTGCGGCGGCGAGGTCGACGTGATCGCGGCCGGCGCCTCGCTCGGGGCGTTCATGGCGACGGCGGTACTCTGCCGCTACCCGTGGATCTTCCGCGCCGCGGTGGGGATGAGCGGCAGCTACGACCTCGAGCGGGTCTTCGAGATCGAGGGCACCGGCGACTATTACTTCGCGACGCCGATGAGCTTCGTGCCGAACCTCGGCGGGCCGATCCTCGACGCGCTGCGGCGGCGGTTCGTCATCCTCGCCTTCGGCGGCGGGCGGTGGGAGAACCCCGACGATTCCTGGCGGCTGGCGGGCGTCCTCGGCGCCAAGGGCATCCCGAACCGGGTCGACCCCTGGGACGAGCGCTACGACCACGACTGGCCGGCCTGGCGCGAGATGCTGCCGCAGTACCTGGATGACCTGACCCGCTGACCGGAGGACGCCGATGAACGTGATCTTTCTCGATCCCGGCTTTCCGTCCAACCAGCGGCTCTTTGTGCGCGCGCTGGCGTCCGTCGGCGCCTACGTCATCGGGGTCGGCGACCGGCCCTATGAGTGGCTCGACGACGAACTCAAGGGCTGGCTCGGCGCCTACCAGCAGATCGCGTCGGTGACCGACGAGGGCGCGCTCGAATGGGCGGTGCGGCACTTCCAGGGGCGGATGTGGATCGACCGGCTCGAGGCGGTCGTCGAGGCGCACGTGCTGCCGGCCGCGCACGTGCGCGAGCGCTGCGGGATTCCGGGCATCTCGGCCCGCACCGCCTACCTCTGCCGCGACAAGGTGGCGATGAAGGAGGTGCTGAGGAAGGCCGGCGTCCCGACCGCGGCCTCGGCGGGGATCGCGAGCGTCGGCGAGGCGCGGGATTTCGCCATGGAGCACGGGTTTCCGCTGATCCTGAAGCCGCGGTCGGCGGCGGGGGCGTCGGGGACCTACCGGGCGGGCGACTGGGGCGAGCTCGCCCGCGCCGCGGCGGAGAGCGGCCTCGGCGACGGGGCGGAGGTTGCCATCGAGGAGTTCGTCGAGGGGCACGAGGGTTTCTACGACACGCTGACCGTGAACGGCGGCGTCGCCTGCGACTTCGTCAGCCACTATTATCCGAACGTGCTCGAGGCGATGCGCACGCGCTGGATCTCGCCACAGATCGTCGCCACCAACCGCGTGCACGAGCCCGGCTACGACGAGGTCAAGGCGATGGGGGCGCGCGTCACGCAGGCGCTCGGCGTCGAGACCGCGGCGACCCACATGGAGTGGTTCTTCGGGCCGAAGGGGCTCAGGTTTTCCGAGATCGGCTGTCGGCCACCCGGCGTCGGGCAGTGGGACAGCTACTCGGCCGGCAACGACCTCGACCTCTACCGCGAATGGGCGCTCGCGGTCTGCTACGGCGTCACCGAGCGCCAGCCATCCCGCCGCTACGCGTGCGGGATCATTGCGTTGCGCCCGGACCACGATGGGACGATCGCCGGCTACGAGGGCACCGACGCCGTCTTCGAGCGCTACCGCGACCTGGTCGTGGGCAGCTACTTTCCCTCGCCGGGCACGCCGACCCAGCCGGTCGCCGCCGGCTACATGGCGAACGCCTGGATGCGCGTTCGCCATCCAGACTATGACGAGCTACGCCGGATTCTGAACGAGATCGGCGAAGGTGTGCAGGTGCGGGCGGCCTGAAGGCGAGTGCGGCTCGGCGCGAGCTGCGCCGCGACGGGCTCAGCCAAGCATTGCCTTGCGGAGCTCGCGCATCGACGTCGCAACGGCGGTGTCGTCCCGGTCGAAGCCCTCGCCGCCCTCCATCAGCGCCTCGAGCCGCGCGCGCGCCCGGCTGACGCGGCTCTTGACGGTGCCCACCCGTGTCCCGATCACCCCGGCGGCCTCCTCGTAGGAGAGGCCGCTGGCGCCTACCAGGATCAGTGCCTCGCGCTGCTCGGGGGGGAGCACCTGCAGCGCGCCGAGGAACTCGCGCATCTGCATGTGGCTCTCGTGGCCCGGCTCCTGGGTCAGACGACCGGCGTGCGTGCCCTCGGCGTCGGAGACTTCGCGCCAGCGGCGACGGCCCTCCGAGTAGTACTGGTTGCGCAGGATCGTCACGAGCCAGGCGTGCAGGTTCGTCCCCGGCCGGTACTTGTCGCGATTGGCGATCGCCTTCGCCAGGGTCTCCTGCACCAGATCGTCGGCACGGTCGCGGTTGCCGCTGAGCGAGCGTGCAAAGCCGCGGAGCATCGGAATCGCCGCCACCAGCTCATCGCGGAAGGAGACGGTCATCGGCCGTCCTCCTCCTCGTCCGCCGGCGGCTCATCGAGCTTGCCCAGCAACGAGAGCATATCGGGCGGGATCTCCTCGCCCAGCGCCTCGTCGTAGACTTGCTGCAGCTGCCTGCCGATCCAGTCTTCCTTCTTCGCGCCGGCGCGCCCGGGCCGGCTGGGCGGCTCGCCGCCCGCATCCTTCTTCGTCATCGCCCCTCTGAACCTTTCGACTTGCGCGCCCGGGCGCCTGGCTGCATTACACGCCTGCCGGAATGCCCGATGGCGCAAAAGGTTCCACGCCGCACGGAACTTTTCCGCGGCCTGCCGATTGTAGGCGAAACCGTCGCCGGGAGAACCGGCCGAGTTTCGAGAGGACCGTCACCCATGCCCTCCAGCCTTTCCCGGGAGATCGCCCCGCACCTGCCATACCTGCGCCGCTACGCTCGCGCGCTCACGGGGTCGCAGTCGAGCGGCGATGCGCACGTCACCGCCTGCCTCGAGGCGATCGTGGCGGAGCCGGCGATGTTCGACCGCAGCCGGCCGGTCAAGGTCGAGCTCTACCGCATCTTCCAGCAGCTCTGGTACGGGCTGCAGCTCGACGACGCGCCGGAGGAGGCCCCGCTCTCGGCCGGCGAGCGGACAACGCGCGATCGGCTGGCGGAGATGACGCCCGAGAGCCGGCAAGCGCTGCTTCTCGCCGCCCTCGAGGGCTTCACGCCGGCGGAGGTGGCGACGATCACCGACAGGAGCCTCGAGGAGGTGAACGAGCAGCTCGCCGCCGCGGTCGCCGAGATCGACCGGCAGACCGCGACGCGGGTGCTGATCATTGAGGACGAGCCGCTCATCTCGATGGATCTCTCGGAGATCGTCGAGAGCCTCGGGCACGAGGTGACGACGATCGCCCGCACCGCCGCGCAGGCGGTCAGCGCGGCCGGCAGCGACGTGCCGGGACTCGTCCTCGCCGACATCCAGCTCGCTGACGGTTCTTCCGGCCTCGACGCCGTGCGCGACATCCTCGGCATGTTCGAGGTGCCGGTGATTTTCATCACGTCATTCCCGGAGCGGCTCTTAACCGGCCAACGACCGGAGCCGACTTTCCTGATCACCAAGCCTTACGATCCGAACGCGGTGAAGGCGACGATCAGCCAGGCGGTCTTCTTTCGCACGGCCGCCTCGCTCGACGCCTAGTGGCGGACGCGCTAGTGCCCGAGCTCGCGGTGCGCGACTGCGCCGCGAGCCTTCGCTTCTACGTCGGTGTCCTCGGCTTCACGCTGCGGTACCAGCGCAGCGACGAGGGCTTCGCGTACCTCGCGCTCGGCGAGGCAGAGCTGATGCTCGACCAGATCGGACAGGGGCGCGACTTCGCCACGGGGCTCGCCGCAGGCCCGCTCGGCCGGGGGCTCAACCTTCAGATCCGCGTCTCCGCGCTGGGGCAGTTCCTCGCCGCCCTGCAGAGCCGCGACATCCTGCCGGTGGTCGGCCCCGAAGAGCGGTGGTACCGCCGCGGCGCCGAGGAGGTCGGCCAGCGCCAGCTGGTGGTCGCCGACCCGGACGGATACCTCCTCCGCCTCCAGCAGCCGATCGGCACCCGCCCCGCCCGCTAGGAAGCGGCTCGCCTGGCGACCGCTTGCTCGACGTCAGACCTCGAGGCACCAGCGCATGATCGCCTTCTGCGCGTGCAGCCGGTTCTCGGCCTCGTCGAAGACGACCGAATGCGGACCGTCCATCACCTCGCTCGTGACCTCCTCGGCACGGTGCGCCGGCAGGCAGTGCATGAAGAGGGCGTCGGGCTTGGCCGCGGCCATCAGCCCTGCGTTCACCTGGAAGGGGCGGAGGAGCGCGTAGCGGCGCTCGCGGGCGCTCTGCGGGTCGTGCATCGACAGCCAGGTGTCGGTGACGACGAGGTCGGCATCGGCGACCGCCTTGACCGGGTCGCGCTCGATCTCGATCTTCGCGCCCTTGCCGCGGGCGAAGGCGACCGCCGCTGGCGAGGGATCGTAGGCGGGCGGGCCGGTGAAGACGAGGTTGAAGCCGAACTGGCCGGCGGCGTGCAGCCACGAGGCGCAGACGTTGTTGCCGTCGCCCGACCAGACCACCCTGGCCCCGGCGATGGGCCCACGGTGCTCCTCGTAGGTCATCACGTCGGCCATGATCTGGCAGGGGTGCGAGGCGTCGGTCAGGCCGTTGATCACCGGGACGGTGGCGAACTCGGCGAGCTCGTGCAGCACCGCCTCGTCAAAGGTGCGGATCATGATCAGGTCGACGTAGCGCGAGAGGACACGTGCGGTGTCGGCGATGGTCTCGCCGTGGCCGAGCTGCATCTCGCCGCCCGAGAGCACCAGCGTCTCGCCGCCGAGCTGGCGCACGCCGACGTCGAAGCTGACCCGGGTCCGGGTCGAGGGCTTCTCGAAGACGAGCGCGACGATGCGGCCGGCGAGGGCGGGCTCGGCGTCGGGGATGCCGCGGGCTGCGTTGCCGCGGGCGCCCTTCATCCGGCCGGCCTCGGCCAGGATCGCCCGGAGGTCGCCGGCGGGAGTGGTGTGCAGGTCGAGGAAGTGTCTCACGCGACCGCCGCCTCGACCGACGCCGCTGCCGTGTCGAGCCGCGCCAGCGCCTCGGTGGCCTCGGCGTCGGTCAGGTTGAGGGGCGGCAGGATGCGGACGACGTTGTCGGCGGCGCCCACCACCAGGACGTGGGCGTCGTAGCCGGCGCGCACCACCTCGGTGTTGGGGGCGCGGCACCTGAGCCCGAGCATCAGCCCGACGCCGCGGACGCTGTCGAAGACCGCGGGGTGCGCCGCGACGAGGCCCTCGAGGCCCTGGCGGAAGCGGCCGGAGACGCGGCTGACCTGGTCGAGGAAGCCCGGGGCGGTCACGATGTCCATGACGGCGCAGCCGACCGCGCAGGCCAATGGGTTGCCGCCGTAGGTGGTGCCGTGGGTGCCGGTCGTCATGCCGTCGGCGGCGGCCTCGGTGGCGAGGCAGGCGCCGAGCGGGAAGCCGCCGCCGATGCCCTTGGCGACGGTCATGATGTCGGGGGCGATGCCGGCCCACTCGTGGTAGAAGAGCTTGCCGGTCCGGCCCATGCCGCACTGGATCTCGTCGAGGACGAGAAGCACGCCGTGCCGGTCGCAGAGGGCGCGCAGCGCGCGCAGGTCCTCGGGCGGCATGACCCTGATGCCGCCCTCGCCCTGGATCGGCTCGACCATGACGGCGCAGGTCGCGGGGCCGATCGCCGCCTCGACGGCGGCGAGGTCGCCGAACGGCACCTGGTCGAAGCCGGGGACGATCGGGCCGAAGCCCTTGACCATCTTCTCGGAGCCCGCGGCCGAGATCGCGCCGTAGCTGCGGCCGTGGAAGGCGCCCTCGAAGGTGACGATCCGGTGCCGCTCGGGGTGGCCGGCGTGGTCGAAGTGCTTGCGCGCCATCTTGATCGCGCACTCGATCGCCTCGGTGCCGGAGTTGGTCACGAAGACGGTGTCGGCGAAGGTATGCGCGACCAGCCGCTCGGCCAGCGCCTGCTGGTTCGGGATCCGGTAGAGGTTCGAGGTGTGCCAGAGCTTCCGGGCCTGGCCTTCGAGTGCCGCGACCAGCGCCGGGTGGGCGTGGCCGAGCAGCGTCACCGCGATGCCGGAGCCGAGGTCGAGGTAGCGCTCGCCCCTGTCGTCGACGAGCCACGGGCCCTCGCCCTCGACGAAGGCCAGCGGCGCCCGCGCGTAGGTGGGCAGGACGGGCGGTATCACGGGCGGGCTCCCCCCTCGACGCGGAAAGGCGCGTTTTGCCGCAACGGCCCCTGCGAGTCAATTTCCGCCGCGGCGCGGACCGCAGGCCGCATCCAGCTTGTAACCCCAGCCCGTGGGAGCGTAAAATGCGGCGACCGCTGCCTCCCCCCATGCGCAGCATCCCACGCCCGAACGGAGCATGCCCGAGATGTCCTGGACCGACGAACGTGTCGAAACCCTCAAGTCCATGTGGTCCGAGGGCAAGAGCGCGAGCCAGATCGCCAAGGAGCTCGGCGGCGTGACCCGCAATGCGGTCAGGCCGACCCGCCTGGCGAAGGCGCAGGCCGACCAGGCCGCGGCGCGGGAGCAGGCGCCAGGACGCCAAGGACGCCCAGGAGCAGCGGCGTGGCGCAAGCATACCGAGGAGGTGCAGGAGCAGATGGGCATGCCGGCGGTCGGCTACGACCGACAGGCCATCATCGGCGGCGACGCCAACCCGCCGACGGCCTCGCACATCCCGGGGATGCAGTGCACCGGCACCGGCGACGACGCGTCCTGTGATGCCCTGTCGAGTTACTAGCGGGGCCGCGTGAGCCGGGCGTCGCGCCGGGCATTCCTCACCGGGGGCGCGGCGGCCCTGGCCGGCTGCGTCGCGGCGCGCCAGCCGGTGCCCGAGGCGCTGGTCGAGGCGGCGGAGGTTCCCGGGTACGGCGCAGGCATACGCTTTTGGGGCGACGACGCCGCGAGTATCGGCCGGGCGGCGATCGCCGCCGAGGCGGTCGAATCGCGGATGCGCACCGACACGCCGGACTGGTTCTTCCTCGCGATCTCGGGCGGCGGCAGCAACGGCGCCTTCGGTGGGCGTGCTGAACGGCTGGACCCGCAATGGCACGCGGCCGGAGTTCGACATCGTCACCGGGGTCTCGACGGGTGCCCTCGCGGCGCCCTTCGCCTTCCTCGGGCCGGACTGGGACGACGAGCTCGCCGCCGTCTACACCGACGTCACCTCGCGGGACGTCTTCCTGCCGCTCGGCCCGATCGGGGTCATTGCCGCGGCGCGCTCGAGGACGACGCACCGCTTCGCAGTCTGGTCGAGCGCCACGTCACCGAGGAGATGGTCGCCGAGATCGCGCGCGAGCACGGCCGCGGCCGGCGGCTCCTGATCGGCACCACCGACCTCGACGCCGACCGGCCGGTGGTTTGGGACATCGGCGCCATTGCCGCCAGCGGGGTGCCGGGACGGCGCGAGCTGATCGGCGACCTCCTGGTCGCCTCGGCCTCGCTGCCGGCGATCTTCCCGCCGGCGCGGATCACCGTGACCGCCGGCGGACAGCGCTACGACGAGCTCCACGTCGACGGCGGGGTCTCGAACCAGGCCTTCCTGTTCCCGGCCAACATCACCGCGCCGACATCGACCTCTGGACCGACACCGCCCGCCGCCGCAGCGCCTACGTCATCCGCAACAGCAAGGTGACGCCCGAATACAGCCCGGTGTCGGCGAACTTCGCGCCGGTCCTGCAGAAGTCGGTGGCGAGCCTGGTCAAGACGCAAGGGGTCGGCGACCTCTACCAGATGCAGGCGACGGCCGAGCGCGTCGGGGTCGACTTCAACGCGATCTGGATCCCCGAGGGCTTCGCCGAGACCGAGCCGAAGCCGTTCGACCAGGGCTACATGCGCGACGTCTACGCGCTGGGGCTGCGGCTGTCCGAGCACGGCATCCGCTGGGCGAAGAGGCCGCCCGTGTAGCGCGGGTCGAAAAGCGCGAACGTTTCCCGACGGATACGCCGCATCGCGATGGCGGCTTGTAACCCCGGGCGCCGCGGAGGTAAACTGGCGCCCGACCGCAGCACCCCCCGAGCCCGAACGGAGCACGTCCGAGATGTCCTGGACCGACGAACGAGTCGAGACCCTCAAGTCCATGTGGTCCGACGGCAAGAGCGCGAGCCAGATCGCAAAGGAGCTCGGCGGGGTCACCCGCAACGCGGTGATCGGCAAGGTGCACCGGCTCGGGCTGTCGAACCGGGCCGGCGGCGACGACGGGCTCGGCCCGGATGCGCTGCTCGAGGAGGAGCTGCCGGACCCCGCGCCCGAGGCGGCCGCCCCGCAGCCGGCCGCGACGCCGCTGGTCCGGCCGGCGGGCAAGGACCAGCCGCCGGTGCGGGTCAAGCCGACCGGACCGCTGCCGCCGCAGCCTGCGGGCTCGGAGATCACTCCCGAGGCGCTGGCGAACCTCGCCGAGGTGGCGAAAAAGGCGCGGCGGCTGACGCTGATGCAGCTGACCGAGCGGACCTGCAAGTGGCCGGTCGGCGACCCGGCGACCGACGATTTCTGGTTCTGCGGGCTGCCGACCGTCGCCGGCAAGCCCTACTGCGAGACGCATGTGGCCGTCGCCTTCCAGCCGATGTCGGCCCGCCGCGACCGCCGCGCCGGCGGCCGCTGAGCGAAACGGGACTCGACACCGCCCGCCCGCGGGTCAATCGTCGCGGCGGGGACAAGGGCGGGAAACGCGAAGCATGAACACATCCCTCGCGGGCAAGGTGGCGCTCGTCACCGGGGCAAGTTCGGGCATCGGCCGGGCGATGGCGGTGGCGCTCGGCCGCGAGGGCGCCCGGCTGGCGCTCGCCGGCCGCTCGGCGGAGCGGCTGCAGGCGGCGGCCGCGCTGGCGGCGGCGCCGGAGGCGATGACGCTGTCGGTCGACCTGACGCAGCCGGCCGAGGTCGAGCGGATGGTGGCGGAGGTCACGGGCCGCTTCGGGCGGATCGACGTGCTGCTGGCGAACGCCGGCATCTACGTGCCGGGCGACGTCGCCGACGGCGACCCGGACGCCTGGGAGGCGATGATCGCGGTCAACGTGTCGAGCGTGTTCCGGGCGGTGCGGGCGGTGCTGCCCGGGATGATCGCGCGGCGCGACGGGCACATCATCGTGACGAGCTCGATCTCGGGGCACGCGGCGCTGCACTGGGAGCCGATCTATTCCGCGACCAAGCACGCGATCCAGAGCTTCGTGCACGGCCTGCGCCGGCAGGTCGCGCCGCACGGGCTCCGGGTCGGCGAGGTCTCGCCGGGGGTGGTCCTGAACGAGCTCTGGGGCCTGACCGACCCGGAGAAGGTCGCAGAGAAGGCCGCCGCGCACGAGGGGATCCTGTCCGAGGACGTGGCCGAGGCCGTCGTCTTCATGCTGACCCGGCCCGCGCGCGTGACCGTGCGCGACATCGTCATCCTGCCGCAGAACCAGGACATCTGAGGGAACGCCCCATGCTGCAGAACGCCCCCGAAATCCCGAAGACCATGGCCTCGGTTATCTGCCACGCGCCGGAGGACTACCGCCTCGAGGAGCTGCCGGTGCCCGAGGTCGGCCCCGGCGAGGTGCTGGTCAAGATCGCCTCGGCGGGGATCTGTGCCAGCGACCTGAAGTGCTACCTGGGCGCGCCGCTCTTCTGGGGCGACGGGCGGCGGAGCGGCTACTGCCAGCCGCCGATCACCCCGGGGCACGAGTTCGTCGGCCAGGTGGTGGCGCTCGGCGAAGGGGCGGGGGAGAAATACGGGCTCGAGATCGGCGACATGGCGGTCTCGGAGCAGATCGTGCCCTGCTGGAAGTGCCGCTACTGCCTGACCGGCAAGTACTGGATGTGCCAGGTCCACGACATCTACGGCTTCCGCAAGCGGACGCCGGGCGCGATGGCGGAGTACGTCAAGTTCCCGTTCGGGGCGCTGAACCACAAGGTGCCGAAGGGGCTGCCGGCGCACCATGCCGTCTTCATCGAGCCGCTCGCCTGCTCGATCCACGCCGTGCAGCGCGGCAACATCGAGTTCCAGGACACCGTGGTGATCGCGGGCGCCGGGCCGCTCGGTCTCGGGATGATCGCAGCGGCCCGGATGAAGGAGCCGGCGCAGCTGATCTCGGTCGACCTCAACGATGCCCGGCTCGAGATGGCGAAGCGGTGCGGCGCCGACATCGGGCTGAACCCGACCAGGGTAGACGTGGTCGAGGAAGTACGGAAGCTGACGGGCGGCTACGGCTGCGACGTCTACATCGAGGCGACCGGGCATCCGCAGGCGGTGGTCGATGGGCTTGCGATGATTCGCAAGCTCGGGACCTTCGTCGAGTTCTCGGTGATGCGCGAGCCGGTTACCGTCGACTGGACGATCATCGGCGATACCAAGGAACTTGACATCCACGGCGCGCATCTGTCGCCGCACACCTATCCCGTCGCGATCCGCATGCTGGAGCAGGGGCTCCTGCCGATGGACGAGATCGTGACCCAGAGGATGCCGCTCGCGGAGTTCCAAACGGGCATCGACCTAGTCGCCTCGGGCAAGACCTCGATCAAAGTGACGCTGGAACCGTGACCGGCAGGCTCCGGAACCTCGCAGCGGTCGGCGCGCTGTTGCTGGCCGCGGCCCGGGTCGCAGCGGCGGACGCACCGCCCGGGACCCAGGTTTTCGAAGACAAGCAGGGGGACATCACGGTGCGGATCGCGGTCCCGGACGCCGCGACCGAGCAGAGCGTCTTCGGGGTGCCGCTCGAGGAGCGCAACGTGCAGCCGGTCTGGATCGAGATCGAGAATGGCTCGGACGGCCGGGCGATCTTCCTGCCGATCGCCACCGACCCCGAGTATCTCTCGCCCCGGGAGGCATCCTGGCGGTTCCACGAGCGGCTGCATCCCGAAGCCGATGCTGCCCGCGACGCGCTCTTCGCCGCAAGCCGGATGCCGGACCAGGTCGGGCCGGGCACCACCCAGTCGGGCTATGTCTTCACCCATCGCGAGACCGGGCTGAAGTTCGTGACGGTCGCGATGCTGCGGGGCGCCGACGAGATGCGCTTCGAGTTCGTCGTGCCGGTGGCGGGGCCGGAACTTGCGGTCGAGCGGGTCGACCTCGCGAAGGTCTGGCCGGCCGACGCGATCCGCGACGTCGACCTCGACGGGCTGCGGGCGGCGCTCGCGGCGCTGCCCTGCTGCGGCGCCAACGCCGATGGCAGCGGCAAGGCCGATCCCCTGAACCTCGTCATCGTCGGCGACGGATTGCAGGTCGTCTTCCCGATGGTCGAGCGCGGCTGGCGCTTCGTCCAGCCCCTCGACGTCAGGAGCGCCGCCGCCTCGGCCAAGGCCTTCTTCACCGATGGCGCCGACCCGGAGATGCCGGTCAGCCCGATGTGGCTATACGGCCGCCGCGAGGACGTCGCGCTGCAGAAGCCGTCGAGCTCGATCGACCAGCGCAACCACCTTCGCCTCTGGCTGACGCCGCTGCGCTACCAGGGCAAATCGGTCTTCGTCGGGCAGATCTCGCGCGACATCGGCGTCGAGTTCACCGACAAGTCCTGGTACCTGACGACGCACAAGGTTGATCCCGACGTGGACCTCGACCGCGACTACATCCTGCAGGACATGCTGCTCTCGGGCGCCGTCGACCGCTTCGGCTATGTCGAGGGCGTCGGCGCCTCGACGCCGGACGCCCCGCGGGTGAACCTCACGGGCGATCCCTATTTCACCGACGGCCTGCGGTTGGTGCTGATGATCGGCGAGCAACGGCCGCGCTTCTTGCCGCTCGACGAGCTCGACTGGGACAAGCCACCACTGCCGACGCCCTGAGCGGCGCTCGAACCGGTTGGAACGGCGCAGAGGGGAAGATGGGCGAAGGAGAATTCGATGCCGTCGTCGTCGGCGCGGGGCACAACGGGCTGACATGCGCCGCCTATCTGGCGCGGGCCGGCCGCCGGGTGCTCGTCCTCGAAGGCATGGAGACGATCGGCGGGATGAGCGGCTCGGAGGAGCTGGCGGCGCCGGGCTTCCTGTCCGACGTGCACGCCAGCGGCTACTTGGTGGCCAAGCTCGGGACGGCGCCGGACGAGCTCGGCCTCGCCGGCCACGGGCTGAGGCTCATCACCCCCGATCCGAACTGGGCGCAGGTCTTCCCCGACGGCCGCAAGCTCCTGATCGGCCGCGACCCGCAGGCGACCGCGCGCAGCATCGCGACCTTCTCGACGAAGGATGCCGAGACCTGGCTGCGCATCTACGGGGCCTACCAGGCGGCGCGCAGCGAGATCCTCGGGTCCCTGTTCAGCCCGCCGCGACCGCTCGCCGAGACGCTCGCCGCGAAGGGCGGCGCCGACGGTTACCGCGCGCAGCTGCAGAGCGGGCGCTCGTGGGCCGAGGAGACCTTCGAGAGCCCCGAGGTGCGCCTCTTCTTCACCTCCGCCGGCCTCCATGCCGGGCTCGCCCCGGACGACGCGCTCGGCGGCCAGTTCGCCTGGCTGTTCGCGTCGGCGATCCAGGATGTCGGCTGCAGCCTCGTCGCGGGCGGGATGCGCCACGTCACGGCGGCGCTGGCCGAGGTCGTCCACGCCCACGGCGGCGAGGTCCGCACCGGCGCGCGGGTCGCCGCGATCGAGGCCGCCGGCGGGCGCGCCACCGGGGTCCGCCTCGCCGACGGGGCGCGGATCACGGTCGACGGCCCGATCGCGGTCAACGCCGACCCGCGGACGCTGGTCGTCGACCTGCTCGGCGCGGCCGCCGGTCCCGGCCTTGCCGCACGGATCGCCGGCTACGACTGGGGGCCGTCGTTCTTCGCGATCTACCTAGCCCTCGACGCGCCGGTGCCGTGGAAGGCCGGCCCGGAGGTTGCCGGCGTCTCCTACGTGCACGCCTCGGAGTCGTCGATCGACGTGCTCGCCGGCAACTTCGTCGAGATCCGCGCCGGGCGCGCCCCGGCCCGGCCGATGCTCGGGATCATAAACGAGGCCAGCGTCGATCTGAGCCGGGCGCCCGCCGGCAAGTCGCTGGTCAAGCTCGTCGTCCACTTCGTGCCCTGGGATCTCGCCGGCCCCGACGGCCGCCGCGACCCGGCGCACTGGGACGCGGCCAAGGAGGGCTATGCCGACGCGCTGCTCGCGTGGGTCGACGCGGCCTTCCTGCCGGGGCTGCGCTCCCGCATCGTCGGGCGCGCGGTGCATTCGCCGCTCGACCTGCAGCGCGCGACGCCGAGCTCGGTGCACGGGACGCACCAGCATGGCGCCTTCCTGCCCTGGCAGGTCGGGGCCTTCCGCCCGCTGCCCGAGCTCGGCCAGTACCGCGCGCCGGTCGCGGGCGTCTATCTCTGCGGCGCCGGCAGCCATCCCGGCTCGGGCATCAGCATGGGGCCGGGCCGCAACGCCGCCGCGGCGATCTGCGCCGACCTGGGGCTCGCGTTTCCATCCTGACCGCCAGTCGGCCGTTTCACGCGTGGCAGGATCGCGGCAGGATCGCGGCGGCTTGACCGCAGGCGCCCGCCGGCATATGTCGCCCTCGGAATTCCGGAGCGTCCAGGCACTCCGGTCCTGACCTTTCAGGATCGCCGTCGGTCAGCGCGTTGCGCCCACCGGCGCGATCCTCGTTTCGAGAAGGCGCGGCGATGTTCGAGAATCTGTCCGACCGGCTCAGCGGCGTCCTCGGCGGGCTGACCCGGCAGGGGGCGCTCAGCGACGAGGACATCGCGACGGCGCTGCGCGAGGTCCGGACGGCGCTGCTCGAGGCCGACGTCTCGCTGCCGGTGGCGCGGGACTTCGTCAAGCAGGTCGGCGACCAGGCGCGCGGGCAGGCGGTGACGAAGTCGGTCACGCCCGGGCAGCAGGTGGTGAAGATCGTGCACGACGCGCTCGTCGCCATGCTGCGCGGCGAGGGCGAGCCCGGGCACCTCCGGATCGACTCGCCGCCGGCGCCGATCCTGATGGTCGGGCTGCAGGGGTCGGGCAAGACCACGACGACGGCGAAGCTGGCGCGCCGGCTGAAGGAGCGCGAGGGCAAGCGCGTGCTGATGGCCTCGCTCGACACCCGGCGGCCGGCGGCGATGGAGCAGCTCGCGATCCTCGGGACGCAGGTCGGCGTCGACACGCTGCCGATCGTGCCGGGGCAGGATGCGGTGGCGATCGCGAAGCGGGCGAAGCAGCAGGGGCTGCTCGGCGGCTACGACGTCGTCATGCTCGACACCGCCGGGCGGCTGCACATCGACGATGCCTTGATGGCCGAGGTCGCGGCGGTGCGCGACGCGACCGGGCCGCACGAGACGCTGCTCGTCGTCGACGGGCTGACCGGGCAGGACGCCGTCAACGTCGCGACCGAGTTCAACGGGCGGGTCGGCGTCTCGGGGGTCATCCTGACGCGGATGGACGGCGACGGGCGCGGCGGCGCGGCGCTGTCGATGCGGGCGGTGACGGGGAAGCCGATCAAGTTCGTCGGGCTCGGCGAGAAGCTCGACGCGCTGGAGGAGTTCCACCCCGACCGGATCGCCGGGCGCATCCTCGGCATGGGCGACATCGTCGCGCTGGTCGAGAAGGCGCAGGAGACCATCGAGGCCGAGCAGGCCGAGCGGATGGTCAAGCGCTTCCAGAAGGGTCAGTTCAACATGAACGACCTGAAGTCGCAGCTGCAGCAGATGCAGAAGATGGGCGGCATGTCCGGCGTCATGGGGATGCTCCCCGGCATGGGCAAGATGCAGAAGCAGATGGACGAGGCCGGGCTCGACGACCGGATGCTGCGCC
>JAXMDH010000028.1:0-121153 GCA_046348915.1 Amaricoccus sp.
CGTCGTGCTGGTCGCGATCATGATCTCCTGACCCGAACCCGGTCGAGACGATCTTGAGTTGCTGCCTGCTGGTTGCTGCCTCGGTCAGCTGGCGCGCGGCGGGGCGGATCCCCGCCTCACGCCGGGCGATAGCAGCAGGAAGGTACCCCGCCAAAGCGCGAGAATGATCGCGAGGGGCAGCACTACGGTCTCAAGAAAAAAAATCGTCACCATCGTCACGATGTCGTCGAATGTGCCGGTGAAGGACTCCTTCACTGCCGAGAAGGCGCCGGTCACGGCATCCTTCACCGCGGCCACCCAACCCTTGCTCTCGGCGGCATCGACGGCGACCGCCGCCGCATCGGTCTTGCTCTGTAGCAGTTCCAGCCCCGCATTCGCGTTCCGGTAGTGCTCCGCGAGATAGTGGTCGGAAACGGCACCAGTTGTCACCAACGCGATCGGCAGCGCGAGGCGCACCACCACGGCGACCACCAGCGCAAACCAGGCCACGCGGCGCACCCGTGGCGCCCAGGCCAGGTGCCCAAGCGCCATGCTGGCCGCAAAGAGGATCAAGGGAAACGCCAACAGCAGCCAGGTTCCATAGCCGGCGCCAATCTTCAGCAACAGATCGATCGTCAGCGCCGAGGCCGCCACGACCAGCATGATGCGTGCGAACTGATCGATGAGATTGTTTATAGGGGTGAGCGCCGCGGCGGGTTGGATCGAACCCTCAACAATGAACGCATCGCCGGTCACCGTCACCTTCTCGGCGAATGATAGCGCGGCGTTGATCGTCTTGGACACGGCGAAGGCTTTCCCGGCACGAATCGCGATCTCTTGCGCCACCTCATCGGCAGGGGCGTCGAGAAGAGGGCCGAGAACGGGCCCTGCCACTTTGTCGACAACATGGAAGAGACTGAGGACAGCGGCGAGCATGAGGGCGAAAGCTGCGAAGAAACGCCGGCGCTCTGGGCGCAGGATGCCCCTGATCATCCGCTCTGCGCCCAGCTCAGCATCTGCACGAACGACCCTGAGAAGGCGTTGATGTCGGTCGGCCCATCGATACCGTCGACGACCCCGGTCCCGGTGTACTGCCAGAAGTTCCACCGCTGCCCGGGATAGACTTCCGACGGGTGCCCGGCGACCGAGCGCAGCCAGAACGGATAGCCGTCGAGCCGCCAGAGCTCGTTGTCGCGGTAGAAGTCGACGGTGGTATAGACGACCGGCCGCTTGCCGTAGCGCCCCTGCAGCTTCTGCAGAAAAATCTTCGCCGACTTGCGCACCGTCGCGGGGTCCGGCCTGAGCGTGCAGGTGCGCGACTTGTGCGTCCATTCCAGATCCAGCACCGGCGGCAGCGCCGACGGATCGCGCGGCACGTGGTCGATGAACCAGGCGGCCTGCTCCGCGGGCGTCCGGCAGAAGTAGTAGTAATGGTAGGCCCCGCGCGCCACGCCGGCCGCGTGCGCGCCCTCCCAGTTGTCGAGGAACCGCTCGTCGGCATGGTCGCCGCCCTCGGTCGCCTTGATGTAGGCGAACGACACGCCGGAATTGCGCACCCGTGCCCAGTCGATGTTGCCCTGGTACTTGGAGACGTCGACCCCGTGCACTTGGTACTGCCAGGGCACGACCCCCTCCCAGTCGTGCGGGTCGAGATCTCCGAACCGCGGGACGGTGGTCGTAAAGCTCGCCGGCGTCAGCGCGCTGGACCGGCTGACCTGCGGCTCGGGACTGCCACCGCTGCAGGCGGTTAGCAGGCACGCGCCAAGAATTACGAGAGAAACCCGCACTCACTGTACTCCCGATAGCCTTGCCTGTTTTTCGCGAAGTCTACCGCGTAGGTTGTGCTTTGTCATTGGTCATCTGCGGCCCCCACGCCGGCGCAGGCGGCGCTTGCGCCGGCGCCGTTCCTGGTCGAAAACCTTGGGCAAACAGGGAGGAAAACGATTCATGAAGACCCTCAAGGGCCCCGCGCTCTTCCTCGGCCAGTTCGCCGGCGACACCGCCCCGTTCAACTCCTGGGACGCGATCACCAGGTGGGCCGCCGACTGCGGCTACGTCGGCGTGCAGATCCCGAGCTGGGCCGGCCAGCTCTTCGACCTGAAGCAGGCCGCCGCCTCCCAGGACTATTGCGACGAGATCAAGGGCACTGCCAGGGCCAACGGCGTCGAGGTCACCGAGCTCTCGACCCACCTCCAGGGCCAGCTCGTCGCCGTGCATCCGGCCTACGACGAGATGTTCGACGGCTTCGCGGCCCCCGAGGTGCGCGGCAACCCCAAGGCGCGCCAGCAGTGGGCGGTCGAGCAGGTGCGCATGGCGCTGCAGGCCTCGAAGCGCATGGGGATCGGCGCGATGGCGACCTTCTCCGGCGCCCTCGCCTGGCCCTTCTGCTACCCCTGGCCGCAGCGCCCGGCCGGGCTGATCGAGGACGCCTTTGCCGAGCTCGCCCGCCGCTGGACCCCGATCCTCGACTTCGCCGACGAGAACGGCGTCGACGTCTGCTACGAGATCCACCCCGGCGAGGATCTCTTCGACGGCACCACCTACGAGCGCTTCCTCGACAACGTGAAGGGGCACGGGCGCGCCAACATGCTCTACGACCCGTCGCACTACGTGCTGCAGGGCCTCGATTATCTCGACAACATCGACATCTACCACGACCGCATCCGCATGTTCCACGTCAAGGACGCGGAGCTGAACCCGACCGGCCGCCAAGGGGTCTACTCGGGCTACGCGAGCTGGGTCGACCGTGCCGGCCGCTTCCGTTCGCTCGGCGACGGGCAGGTCGACTTCGGCGCGGTCTTCTCCAAGCTCACCGCCTACGACTTCGACGGCTGGGCCGTGGTCGAGTGGGAATGCGCGCTCAAGCACCCCGAGGACGGCGCCCGCGAAGGGGCGGAGTTCGTGAAGCACCACATCATCCGCGTCACCGAAAAGGCCTTCGACGACTTCGCCGCCGGAGGCACCGATGCGGCCGCCAACAAGCGCATCCTCGGTCTCTAGGATGCGCATCTCTGCGCTTGTGGGGGCACGCGTCGCGAGGCCTATCGAGTGGGAGGCAGCCGCCCGGGCTTCCAGTGCTTTCCTAGCGGCAGCAACAGAGTCGAGGACGCGCGGGAGTTTGCAACGATCGAGGAGGCAGCTGCCTTTCAGCGGGCCGACCCGTCATGGGGGATCCGCATGAACCCGGGAACGGCAATCGTGCATGAAGGCATACTGATCGACGGGCGCCCGCGATGAAGGCGGGCTTCGGCTTCCTGATCTGGACGACCCACGTCACCGAGGCGCACCTTCCCCACCTCGACGCCATCAAGGCCGCCGGCTACGACGGCGTCGAGATCCCGATGTTCGAGGGCACCCCCGAGCACTTCCGCTGGCTCGGCGACCGCATCGCCGAAGCCGGGCTCGCGGCGACCGCGATCGGGGTCATGCAAGGCGGCAACCCCACCTCGCCCGACGCTGCCGAGCGCCGCGCCGGCGTCGCACACCTGAACTGGCTGTCGGACTGCGCCTCCGCCCTGCGGGCGGAAGTCCTCGCCGGCCCTTTCCACCAGCCGCTTGGCGTCTTCTCGGGCACCGGCGCTACCGAGGACGAACTCGCCCGCCTCGCCGAGGCGCACCAGGCACTGGCCGACCGCTCGCCGGCGCTGATCCTGTCGGTCGAGCCCCTCAACCGCTTCGAGTGCTACATCCTCAATACCGCGGCGCAGGCGGCCGCACACGTCGCCCGGGTCGACCGGCCGAACTTCGGCTACCTCTACGACACCTTCCACGCCAACATCGAGGAACGCGACCCGGTCGGCGTGATCGGCGAGACGATCAAGGCGATCAGCTATATCCACATCTCCGAGAACGACCGCGGCACGCCGGGCAAGGGCCACATCGACCACGCCGCGGCAATCCGGGCCGCACGCGACGCCGGCTACGACGGCTGGTTCGCCGTCGAGTCGTTCGGCCACGCGATGCCCGACCTTGCGGCGGCGACCCGGGTCTGGCGGCCGCTCTTCGACTGCGACCAGGACGTCGTCGAGGCCGGCGCGCGCGTGATTCGCGCCGGCTGGAAAAGCTGAAAAGAACGACAGGGAGGGAACACCATGAGCGACGACAGGCCGGCCCGCATCCGGCTCGGAATGGTCGGCGGCGGCAAGGACGCCTTCATCGGAGCGGTGCACCGCATCGCCGCCCGGATCGACGACGAGTACGAGCTCGTCGCCGGCGCCCTTTCCTCGACGCCGGAGAAGTCGCGCGCCTCGGGCGCGGCGCTCGGGCTCGCGCCCGACCGCACCTATGACGACTTTGCGACCATGGCCAAGCGCGAGGCGCGGCGAAAGAACGGCATCGAGGCCGTCGCGATCGTCACCCCCAACCACATGCACGCCCCGGCCGCGCGCGAATTCCTCAAGCGCGGCATCCACGTCATCTGCGACAAGCCGCTGACCGCGACCCTCGCCGAGGCCAAGCGGCTGCAGAAGGCGGCGGCCGAATCGGACGCGCTCTTCATCCTCACTCACAACTACACCGGCTACCCGATGATCCGGCAGGCCCGCGCCATGATCGCCGACGGGACCATCGGCAAGGTGCGCGTCGTGCAGGCCGAATACGCCCAGGACTGGCTGGCGACCCCGGTCGAGGAAACCGGTCAGAAGCAGGCCGGCTGGCGCACCGACCCGGCCCGCTCCGGCGCCGGCGGCTCCACCGGCGACATCGGGACGCACGCGTACAATCTCGCGAGCTTCGTCACCGGCCTGAAGCTCGAGTCGCTCGCGGCCGACCTGCAGTCCTTCGTCCCCGGCCGCCGGCTTGACGACAATGGCCACGTGCTCCTGCGCTTCGAGGGCGGCGCGCGCGGCATGCTCTGGTGCAGCCAGGTCGCGACCGGCAAGGAAAACGGGCTCCGCCTCCGCGTCTACGGCGAGAAGGGCGGCCTCGAATGGTCGCAGGAGGACCCGAACTACCTCTGGTACACCCCCCTTGGCGAGCCGAAGCGCCTGCTCACCCGCGGCGGTGCCGGCGCCGGCCCGGAGGCCGCACGGGTCACCCGTGTGCCGGGCGGCCACCCCGAGGGCTACCTCGAGGGCTTCGCCAACATCTACACCGAGGCCGCGCGCGCGATCCAGGCGAAGCGCGAGGGCAAGCCCGTGCCGAAGGAGGTCGTCTATCCCACGATCGAGGACGGGGTTGCCGGGGTCGCCTTCGTCGAGGCCTGCGTGAAGTCGTCGGGCCGCAACGGCGCCTGGGTCACGCCGTAACCGGCAGCGGCGCGCGGCCGTGGCTGGCGCGCGCCACGAACTGCATCGGAAACAGCATCGAGCCGAGCGGCGCCTCGGCGTCGGCCGTGTCTCCCAGCAGTCGCTCGCCTAGAGCCACGCCGACACCCTCGAGGTCGGCGTGGAAATGCGACAGCCTCGGGACCAACCCGCGCGCATCGAGCACCGGGAAGGTGCAGATCACCGACACGTCGCTTCCGACCGTCAGGCCGAGCTCGGCCAGGTCGCCGTAGAGCGTCGCCGCGATTCCCTCGTGGGTCGCGAGCACCGCGGTCGGCGGGCGCGACCCGGCGGCGAAGAGCGCGCGTGCAGCCTCGTTGATCCGCCCCTCGCGCATCGGCAGCAGCCGCACCGCGTGCGGGCCGAGACCGACCCGCTCGGCCTCGGAGCGGAACACCTCGTGAGCGATCAGCTCATAGTTCAGGGGTTGCTCGCTGGTTGCGAGGGCCATGCGGCGATGTCCGTCCGCCAGGAAGATCCGGAACGCCTCGGCGGCCATCGCCTCGAAGTCGAAGTCCACGAATGGATAGTCGTCGAGCCCGGCGCTGCGCCCGAAGGTGACGTAGTCGACCCCAGCGGCCTTCAGGTAGGCGATCCGCGGGTCCATGCCGACGGTGGCGCTGATGACCACCCCGTCGGCGATCCGCCGCTGCACGATCCGCTGCAGGTTCTCGAGCGGATCCTCCTCGGGCCCGCGGAACAACACGATCAGGTCGAGCGCATGCGGCCTGAGCGCCCGGCGCACCCCCTCGAGCACGGTGAAGAGCCCCGAGTCGCTGCTCGGCGCGAACCCGCGCGTCGGGATGACGGCCGCGATCATTCCGGTTCGTCCGCTGCGCAGGCTCCGTCCCGACTGGTCGGGCACGTAGCCGGCGCGCGCCGCCGCCGCCTTCACCCGCGCGCGTGTCTCGGGGTTGACGTCGGGCCGGTCGTTCAGCGCCCGCGAAACGGTGCCTATCGACAGTTGCAGCTCGCTGGCGAGCTGGCGAATTCCCATTCCCTGCCTCCCGGAACCGTCTGTTCGATCGACGCGATGCGACCATATGACCGGCGCTTCATGCGAAAGCAATGCTGCCGCAACTTCACCCGCGGTGAACAATCAACCGACTGCGCCGCTTTTTGATGATTATTTCACGTTGACCCCGCCGCGCGCACGAATCGAGTCACGCTGGTGTCACACGCGAAACGGTTAATCGATCGCACAACGGACGCACGATAGGCAGAAAGATGCCACTCACCCCTGAAACCACCCCGCAACGGCATTCGCCCGGCCCCGACGATCCGGTTTCGGCGCCGAAACGCGAATCAACCAGCGGGTACGAAGTACTCGCGGAGATCGTAAGGCGGATCAGCGGCACCCGAAGGTCCCCGGACATTCCGGCCGAGCCGGCCGGTTCCGCCCGCCTCGTCGGGCAAGACATCGGCTTCCACGATGCCCGGCCGGCCGCGGACCCGCTCGTCGATGGCGCCCGCCTGCCCCCGTCGGACGACAGCGCGTCCGGCGCATTCCACCCGCTTTCCGGAGGCAATCCCGTGTTCGACATCCAGAACGTCGCCAAGCCGCCAATCGCGCCGATCGAGGTCGCCGACTACATCGAGATGGGCCGGATTGTCGCCCAGTGGACGACCGAGCCGGCCACCCGCCCGCGGGACGTCGACGAGCTCAAGCAGCAGCTCGACGGCGTCGCCGTCATCCCCGACCGCATCAGGAGCATCGAATTCGTGCAGGGCACCCTCGACCACCTGGTCCTGCGCCTGCCGGTCAAGGAGATGATCGAGGAGAGCCTCGAGCGCATGTCCGACCCGATCACCGACGGCCGCTACCCGCTGCCCCAGTTCTACGCCGACCACTGCCGCCCGGGCTTCGGGCCGGTCATGACCCCGCTCGACACCCTGCTGGCGCGGGTCGGCGACTACACCACTGCCCAGAGCCGCTGACGGCCCTGGGCTCCGCCGCAAGCCGTGCGTCCGGTTTGCTTCCTCCCTGACCAACTCGGCGGCTGGCGCGGCCAGCCGCCCTTTTCTTTCCGGCAGCGCACGACGAGCCCTTCTGGGCGGTGACGCGACGCGCTACATCACTGCGCGATGGCCGACCTCTTCGATCGACGCCCGGATGAACGCCGCCCGACCCCGCGCGCCGAGGCGCCGCGGCCGCTCGCCGACCGGATGCGGCCGGCACATCTCGACGAGGTGGTCGGCCAGGCGCACCTGCTCGGCCCGGACGGTCCGCTCGGGCGGATGCTCGGCGGGGGCACGTTGGGATCGATCATCCTCTGGGGCCCGCCCGGCTCCGGCAAGACCACGATCGCCCGCCTCCTCGCCGATGCGACCGACCATACCTTCGTCCAGATCAGCGCCATCTTCAGCGGCGTCGGCGATCTCAAGAAGATCTTCGAGGCCGCCCGCCTCCGACGCTCCAACGGCCGTGGCACGCTCCTCTTCGTCGACGAGATCCACCGCTTCAACCGCGCCCAGCAGGACGCCTTCCTGCCGCTGATGGAGGACGGCACCATCGTGCTGGTCGGCGCCACCACCGAGAACCCGTCCTTCGAGCTTAATGCCGCCCTGCTCTCGCGCGCCCAGGTCCTCACCCTGAACCGTCTCGACGATGACGCGCTTGCCCGCATCGTAGAGCGCGCGGAGGCCGAGCTCGGCCACCCGCTCGCCCTGACCCCCGCCGCCCACGGCATCCTCCTCGGCATGGCCGACGGCGACGGCCGCGCGCTCCTCAACCTTGTCGAGCAGGTCGCCGCCCACCGCGGCGCGGCGATGGACGAAGCCGAGCTCGCCGAGCGCCTGACCCGCCGCGCCGCCATCTTCGACAAGTCCGGGGACGGCCACTACAACCTGATCTCCGCCCTGCACAAATCGGTCCGCGGCTCGGACCCCGACGCCAGCCTCTACTGGCTCGCGCGGATGCTGAAGGGCGGCGAGGACCCGCGCTACCTCGCCCGCCGCATCACCCGAATGGCCGTCGAGGACATCGGCCTCGCCGACCCGGCGGCCCTGCGCCTGTGCCTCGACGCCTGGGCCACCTACGAGCGCCTGGGTTCCCCCGAGGGCGAACTCGCCCTCGCCGAGGCCGTCGTCTACCTTGCGCTGGCCCCGAAATCGAACGCAGCCTACACCGCCTTCGCCGCCGCCATGGCCGCGGCCGAGAAGACCGGCTCGCTGTTGCCGCCCAAGCACATCCTGAACGCACCCACGCGGCTGATGAAGTCCGAGGGTTACGGCCGCGGCTATATCTACGACCACGACACGGAAGAGGGCTTCTCGGGCCAGGAGTATTTCCCGCCCGGCATGGAGCGCGAGCGTTTCTACCGTCCGGGCTCCCGCGGAATCGAGCGAGAACTTGCCGAAAGGCTTTTGTCATTGGCCGAGGAGCGCGCTAGGAAGGGCGGAAGCGGTCAGAGTTGACCGCGTCGCGCGGGGGGTGCTGCACCATCGCCACGGCGCACCGAAGGCTTGAGCGTAACCTGATCCAGCTGGTCTATGCCAGCGTGGCCGCTCCCGCGTTGACTTCCGAGGACCTGGAAGACATCGCCTCGCGCTCCGCGGCCCGAAACGCGGCGGCGGGCGTCACCGGGCTGCTGCTGCACCAGGGAGACCGCTTCTACGGCGTCATGGAAGGGCCGGAGGCCCGCGTCTTTCAGCGGATGGAGGCCATCATAACCGATCGCCGACATGCGGAGGTGCGCATCCTGCGCGAGGAGCCGATCGGGGAGCGCCGCTTCGAGAACTGGAGCTTCGGAGAACTGCCCGCTCTCGGTCTCCCCGGCGCCGGCGGCCCGCCCAGCCCGGAAGCCTTCGTGCTGGCGCTGTCGCGCCGCCGTCCCTGACCGATGCGCCGATAATCGTAAGGCGACGAACCATTCGCCGTTGACAGGACGGCGAAACTTGGTTGGATAGCAAACAAAAATGTGATCGAGTCAATGGGGACGGAATGCGGGGACAAGCCGATCTTCAGGAACTCATTGAGTTCGCCTTCGAATCTCGCGCAGCCGACGGTGTGCCGCTCGCCGCGCTCCTGCGAATGGCTGCCGAATGCCGGCGCTACAACATCCAATCCAGCCTGACCGGCGAGTTGCGCCTTTCAGGCGAGTCGTTCCGCTACGTGGCCGAGGGGTCCTGCCAGACACTGCTGCCGCTGGTGGCCCGGATCCTGGCCGACCCACGGCACGGATCAATCCGAATCACCGCTTTTGGAAGAATTGGCCAACGGCGCTTCGACAGCTGGACGAACATCGGCTTCGACGATCGCTTGGACGCGCACGAGCCGTCCGCGGCCGACGTCCGCGTCCTCGCCCTGCACCGTCCGATCGCTCCGCGCCAACCGGTCGCGGTCGCGATCGCCCGTTGACCGCAGCGCTGTTTCTGGCTTGCGAGTGGGCGCCGTAGAGCTGCCGCGGTGCGGAGCGTCGGTCGGCGTCAATCGTCCTCGTCGGCCGTCACGACGTTGGACGAGTGGTGCGCCTGCTCGCCGCGCGGCGGGCGGCCGATCACCTCGCGTAGCTCGTCGAGCTCGATGAAGTTGTCGCACTGCCGGCGCAGCTCGTCGGCGATCATCGGCGGCGACGAACGGATCGTCGATACGACCGACACCCGCACGCCGCTGCGCTGGAGCGATTCGACCAAGGGCCGGAAGTCGCCGTCGCCGGAGAAGAGCACGATGTGGTCGACGTGGGCGGCCATTTCCATGGCGTCGACCGCGAGCTCGATGTCCATGTTGCCCTTCACCTTGCGGCGGCCGGTCGAGTCGGTGAACTCCTTGGCGGGCTTGGTCACCATCGCGAAGCCGTTGTAGTTCAGCCAGTCGACCAGCGGACGGATCGGGGAATATTCCTCGGATTCGAGCAGCGCGGTGTAGTAGAAGGCACGCAGGAGCTTGCCGCGGCGCATGAACTCGGTTCGCAGCAGCTTGTAGTCGATGTCGAACCCGAGCGCGCGCGCGGCGGCGTAGAGGTTGGCGCCATCTATGAAGAGGGCTAGCCGCTCGTCACGGTAGAACATGCGCCGAAAACTCCTCTCGGACTCAGGCAAGCGTGGACGGTGCCGCGGGAAAATCCATCGGCTGGCAGCGCTTATAGAGCGGCCACCGCGGCAGCGAAAGGACATTCGCGGGGTCGTGCGATGGTGCTGATCGCTCTCGGCGCCAACTTGCCGTCGGAGATGGGTGATCCGCGCGGGTCGCTCGAGGCTGCGCTCTCGGGCCTCGCCGCCCGCGGCGTCGAGGTGGCGGCGCGCAGCGCATGGTATCGCACCCCGGCCGTCCCGGCGGGGTCCGGTCCCGACTACGTCAATGGCGCCGCCCGCCTCCGTACGAGGTTCGCTCCCCGCGTCCTGCTCGACCTGCTGCACGATGTCGAAGCCGAGCTCGGCCGCGTCCGTCGCGAGCGGTGGGGGCCGCGGGTCTGCGACCTCGACCTCATCGCCGTCGGCAACGCGATCCTCCCGGACGCCCCGACGGTCCGCGCCTGGATCGCCCGCACCGGCGAGGCGCGCCTCGAAGCGCCGGCCACGCTGATCCTGCCGCACCCGCGGCTACAAGAACGCGGCTTCGTGCTGCGTCCGCTCGCCGACATCGCGCCCGACTGGCGTCACCCGCTCCTCGGCGTCACCGTGTTGCAGATGCTCTCCTCGCTCCCGCCCCACGCGCTCGCCGACATCGAGCGCCTGTGACTTCGCGCGCGGTCGCCAACCCCCACGGCGAGAACGGCGGCGCACTCAGCACCTCGCTGCGGCCGAGCCTGCGAAGCTCTCCAACTCCGACGCGAATCAGCTGATCGCCGCCTCCTTCGAAACCCTGCCGACGCCGGCCCGGCGAGTCCCTGGCGGCGGCTGAGCGGCGCAAATCGTGCACATGCGTTGTACACGCGATGTACATGCGTTGTACCTCCGAAGATCCGAGCTAATGCAGGGCTTTGCAAAGCTCCGCGTGCCTCGCCAGGAAATCGGCCTTCACCTCCGCCGGCGGCCGCAGCCGGATGGCGATTTCGCCCAACCCCTCAACGCGCGGCGCCCCGAAGAACCGGTTCGCCTCGGCCGCCTCGAAGCCGGCGATATGCACCGCCTCGAGCCAGGCCGAGACGCGGTCGGCCCGCTTGATCGCGGCCTTGACCGGCGCCGGCAGCTCGGCAGGCAGCCCGAAGCGGACATGAACGGCGCGGGCGAGCCGGTGGTCGAGCTCGGCATAGCCCGGCCCGACCGCCGCCTTCACTGGCGAGATCATGTCCCCGATCACGTACTCGGGCGCATCATGTAGCAGCGCCGCCAACCGCCAGCGCGTCTCGGCCCTGGGCACGATCCGGCCGTAGAGCTCCTCGACCAGCAGCGAATGCTCGGCCACCGAATAGGGATGCTTTCCCCGCGTCTGCCCGTTCCAGCGCGCGACGAAGGCGAGGCCATGCGCGATATCCTCGACCTCGACGTCGAGCGGCGAGGGGTCGAGCAGGTCGAGCCGCCGCCCCGAGAGCATCCGCTGCCAAGCCCGTTCGCTCACTTCAGCCCTCCGCCAGTCCCGATCTGGTAGCGACAGCCCGCCCCGGTTGTCGAGCCCGCCGCTTATTGCTAATCCCCGGCTTCGGTAGCGATGCGAGGCTGAAAATGGGCGAAGGTTTGGCGCAGATGGTCAGGGATCACGTGGTCAGGGACATCGCGCTCGCCGACTACGGCCGCAAGGAGATCGAGATCGCCGAGACCGAGATGCCCGGGCTGATGGCGCTCCGGGCGGAGTTCGGCGAGACCAGGCCTGGTGCCGCCTGGATCGCCGGGTCGCTCCACATGACGATCCAGACCGCGGTGCCGATCGAGACGCCTGCAGCACCGGGGCCGAGTGCGCTGGGCCTCGTGCAACATCTTCTCGACGCAGGACCATGCGGCGCGCGACGGCGGCGGCGCGGGGATCCTCGGTCTTCGCGGTGAAGGGCGAGACGCCGAGACTACTGGACCTACACCGACCGGATCTTCGGGTTCGATGGGGGCGCCAATACGATCCTCGACGACGGCGGGGATGCGACGATGTACATCCTCACCGGCGCGCGGGTCGAGGAGGGGAGTATCTCCTTGATCGAGAACCCCGACCTGGAGGAGGCGGAGTTCTTCGCGCAGATCCGAAGCGGATGCAGGCGAGCCCGGGGTGGTTCGTCAAGGAAGGCGGTCGATCGCGGCGTCTCGGAGGAGACGACGACGGGGGTGCACCGGCTCTATCAGCTGATGGAGAAGGGGCGGCTGCCGTTTCCGGCGATCAACGCTTCACCACAAGCGTGACGAAGCCGAAGTTCGACAACAAGTACGGCTGCAAGGAGAGCTTCCTGTCGACGGCATCCGGCGCGGCACCGACACGATGATGGCGGGCAAGACGGCGGTCGTGCTCGGCTACGGCGACGTTCAAGGCGGGTCGTCGGCGCCGCTGCGCGGTGGCGGTGCGCGTCAGCGGTGACCGAGGTCGACCCGATCTGCGCGCTGCAGGCGGCGATGGACGGCTTCGAGGTCGTCACCATGGACGAGGCGGCGCCGAAGGCCGACATCTTCATCACCGCGACGGGGAACCGCGACGTCATCACGCTCGACCACATGCGGGCGATGAAGGACATGGCGATCGTCGGCAACATCGGCCACTTCGACAACGAGATCCAGGTCGCGGCGCTGCGCAACTACAAGTGGACGAACATCAAGGACCAGGTCGACATGGTCCGCTTCCCGGATGGGAAGCGGATGATCCTGCTGAGCCAGGGGCGGCTCCTGAACCTCGGGAACGCGACCGGGCATCCGTCGTTCGTGATGTCGGCGAGCTTCACCAACCAGACGCTGGCGCAGATCGAGCTCTGGACCAAGGGCGCGGAGTACGAGAACAAGGTCTACACGCCGAAGCACCTCGACGAGAAGGCGGCGCGGCTGTGCATCTCGCGAAGATCGGGGTGAAGCTGACCGAGCTGAAGCCCGAGCAGGCCGACTACATCGGCGTGGCGAAGGACGGGCCGTTCTGGCCGGAGCACTACCGCTACTGACCGCGGGACCGGGGTGCGGACAATGGGTTTGTCCGCACGCGGACAAGTTGCAAGCTGGCTGAAATCGTTCACCCTGCCGGCGGCGTTAGGGCGATGTTCACCATTGTCCGCACCCTCGGGTCCCGAGGCTTCCCGCGCAGGCGACGAGTCCCGCCGCCGGGGACCGAGCGATTAACCCTCTGATAAGGTTGAACTCCTCGGCGCTTGCCGGTTGACCGCGGTGCCGCTTTCCGGCAATAGCTCTGACTCCATCGGCGGCCGCGGCAGAACAGCCCTTCGATCCCGCCGATCTCCCAGAGACATACCGAGGTTGCACCTGAGGGTATCGAACCCTGGCGGGTCGTGCGGGCCGGCAAGGCGCGTCGCGTGGCAATGACGAGGTCCGGCGGTTCGTGGGGTCCGACGCGACCCTCGGCCGGTACTCGTCGCCTTGCGGATTGGGGGATCAAGCGCCCGCATGCGTGGGGTCGGGAGGGTCCTTTGAGGGGAGGACCCTTCCGACTCGTTTCCCTGGCCCTCCCGCACATGTACAGTTTCATACCGCTATGTGAGTGCTACCGGCTCGCTATATTGGGACGCCTCGAGCTCAACCATTATAAGCTCCGCCGGGACCATTCCGTATCTCGATTCTCCGTCTTTGAAGTTAGTCCTTCAATCCGCTGGTCTACTATCCCAACGATTCCCCCGGTAGGAATTGAAGACAGGGCCGCTGCATCCCGGCGCTACGTTTGCGGAGATGATTCCGGCCGTGCCGAGTTCCTTCTGGGGCTCCGAGCATATCCATTTACATGCCCTCTATGAAAGAGGAGCGGGCTTGGCGATGAAACCATTACCTTCGGGAAACCGGCAGTAGTTACTTCCTCCAAAAGCTCGCCCAAGGCAAAGCTAAGACCGGGGCCTGGAAACGTCCTCAATAAATTTTACTACTCCCACATCAATCCTGTTGAGAGAACAAGCATGTGAAGGCGTTACGGCCGCTCCATTCAAATCGAGATGGTCTATCTTGCGAGGGTTTCCGCACTGTCGAATACGTGCTTGCACGAAGACATTGAATCTTTCCGTCCTCACCTTGAACGAGAAAGCCGGTACCCGTACTCAAGTCACCATCTTCGTCGAAAACACATATTTCTGCAATGGAGCCTCGATACCTCCGTACAAAGTAGGAAACGCCTAGTGCCAAGCCTCCTAACTGACCTGCTTCCCGATAGGGGTTCAGCATCGAAAAAATTCTAACCGTAGATATCCTCGTCGCCCTTCCGTATCTTATATGTGACATTGTGACTTACTTAGCTTATCGAGACAAAACTGGCAAAAGGTGTATGTGACTTCGTTCGAACCGATAAACTCGCGCGTCACATGCCAAAGGGCCCTGTAGTTTATAGCTATATTATCGCCAATGACTTCTGCAATTGTATTTTTGCCCGCACTGCAGATGTCTACAAACTTTTGAGGGCTTGTAAGAGCCAAATCAAGAAGTTCCTATGACATCTTCTCCGGCTTTCTCGATCCAGCTGTTTAAAATCCCAGTCACAATAGGCTCCAAGCTTGTAGGGTTGCTATGAACCTTGGATCAATATCCACGTCAAGGCGACCGTCTCTGATCTAGTTCCACATGCAAATTCGCCTCGTCTTGACGGACGATGCGCCAGATTTCTGACTATCCGGGCACGATATCCGGCGTTGTTCCCCCCCAGCTCGCAGATCAGCTTCCACTTCTCCTCCGTCACCGGCTGGACCGAGGCGGGAGTTCTAGACCATGTCTGCGAAGCGCGGGTCGGACTTGGATCGTTTCGAGCGTCACCGGATTGGGCAAGGGGGCGACGGCGCGGAGGTCGACGCATTGGCACAGTGCCGGGGGCGGTCGAAATGGGGTGGGCCTCGGCGATGACCTCGACGATGCCGACGGACGGCCTTGATGTCGCCGGAGTGGTAGAAGAAGCCGAGGTCGCCCGTCCGCATCGCCTTCATGTGGTTGCGGGTCTTGGAAGTTGCGGACGCCGTCCCATTCCCGGCCGGCGTCGCCCCTGGCGACCTGGTCGTCCCAGCTCCAGGTCTCGGCTTCGGACTTGAAGAGCCAGTGGTTCATGGCGAGCCTCCTCGGTTCGACCCGGTTCAGGACAAGGCGGCGCCAGTCGTCCACCTCGGCCAGTGGCGACGTCCTGCGCCGGCCTGCCCCCGGCGCAGGACGTGCTCGTCGCGGGCGTTGCCGTGCACGGAGAGGGCGAAGCGGCCATCGGTGCCCGCATCAGCCGATGACGCGGTTCCAGGGGCGGATGGCGGTGGCGGCGAAGAGGCCGGCCTGCGCGTAGGGGTCGGCGGCGGCCCGGCCTCGGCGGCGGCCTGGTCGGGGACGTCGAGGATGACGAGGGAGCCGGCGGGGCGCCGGCGGCGTCGAGGAGGGGGCCGGCCTGGGCGACGACGCCGGTTTCCGCGAAGGTGGTCGAGGTGGGCGGGGCGGTGGATTTCCGGAGCTCGAGGGCGCCGGGGCGGTCGTCGCAGATCAGCGCGAAGAGCATGTCATTCCTCCTCGAGCGCGGCGAGGAGGGCTCCTGCATCGCCTCGTTGATGGTGGCGGCGCCGCAAGTCGGCGGACGTCGGCGACCGCCGCGGCGATCGGCAGCTCGACGCCGCGGGCGGCGCCGCTGCCGGGCAGGCGGCGCGGCGGTCGCAACCCCCTCGACGGTGCCGGCGGGGCGCGGGGCGCCGGCGCGAGAGCTCCGGCCGAGGGCGAAGCTGCGCGACTGGACGGAGTTGCAGGTGAGTGAGAGGTCGCCGAGCCCGGAGAGGCCGGCGAGGGTCTCGGTGGAGAGCGCCCATCGCGGCGGCGAGGTGGGCCATCCCCGGCGAAGCCGCGGGTCATCAGGGCGGCGCGGGCGGAGGCGCGCCGAGGCGGCGCCGTCGGCGATGCCGCAGGCGATGGCGACGACGTTCTTGAGCGCACCGCCGAGCTGGGCGCCAGTGAGGTCGCGGGTCAGGTAGGCGGATGCGGCTGGTCGAGAGGGATTGCTGGAGCGCGCGGCCGAGGGCTTCGTCCTCGCAGGCGAGGGTGAGGGCGGTGGGCAGGCCGCGGGCGATCTCGGCGGCGAAGCCCGGGCCGGTCAGGGCGGCGAGCGGGCGACCGGGGGCATGGGCGGCGGCGATCTCGGACTGCAGGCGATGGGTGCGGGCGTCGATGCCCTTGGCGCAGAGGACGAGGGGCGCGGGCGGGAGGCGGTCGGCGGCGGCGGCGAGGAAGCCGGGCTCGGTCGCCTGGGCGGGGAGGACGAGGAGGAGGGTTTCGGCCGGGGCGAGGTCGGCGAGGTCGGCGGTGAGCGGTGGTTTCCGGGGAGGGGGATGCCGGGCAGGCGGGGGCCCCGCGGCGGCGCTCGGCCTCGGCCATGGCGCCCTCGTCGCGGCCCCAGAGGGTGACGGGGCGGCCTTCCTGCGCCTCGGCGACGGCGAGGGCGGTGCCGAAGGCGCCGGGGCCGAGGACGGCGATCACGCCTTGGCCCCGCGGCGGCCGGTGCCGAGCATCGGGGCGGCGGCGGCGGTGTCGAGCGGCCAGCGCGGGCGGCGGAGAGGGCGCCGTCGGGGGCGGCGAAGGGCATGCGCTCGGCGGCGGCCCAGGCGATCATCGCGCCGTTGTCGGTGCAGAGGGCGAGCGGCGGGGCGAGGAAGGGGGCCTGCGCTTCATCGGCGACGGCGGCGAGGGCGGCGATCGGCGTGTTGGCGGCGACCCCGCCGGCGACGGCGAAGGCGGTGGCCTCGGGGAAGGCGCGAGCGCCCGGCGGGATTTTTCGGCGAGCGTACGGTGGCGGCGGCCTGAAGCCGGCGCAGAGGTCGGCGCGGTCCTGGCGGGTGAGGCCGGACCGGGCGGCGACGAGAGTGCTCGCGGGCGCGGCGCACGGCGGTCTTGAGAAGCCGGAGAAGGAGAGGTCCGAGCCCTCGCGGTCGAGGAGGGGCGGGGGAAGGGGAAGCGGGCTGGATCGCCTGCGGCCGCCTCGCGCTCGACGGCGGGGCCGCCGGGCTGGGGAGGCCGAGGAGCTTCGCGACCTTGTCGAAGGCCGGCCGGGGGCGTCGTCGATGGTACCGCCGAGGCGGCGGAAGCGGTCGGGGGATTCGACGGCGAGGAACTGGCAGTGGCCGCCGGAGACGAGGAGGGAGGAGGTAGGGGAAGGCGATCGGCGCGACGAGGCGCGGGGTGAGGGCGTGGCCGGCGAGGTGGTTGACGCCGTAGAGAGGAAGGCTGCGCGCGGCAAGGCCCTTGGCGAACATCACGCCGGCGAGGACGCCGCCGATCAGGCCGGGGCCGGCGGTGACGGCGACGGCGTCGACGGCGGCGAGGGAAGCCGGGCGGCGGCGAGGGCCGCGCGGTGACGGCATCGAGGCGTCGCGGGCGCGGGCGGCGATCTCGGGGACGACGCCGCCGTAGAGCGCGTGGAGGGCGTCCTGGCCGGCGACCTCGGCGGCGAGGATCTCGCCGACCGGCTGCCCGGGGTCGCGCGGACGAGGGCGACGGCGGTATCGTCGCAGCTGGTCTCGATGCCGAGGATGACGCGCTCGTAGCACTTGGGTCTCCGGTTGCGTCCGGCGCGGCCCGCGAGCTACCACCGGAAGGGGCGCCGCGCAACGGCGCGGGCGGAGGGCTCGATGGCGCACGTTGCTCCCGACGCGGCCGCAGGCGCAGTCCGAGGCGTTCGCGCGCGCGGTCGCGGCGCGGATGCCGGGGCGGTTCGTGACGGTGGTGGCGCCGCCGGTGATCGCGATCGCGCCGGTGGCGGCGGAGATGGATCTGACCGGGGTCGGGGGGCTGGTGTTCACCTCGGCGAATCGAGCGGTTCGCGACGCTGACAGCGGCGCGGGGCTGCCAGCCTGCGCGTGGGGAGATGACGGCGGCCGCGGCGCGGCGGGCGGGGTTCACGGCGCGGTCGGCCGGGGCGACGTCGAGGCGCTGGCCGGGCTGCTGGCGGCGGGAGCATCGGCCCGAGGCCGGCGTGCTGCTGCACGTGCGGGGAAGGCATGCGGCGGGCGATCTGCTGGGGCGGCTCCAGGCCGCCGGGGTGGCGGCGCGGGCAGCGGAGGTCTACGAGCAGGCGCCGGTACCGCTGGCGGGGAGGCGCGGGCGCTGCTGGAGGACGGCCGGGCGGACGTCCTGGCCTTCTTCTCCTCGCGGAGGCCGCCGCCTTCGCGGCGGAGGCGCAGGGTATTGAACCTTCGCCAGCACGACCGCCGTTTCGCTCAGCGCGGCGGCGGACGCCGGGCTCGGGGCGTTGCGATTGGCGGCGCGGCGGGTGGCAGCGGCGCCGACGCGCGAAGGGATGTTGGAGGCGCTCGCGGCGCTTTGACTGTCGGCCGGGGCATCGGCTTGTTCCCCGGAGTGTTAACCTAGTATCGGCTTTTGCGCCGCACACCCGAGCGGGGACGAGGAGCGATGCCCAGAAAGAAATCCGACGCGACGGGCGGCGAGAGCCCGCGGGATACCGAGGCGGCCGGCAGCGACGCGTTGCCAGCCAGGCCGGCGCGGAATCCGCTCCCGGCGAGGCCGAAGCCGCGACCCGCCGGAACCGGCCCCGGTGACCGTCGACGCCGCGGCGGCCGACGAGGCACCGCTCGACCCGGCGGCCGGCGCGCCGGAGGTTCCGGAAACGCCCGGCGAGCCGCCGACGGTGCCGGGGAGGCTGTCGAGGAGCCGGCGGTGCCGGCGGACCTGGCCGAGGAGACCGCGGGCGGGCGGACCCGGCCGAGGAACCCGCGGCGTCGGCGAAGGGACCGAGGAGCCTGCTGAGCGGGGTGGACTCGGGCCGGGAGGAGCCCGAGGCTCCGGCGAGGTGGGCCGAGGAGCCTGCGGTGGCATCGCCGGTCGTCCACGAGGCGCCGGCCGAGCGCGTGCCGGCCGCGGCGGCGGCGGAGGCGCACGAGGAGCATGAGGACGAGGGTGGCTGGTCGTTCGCGGCGCGGACGCTGGCGGTGCTCTTGCTGCTGATCGCCGGCGCGGCGCTCGGAATCTGGGGCGCGCCGAAGCTCGCGCCGATGCTGCTGTCGGGACTCGCGCCGGTCGCGGAGTGGCTGACGCCGGGCAAGAGCGAGGCGGATGCGCAGCAGGTGGCGGTGCGCTGCAGGCGCGGGTCGACCAGGGGCTGGAGCGGCATGGACGCGCGGATCGCGGACCTGGCGAAGCCCGACGACGTGGACGCGCGATCAAGGCGGCCGTCGATGCCTCCGGGGCGCAGGCGCAGGCGGGTATCGACGCGCTGAAACAGAGCCTGGACCAGCTGGCGGGCTCGGACGCGAGCCAGCAGGTCGCCCAGCTCGCCTCGACGCTCGACGGGCAGAAGGCGGAGCTCGCGGCGCTGAAGGACCAGATCTTGCGCCGCGGCGACCGGCCAGCCCAACGAGGACGCGGTGAAGAAGATCGACGTCTGCTACCGTGCCGAGCTCGACGGCTGCGGGGCGAGATCGGACGCTGCAGGAGAAGGTCGCGGGCTTTTTCCAGCCGCCTCGACGAGGTGGCCGCGAGCGCCCAGAAGCAGGTCGAGACAGCCAAGACGCAGGTGAGCGAGATCCAGACGCAGGCGAACACCGCTCTCAGTGCCGCCGCGGCACAGGCGGCCGTCGCCCAGATCCATGCGGCGGTTGAAGGCGGACAGCCGTTCGCGGCCGCGGTCAAGGAGCTCGGCGGCGCCTCCGGCGTCACGGTTCCGGAAGCGCTTTCAGCAACGGCCGAGGCCGGCGTCCCGACGCTTGCAGCGCTGCGCGCGAGCTTCCCGGATGCCGCGCACGACGCGATTCGGGCGAGCATCGAGGCCAAGGCCGGCGACGGCATCCTGGCGCGGTCGCGGGCGTTCCTCGAGGCGCAGATCGCCACGCGGTCGCTGACCCCGCGGGAGGGATCGGACGTCGACGCGGTGCTCTCGCGGATGGAGGATCAGCTGCGGCAGGGCAACCTCGCCGGGGTGCTCGACGAGGCGGGCAAGCTGCCGCCGGACGCCGCGGCGGCGATGTCCGGCTGGCTCGACGCGGCGCGGGCGCGGAACGCCGCGGTCGAGGGCATGGCGACGCTCGACGCCACGCTCCCGGGCACGAACTGAGGGGAAAGGCGCGATGCTCTGGTCCGTCCTGAAGACGCTGGTTTTCCTCGCCGTGGTGGCGGCGCTCGCCTTCGGCGCCTCGTGGATCCTCGAGACGCCGGGAGGCGTCCGCATCGACTTCGGCACCCGCGAGTTCTTCGTCTCGCCGATAGGCTTCGTGATCGGGATCGTCCTTCTCGTCGTCCTTGCGCTGGTCATCCTCAAGCTGATCGGCTTCCTCGGGGCGGTGATGCGCTTCCTGCTCGGCGACGAGACGGCGATCAGCCGTTACTTCTCGCGCAGCCGCGAGCGGCGCGGGTACGACGCCCTCTCGGACGGCATCGTGGCGCTTCACTCGGGCGACGCCCGGCTGGCGATGAAGAAAGCGCAGAAGGCGGAGACGCTGCTGCACCGCCCGCACGTGACGCGGCTGCTGACGGCGCAGGCGGCCGAGATGAGCGGCGATCGCGACAAGGCGTTCGAGCACTACAAGGCGATGCTTGCCGACGACCGGACGCGCTTCGTGGGCGTCCAGGGCCTGATGCAGCAGAAACTCGACGCCGGCGACACCGACACCGCGATGGCGCTGGCGCGCAAGGCTTTCGCGCTCCGGCCCGACAACGAGCGGATCCTGCGGACGCTGTTCGAGCTGCAATCGAAGAAGGAGGACTGGTCAGGGGCCCGCGACACGCTGACCGCCAGCGTGCACGCCCGGCTGCTGCCGCGCGACGTCGGCACGCGCCGCGACGCCGTCCTGTCGCTGGCCGATGCCCGCGCGGCGCTCGCCGCCGGCAACAGCACGCGCGCGAACGAGGCCGCGATCCAGGCCAATCGGCTCGCACCGACGCTGATCCCGGCCGCGGCGCTGGCCGCGCGGGCGCAGGCGAGCACCGGTGCCAAGCGCAAGGCGACCCGGACGCTGACCGCCGCCTGGGCCGCCGCGCCGCATCCCGATCTCGCCGCCGCCTTCGCCGCCATCGAGCCCGACGAAAGCCCGATCGCGCGGCGCAAGCGGTTCGCGACGCTGATCGCCGCCAACCCGTCACATTCCGAGAGCCGGATGCTCGACGCCGAGCTCGCGCTTGCGGCGGAGGACTTCCCGGCCGCCCGCCGCGCGCTCGGTGACCTGGCCGAGACCGATCCGACCACGCGCAGCCTGGCGCTGATGGCGGCCATCGAGCGCGGGCAGGGCGCGCCGGATACCGTCGTCCGCGGCTGGCTCGCCAAGGCGCTCGGGGCGTCGCGCGGCCCGCAGTGGGTGTGCGGCAAGTGCAACCACGTGCATCCGGCCTGGGTGCCGGTCTGCGAGAACTGCGGCGCCTTCGACACCCTCGACTGGAAGACGCCGACCCACCGGGAGGATTCGGGCATCGCCGAATCGGCGATGCTGCCGCTGATCGTCGGCAGCGATCCCGAGCCGGAGCCCGAACCGGTCCCGGCGGAAGCGGCCCGGCCCAGGCCGGCGCCGGAGGAGCCGCCCGCACGCCCGCCGAAGCCGGCGCGGGAGGTAGACGACGCCGAGCTCGCCAGCGTGGCGGATCGGGCCCGCGCCGGCGGTTAACCCGCTGTTATGACCCATCTGCGATGACTGCCCGGTGGGCGGGGACGGGGAGTCCCCGGGGGCAGTCGGGGGCGGGTCATGGCGATGGCGGCGCTGCGTGAGTGGAAGATCGAGCCGCCGCGCCCGGATCCGGGACGGCTCGATGCGATCACGCTGATGCCGAACCGGCGCCAGTTCGCCGCCGACGCGGTCTACTGGGGCCATGCGCGCGCCACGCTGGTGCTGGTGACGCTGGCCGAGCCCCAGGCTTTCAACGAAATCCTCCGCGTGCTCGGGCACAGCCGCTCGGACGAGTTCGTCCGCGCCGGGGCGGCGCGGCTCGTCGACATCCTGGGTCCGGGGACAGCGATCTATCACGTCGACATGCTCGGCTTCGCCTTTCGCCTGCCGGGTCTGGTCGAGCCGGACCGGCCGGCGATGATCGACCGCATCATCGCGGGCTTCCGCACCCCGATCCTCTGCGACGACGTCCCGATCGACGCGCGGATCGGCATCGGGCTCCGGGCGATGGGCGGTACCGGCGGCAGCCCGAGCGAGGACCTGCGCGCCGCGCTGTCGGCCTCGGAGGAGAGCCGCGGCCGGGGCAAGGGCTGGTCCTGGTTCGATCGCAAGACCGACGACGCGCACCGGCGCGCCTTTCGGCTGCTGTCCGACCTCAAGCACGCGCTCGATGCCGAGGGCCAACTCGAGCTCCACTACCAGCCGAAGGTGATGCTCAATACCGGCGCCTGCCCGAGCGCCGAGGCGCTCCTGCGCTGGACCCACCCCGAGCTCGGGCCGATCTCGCCGGGCGAATTCGTCGAGCTCGCCGAAAAGACGGCGCTCGTCACGCCGATGACCCGCTGGGTGATCGACGCGGCGACCCGCCAGGCGGCGCTCTGGCAGCGCGACGGCCTCGACCCAGCGATCGCGATCAACGTCTCGCCGAAGAACTCGAGGAAGTTGGACTTCGTCGAGTACCTCTTGTTCTGCTGCGCGGCGACGCGCGGGCTCGACCATGCCCGGATCGGTTCTTCGAGATCACCGAGGGAGTGAGCGCTGCGCGTGCGGGCTGGTGCTCGACCGGCTGGCGGCATTGCGGAAGCTCGGCTTCTCCATCGCCATCGACGACTTCGGTTCGGGCTATTCGAACATGAGCTACCTGACGCGGCTTTCTTCGCGACATGCTGGAACATCGACCAGGAGCCTGTGCGGCGGGTCGAGGCGATGCGCAGGGCGGGCGCTGGCCGGTTTCGAACATCGCGCAGATGGGCGGCCTCGGCTGGCTGGATCGTCGTCGCCGAGGGATCGAGACCGAGGCGGAGCGCAGGCTCCTGACCGCCTGGGGTTGCGACTACGGCCAGGGCTGGCACTTCGGCCGGCCGATGGCCGCCGACGCCTTCGGCGTGGTACGCCGCGCGGGGCTGAAGCTGACCCGCTTGGTGTTCCGCACCCCAGTGGGGGGGGGGGGCGGTTTAGACTGCTCGCGGGGGGCGCCGTTCGTTCAGCCGCAGGAGCCTTGCACGGGTTCCGGGAACGGCCGGGCTATGTGCCGGCCCGACCTGCTCCTCGCTTCTGGCAACCGGTTGGACCGAATGGACCCTGACGAGGCGCTTGACGTCCGTGGCCTCGATCGCGAGCGGGGTCCTGGTCACGATCCTGGTCGGCCTCTTCTCCGCGGTGCTGATGATCTCGGTTGGGCGGCTGGTCTTTTCCGGTCCGCTGGCAGGCTGGCTGCGCGCAGGGGATCGGAATGTCGCTGTTCGGCGGCGTGGTGTCGACCCTCGCCGGGGCGTTCGGGACTTCCTTTCGCGGCACGATCTGCCACACGCAGGACGTCACCGGGGTCATCCTCGCGCCGAGCGCCGCGGCGATCGCCGCACGGCTCGGGGATGACCCGACGACGCTCTATGCGACGGTCGCGGTGCTGATCGCGATCGCTTCGGTCGCGCTGGGGCTCGCGTTCGCTCGCCGGCGGGGCGCTGCGGCTCGGCAACCTGGCGCGGTTCATCCCCATCCGGTGATGGGCGGCTTCCTGGCCGCGGCCGGCTATCTGATGACCGCGGGTGCGGTGCGCCCGCCTCCGGCAAGTCGGCGCGGCGGACGCCCGGCCGGAGGCGGTCTGGCGCTGGTTACTCGGCCCCGCCTTCGGCGCCGGTCTGGTCTGGGTCTGCCCGGCGGTTGTGCTGCTGGCGCTGCTGGCGGTGATCGGGGCTACGCCTTGTCGGCTTCTACGCCTGGATGGCCGTGTCGGGCGTCGACCTGGCCGAGGCCGGGCGGCGCGGGCTGCTGCTCGGGCCCTTGCATCCGACGAGGGCTTTCTCGGCGCCTTCCGCCCCGGGCTGCTGCTGCAGGCAGACTATGGTGCGATCGTCGCCGAGATCCCGGCGCCGGCGACGCTGGTCGGTCTCGGGTTCGTCGCGGCGATCCTGAACGCGTCGGGGATCGAGCCTCGGGACCGGCGAGCCCGTTGACCCGAACCGCGACCTCCGCGGTGTAGGCATCGCCAACCTGATCGGCGGCGCCTGCGGCGCCATGGCGGGCTACCACAGCCTCAGCACGACCCTGCTCGGCTATCGCTTGAGCGACCAATTCGCGCGGATGGGGATCGAGCGCCGGACGCGGCGGTCATCCCGGGTGGCGGCGTCGATCCTGTCGGTGCTGCCGGTCGGCGTGTTCGCGGGCGTCCTGGCCTTCCTCGGCCTCGACGTCCTCTTCCAGTGGGTCTGGGTCGAGCGCCGCCGGCTGGCGCTCCCGACTTCCTGCTCGTCCCTCGCGATCCTCGGGATCGCGGGACGATCGGTTTCCTGCAGGCGATCGCGGCCGGCGTCCTGGCGGCATCGGCGCTCTTCATCTGCCCGCCTCCGCGGCTCGACGTGGTGCGGGGGCGCGTGACCGCGCTGCGGCTGTCGACGATCGAGCGGCCGGAGAAACCTCCGTGCACAGCCTGATCCGGCGCGGGCAGGAGACGCTGATCTTGACCTGCAGGGCTATGTCTTCTTCGGCAGGGACCAGCCCGCGCCCTCCTGCGCGACCTCGCCCCGAGCGTCGCGCATCCGGAGACGCCGATCCGCAACGTGATCCTCGACTTCCGGCGCGTGCAGGGCTCGACGCCTCGGCGGTCTTCAACCTGGGCCGGCTCGAGGCGACCTGCTGGCAGCACGGCGCGCGCCTCTTCATGACCGACGTCCGGCGTCGCCGCTCAGGCGGCAGATGGACCTCGCCGGCCTCACCGCCCGCGCGACGGTGCTGCCGACCCTCGACGAGGCGTTGTCCGCGATCGAGGAGGAGATCCTGGCGGAGGCGATCGAGGCAACGGCCGAGGACGAGGTCGGCCTTCGCGGCGCTGCTCGACCGCGCCACGCAGGGCGGCGCCGTCGGCGCCGGAGACGGTCGGCGCGGCGCGGAAGTGCTGCGGCAGGGCGAGCCGGCGGACAGCCTGCGTTGCTCGACAGCGGGCAGCTCGGGCAGCATCGCCGGTGCCGACGGTGCCGGATGCGGGTCGCGACCTTCCTGCCGGGTGCCATCGTCGGCGAGATGGGGCTCTACGCCGGCACCCCGCGGACCGCCACCGTCGTCGCCGACGTCGACAGCGTCATCCGCCGGGTCACCCGCGACAGCATCGAGCGCTCGTCGGAGCGCGACCCGGCGCTCGTTCGCGACCTGCACGCCATGGTCGCGGGCCTGCTGGCGCGCCGACTGGCGCGCACGACGGCGCTGCTGCGCGAGGTACTGCTAGGGCCGCCCGCCCAATGCGCCGCCGGCTCGTGGTCGCCCCACGGCCCGTGGTGGGTCCCGGGCTCGTCGACGCGCTGGAAGCCGTGCGCGCCGAAGAAGTCGCGCTGGCCCTGGATCAGGTTCGCGGTGGTGCGCGGCGTGCGCATGGTGTCGAAGTAGCCGAGCGCCGCCGCCAGCGCCGCGCCGCGAGCCCGGCGAGCGCCGTCGTCGCGACGATCCTGCGCAGGCTGCTGCTCGCCGCCAGCCGGTCGGCGAAATAAGGGGCGAGCATCAGGTTGGTGTCGGGGCTGGCTTGCGTCAGGGCTCTCGCCATGTCGTCGAGCATCGCCGAGCGGATGATGCAGCCGGCGCGCCAGACCCGTGCGATCTCCGCCATCGGCAGCGACCAGCCGAACTCGCCCGACGCCGCGGCGAGAAGCCCGAACCCCTGCGCGTAGCAGCAGATCTTGCCGGCGAGCAGCGCCGCCTCGAGCCGGTCGAGCGGTGCGTCGGCCGGGACGCGGCCCTCGGGCGCCCCGAAGCGAGCCGCGCCCGCCTGCCGCTCGGCCACCCGCGACGAGAGGTTGCGCGCGGCCACCGCCGCCTCGATCGTGCTGGCGGGGCGCCGAGCATCAGCGCCTCGATCGCGGTCCAGCGGCCGGTGCCCTTCTGCCCGGCGCTGTCGAGGATGACGTCGAGCATCGGCCGCCCGGTGGCGGGGTCGATGGCGCGGGCGACCTCCCCGGTGATCTCGACGAGATAGGACTTGAGCGGCCCCGAGTTCCAGGCCTCGAAGACCGCGGCGACCTGGCCTGGGTCCATGCCGAGCCCGTCGCGCATCACGCCATAGACCTCGGCGATCATCTCCATGTCGGCATACTCGATGCCGTTGTGCACGGTCTTCACGAAATGCCCGGCGCCGTCCGGGCCCATCCAGGCGGCGCAGGGCGTGCCGTCGAACCGCGCCGCGATCGCCTCGAAGATCGGCGCGACCCGGTCCCAGCCCTCCCTCGGCCCGCCGCCCATGATCGAGGGTCTGCAAGCCGTGCGCCTCCTCGCCGCCGAAACCCCGACGCCGAGGTAGGGCGAACCCCGTGCGGCCGCCTCGGCCGCGCGCCGCCGGCAATGCGTCGGCGTTGCCGCAGTCGATGATCATGTCGGCGGTGTCGAGCAGCGGCCGGAGCGCCGCGATCATCTCGTCGACCACCGGGCCCGCCGGCACCATCAGGATGACCGCCCGTGGCGGCTTCAGCGCCGCGACCAGTGCCTCGAGGGTCGCGCAGGGGGTGATCCGCGCGGCGAGCGGCCCGGCGTTGGCGGCGAACGCGTCCGTGACGCTAGTCGTGCGGTTGAAGACAGCGATGTCGAACCCCTTCTCGGCGATGTTGAGCGACAGGGCGGCTCACCGTGCCGAGCCCGACCAGTCCGATGTCCGATGCCATTGCGTCGCGTCCCAAAGGCCCCGGCCGGGGCGGCTGCTGCGGCCCGCCGCGGGGGCGGGGGTCGACTCATAATGACGCGCCGCCCCGAGGCAACCGGCGCACGGTCGTCCGGCTTGGCAGAGCTTCAAGGATCCCTTAGCCATCATCGCCGGCCTTTTCGGCTAAGCTTGCCGCGAAACAACGGGACTGAGGCGCGGGATGGCGAGGCTGGTGGTACGGGGCGCCGAGCGGATCGTCACCATGGTCGATGCGCGGCGCGAGGTCACGGGCGACATCCCGGTCGAGGACGGGGTGATCCAGGCGGTCGGCGAGGTCGCGGCCGAGGGCGCCGAGGTCGTCGATGCGACCGGCTGCGTGGTGACCCCGGGCCTCGTCAACACCCACCACCACCTCTACCAGTCGCTGACCCGCCGTGCCCGCGGCAGGACGCGCTGCTCTTCGGCTGGCTGGTCTTCGCTCTATCCGATCTGGGCGCGGATGGACCCCGAGGACATGTTCGTCTCGGCGCAAGCCGGCCTCGCCGAGCTGGCGCTCTCGGGCTGCACCATGAGTTCGGACCACCTCTATCTGTTCCCGAACGGCGTGCGGCCTCGAGGACACCATCGAGGCGGCGAAAACCGTCGGCATCCGCTTCCACCCGACCCGCGGCGCGATGAAAGCGTCGGCGAGAGCAAGGGCGGCCTGCTGCCCGACAGCGTCGTCGAGGCGAGCCGGCGATCTCGCCGACATGGTGCGCGTGGTCGACGCCTTCCACGACCCGCGGCCACAGGCGATGGTGCGGGTCGGGCTCGCGCCCTGCTCGCCCTTCTCCGTCTCGACTGGCCATGAAGGACGCGGCCGGTACCGCCCGCGACAAGGGCGTGATGCTGCACACCCACCTCGCCGAGAACGACGAGGACGTCGCCTACTCGCTCGCGCAGTTCCGGCTGCCGGCCCGGCCAGTACGCCGAGGACCTCGGGTGGACCGGAGACCACGTCTGGCACGCCCATTGCGTCAAGCTCGACTCGCAGGAGATCGACCTCTTCGCGCGCACCGGCACCGGTGTCGCGCACTGTCCCTGCTCGAACTGCCGGCTCGGGTCGGGGATAGCACCGGTCCGCCAGATGCGCGACGCCGGCGTCAAGGTCGCGCTCGGCGTCGACGGCTCGGCCAGCAACGACGCCGGCCACATCATCACCGAGGCGCGCACGGCGATGCTGCTGCAGCGGGTCCGGAACGGCGCCGACGCGATGAGCGCCCGCGAGACGCTGGAAATCGCGACCCGCGGCGGCGCGGCGGTGCTCGGCCGGCTGGACGCGCTCGGCTCGATCGAGCCCGGCAAGCGCGCGGACCTCGCGATCTGGGACGTGACCGGCCTCGAGGCCGCCGGCGCCTGGGACCCGGTCGCGGCGCTGGTGCTCTGCGGGCCGTTCCCCGTCCGCGACCTCCTCGTCGAGGGGCGGCTGGCGGTAAGGGACGGCCAGCTCGCCGGGGTCGAGCTCGGCAGCGTGCTCGATGCCGCCCGCCGCCGGCTGGCCCGGCTGATGGCCTGATCCGGCGGCGCTACCCGAACGAAGCGAGCGTCCGCGCTTTCGCCAGCGCAGCGGCGAGCCCGGCCGCGACCGCGTCCTCGAAGCCGGCCGCCCGCATCGCCTCGATGGCGGCGGCGGTGACGCCGCGGTACTCGACGAAGGCGGCGACGGTCTCGGCCGGGTCCTCGCCGGTCCGCTCGAACAGGCGGCCGGTCCCGACCAGCAATCCGACGACGGCACGCCGCGCCACCGCCGGCGGCAGGCCGCGCGCGACGGCGTCGCGCATCATCGCCACCGCCAGGAGCGCCGGGTAGGCGGGTCCGGTGCCCGAGAGGCCGGTCAGATAGTCGACGACATCCTCGCTGCCGACCTCGTCCTCGGTCCCGACGCCGGCGAGGATGCGGCGGACGATCGCCCGGTCGCCGGCCTCGGCCGCCGGGGAGGCGATCCACGGCGTGTAGGACGCACCGACCGCCGCGGCCGCGTTCGGCAGCGCGCGGACGACCCGTTCGGTGCCGGTTGCGGCGGCGATCGCGGCGATCGTGGGGCCGGCCATCACCGAGACGACCAGCCGGCCGCCGGCGGCCAGCCGGACCGACGGCCAGTCCTGCGGACGGACGGCGACGAGGATTACCTCCGAGCGGTCGGCGAGCGCCTGGTTGTCCCCGGTCCAGTGCGCATCCGGCAGCCACTCGGGCGGATCGCGCCGGCACGAGAGCGTGAGATCCTTCGCGGCGACGATGCCCCCCTCGACCACCGCCCGCGCGATGGCGCCCCCGATCCAGCCGTTGCCGCCGACGATCCCGAGCCGCATGGCTCCGATCCGTAGCGCAATCCCAGCCGTATCGGAAGAAGACCGTGACCGTGAGCCGACCCTCCGGTCGCTTCATGCCTGGCGACGGCGGGTGCGGAACGCCCGGCGTCTCCGTCCTCAGGGTCGGCCGGGGCCGAGCGGGCCGGCGGCCTTGAGGAAACGGCCGATCTCCTGCTCGAGTTCGACGATCAGTGTCCGGTAGTCGCCGATCTCCGGCCGGTTCGCCGCGTCCGCGCGCGCCTCGAAGCCGGCGAGGCTTTGCCGCGCGAGGCCGTACTCCTCGCAGATCTCGCGGAACTGCCGGTCGGTCTCGACCAGCCGGCGCATTGTCGCCACCGCCTCGGGAAAGCGCTCCGCCGCGCACGTGAGCCCGGTCTCGGTAATATCGACGTCGCGCATCGCGTAACCCCGCAGCGGAGACGCCGCCGAGGCTGCGCGCCGCGTGCCGACCAGCGAAGTACGTTACAGTTAGCTACGCAGCCCCCGGCGAAACCGGCGGCGGGCCGGCCCGGGTAACTTACTGTCTACTACATGGGCGCTGCCGGTTCCGGTCGGAACCAGCTTGTGCCATTGTGGCGGGCCATTGCAGTCGAACGTGGCGACCCCAATAATGGCCCAGGACGAGCAGGCGATCGCGGCCGATCCCGTCCGGGCGGAGCTCGCCCGGATTCTGGCCTCGCCAAGCTTCGACGCCAGCGACCGCAACCGGCACTTCCTGACCTATGTCGTCGAGCAGGCGCTCGCCGGCCATGCCGACCGCATCAAGGCCTATACCGTCGCGACCGAGGTCTTCGGCCGCGATCCGACGTTCGATCCGCAGCTCGACTCGATCGTGCGCATCGAGGCCGGCCGGCTGCGCCGCGCGCTCGAGCGCTACTATCTGACCGACGGGCGGACCAGCCGGCTCCGGATCGACATCCCCCGCGGCGGCTATGCCCCGGTCTTCGCCGACGCCGGTGCGGTGGCGCTGCCGCCGGCGATCGCCGGCTCGCCCCGGGTGCTCGTCACCGCCTTCGAGGCGGAGGGCGACCAGTCGGCCTTCCTGACCTTCACCCGCGGCTTCACCCGTGCGCTGATCATCGCGCTGACCCGTTTCACCGGGCTGACCGTCTTCGGCGCGGAGACCGCGCTGCAGAATCCGGCCGACGTCGATCCGGCCGCCGCGCGGCGCGCGCTGGCGCCCGACTATCTCGTCACCGGGCAGACCTCGCTGGCGCCCGACCGCTTCGAGGTCGACGTCATTCTCGTCGACGCTGCGAGCGGCCGCGCGGTATGGGCCGAGAGCTACCAGCGCCGGCTCCTCCCGTCCGCGATCATCGCGCTGCGCAACGACGTCGCGAACCGGATCGCCCGGGCCATCGCGCAGCCCTACGGCGCGATCCAGGCCGACCGCGCCCGCGACGCCGACGGCCAGGCGCCGGAGATGCTCGGCAGCTACGCGGCGGTGCTGCTCTTCTACGCCTACTGGCGGACCTTCGACCGCGAGATGATCGAGGCGGTCCGCGTCGGCCTCGAGCGCGCGGTGGCCGACGAGCCCGACTATGCCGAGGCCCTCGCCTGCCTGTCGCTCGTCTATTCCAACGCCTTCCGCTTCCGCCATCCGGTCGACGCGCCCGTGCTCGACCTGCGCGAACGGGCGATAGAGCTCGCCACCCGCGCCGTCGAGCGGGCGCCGAGCTCGAGCTGGGCGCGCTACGCCCTCGGCCTCGCCCGCTGGTTCGCCGGCGACCCGGCCGCCTCCATCGAGGCGCTGGAGGCGGGGCGTGCGCTCAATCCGAACGACACGACGATCCTCGCCGACCTCGGGCAGCGCTACGCGATGCTCGGGCGCTGGGACGAGGCGGTTCCACTGCTCGAGGAGTCCTACGCCACGAACCCCGCCCAGCCCGGCAGTTACCGCATCGGCCTCTTCCTCTGGCACTACGCCCACGGCCGCTTCGCGGAGGCGCTGGCCGAGGCCCGCCGGGTGAACACCCCGAAGGTTCTCTATGGCCACGTCGCCGTCGCGGCAGCGGCGGCCGAGCTCTGCCTCGCGGACGAGGCCGCCGACGCCGTATCGGCGATCCGCTGCATCGATCCCGACTACGGCGCGCACGTCGCGGGCGACCTCGAGAGCCGCCACGTGGCCCCCGACCTCGTGCCGCGCATCGTCGCCAGCCTTGCCCGCGCCGGCCTCTGCGCCGTGGCGCCGCGCGCGTGAGGCCGGGAATGTCCGTCTTGCGGCCGCGCGGGGAAAGGTTCGAGGCCGGTGCCACCGACTTCGTCGTACGGCTGGCCTTCCTTGGCCTCTTCGCCTGGTGGTCGCTCGAGCTCGTCAGCCCGTTCCTGCCCATCGTCGTCTGGGCGGTGCTGCTCGCCGTCGCGCTCTACCCGGCCTACGCCTGGCTCGCCCGCCGCCTCGGCGACCGCCGCGGGCTCGCTGCCATGCTCCTGACGCTACTCGCGCTCGCGATGGTCCTCGGTCCGGTCAGCATGCTCACCGCGAGCCTCGCGGACTCGGTGCAGTGGATCGCCGCGGGCCTGCAGTCCGGCACGCTGAAGGTCCCGCCGCCTCCCGCCGACGTTGCCGGTTGGCCGGTCGTCGGCGACGAGATCGCCGAGGCCTGGACCCTGGCCGCCGGGAACCTCGACGAGGCGGTGCATCGGTACGGCCCGGCAGTCCTTCCCGCCGGGAGCACCGTCCTCGGCAAGGTGGCCGCGATCGGGGTGGACGTGCTGAAGTTCGTCGCCTCCGTCGTCATCGCGGGCTTCCTCTTCGTACCGGGGCCGCGGCTGGCAGCCGGAGCGCGCGCCTTCGCGAGCCGGCTGGTCGCGCCGCGGGGCGCCCACTTCGTCGACCTCGCCGGCGCGACGATCCGCAATGTCTCGCGCGGGGTCATCGGAGTCGCGCTGATCCAGGCGCTCCTCGCCGGCGTCGCCCTCTATGTCGCCGGCATCGGCGGCGCCGGCCTGATCGCCTTCGGTGTGCTCCTCCTCTGCATCGTCCAGATCGGCCCGGCGCCGATCCTGCTGCCGCTGCTCATCTGGGTGTGGATGACCCACGCCACCGGCTACTCGCTCCTGCTGACGCTTGTCCTCGTCCCGATCGCGCTGATCGACAACGTGCTGAAGCCGATCCTGATGGCGCGCGGCCTCACCACGCCGATGCTCGTGATCCTGACCGGGGTGATCGGCGGCACCCTGACCCACGGGCTCATCGGGCTCTTCCTCGGCCCGGTGGTCCTCTCTGTCTTCTACGAGCTCGTCGTCGCCTGGACCCGACTCGGGGCTCCGCCCGCTGAGCCCTCGTCCAACGGGGAGGCCAGGGTCGCCGATGCCGAGTGACGCCCCGTCGACGAGGCCGGTCTTCGCGAGCTTCTCCGGCTTCCGGCCCGCCTGGATCAGGAGCGACGTCGCCGCCGGCCTCGCGATCGCCGCGGTCGGGCTGCCCAGCGCGATCGCCTACCCGGCCATCGCCGGGCTGCCGCCCGAGACCGGCCTCTACGCCTCGATCGCCCCGCTCGTCGCCTATGCCGTATTCGGGCCCTCGCGCCAGCTGATCGTCGGGCCCGATGCCGCCACGATCACCGTGATGGCGGCGGTCCTCGCCACCCTACCGAACCTCGCCGCCGCCGACCGCCCCGGCGTCGCGGCGATGCTCGCGCTGATCGTCGGCGTCCTCTATCTCGGTGGCCGGTGGCTCGGTCTCGGCGTGCTCTCGACCTTCCTCTCCCGCCCGATCCTCACCGGCTTCTTCGCCGGTATCTCGCTCTCGATCATCACCGGCCAGCTCAAGCGGGTCACCGGCGCGCCGGTCAGCTCCGACGGCCTCATCGCCCCCTTCGTCGACCTCGTCCACAAGGCCGGCCAGATCCACTGGCCCTCGCTCGCGCTCGCGGCCGGCATGTTCGGTGTCCTGCAGGCAACGCGCGTCCTGCGCTTTCCCGTCCCCGGGCCGGTGGTGGTCGTCGTCCTGGGCGTCCTCCTCTCCGCTCTGCTCGACCTCCCCGGGTACGGCGTCGCCACGGTGGGTGACGTCCCCCCGAGCCTCCCGCGGCTCGCGATTCCGGCAACCGGCGGCGCCACGCCCGACCAGCTGCTGCTCGGCGCCCTGGCGATCTTCCTCGTCAGCTTCGCCGCCGGCATCGTGACCGCGCGGAGCTTCGGCCAGCGCGGCGGCTACCCGGTGGACGCCGATCGCGAGATGACGGGCTTCGGCGCGGCCAACATCGCCGCCGGCCTCTTCGCCGCCTTTCCGGTCACCGCCTCCGACTCGCGCACGGCGATCAACGCTTCGGTCGGCGGCCGGTCGCAGCTGGCCGCGGTCGTCGCCGCGGCGGCGCTCGTCCTCGTGATCCTCTTCCTGCAGCCGGCGCTGGCGATCCTGCCGATCCCCGCCCTCGGGGCCATCCTGATCGCGGCGGCGATCTCGCTCGTCGATGTCGAGGCGCTGCGCCAGATCTGGCGGATCAGCCGGGTCGAGTTCGTCTTCGCGATGATCGCGCTCGTCGCCCCGATCCTGCTCGGCGTGCTCGCGGGCGTCCTCGTCGCCATCGGCGCCACCTTCGCCTACCTCCTGCGCAAGATGATGTTCCCGCGCGACGCGCTCCTCGGCCGCGTCCCCGGCCGCGACGGCTTTTACAAGCTGCACCGCCGCCCCGACGCGCGGCCCGTCCCGGGCCTCGCCATCGTGCTCGTCGAGGGGGATCTCCTCTTCTTCAACGCCGACCACGTCCAGCGCCGGCTCCTCGCCGTTGCCGACGCCGACCGCGGCATTCGCTGGCTCATCATCGACGCCGGCGCCGTCACCCAGATCGACTCGACCGCCGCGGCGATGCTCGAGGAATTCCGCGCCGACCTCGCCGCGCGCGGCGTCCGCCTCGGCTTCGCCGAGTTCAATGCCGAGGTCCGCGACCTGCTCGACCGCGCCGGCCTCCTGGCCGCCGTCGGCCCCGACATGATCTTCGACGACCTCGACGACGCCTGGCGCGCGTTCGAGGCGAACCAGGGAGGAAAGCCGTGAACAAGAAGCACAAGAAGGACAAGAAGGCCGAGCGCGCGGAGCCCGCGACGGCGACGGCGGCGACCGATCCCGGCGACGCGAAGAAGGCCCGCAACAAGGCCTACGAGGCCGAGCTCGGCAAGCTCCACGTCGAGATCGCCAACCTGCAGGCCTGGGTCAAGGAGACCGGCGCCCGCATCGTCGTCATCTTCGAGGGCCGCGACGCCGCCGGCAAGGGCGGCATGATCAAGCGCCTGACCGAGAAGGTCTCCCCGCGCGTCTTCCGTGTCGTGGCGCTGCCGGCGCCGTCGGACCGGCAGAAGACCCAGATCTACATGCAGCGCTACATCGAGCAGCTGCCCGCAGCCGGCGAGGTCGTCATCTTCGACCGCTCTTGGTACAACCGGCCGGGCGTCGAGCGGGTCATGGGCTACTGCAGCGAGCATGCCGCCCAGCGCTTCCTGCAGGAGATCCCGCACCTCGAGGCGCTGCTCACCGAGTCGGGGATCACGCTGCTGAAATACTTCCTGACCGTCGGCGAGGAGGAGCAGGAGCGCCGCTTCCACCAGCGCATCGACGACCCGACCCGACAGTGGAAGCTCTCGCCGATGGACCTCGAGAGCTACCGCCGCTGGTGGGACTATACGAAGGCCTACGACGAGATGCTGCGGCTGACCGACACGCCGCACGCGCCCTGGTGGATCGTCGATTCCAACGACAAGAAGGCGGCGCGGATCAACTGCCTGACCCACCTTCTCGCCTCGATCCCCTACGAGAAGGTCAGGTACGACGAGCCCAAGCTCGGCAAGCGGCAGAAGAAGCCCGACGACTACGCCCCGGACCGGACCGCGCGCAACGTGGTGCCAACCGTCTTCTGACGTCGCTCCGCGCCTCGCCGGACGGCGCTTTCGCGCCGCCCGCCACGCCCAAGCCCGATCAGTTGCCCGAGCCGCCGGCCTTCATCTTCTCCTGCGCCTCGGCGATCTTCGCCTTCAGCGCCGAGAGGTTGAACGACGCCGGATCCTGCATCGGCGGGTAGTCGATCGCCGTCTTCGCCAGCGCGCCGACCGCGTTCTGCACCGAGACGAAGCGCCAGAACTCGCGGGCGAAGAAGTCGTTGCCGTAGCCGAAGGCGCCGTTGAGCGCCGTCTGGCCCGAGATCATCGGGGTGCGCTCGAACGGGTCCTGGCGCAGGTTGATGATCTCGGGCATGTCGGTCGTGACCTTCGGGCCCGGCCAGCCGTCGGGCTGAGCGTAGAAGATGTACTTGAAGTCGTCGATCCGGACCGCCCCGAGCTCGGCCCCGCCGAAGTAGAAGAGCTCGTGCCGCGCCGACGGGCCGGTGCCGTCGAGGAGCGCGGTCTGGTCGAAGCCGTCGAGGTGGTTCTTATAGGTGGTGCCGCCGAAGTCGGCGCCCTTCAGGAGTTCGTCGGTGATGTTCGGGTTGCCCGCGGCCGTCATCAGCGTCGGGAACCAGTCGAGGCCGGAGAAGAGCCCGTTCTCGACGGTGCCCGGCTTGACGTGTCCCGGCCAGCGAATGATCGCCGGCACCCGGAACCCGGCCTCGTAGACGGTGCCCTTGGTACCCTTGAACGGGGTCATGCCGCCGTCCGGCCAGGTGAACACCTCGGCACCGTTGTCGGTCGAGAAGATGACGATGGTGTTGTCGGCCTCGCCAATGTCCTCGATGTGCTTCAGGAGCGCCCCGACGCTGTCGTCGAGCTGCGCCATGCCGGCCTCCTCGAGGCCGTAGTTGGTCTTCGAGTTCATCATCGCCTGATACTCGGGCGACAGGAACGTCCAGACGTGCATGCGCGTGGTGTTGTGCCAGATGAAGAACGGCTTGCCGTCCGCCTTGGCCTTGTCCATGAAGCCGTTCGACATCTCGACGAGCTTCTCGTCGAACGTCGTCATGTCGTACTTCGCCTTCGGCGTGATGTCGTGCATGTTCTGCACGTTCGACATGTCGGGGAAAGGCGCGAGCGGGCCCTCGTCGACGATCTTCTGCTTCCCGACCTCACCCCAGCGCGGCATCACCGTCTTGTCCTCGGTGTCGGTCGCCCAGCTGTGGATCAGGTTGCGCGGGCCGACTTCGGCCCGGTAGGCCGGATCGTCGGGGAAGGAATACCAGTAGGGGTCCGACATCGCGTCGAGGTGGTAGAGGTAGCCGAAGAACTCGTCGAAGCCGTGCACCGTCGGCAGGAACTTGTTGAGGTCGCCCAAGTGGTTCTTGCCGAACTGCCCGGTTTCGTAGCCCTGCGCCTTGAGTGCCGTCGCGAGCGTGATCGCCTCGGCCGGCATGCCGACGTCGGCCCCAGCCTGGCCGACGGTGGTGAGGCCCGTCCGGATCGGCAGCTCGCCGGTGATGAAGTTGGCGCGGCCGGCGGTGCAGCTCGCCTCGGCGTAATAGTCGGTGAACATCATGCCGTCGGAAGCGAGCTTGTCGAGGTTCGGGGTCTTGCCCGACATGATCCCCCGGTTGTAGGCCCCGACGTTGAACCAGCCGACGTCGTCCCCCATGATGAACAGGATGTTGGGCTTCTTGGCCTCCTGCGCCACCGCGGGGAGGGCACTCGAGAGCGCCCCGACGGCCAGGGCCAGGACCGATGCGCACACCGCGCCGGCGGTCCTTCCGTATCGCTGACGTCTCATGGTTTCTCCCCAATGTTAGAACCCGGGATAAACCATAGAACCCTCGCAACAGCGCGCAAGGAGCGAACATGTTCGATGATGTGCGGGTGCCGCATCGATCGGTTCGCGAGTGGGCCGCCATTCGACGACAACCGCGCCATGGCGCCGCACCTCGCCCTTTCCGCCAACCGGCCGATTTCGCCGACCTCTACTTCACCGGGGGCGCCCAGTTCAGAAACAGTCCGATGTCCCCCGGCATCCCGCCCGGGAAGTTGATCACCATGGCCTTGAGCCGGTAACCTTGCGGCTTTGCGAGGCTTTCGTAGCGCTCGAAGAATTCCTTCGCCTTGCCCTGCAGTGTCTCCGGCCAGCGCGGGTCGTTGCTGTTGATCGCCCGGCCGCTGTCGGTGCAGAGGTCCGACGGGAAGCTGTAGACCATCGCCTCCATCTTGCCGTCCTTGACCGCGTTTGCGACCAGACGTCGCACCATCGCGATCTCCTCCTCGCTCACGTGCTTGGACAGGAAGTCGCGGGTAAAGTCGGCGAGCTTGCGCTCCTCCGCCTCCCGCGCCTTCCGCTCGACGTCCATCTTCTCCATTTCCTTCTGAAGAATGGCCATCCTCAGCGCCTCCGCCGACTGCGGGACGGCATTCGTGTCGATCTTCTCGGCCATGACGGTCTCCCCACGCTGATCGCATTCCCCGGCCTTCTACTCCCGCAGGCGCGCCGGGGAAATGTTACTTACGGTAGCGTACACCCGATGCCGCTTGACGTCCGGTCTTCGCAGTTGCACACGGTGCCGAAGTTCGCCTGCCCACCCTGGACGCGAGGGAACGCATCATGGCCGAGCGGGAGACTCCGCGGCTTCCGACCGCCGCCGCCGCCGTCGAGTATCTGTCCGACGCCTGGCAGCGCTCGATTCTCTTCCTCGACGTCATGCGCCGCCGCGCGGAGGAATACGAGGCGCACGCCGCCGAGCCTGCGCCGAACGTGCTCGACTACCGGGCCGAGCTGGTCCTCGACGGGCGCGCGCTGCCGAAGCCGGTCAACTACCTCCTCGCCCGCATCGTCCCGCCCGAAGGCGTGACGATCGGCGCAAGGAAGCGGCCGTTCGTCATCGTCGATCCCCGCGCCGGGCACGGGCCCGGCATCGGCGGCTTCAAGGCCGACAGCGAGATCGGCGTCGCGATGAAGGCCGGCCATCCGGCCTACTTCATCGGCTTCCTGCCCGAGCCGGTGCCGGGCCAGACCATCCTCGACATCACCGCCGCGCAGGCAGTCTTCCTTGAGGCCGTCATCGCCCGCCACCCCGAGGCCGACGGCAGGCCCTGCGTCATCGGCAACTGCCAGGCCGGGTGGGCGGTGATGATCCTCGCCGCGCTCAGACCGGAGCTCTTCGGGCCTGTCATCATCGCCGGGACGCCGCTCTCCTACTGGGCCGGCGTCCGTGGCCAGTACCCGATGCGCTACTCGGGCGGCCTGCTCGGCGGCTCGTGGCTGACCGCGCTTGCCGGCGACCTCGGCGGGGGCATCTTCGACGGCGCAGCCCTGGTGCAGAACTTCGAGGCGCAGAACCCGGCAAACACCCTCTGGACCAAGCAGTACAACCTCTGGTCCAAGATCGACACCGAGCCCGAGCGCTACCTCGAGTTCGAGAAGTGGTGGGGCGGGCACGTCCTGCTCAACGCCGGCGAGATGCAGTGGATCGTCGACGAGCTCTTCGTGGGCAACCACCTCGCCGCGGGTCAGATACGCGACCGCGACGGCACCGCGATCGACCTGCGTTCGATCCGCTCGCCGATCGTGGTCTTCTGCTCCAAGGGCGACAACATCACCCCGCCCCAGCAGGCGCTCGACTGGATCCTCGATCTCTACGACAGCGAGGACGACATCCGCGCCTGGGGGCAGACGATCGTCTACACCGTGCACGAGCATGTCGGCCACCTCGGCATCTTCGTCTCGGGCGGCGTCGCGCGGAAGGAGCACGACGAGTTCGCCTCCAACATCGACCTGATCGACGTGCTGCCCCCCGGCCTCTACGAGGCCGTGCTTACTCCGAAGGGCGACGCCGTCGACCACCCGGACCTCGTCACCGGCGAGTGGGTGATGCGCTGCGAGGCCCGAACCCTCGACGACATCCGCGCGATGGGCGGCAACACGCTCGCCGACGAACGCAAGTTCGAGGCCGCCGCGCGGGTCTCGGAGATCAACCTCGCGCTCTACCGAGCCTTCGCCCAGCCCGCCGTCCGCGCGATGGTCTCGCCGCCGGTGGCCGAGGCGATGCGGCGGATGCACCCGCTGCGGCTCTCCTACGAGATGTTCGGCAAGCGCAATCCCTGGTCGGCATGGGTCGCGACCGAGGCCGAGCGGGTCCGCGGCCGCCGAGCGCCCGTGGGGGCCGGCAATCCGCTCGTCGCGGCGCAGGCGCTCGCTTCGCAGGCCATCGTCGAGGGGCTCGACGCCTGGCGCAAGGCCGCCGAGCGGCTGTCCGAGGACAGCTTTCACGCCCTCTACGGCACGCGGGCGCTGCAGGCGGCGCTCGGCATCGACAGCGGCTCGCAGGAACGGCCGCGCAAGGCGGCGCGGAGCGCGCTGCACGCCGCGCTCGTCGAGCGGCGCATCGCCGAGCTCCGCGACGGCATGAGCAGCGGCGGCCTGGCCGAGGCGCTCGTCCGCGCGCTGATCTGGGTGGGGATGGCGCGCGGCGCAGTCGACGAACGCGGGTTCGCCGCGATTGCCAGGGTGCGCGAGGCGCATTCCTCCAGCCGGCAGATGTCCCTCGCCGCCTTCAAGGCGATGGTCCGCGATCAGTTCCTGATGCTGGTCGTCGACGAGGAGGCAGCGCTCCGGGCGATCCCGGGCCTGATGCCGAAGGCGGCGGACGAGCGTCAGGCGGCCTTCGATGCGCTGCGCACCGTCGTCGAGGCGACGGGCGCCGCGCCGGCCGACCGGATGGCGCGCGTCGCCGCGCTCTTCGGCCTCGGCCCGGGGCTCGTCGCCAGCCGCGAGGCGTCCTGAGCCATGGGCGAGACCGCCGACAAGCACGCCCGGCTGATCGCCGCGGCCCGCGACGGCTCGCCGGCGGTGACGATCGTCGCGCATCCCTGCGACGAGACCTCGCTGCGCGGCGCCATCGATGCCGCCGGGCAGCACATCATCGATCCGGTGCTGGTCGGCCCGGCGGCGAAGATCGTCGCCGTCGCGGCAGAGCACGGCATCGACATCTCGGGGCGCGAGATCGTCGACGCCCGACACAGCCACGCCGCCGCCGCGCAGGCAGTGGCGCTCGTGCGCGAGGGCAAGGGCGAGCTCCTGATGAAGGGGAGCCTCCACACCGACGAGCTGATGAAGGAGGTGACGTCGTCGGCGACCGGCCTCCGCACCGAGCGGCGGATCAGCCACGTCTTCATCATGGACGTGCCCGGCCATCCCGAGACGCTCTTCATCACCGACGCCGCGATCAACATCTTCCCCGACCTCGACACCAAACGCGACATCGTCCAGAACGCCATCGACCTCTGGACCGGCATCGGCATGGGCACCCCCAACGTCGCGATCCTTTCGGCGGTCGAGACGGTGACGACGAAGATCCCCTCGACGATCGAGGCCGCCGCCCTCTGCAAGATGGCCGAGCGCGGCCAGATCACCGGCGGCCGCCTCGAGGGCCCGCTGGCCTTCGACAACGCGATCAGCCCCGAGGCGGCGGCGATCAAGGGGATCGCGGGTCCGGTCGCCGGCCATGGCCAGATCCTCGTCGTGCCCGACCTCGAGGCCGGCAACATGCTGGCGAAGAACCTCAGCTTCCTCTCCCATGCCGACGCCGCCGGCATCGTCCTCGGCGCCCGCGTGCCGATCATCCTGACCTCGCGCGCCGACAGCGTGCGCACGAGGCTCGCATCCTGTGCCGTCGCCGCGATCTATGCCAACGCCCTGCGCAAGACGGCCGCGGTGCCGGCGTGACCGGCAGGCTCCTCGTCGTCAATGCCGGTTCGTCGAGCCTCAAGTTCCAGATCTTCGATGTGGTGGACGGCGTCCCCACCCGGCGGATCCGCGGCCAGATGGACGGTATCGGCGTGCATCCGCGGCTCAAGGCCACCGACGGGGCCGGCGCCACCCTCGTCGACCAGGACCAGTCCCCGACCCGCATCCTCGACCTGCCGACGGCGGTCGAGGCGACCCGCGCCTGGTTCCAGACCCAGGGCGGCCTCGAGGTCGACGCGATCGGCCACCGAGTCGTCCACGGCGGGCCCGACTTCGTTCGCCCGGTCATCGTCGACGCCGACGTCCTCGCCCGGCTCGACGCCCTCTCGCCGCTCGCGCCGCTGCACCAGCCGAACAACCTCGCGCCGATCCGGCTCGCGATGGAGATCGCGCCCGGCGTGCCGCAGGTCGCCTGCTTCGACACCGCCTTCCACCGCACCCGCGCCCCCTACGCCGACTGCTACGCCGTCCCGCGCGCCTTCTACGACGAGGGCATCCGCCGCTACGGCTTTCATGGCCTCAGCTACGAATACATTGCCGGCCGCCTGCGCGACGTCGCGCCCGACCTCGCCCGCGGCCGGGTGATCGCGGCCCACCTCGGCAGCGGCGCCTCGATGTGCGCGATGGCGGATAGCGTGAGCGTCGAGTCGACGATGGGCTTCACCGCCCTCGACGGCATCCCGATGGGCACCCGCACCGGCCAGCTCGACCCAGGCGCCGTCCTGCACCTGATCGACGCGAAGGGCATGACTGCGCCCGAGGTCACCCGCCTCTTCTACCACGAATCGGGCCTCAAGGGCCTCTCCGGCGTTTCGAACGACATGCGCGTCCTCCTCGCCAGCGACGACCCGGGCGCCGCGCTCGCCATCGACCACTTCGCCTACCGTTGCGGGTTGCACGCAGGACAGCTCGCCGCCGCGATCGACGGCCTCGACGCCTTCGTCTTCACCGCCGGCATCGGCGAGAACGCCTCCACGATCCGCGCCCGCATCGCCGAGCGCTTGCGCTGGCTCGGCGCCGAACTCGACCCGGCCGCGAACGAGGCCGGCGCGACCGTCATCTCCATACCCTCGAGCCGCGTCACGCTCCTCGTCATACCGACCGACGAGGAGCTGATGATCGCCCGCCACACCCTCGCCCTGACCGGAGGTTCCGCATGACCCTTCCCGACGTGAAGGCGAAGCTGCTCGACGGCAAGAAGGGCCTCGTCGTCGGCATCGCCAACGACAGCTCGATCGCCTGGGGCTGCGCCCGCGCCTTCCGCGCGCTGGGCGCCGAGCTTGCGATCACCTACCTCAACGAAAAGGCGAAGCCGCACGTCGAGCCCCTCGCGAGGGAGGTCGAGGCGCCGATCTTCCTGCCGATGGACGTGATGCACGACGGCCAGCTCGAAGCCGTCTTCGAGCGCGTCGCGCAGGACTGGGGCAAGCTCGACTTCGTGGTCCACTCGATCGCCTTCTCGACCAAGGACGCCCTCGGCGGCCGGGTCACCGACTGCCCGCGCGCGGGCTTCGCGACCACCATGGACGTCTCGGTCTGGTCGTTCCTGCGCATGGCCCACCTCGCCGAGCCGCTGATGAGGGACGGCGGCGCCATCTTCACCATGACCTACTACGGTGCGGAGAAGGTGGTCGAAAATTACGGCATCATGGGCGTCGCCAAGGCCGCCCTCGAATCCGCCGTGCGCTACGTCGCCGCCGAGCTAGGGCCCAAGGGCATCCGCGTCCACGCGATCTCGCCCGGCCCGCTCGCCACCCGCGCCGCCTCGGGCATCCCCGAGTTCGACGCGCTGCTCGCCACGGCGAAGGTCAAGGCGCCGGCTCGCGCCCTCGTCGACATCGATGACGTCGGCATGGCCTGCGCCTTCCTCGCCCACGACGCCGCTCGACGAATGACCGGGCAGGTGCTCTACATCGACGGCGGATACAACATCATCGACTGATGCACCCCACCCGTCGCTCGCTGCTCCTCGCGCTGCTCGCCACCACGGCGGCCGGGTGCACGCGCCCGCCCGACCTCGTCGGCATCGACAATCCGGAGCTGCCGGCCGAAAAGGTGCCGACCGCGACCGACCACCAGCTCTTCATTCTCACGACTCGCGAAGCGTCCGAAGCCGTGGGCGCCTTCTACGGCGCCGGCCGCGCGCCCGAGCTCGGCCTCGCCTCGGTGGTCGTCACCGTGCCGCCGACCCACCTCCCCGGCCACCTCGAGCGCGCCGAGCACCTGCCGCCCGACCCGCGGACCGAATTCGCCGTCGTCGACCCCGCCGTATACGCCAGCGATTCCGCCTTCATCGGCGCGATCGACCGCGAGCTCGCCAAGCGCCCGCGCGACCAGCGGCGGCTGCTGCTCTTCATCCACGGATACAACAACACGACGAGCGACGCGATCCTGCGCCTCGCCCAGTTCGTGCACGACACCGGCTTCCCGGGCGTCCCGGTGCTCTTCACCTGGGCCTCGGCCGCGCGCGCACCGCGCTACGTCTACGATCTCAACAGCGCCCTCGTCGCCCGGACCAAGCTCAAGCAGGCGGCGGCGATCCTCTCCGCGACCAGCGCGACGAGCGTCGATGTCTTCGCCCACTCCATGGGCACCTTCCTCGCCATGGAAGGCTTCGTCGAGGCGGCGAACACCGGCCGCCTCGACCCGCACGGCCGGATCGCGACGGTGATCCTCGCCTCGCCCGACATCGACATCGACCTCTTCCGCAGCCAGCTCGCCCAGCTGCCCGAGCGCTTCCGCCGCAAGATGTTCCTGCTCGTCTCGGCGGACGACGGCGCGCTCCGGGTGTCCCGGCTGATCGCCGGGGGCGTCCCGCGGGTCGGGGCGGCCGACACCGCCGAGCTCGAGCAACTCGGCGTCACCGTCATCGACCTGTCGCAGATCGACGATTCGACCGCCGGGAGCCATTCAAAGTTCGCCGGCTCGCCCGAGGTGGTGCAGCTGATCGGCGCCGGGCTCAAGACCTCCGGACGCTTCGGCGACGTCGATTCACCCGGACTGGGCGCGCTCCTCGTCGACGTCCCGATCCGGCTGATCGGCCCCTGAGCCGCGCAGCAGCTCGCCCGCCAGCCGGGCGGTGATCGGCCGGTGACGCGCGAGCCCCGCCTGGTCGAGCGCCGCCACCATCGCCTCGGCGGCAGCGAACGAGCGCTCCATCCGACCGAGCAGCAGCCGGATGAGGTCGGGCGCGACGTTCAGCTGCCGGTCGGCGAAGAGCTTGACCAGCACCGCTCCCAGCAGCGCATCGTCCGGCGGGTCGAGCCGCGCCACCGCCGTCGCCCCGAGCCGGCTCGCGAGATCCGGCAGCGCGATCGCCCACCGCGCCGGCGGCTCGCGGCCGCTGACCAGCAGGCTGCCGCCGGCGGCCAGCCGGTTGCAGAGGTGGAAGAGGGCCTCCTCGGCCGCATGCCGGTCACCCGGCTTGATCCGGTCGGCATCCTCCACCGCGACCGCGGCATCGCCCTCGATCGCGCCGAGGTCGAGGCCCGGCAGCGCGTCGCCGGCGATGACGCGCGCTCCGGTCCGCCCGGCCCAGACGTGCACCAGATGCGTCTTGCCCGACCCGGCCGGTCCCGACAGCGCCAGTCGCCGCGCAGGCCAGTCCGGCCAGCCGTCGACCTGCGCCAACGCCAGCCGGTTTGCCGGCGCCACCAGGAAGTCCGAGCGCCCCAGCGCCGGCCGCGCCCCCAGATCGAGGGCGAGCTGCCGCGGCGTCGACATGCTCAGCTTTCCTCCTCCGGCGCCCGCCCGGTGTAGAGCGCGCTCTCGCGGTAGCGATCGAGCAGGAAGCGCCCGATGACGCCGAGCGCCGCCGAGACCGGAACCGCCACCAGAAGGCCGGTGAAGCCGAAGAGGGTGCCGAACACCGACAGCGCCAGGATCAGCCAGACCGGATGCAGCCCCACCGACTTGCCGATGAGGTTCGGGCTCAGGATATTGCCCTCGACGAATTGGCCGAACAGGAAGATCGCGGCGGTCACGACGATCCAGAACTTGTCGTCCCAGAACTGGAAGAGCGCGATCGCCATCGCCAGCACGAACCCGGTGATCGACCCGACGTAGGGAATAAAGGAGATCAGCCCCGCGATGATCCCGACCAGGTAGCCGAACGGCAACCCGATCAGCGTTAGGGCGATGGCATAGTAGGCGCCGAGCATCAAGCAGACGGAAATCTGCCCTCGCACGAAGCCCGCCAGCACCAGGTCGATGTCGCGGGCCAGACGCCGGATAGTCGGCGCATGCTGGCGCGGCAGGTTCTCGTTGATCTTCGCCAGCATCCGGTCCCAGTCGAGCAGCAGGTAGAAGGCGACGACCGGGGTGACCACCATCAGCACGATGAAGTCGATCAGCTTCAGCGACCCCGCCACCACCTGGTTCAGCACGGTCATGCCGCCGTCGCGCAGCATCGACTCGACGTCGCTCAGCCGCCGCATCAGCTGCGACTGCTCGCCGAAGAGATCCGGATAGCGCGTGCCGAGGAAGGTGAGCAGCCGGTTGATGTAGTCGGGCGTAGCCGCGACCAGCCCCTGCACCTGCTCGACCAGCAGCGGCACGGCGACGATCAGCACCACCACGAAGACCAGGATCGCCGTGACGGCGATCACCGAGGTCGACCAGACCCGGTTCATCCCCAACCTTTGCAGCCGGTCGGCCAGCGGATCTAGGAAGTACGCGAGCGCCGCCCCGAGAAGGAACGGCAGCAGCGTCGAGCCGAGCAGCCACAAGAGCAGCACGAACACCGCGAAGGCGATGCCCCAGAACCTGAGCTGCCGATCCGCCGCTATCGCCATGTCGCGCCCTCGCTGCCGTGCGCGATAGGTGGCGCAGTGAGCGAAGACTGACAAGCCTCGGATTTCCGGCGCGAAGCGCTACCGGCGTTCCGCCTGCGGCAGGCACTCCACCGGAGGTCGCCGGTCGCGCGCCGGGAGTACGCGGCAGCCAGGCGGGCTTGCCGAACCCTTTCGAAACGGTTAGCGAGTGGAGGCAATATCGAGCGATTTCAGAGGCTTGATTTTTGCCCGATACCCCCTCCCGCACACCCCGCGCTCAGACGAACTGCTCCCGGATCAGCCGTTCCTCGAGGCCATGCCCGGGGTCGAACAGCAGGTGGTGCGCGACGTCGGTCGCGCTCGCGATCTCGATGCGGAGCGGATCGCGGACCTCGAAGGAGTCGGCCACCGCCGAGACCGGCCGTTTCTCGGCCTCCATCACCTCGAAGGTCACCTCGGCCGACTTCGGCAACAGCGCCCCGCGCCACCGCCGCGGCCGGAACGCCGCCATCGGCGTCAGCGCCAGGATGTCGGCGCCTATCGGCAGGATCGGTCCGTGCGCCGAGTAGTTGTAGGCCGTCGACCCCGCCGGCGTGCAGAGCAGCGCCCCGTCGGCGATGAGTTCCCCCAGCCGCTCGCGGCCGTCGACGAGGATGCGCAGCTTCGCCGCCTGCGGCCCGGAACGCAGGATCGAGACCTCGTTGATCGCCAGCGCCTCGACCACCTCGCCGTCGTCCCGGGTCGCGCGCATCCGGAGCGGGTTCAGCACCGCCTCCTCCGCCGCATCGAGGCGCGGGATCAGCCGGTCCTCGGCGTACTCGTTCATCAGGAACCCGACCGTGCCCCGGTTCATGCCGTAGACCGGGATCGCCAGCCCCTCGGTCGCGTGCAGCGTCGTCAGCATCAGCCCGTCGCCGCCGAGCGCCACGATCACCTCGGCCTCGGCGACCGGGCTCTGCCCGTGCTGCGCGATCAACCGGTCGCGCGCCACCGCCGCGAGGCCGACCGGGCTTGCCACGAAATGGATCCGCTCGTAGCTCAAGTGCCGGTTCCCCGCCGCTCTGGTCGGCCAGTCTCGCCCGCTCCCGCCTGGAACTCAAGCGCCGGTGCGCGAGGGCGCCGATTCCGGGGTTTCCTGCCCATCGTAATGGCTGTATCTGACGCGCAGCCCGACCGAGGAGCGCGCCCCGTGAAAGACTCCCTGCCCGCCAGCGGCTTCTTCACCGAAGACCTCGCCACCCGCGATCCCGAGATTTACGCCGCGATCCGCAACGAGCTCGGCCGCCAGCGCGACGAGATCGAGCTGATCGCTTCGGAAAACATCGTCAGCCGCGCCGTCCTCGAGGCGCAGGGCTCGGTGATGACCAACAAGTACGCCGAGGGCTACCCGGGCAAGCGCTACTACGGCGGCTGCCAGTTCGTCGACGTCGCCGAGAGCCTCGCGATCGAGCGCGCCTGCAAGCTCTTCGACGCCGGCTTCGCCAACGTGCAGCCGAACTCCGGCAGCCAGATGAACCAGGCGGTGTTCCTGGCGCTCCTGAAGCCCGGCGACACCTTCATGGGCCTCGACCTGAACTCGGGCGGCCACCTGACCCACGGCTCGCCGGTCAACATGTCGGGCAAGTGGTTCGACGTCGTCTCCTACGGCGTGCGGCAGCAGGACCAGCTGCTCGACATGGACGACGTCCGCGCCAAGGCGCTCGAGCACCGCCCGAAGCTCATCCTCGCCGGCGGCACCGCCTATTCGCGCGTCTGGGACTGGGCCGCCTTCCGCGCGATCGCCGACGAGATCGGCGCCTGGCTGATGGTCGACATGGCGCATATCGCCGGCCTCGTCGCCGGGGGCGTGCATCCCTCGCCGGTGCCGCATGCCCACGTCGTGACCACCACGACGCACAAGTCGCTGCGCGGCCCGCGCGGCGGCCTGATCCTCACGAACGACGAGGCGATCGCCAAGAAGATCAACGCCGCCGTCTTCCCGGGCCTGCAGGGCGGGCCGCTGATGCATGTGATCGCCGCCAAGGCCGTCGCCCTCGGCGAGGCGCTTGCCCCCGAGTTCCGGACCTACGCCGAGAACGTCGTCGCGAACGCCCGGGCGCTGGCGGCGTCGGTGCAGCGGGGCGGGCTCGGGGTCGTGTCGGGCGGCACCGACAACCACCTGATGCTCGTCGATCTCCGCCCGAAGGGCGCGACCGGCAAGGCCGCCGAGGCGGCGCTCGGACGGGCGCACATCACCTGCAACAAGAACGGCATTCCCTTCGACCCGGAGAAGCCCTTCGTGACCTCTGGGATCCGCCTCGGCACGCCCGCCGGCACCACCCGCGGCTTCGGTACGCAGGAGTTCGACGAGATCGGCCAGCTGATCGTCGAGGTCGTCGACGCCCTCGCCAAGGCCGGCCCCGACGGCGACGCCGCCGCGGAGTCCGCGGTCAAGGCCCGCGTCGCCGCACTCTGCGACCGCTTCCCGATCTACCCCGGCCTTTGACGCGGCCCCGCAAACGCGACTCCAGGGGTATCGCACAAAGAGCAAGCCATTGAATTATATGCATATTGGCTTCGCTCGGTAACGAAGCGTTCATGCACGCCCGTGCAAGGCCAAACCTCAACCGGCGCCGAGATCCGTCGTGAGGGGTGCTGTCGGATCGGCCGGTCGAATCACTGCAGTTTCTGCCGAGCTGCTCCGGGTGAGGCCTCGAGCGCGGGCCGGATCGTGAATCTTATCTCTTCGGTTTGGAAGCCAATCGCACTCGGCCGAATGATGCGAGGGAGAATCGCGACGTCGTAGAGCTCCTGCACGACGCCCTCGATGACCAGCCGGTGCTCGACGTTCCCCGTTGCGAGATTGACGACCGCCAGGTGGCAGAGCGGCTCCATGTCCTCGCGGTCCAGCCGCTCGTTGAGCGCCAACCCGGCAAAGGTGCGGTTCTCGCGCGGCCGCGACACGCCGATCACGGCATGGCCGCCGACGAAGGCCAGCCCGCGCGCGTAGCCCTGCAGGAAGCAGACTGGCTCGAAGCGGCCAGTGGCGACGTCGACATGCCCGAACTCGCCGGTGCCGGACTGCACCAGCCAGAGCCTGCCCTGATGGAGGCGTGGCGAGTGCGGCATGGAGAGGCCATGCGCCACGGTCTCGCCGGTCGCGATATCGATGACCCGGCCGCCGTCCCGGCGGTGCTCGCGCCAGCCGCCGGCAACGTTGGTCGCGGCGACGCAGCTGGCGAAGGCAGGGCGGCCGTCCTTCGCGGCGAAGCCGTTCAGGTGGCACCGGTCCTCGGCCACGAGCCGATCGATGAACGGCGGCCGCCACAGCGGCGCGAAGCCTTCCCTCTCGGCCAGGGTCACGAGGCAGTTGAAGCGGGTGGCGACGAAGATCGGCCGGCCGGCGGCGTCTGGATGGACGTCGTGGATGTCGATGTCGCCGGTGGTGTGGCCGCTGAGCGGGACGTAGACCGCATCGAAGCCGTCCTTGGTCGTTCCCGGTTGGAGAAAGTTCTCCAGGCGCCAGAGCTGGAAGAGCGAGGACATCCAGAGCGTCCCGCCCGGCCCGGTGGATTCCGGCACCTCGACGCTCATCCGCGGCAATACGGACGGGGACACCGCGGTCGAGTTCGAGCTCGCGATCCAGGACGGCACCTTGCGCGCCTCGGCCTATTCTGCCGCCGACTTCCTGCTCTGACACGGCCGACGCGGGCGTCCGGTCCCGGCGACGGTCGGGCGGCCGCGGAGGACCGGACGAGGCCCGGTCCCGGCGCGGATCGACCTAGTCCGTGGCCATCCGGCAGGATGCGGGGGGGATCACGGCCTGACGTCGGCCGCTTCGAGACATCGTGGCGGGCACCTTTGCCGCGGCGCAGCGATTGACGGCGGCGGGTACGGATGCGAGAGCTGGGGCGCACCTGATCAGCAGCGGGACGGAGCGGTGTCGACGCAGCGGCGTTCGATCGAGAGGCTGCCCCGCTTCTGGCTCGACCCGACCGATCGGGCCCGGCTGAAGCGCATCGGCGTCATCGACGTCGGGTCGAACTCCGTCCGCCTCGTCGTCTTCGACGGGATGGCCCGGAGCCCGGCCTACTTCTACAACGAGAAGGTGCTCTGCGGCCTAGGCGCGGGCCTCGGCGAGACCGGCCGGCTGAGTCCGGAGGGCTGGGGGAGGGCGCTGGCGGCGCTGCACCGATTCGCGGCGCTCGCGGGCAAGATGGAGCTCTCGGGGATGATCGCGGTGGCGACCGCGGCGGTGCGCGAGGCCGAGGACGGCGGCGCCTTCTGTAGCCAGGTCCAGCGGGAGACCGGGCTGCAGCTGCACGTCGCGAGCGGTCCCGAAGAGGCGCGGCTGGCCGCCAAGGGCGTGCTCCTTGGCTGGCCGGACGCCGACGGGCTGGTCTGCGACATGGGTGGCGCCTCGATGGAGCTGGCGCAGCTGCACGAGGGCGAGGTCCGCGCCAGCGCCACCTCGCCGCTCGGGCCGCTGCAGCTCGCCGACATCGCCGACGAGGAGAAGCGCGACAAGGCGATCAGGAAGGGCGTGAAGGCGCTCCGGCGGGCGGTCGCGGGAACGACGCCGCGGCTCTTCCTGGTCGGCGGCTCGTGGCGGGCGATCGCCCGCATCGACATGGAGCGCGTCGGCTACCCGCTGAAGGTGCTGCACGGCTATGAGCCGCCCATCGCGCAGCTCTTGGAGACGCTGCGCTGGATCCGCAGCGAGGACCAGGCGGCGATTTCGGCGATGACCGGGACCTCGGCGCAGCGCCTGTCGCTGATCCCGCTCGCGAGCCGGGTGCTGGCCGAGCTTCTGCGCCGCATCGAGCCGGCGCGGGTCGCGATCTCGGGCTATGGGCTGCGCGAGGGCCTGCTCTATCGGCAGATGCCCGAGACCATGCGGCTGCTCGACCCGCTGATCGAGGCATGCCGCCACATGGAGGCGGCCTCGGCGCGTTGCCCCGGGTTCGGCGCGGCGCTCTACGACTGGCTGAAGCCGTTCTACGCCGACCTGTCGCGCGAGGAGCACCGGCTGATCCTGGCGGCCTGCCTGCTGCACGACGTGCACTGGCGGGCGCACCCGGACTATCGGGCGGAGCAATGCTTCGAGTCGGTGACGCGCGCCAACATCGCCGGGGTCGACCATGCGGAACGTGTCTTCCTCGGGCTCGCGCTCCTCAACCGCTACAAGGCGGCGGCGCCGGCCGAGGAGGTGCGGCGCTACGGCGGGCTGCTCGCGCCCGAGCGCGCTGCGGATGCCGCCGTCCTCGGTCGCGCGATGCGGCTCGGCTCGATGCTGTCGGGCTCGGCGCTCGGCGTCCTCGAAGACACGAGCCTCGCGATGGAGGACGGGCGGCTCACGCTGACGATGCGCGGGCCGGCGGTCGAATTTGCCGGCGAGCCCGTCGAGCGGCGGCTGCAGACGCTCGCCGACCGGATCGGCTGTCCTTGGGAGCTCGTGCTGAGGGTCGGGCAATAGAAAAAGCGGCCTGCCCGAGCAGGCCGCTTCCGACTTTCCTCCCCAGACCTGGGCCAGCGCCAACGGGTCGTTTCCGTGGGCTCCGGTTGCGCCGCGTGACCTTCTCGGCGCGGGCGACTCCAGAACGCACCCCTTTTTCCGGCAAGCGGGACTTAACCAGCTTCATGCGCTGTGCGCAACGCGGAAATGACCCTGGCGCAAGGCTCGCTGGGGGTTATCCGGGAATTGACGGCGGATGCGGTCCGGATTCGACGCCCAAGGCGGCAGATTCCGGCGGCCGCCCCGCCGCCGGCCCGCAATCGTTTCCCGCGGCAGGGGGACGATTCGCCTGCTCCCGCGGTCGGTTCAGGCCGCCTTTCCCTGGCGGGCAGGGCCGTAGAAGGACGCGCCGGTCGCAGCCATCTCCCGGAGCGTTCGGGGCGGGGCGAAGCGGGGGCCGTGGGCGGCGGCGAGGGCCTCCGCCATCTCGAGGGCGCGGCCGGCGCCGAGGATGTCGAGCCAGGCGAAGGGGCCGCCCGACCAGGGCATGAAGCCCCAGCCGAGGATCGCGCCCACGTCGCCCTCGCGGACGTCGGCGAGGACGCCTTCCTCCAGCGCGCGAACGGCCTCGAGCGCCTGGATCATCGCGAGGCGGTGCTGGACGTCGACGAGCGGCGGCTGGACGCCCGCCGGCCAGACGGTCCGCAGCCCGGGCCAGAGCCCCTGGCGCTTTCCCTTGTCGTCGTAGGCGTAGAAGCCCGCCCCGGCCTTGCGCCCGAGCCGGCCGCGGTCGGCCAGCGCGTTGAGCACGGCGTCGGCGGGACTCTCGGGATAGGCGTTGCCCATGGCGGCCCTGGTCGCCTTCGCGATCTTGACGCCCAGGTCGATCGAGGTCTCGTCCACCAGCTGCAGCGGCCCGAGCGGCATGCCGAGCTGGCGTGCGCCGTTCTCGATCAGCGCGGGCTCGATCCCCTCGGCGACCATGCGCATGCCTTCGTTCAGGTAGGGGATGATGCAGCGGTTGGCGTAGAAGAAGCGGGCGTCGTTGACGACGATCGGCGTCTTGCGGATCTGGCGGACGAAGTCGAGCGCCTTGGCGACGGCACGGTCGCCGGTCGCCTTGCCGCGGATGATCTCGACGAGCTGCATCTTCTCGACCGGCGAGAAGAAGTGGATGCCGATGAAGTTCTCCGGCGCGCGGCTCGCCTCGGCGAGCGAGGCGATGGGCAGAGTCGAGGTGTTGGTGGCGAAGATGGCGTCGGGCCCGAGTGCCGCCTCGGCGCGGCGGGTCGCCTCCGCCTTGACGGCCGGATCCTCGAAGACGGCTTCGACCAGGAGGTCGCAGCCCGCCAGCGCGGTATAGTCCGGGGTGGCGGTGACGCGGGCGAGGGTGGCGTCGCGCTGTTCCGGTGTGGTCTTATTCCGCTTCACGCCGTCGTCGAGATAGGCTTGGACGTGCGCCTTGCCCTTGTCGGCGGCCGGCTGGTCGCGGTCGACCAGCACGACCTCGATGCCGGCGGCGGCGGCGACGGTCGCGATCCCCGCGCCCATCATGCCGGCGCCGAGGACGCCGAGCTTCTTCACGCTCTGGTCGGGCAGGACAGGGCGCGACGCGCCCTTCTCCAGCGCCTGCTTGGAGAGGAAGACGGTGCGAATCATCGCCGCGGACGAGGGGTTCATCAGCACGTGGGTGAACCAGCGGGCCTCGATCCGGAGCGCGCTGTCGAAGGGGACGAGGGCACCTTCGTAGATCGCCGAGAGCATGGCCTTGGCCGCGGGGTAGGCGCCCTGCGTGCGTCCGTTGACCATGGCGGAGGCGCCGACGAAGGTCATGAAGCCGGACGCGCTGTAGGGGGCGCCGCCCGGGAGCCGGTAGCCCTTGCCGTCCCAGGGCTTGACGAGGTCGATGTCGGAGGCCTTCAGCACCCAGGCCTTGGCGGCGGGGAGGAGGTCCGCCGGGGGCACGACCTCGTCGACCAGGCCGGCGGACTTCGCGGTCGAGGGCGCGACCATCTTGCCTTCGAGGAGGTAGGGGGCGGCGGCCATGACGCCCATCATGCGGACGAGGCGGGTGGTGCCTCCGGCGCCGGGGAAGATGCCGAGGAGGATTTCGGGTAGGCCGATCCGGGCCTTTGGCGTGTCGGCCATGAAGCGGCGGTGGCAGGCGAGCGCGAGCTCGGTTCCGATGCCGGCGGCGAGGCCGGGGAGGGCGCAGGCGACCGGCTTGCCGCCCTTGAGGGTCTTGGGGTCCATGCCGGCGCGCTCGATCTTCCGGAGCAGCCGGTGCATGGCCATGATGCCTTCGAAGAGGCCGCGGGCTGGGTCGGCGCCGGCGATCTCCTTCATCTTCGCGAGCAGGTTCAGGTCCATGCCGCCGGCGAAGTCGGGCTTGGCGGAGGTGAGTACGATGCCCTTGACCGCCGGGTCGGCGAGGGCGGCGTCGATCGCCGCGTCGAGGTCGCGGATGCCCTCGTCGGTCAGGACGTTCATCGAGCGGCCGGGGAGGTCCCAGGCAATGGTCGCGACGCCGTCGGGGTCGATGTCGGTGGTGAATATGGGCATCGTCAGCGAGGTCCGTTCCAGGGGGTGCCGTCCTTGTAGGTGAAGCGGGACGCGCCGTTCTCCATCTCGATCACCATGTCGACGTCGTTGTAGGTGGCGACTTCGCGCGGGGCCTTGGAGCCGACGACGAGGAAGCGGGCCTGGCGGTCACTGCGGTTGAGGAAGCAGTGGCCATTGGTGTCGCCGGCCTTCCAGGCGGCGCAGTCGCCGGGGCGCATGACGTATTCGCCCTCGTCCTGGACGAGGACGAGTTCGCCCTCGGTGACCATGACGAACTCGTCCTCGGCCTGGTGCCAGTGGCGGAGCGAGGAGCGGGCGCCGGGCTCGAGGATGACGAGGTTGGCGCCGAACTGGCTGAGGCCGGCGGCCTGGCCGAGGCGGAGCGAGGAGCGGCCGGCCATCTGGGAGGCGTAGGGCTCGGGGTAGATGGAGCCGGTCTTGAGCGGGCATTGGGAAAGGTCGATGACGCCCATGGGTGCTGCCCTCCAGAGGAAACGCGTTTGCGCGCAGCTTAGGGGCGCGCGGCCGTCTTCGCCAAACCAACGATCGTGATCGTCCCCATCACACCCTTTCGATGATCGTGGCTGCACCCATGCCGCTCGCCACGCAGAGGGTGGCGAGGGCCGTCGCCTTGCCGGTGCGTTCGAGCTCGTCGAGGGCGGTGCCGAGGATCATGGCGCCGGTGGCGCCGAGCGGATGGCCGAGCGCGATGGCGCCGCCGTTGACGTTGACCTTCGCGGGGTCGGCGTCGAAGGCCTGCAGGAAGCGCAGGACGACGGCGGAGAAGGCCTCGTTGATCTCGATGAGGTCGAGGTCGGCGATGGTCATGCCGGTCGCGCGCAGGATCTTCTCGGTGGCCGGGATCGGCCCGGTCAGCATGATGGTCGGATCGGAGCCGACCTTGACGGTGGCGCGAATGCGGGCGCGGGGTTTCAGGCCGTGTCGGTCGCCGAAGGCTTTGGAGCCGACGAGGACCGCGGCCGCGCCGTCGACGATGCCGGAGGAGTTGCCGGCATGGTGGACGTGGTCGATCCGCTCGAGGTGGGGATACTTCAGGATCGCGACCGCGTCGAAGCCGGGCATGGTCTCGCCCATTTCCTTGAAGGCGGGCCTCAGGGCGCCCAGCGACTGCATGTCGGTGTCGGGGCGCATGTGCTCGTCGCGGGCGAGGATTTCGAGGCCGTTGATGTCGGTGACGGGGACGATGGATTTGGCGAAGCGGCCCTCGGCCCAGGCGGCGGCGGCGCGGCGCTGGCTCTCGACGGCGTAGGCGTCGACGTCGTCGCGGGAGAAGCCGAACTCGGTGGCGATGATGTCGGCGGAGATGCCCTGCGGCACGAAGTAGCTGGCGAGGGCGAGCGAGGGATCGACGGCGATGGCCGCGCCGTCCGAGCCCATCGCGACCCGGCTCATCATCTCGACGCCGCCGGCGATGTAGCCGTCGCCGGCGCCGGCCATGACCTGGTTGGCCGCGAGGTTCACCGCCTCGAGACCGGAGGCGCAGAAGCGGTTGATCGAGAGGCCGGGGACCGCTTCGCCGATCTTCGAGGCGAGGACGGCCGAGCGGGCGAGGCAGCCGCCCTGCTCGCCGACCTGGGTGACGTTGCCCCAGATCACGTCCTCGACGGCGTTCGCGGGCAGGTGGTTGCGGTCGGCAACGGCGTCGAGGGTCTGGGCGGAGAGGCGGAGCGAGGTCACCTCGTGCAGCGCGCCGTCCGGACGGCCCTTGCCTCTGGGGGTGCGGATCGCGTCGTAGATGAAGGCGTCGGGCATCGGGTCCTCAGCGGCCGGGGATCGGGTGGCCGGGCATCAGGTCGTAGGGGTGCTTCCAGCGCGGCAGCGCGGCGATGGAATCGCGCCAGCGGAGAACGTTCGGGGTCTTCGCCAGGTCGATCGGGAACTCGTCGTCGAAGAAGAGGTAGCCGATGCAGGAGAGGTCGGCCGTCGTCAGCCGGTCGCCGAGGACGAAGGGGCGGTCGGCGAGGTGGCGGTCGAGGATGGCGAGGGAGTTGCGCGAGCGGCCTTCGAGGAAAGCGAGGACGCCCTTGTCGCGCTTATCCTCGGCGACGAAGGCCATCTGAAAGCGCCAGGTCGCGATGTAGGAGGTAAACTTGTGGTTGTCCCAGAGGGTCCAGCGCAGGATTTCCAGCCGCTCGGCCTCGGACTTCGGACCGAAGTCGCGGTAGCGCTGCGAGAGGTAGTCGAGGAGGACGCCGGACTGGCTGAGGCGGCGGCCGTCGTGATCGAGCACCGGCGCCTCGCCCATCTCGTTGATCGCGCGGTACTCGGGCGTGCGCGAGCCGTCGTGGAAATAGTCGACGAAGACGGGCTCCCAGTCGGCGCCAGCGAGCTCCATCAGCAGCGCGGCCTTGTAGCAGTTGCCCGACTGGGCGAAGCAGTAGAGGCGGTATTCGCTCACAGCGCCCTCCCGATGATTTCCTTCATGATCTCGTTGGTGCCGCCATAAATGCGCTGGACGCGGGCGTCCGTCCACATCTCGGCGACGGGATATTCCAGCATGTAGCCGTAGCCGCCGAAGAGTTGCAGGCACTCGTCGAGAATTCTTCCCTGCAGGTCGGAGAGCCAGAGCTTGTTGGCGGCGGCCTGCTCGGCGGTGAGCTCGCCATTCAGGTGCTGGGCGATGCAGGCGTCGTTGAAGGCGCGTGCGGCCAGCGCGCTGGCGGTGCATTCGGCGAGCCGGAAGCGGGTGTTCTGCAGCTGGAGGATCGGGCCGCCGAAGGCCTGGCGTTCCTTAGCATAGGCGACCGTGCGCTCCAGGGCCCCCTCGATGGCGCCGAGGGCGCCGCAGCCGATGACCAGCCGCTCCTGCGGCAGCTTGCGCATCATCTGGGCGAAGCCCTGGCCCTCGGCCTCGCCAAGGAGTTCGGCGGGAGTGTCGTCGAAGAAGAGCTCGGAGGTGTCGGCGAGCCTCATCCCGACCTTGTCGAGCTTGCGGCCGCGGGTGAAGCCCGGGGCGTCGTCGGTCTCGACCGCGAGGAGGCTGATGCCCTTGGCGCCGGCGTTCGCGTCGGTCTTGGCGGCGACCAGGATCAGGTTCGCGTGCTGTCCGTTGGTGATGAAGATCTTCGAGCCGGTCAGACGGTGGCGGTCGCCGTCGCGGACGGCGCGGGTCTTGATCGCCTGCAGGTCGGAGCCGGCGGCGGGCTCGGTCATCGCGAGGGCGCCGACGAGCTCGCCAGTGACCATCTTCGGGAGCCAGCGGGATCTCTGCTCCGGCGTGCCGTAGGCGAGGAGGTAGTGGGCGACGATCGGCGTGTGGATGCCGAAGCCCCAGCTCGCGAGGTTGGCGCGGGCCTGCTCGATCAGGACGACGGCGTCATGGCCGAAGTCGCCGCCGGACCCGCCGTATTCCTCAGGGATCGAGGTACCGAGCAGCCCGGCTGCGCCGGCCTCGTGCCAGGCCTCGCGGTCCATCATGCCCTGCGCGCGCCAGGCCTCCATGCGCGGGGCCCAGCGGTCGGCGATGAAGCTGCGGACGAGGTCGGCGAGCATGCGGTGCTCGTCGGTCATCCAGGGCGAGGGGAGGGGCGGACCGGCATTAGTGCGGCGCCGGAGCAGAGCGGTCGGAGCGCCTTTGCGCTCCGGAGTCGTTCTCCCCACGCGCGCGAAGCGCGCGCGGGGCCCCGGCGCGCCGTTGCGCGCGTCTCCCCACCCCCTTCCCCCCGCCCCCAGGGGCGGGGGGAACCTGCCCGATAGGCGAAACGGAGGCCGGTGGGCGGTGGCGGAGCGGTGCCGGCATCAGAAGGCCTCGGCGGGCAGGCCCATGACGGGGGCGGCGCCGGAGCGGATGCGGGCGAGGTGGAGGGCGGTCGCGGGGAGGCAGCGGGCCATGTAGTAGCGGCCGGTGGCCAGCTTGGCTTGCGCGAAGGCGTCGTCGCGCGCGAGGGCGGCCCGGGCCATGCGCGCCCACATCAGGCCGAGGCAGACGTGGCCGAAGAGGTGGAGGAAGTCGGTGGCGCCAGCCAGCGCCGCGTCGGGGGCCTTCATGTTCTGCACAAAGAACTCGGCGGCGGACTGGAGGTCCCTGGATGCGGCCTTCAGCGGGTCGAGGAAGTCGGATTTCAGGCGGGCGTCGGCCTCGTTCTCCTTCAGGAAGGCGCGGACGAGGGCGAAGAAGGCCATGATCGGCTTGCCACCGTCCATCGGCAACTTGCGGGCGACGAGGTCGAGGGCCTGGATGCCATTGGCGCCTTCGTAGATCATCGCGATGCGGGCATCGCGGACGAATTGCGATACGCCGGTCTCCTCGATGTAGCCGTGGCCGCCGAAGACCTGCTGGGCCTGCACGCAGGCTTCGAAGCCCTTGTCGGTGAGGAAGCCCTTCAGGACCGGGGTGAGCAGGGAGACGAGGGCGAGGGCGTCCTCGTCGCCGGTGCGGGCGTGGGCGTCGATCAGCGTCGCGACCCAGAGGGCAAAGGCGCGGCCGCCGTCGACGAAGCTGCGCTGGTCGAGGAGGAGGCGGCGGATGTCGGGGTGGGCGACGATCGGGTCGGCGGGCGCGCCGGGATCGGCCGGGGGGATGGCGCGGCCCTGGCGGCGCTCGCGGGCGTAGGCGGCGGCGAGCTGGTAGGCGCCCGCCGCCTGGGCGAGGCCCTGCATGCCGACCTGGGCGCGGGCCTCGTTCATCATGGTGAACATCGCCTTGAGGCCGCCGTTCTCGGGGCCGAGCATCCAGCCGGTGGCGCCGTCGTAGTCCATGACGCAGGTGGCGTTGCCGTGGATGCCCATCTTCTCCTCGATCTTGCCGACCGAGAGCGCGTTGCGCGCGCCGAGGCGGCCGTCCTGTTCGGGCAGGAACTTCGGCACGATGAAGAGCGAGATGCCGCGGGTGCCGGCAGGGGCGCCGGGGGTGCGGGCGAGGACCAGGTGCACGACGTTCTCGGCGAGGTCGTGGTCGCCGGCGGAGATGAAGATCTTCTGACCAGTGATGCGGTGGCTGCCGTCGCCCTCTGGCTCGGCGCGGGTGCGGAGGAGCCCGAGGTCGGTGCCGGCGTGGGGCTCGGTCAGGTTCATTGTGCCGGTCCAGGCGCAGGCGACGAGCTTCGGCAGGTAGAGCGCCTTCTGCTCCGGCGTCCCGTGCGCGTGGATCGCGGAATAGGCGCCGTGGGTCAGGCCGGAATACATCGCGAAGGCCATGTTGGCGGCGGACTGCATCTCGCCGGCCGCGGTGTGCAGCACGTAGGGCATGCCCTGGCCGCCGTACTCGGGGTCGCAGTCGAGGCCGGTCCAGCCGCCGTCGCGCAGGAGGTCGAAGGCCTCGCGGAAGCCCGCCGGGGTGCGGACGACGCCGTTCTCGAGCCGGCAGCCCTCGCGGTCGCCGACGGCGTTCAGGGGGGCGAGGACGTCGCGGGAGATCCTGCCGGCCTCTTCGAGGATCGCGGCGGTGAAGGCGCGGTCGAGCTCGGGGTAGCCGGGGACGGGCGAGGCGCTGACGTCGAGGACGTCGTGCAGGAGAAAGGCGAAATCGTCGAGGGGCGGGGTGTAGGCAGCCATGTCGCTCCCTATTCGGCGGCGGCGCCGTGGCGCGCGAGGTAAGCCTCGGCCCGCTTCATCTGCGCGCGAAGGTCGGCGATCGCATGGCCGAGCTCGGCGCGCTGCGCCTCCATGGTCCGCAGCCGCTGCACGCCGAGGGCATGGATCCGGGCGACCTGGGTCACCTGCCCGTCGCCGATATCGTAGAGGTTGAGGGTCTGGCGGATGTCCTCGAGCGAGAAGCCGAAGCGCTTGCCCTGCAGAATCAGGGTGAGCCGGGCGCGGCACCGGCGCGTATAGAGCCGCTTCTGGCCCTCGCGGCGCGGGGCGATGAGCTCCTTCGACTCGTAGAAGCGCAGGGTCCGCGGGGTGACGCCGAACTCGGCGCACATCCGCGCGATCGGGTAGAGCTCGTCGTCCATTCGTCTCCGGCAAGACAGCTTCAGGTTGAGCGGAAGATGACCGGAGCCGGCGGGAGGCGCAAGGGCGAAAGCTGACGTTCGCGTCAAGGTGACGCGACGTAACGAAGGCCGGCCGGCGGCTTGCAACCGGGGGCGGATTGTGGCCATCAGGGGCGATGCCCGGGACCGATGCCAAGCTCGACCGTGCGCGCCGCTTCGTGTCGGCGCTGCCGCATGCGCGCGACCTCGGGATGCGGGTCGTCGAGATCGGCGAGGGCTGGGCGCTGATGGCGCTCGACTACGACGACCGCTTCGTCGGCGACCCGGCGACCGGGGTGCTGCACGGGGGTGTCGTCACGGCGCTGCTCGACACCTGCTCGGGGATGAGCGTGATCGCGCACCCCTCGGGGCCGCCGACGACGGCGACGCTCGACCTCAGGATCGACTACATGCGGCCGGCGCCGCCCGGCGAGCGGATCCACGCGCGCGCCGAGTGCTACCGGATCACCCGGACGGTCGCGTTCATCCGCGGGGTCGCCTATGCGGCCGATCCCGAGGATCCGGTCGCGATGGCGGCGGGGGCGTTCACGGCGGACCGGGCCGGATGATGCGGCCGCGGCCCGAGCCGGTGCAGGTGATCAAGAAGCGGCGCGACGCGGCGCTGGCGCGGATGGCCGAGGCGGTGCCGTATGCGCGCTACCTGGGCGTGGTCTTCGACCGGCGCGGGGACGAGCTGACGGCGCAATTGCCCTATGCCGAGAGGCTGGTCGGCAACCCGGTGCTGCCGGCGCTGCACGGCGGGGCGATCGGGGCGTTCCTCGAGATCGCCGCGATCATGGAACTCGCCTGGGCGCAGGTCTGGGAGCGGATCGAGGGCGGCGGGGAGGGGGCGGCGCGGATCGAGGCGGGGGAGTTTCCGGGGCTGCCGCGGACGATCGACTTCACCGTGGACTACCTGCGCTCCGGGCTGCCGCGCGACGCCTACGCGCGGGCGCGGGTCAACCGGATGGGCCGGCGGTACGCGAGCGTCCACGTCGAGGCCTGGCAGGACAACCGGGCGCGGCCGTTCGCGCAGGCGACCGGGCACTTCCTGATGCCCGAGCGAGATGGCTGAGTGGGCGCCGCTGCTGCGGACGCTGGCGGTTGTCCGCACGCGGACGGATGGCCAAGCCATTGATATGACATGAGAAGATATTCGGCGTTAACCGTGCGCAAACCATTGTCCGCACTTCGGGGCGGGAGGGGTGTCCGCGCGCGGGAGATACATCGTCGGAGCGCCTTTGCGCTCCGGAGTCGTTCTCCCCAGGCGCGCAGGCGCGCCCGGGGCCCCTGCGCGCCTTTGCGCGCGCCAACCCCACTCCCCTTCCCCCTCGCCCCAAGCATGGGGCGAGGGGGAACCTGCCCGATAGGGTCGAGAGAAAGGATGGGTCCGCCGGGGCTTGCCGGGGCCGGGCCGGGGGTGGCCGGCGGGGAGGGATGGGTGTCGGGCCCGGCCGGAGGGGCGCGCGCGGATGACCGTTTCGGTCCCGGTCACGCACCGGCGGGTGCTGGCGATCGCCCTGCCGATCATGGTGTCGAGCGCGACGATCCCGATGCTCGGGGCGGTCGATACCGCGGTCGTGGGACAGCTCGGGCAGGCGGTGCCGATCGGGGCGGTGGGCCTGGGCGCGGTGATCCTCGCGTCGATCTACTGGGTATTCGGGTTCCTGCGGATGGGCACGACCGGGCTCGTCGCGCAGGCGAGGGGCGCTGGCGAGGCGGCCGAGACCGGGGCGCTGCTCCTGCGCGGGCTGATGATCGCGGCCGTGGCGGGGCTCGCGTTCGTGGCGCTGCAGGCGCCGTTCTTCTGGGCGGCGTTCCGGATCGCGCCGGCCTCGGCCGAGGTCGAGGCGATGGCGCGGAGCTACCTCGGCATCCGGATCTGGGGCGCGCCGGCGGCGATCGCCTCCTATGCGCTCGCCGGCTGGCTCATCGCGCTCGAGCGCGGGCGCAGCGTGCTGGCGCTCCAGGTCTTCACCAACGGGCTGAACGTCGTCCTCGACGTCTGGTTCGTGCTCGGGCTCGGCTGGGGCGTCGGCGGGGTCGCCGGCGCGACCCTGATCGCCGAATGGTCGGGGCTCTTCTTCGGGCTCTGGCTCTGCCGCGGCGCCTTCGCGGCCTGGGGTGACTGGGCGCGGGTGTTCGATCCGGTGCGGCTCCGGCGAATGGCGCAGGTCAACGGCGACATCCTCGTCCGGTCGGTGATCCTGCAGGCGAGCTTCGCCGGCTTCCTGTTTCTCGGGTCGGGGCTCGGCGACGTGACCTTGGCGGCGAACCAGGTGCTCTGGCAGTTCGTCTCGATCACCGCCTATGCGCTCGACGGCTTCGCCTTTTCCGCCGAGGCGCTGGTCGGGGGCGCCATGGGGGCGCACGACCGGGCCGGGGTGCGGCGGGCGAGCGTCCTCGCCTCCGAGTGGGGCGTCGGGATGGCGTTGCTGCTGGCGGTGGTGTTCTGGTTCGGCGGGCCGCGGCTGATCGACCTGATGACGACGGCGCCCGACGTGCGGGCGGCGGCGCGGAGTTTCCTGCCCTGGGTGGCGGCGGCGCCGCTGGTCGGGATCGCCGCCTGGATGCTCGACGGCATCTTCATCGGCGCGACCGAGACCCGGGCGATGCGCAACGCGATGGCGCTGTCGGCGCTGGTCTATGTGGTCGCCGTCGCGATCCTGATGCCGCGGTTCGGCAACCACGGGCTCTGGGCGTCGGTGATGATCCTGAACGCCGTCCGCGGGATGACGCTGGCGCTGCGCTACCCGGCGCTCGAGGCGCGCGCCGGCTGAGCGGCGCGGCGGACGGGCTCTCGCTCGGCGGCGGGGGCGCGCAGCCGCGAGCCGCGCAGCTCGCCCGTCGCCTCGAGGATCGGGTAGGCGACCGACGTCAGGTGGGCATTGACCCGCTTGAGGTCGCGCAGCACGTCGAGGTGCAAGGCGCTCGTCTCGATCGTCTCGGGCAGGCCGTCGCGCAGGCGGCGGAAGTGGCGCTCGGACGCGGCGGCTTCCTCGGCGCGCAGCCGGTCCTTCTCGGCAACGAGCTCGCGCGCCATGGCGGCGTCGCGTGAGACGAAGACCGCGAGGGCGCGGCGCATCTGCTCGGCGATCAGCGCGTGGAAGGCCTCGATGTCATGCCAGCCGTCCTGCGAGAAGCGCAGGGCCTGTTTCTGCTTCTTGCCCGCGAGCCGCAGCAGGCCCTTGTCGATGATGTCGCCTATGTGCTCGAGGTTGGTGGTGAACTGGACGACCTCGAGCACGCGGGCGCTTTCCTCGGCCGAGAGCTGGGTCTGCATCAGCTTCGCGAGGTAGAGCTTGATCGCCTCCTGATCGGCATCGACCTCGTCCTCGAGCCCCTCGAGGTTCTTGATCCGGCGGCGGTCGGCGTCGTCGAAGGTGCGGATCGCCTCGCGCAGCATCAGCTCGACCTTGTCGGCGAGGCCGAGGACGGCGCGGGTCGCGGCGTTGAGCGCCAGCGGCGGGCGGTCGAGGAGCGACGGGTCGAGGTGGTCGAGGCGCGGGCCGACGACCGCCTCGGACTCGGGCTCGGGATCGGGGACCAGGCGCCCGAGGAGACGGGCGGCGCGGCCGGTGAGCGGCAGGAAGACGATGGCGAGCCCGAGGTTGAAGAGGGTGTGGAAGTGGGCGGCGAGCCGTCCGGGGTCGGCGCCGAGGCCGGAGATGGCGGCGGTGATCGGGCCGAGGGCGGCGAAGACGGCGAGGGCGCCGATGGCGCGGAAGGCGAGGTTGCCGAGGATCATCCGGCGCGCGGCGGTCGAGGCGTCGAAGGTCAGCCCGACGGCGACGAGGCCGGCGCCGACGTTGGCGCCGAGAACGAGGATCAAGGCGAGCGGCAGCGTCACGAGGCCCGCGGTGGTCAGCGAGATCACGAAGAGGACGAAGGCGACGCTCGAATGGATCAGCCAAGTGAAGAGGATGGCGAAGAGGAGCGCCAGCACCGGGTCGTGGCCGAGGCGGCCGAGGACGAGGGTCGTGACCTCGCTGTCGCGGAGGGGGGCGGAGGCGGCGACGATGAGGCCGAGGGCGAGGAGCATCAGGCCTAGGCCGATGACGACGCGGCCGGTCTGCTCGACGCGGCTCGAGTGGGCGAGGCGGTTCAGGAGGACGCCGACGATCAGGAGGAGGGGCGCGACGGCCGAGAGGTTGAGCGAGAGCGCCTGGACGGCGAGCGTGGTCCCGAGGTCGGCGCCGAGCATCACGGCGAGGGCGGGGGCGAGGGCGATCATGCCGCGCGCGACGAAGGAGCTCAGGAGCATCGCGACCGCGGTGGCGCTCTGCAGGCCGGTGGCGGCGACGGCCCCGGTGGCGGCGGCGCGGATCGGGCCGGCGGAGGCGCGGGCGAGGGCGGCGCTGATCGGGGTCGCGAAGACGCGCAGGATGGCCGACTGCACCATGTGGGTACCCCAGAGGAGCAGTGCCACCCCGCCGAAGAGGTTCAGGAGGATCGTGTGTCCGGCCATCTGCTGCTCGTTTCTTCTCTGGCCCTGCGGACCATGGATGCCGCCGGGAACTACCAACTGGTTAACCCGGTCGATGATGGCGCGGTTCGCCGTTGCGGCAAGCGGAATGTGACATAATCGTGACGGATTTGTGACAGGCGCGCGGCGCGTCAGCCTTCGGCGCTGCCGACGGCCTCGGCCACGGTGCTGAATCCATCGCGGGCGAGGAGGGCGTCGAGGCCCTCGAGCAGGCGGGGGACGAGGCCGAGGCCTTCGTAGGCGAGGGCGGTATAGAGCTGCAGCGCCGAGGCGCCGGCGCGGATGCGGGCGTAGGCGTCCTCGGGAGCGGCGATTCCGCCGACGCCGATCAGCGGGAGCCTGCCCCCGGTGAGGGCGTGGACGCGGGCGAGCACGGCCTGGGCGCGGTCGCGGAGCGGTCGGCCGGAGAGGCCGCCCTGCTCGCCGGCGTGGCGGTGGGCGATGTCGCGGGCGAGGGTGGTGTTGGTGGCGACGATGCCGTCGATGCCGGCGGCGAGGGCGGTCTCGACGAGGGCGGCGAGCTCGGGGTCGGTGAGGTCGGGGGCGATCTTGAGGAAGAGGGGGACCGGGCGCGGGAGCGCGCGGTTGGCGGCGTTCACCCCGTCGAGGAGGGCGCGGAGGGCGGCCGCGCCCTGCAGGTCGCGCAGCCGCTCGGTGTTGGGCGAGGAGACGTTGACGGTGGCGAAGTCGACGTATCGGCCGGCGTGGGCGAGGACGCGGGCGTAGTCGGCGGCCCGGTCGGGGCTTGCCTTGTTGGCGCCGAGGTTGAGGCCGACGATCATGCCGGGCGGACGCGCGGCGAGGCGGGCGGTCACGGCGGCCATGCCGGCGTTGTTGAAGCCGAAGCGATTGATGACGGCGCCGTGCTCGGGGAGGCGGAAGAGCCGCGGGCGCGGGTTGCCGGGCTGCGGCTCCGGCGTCACGGCGCCGACTTCCAGGAAGCCGAGGCCGCTGCGGGCGAGGGGGGCGAGCGCCTCGGCGTTCTTGTCGAACCCGGCGGCGAGGCCGAGCGGGTTCGGGAGCGCGAGGCCGGCGAGGGTGGTCGCCAGCCGGGGCGAGGTGATCGGCGGGCGGTTCGGCCCGAGGCCGGCCATGAGGGCCCGAAGGGCGAGGCGGTGGGCGGTCTCGGGGTCGAGGCGGTGGAGGAGCGGGAGCGCGAGGCGCTCGGCCAGGGTCATTCGAGGCCGGCCGGGGCGACCGGGCCGTCGGGGCCGTCGGCGATCGGGCGGGACCAGAGGACGTCGGCGAGGGCGAGCGGGCGGTAGAGGTGGGGGAAGAGCGCGCCGCCCCGCGAGGGCTCCCAGCGCAGGTCGAGGGCGTCGCCGTCGAGGGCGGCGAGCACGAGGGAACGCTCGCCGGCGAAGTGGCGCGCGAGGGTGCCCGCGACCTGCGCGGCGGTCGAGAGGTGGACGAAGCCGTCGGCGACGTCGGCGGGCGACCCGGCGGAGCTGCCGGCGGCCTGCAGGTCGGCCCACTCGGGGGCGCGGAGGATCTTGTAGACCAGCATGCGGCGAGCCTTGGACGGCGCCGGCGGGACGGTCAAGGGCCGTGCTCCGGCGTCGGGAGAGCGGCGAGGGCGGCCTGCGGCGCGCGTATCTGCGGCAAGGAAGGCGGAAGAAGGCTCCGGGTCAGCCCTGTGGGGTCATCACCTTGCGGGAGGCGGCGCGGCGGATGCCGAGGCGGCGCTCGCGCCAGAGGATGAAGAGGCCGGCGGCGACGACGAGGGCGGCGCCGAGGAGCATGGTGCCGGTCGGGACCTCGCCGAAGAGGACGTAGCCGAGGACGAGGGCGAGGAGCATCGACACATATTCGAACGGGGCGATGACCCCGGTTTCCGCGTGGCGGTAGCTCTCGGTCAGCAGCATCTGCCCGACGCCGCCGAAGAAGCCGGCGCCGACGAGCAGCGCCGCCTCGCGGGCGGTGGGGACGACCCAGCCGAAGGGGAGGGTCACGAGGGCGAGGAGCGAGGCGGTGACCGAGAACCAGAAGACGATGGCCGAGGTCGGCTCGGTATAGATGAGCTTGCGGACGAAGACCTGGGCGAGGGCGGCGAAGACGGCGCCGAGGAGGGCTGCCATGGCGCCGAGCACCTGCAGCTTGGAGGCCGCGTCGACGGTCGTCACGGTCAGGTTCGGGGCGAGGACGATGACGACACCGATGAGGCCGACGAAGACCGCGGAGAGGCGGAAGATGCGCACCTCCTCGCCGAGGAACATGGCGGCGAAGATGACGGTGAGCAGCGGTGCCGCGTAACCGATGGCGGTCGCCTCGGGCAGCGGCAGCAATCCGAGGGCGGTGAAGCCGAGGCCCATCGACGAGGTCCCGACGAGGCCGCGCCAGAAGTGGCCGAGCGGGTTGCGGGTGTTGAGGCCGAAGCGCAGCCGGCCGGTCATGACGAGGCCGGCGAGGATGACCGGAATGGCGAAGAACGAGCGGAAGAAGACCCGCTCGCCGGGGGGGACGTGCGGCGCCGACGCCTTGATGCAGATCGCCATCAGCGTGAAGACGAGCACCGACAGGATCTTAAGCGCAATGCCGCGGAACGGGTTCGTCGGGACTCGGGCAGGGATCGGCGACGGCACGGCCGGGCTACGCACGGGCCGCGCCGGCCGGCGCAGCCGCGGCGAGGCGAGCGCGGTCCTCGGGGAGCGCAAGCGACTTCTCGGCATGCGCGAGCGCTCGCTCGGAGAACTCGCAGGCTACACGGCCGAAGCGGTCGGGATCGGCGGCGGCGAGCGCGGCGAGAGCCTTCTGCAGCCGAAGCCCCGCCTCGACTATACCGGCGGTGTCGCGCACGAGCGGGCCGAAGGCGTCCTCCATCAGGTCGAGGGTCGGCAACTCGGGAACCGCCACGGCGGCATAGCGCGCCGCTTCGCCGCTTCGCTCGGCGCGGGCCCAGTCGGTCAAGAGCCGCTGCTGGGTGGCGATCACGCCGATCGCCGTGCCGGGATCGTTGATGCCCGGGGACAGCGCTCGCGAGGCGATCTCGGTGAGCACCGCGAGGCAGAAGCGCGGATCCTGCTCGAAGGTGCGTTCCGGCATGAGGGGGAAGGCGTCGCGGATGCTGCGCGCCTCTTCCTCCGACACCTGCCAGTCGGTCTTCGCGAGCGCGGTCCCGGGATCGACGAGCTTGCCCGGCAGCGCCGCGACGAGGATCCGTCCGCCGGTGCCTTCCGCCACCGCCTGCAAGGCAGACAGGTCGAGGTGATTGACGTAGCCGGTCTCGCTCGCCGGCACCGGCCGTCCGAGCGGATCGGCGTCCGGCGGGACGCCGCCGAGATGCGGCTCGCGCGCGGTCGCGGCGAGCGCGTCGGCGGCACGGCGCTCGATCTTGCGGATCGTCTCGCCCAACCGGGTGAGTCCGACCAGGTGGTCGAGCCAACCGAAGAAGGCGGTAATCACGACGACAACCACCAGCGCGGTCGCCGCCATCAGGACCACCTCGCCGCCGGGTCCGTAGTAGCTGACGCTGTGGCCGATCAGCGCGACGATGCTGAAGACGAAGGCGCCGAGGAAGGTCGAGAGCACGTTCTGCGAGAAGGGGTCGTCGATCAGCACCGCGGTCGCGCGCGGCGTCGCCACCTGCGCGGCGGCGGCGAAGGCCTGTACCATGGTCCCGAGTGCGAAGGTCGCGGCCAGCAGCATGCTCGAGGCGAGGATCGAGAGGATCTGCTGCGCCGAGCCCTCGCGCACCCGGTCGGTGAGCTGCTTCGGGACGAAGGGGGCGGCCCAGGCGGCGACAAGCGCGCTTGCGACCGCGGCAAGGCCGAAGACACCCACGCGGAACCAGAGCCGGCGGGTAACCTGTGCCCAGATCCAACCAAGGCGGCTGACCGGCCAGGCGTGCCGCCTGCTCAGGGGAGAAGACCCTCGACCCGGGCCCAGGCCAGCGTTGCGTCGAGCGCGGCCTCGGCCGGGGCGAAGAGGGCGTCGAGCTCGGCCTCGGTGATCGTCATCGGCGGGCAGAAGGCGATCGAATCGACGATGGCGCGGGCGATGACGCCGCGGTCGATCAGCTCCTGCGCCATGCGCGCGCCGACCTTGCCGGGCTGGGCGAAGCCCTTGGGCGAGCCGGCGGGCGCGAGCTCGAGCGCGCCCATCAGGCCGAGGTGGCGCGCCTCGCCGACCAGCGGGTGTTCGGCCAGCCGGTCGAGGTGAGCGGCGAAGCGCGGCGCCAGCGCGCGCACGCGGGCGGGGGCGTCGATCCGCTCGTAGATCTCGAGCGCCTTCACCCCGACGGCGCAGGCGACCGGGTGGCCGCCGTAGGTATAGCCGTGGCCGAGGGTGCCGATCCGCCCCGAGTTCGCCTCGATCGCCTCGGCCATGCCGGCATCGAGGACGACCGCGGAAAGCGGCAGGAAGCCGGCGGTCAGCTGCTTGGCGATCGACATCGAATTGGGCTGGAAACCGAGGGTCGTCGCGCCGAACCATTCGCCGGTGCGACCGAAGCCGCAGATCACCTCGTCGGAGATCATCAGGATGTCGTGCTCGCGGCAGACCGCGGCCATCGCCTCGAAGTAGCCCCTGGGCGGCACGATGACGCCGCCGGCGCCCATCACCGGCTCGGCGATGAAGGCGGCGATCGTGTCCGGGCCCTCGGCCTCGACGAGCGCGCGGAACTCGCCGGCGAGGCGGGCGGCGAAGGCCTCCTCGGTCTCGCCGGGCTCGGCGCCCTTCCAGCGGTGCGGGGTCGCCAGATGCCGGATGCCCGGGACCGGCAGGTCGAAGTCGCGGTGGTTGTAGGGCAGCCCGGTCAGCGAGGCGGCGACGATCGTCACCCCGTGATAGGCCTTGGTCCGGCTGACGATGGTCTTCTTCTTCGGCCGGCCGAGGGCGTTGTTGTAGTACCAGGCGAACTTGACCTGGGTGTCGTTCGCCTCCGAGCCGCTGGTCTGGTAGAAGACCCGCGCCATCCGCCCGGGGGCGAGCGCCTTGATCTTCTCGGCGAGCTCGACCGCCGGCTCGTGGCTCCGCGCGCCGAAGAGATGGTAGTAGGGCAGCCGCTCCATCTGGATGCGGGCCGCCTCGACGAGTTCGGCGTTGCCGAAACCGAGCCCGGCGCACCAGAGCCCCGCCATCGCCTCGATATAGGGCCGCCCGGCCTGGTCGTAGACGTGCACCCCCTCGCCGCGCTCGATGACGAGCGCCCCGGTCTCGCGCAGCGCCACCGCGTTGCCGTAGGGGTGCAGCAGCGCGTCGAGGTCGCGGGACTGGAAATTCGTGAGCGGCTTGGTCATCGGGCGGCTTTCCGTGCTGGAACCGCTCCCGCTTCGCACGGGCATCCCTGCCGGTCAATCGTCCGGCGGAATCGCTTCCCAGCCGACCCCGCGCCTGTCATGCTCGCACGGTCCAGCAAAATCCGACACGCGCCTCACCCGGGGGATCCCGCATGCTGCAACGATCGCTTTTCGCCGCGCTCCTCCTCGCCGCACCGGCGGGCGGAGCGGGGGCCTACACGCTCGACATCCTGCACTTCAACGACTTCCACAGCCGGATCGAGTCGATCAACCAGTACGACGCGACCTGCTCGGGCGAGGACGAGGCGGCCGGGAAATGCTTCGGCGGCGCCGGGCGGCTGGTTACGGCGATCGACGGCATGCGGACCGCGATCGAGGGCGGCGGCGGGCACGTGCTGGTGTTCAACGCGGGCGACGCGTTCCAGGGCTCGCTCTTCTTCACCAGCTACCAGGGTGCGGTCGAGGCCGAGATGCTGAACCGGATGGGCATCGACGCCATGGTCTACGGCAACCACGAGTTCGACCTCGGTCCCGAGCCGCTTGCGAAGTTCATCGAGGCGGCGAAGTTTCCGGTCATCTCGGGCAGCGTCGACACCTCGGGCGACAAGCTTCTTGCGCCGCTCGCGGACGACCACCTGGTCCTCGACGTCGGCGGGCAGAAGGTGGCGATCCTCGGGGCGACGACGACCGACACGCCCGAGATCGCCTCGCCCGACAAGGCCGACGTCTTCCGCGACCCGGTGCCGTATCTGACCGAGCGGGTCAAAGCGCTCGAGGCGGAGGGCGCCGACAAGGTCATCGTCCTCTCGCACCTCGGGGTGAACGCCGACGTCAAGGTGGCGGAGGCGGTGCCCGGAATCGACGCGATCGTCGGCGGGCATTCGCACACGCTCTTCTCCAACTCCGACCCCGAGGCGCCCTACAAGTATCCGCTGATGGTGACCGGCCCGGACGGCAGGGCGGTGCCGATCGTGCAGGCGGGGTCCTACTCCAAGTACCTCGGCCACCTGACGCTCGCCTTCGACGACGCGGGCAACGTCACGGCGGCGACCGGCGACACCAAACTCCTCGACGCCTCGGTGACGCCGGACGCGGCGGTGCTGGCGCGGATCGGAGAACTCGCCGGCCCGATCGAGGAGCTGAAGTCGCGCAAGGTCGCCGAGATCGGTGCCGGCATCGACGGCAGCCGCGAGACCTGCCGCGTGCAGGAATGCGCCATGGGCGATGTCGTCGCCGACGCGATGCTCGACCGCGTGAAGGGTCAGGGGGTGACGATCGCGCTGCAGAACGGCGGCGGCTTGCGCGCCTCGATCGGCGGCGGGACCGTGACGATGGGCGACGTGCTGGCGGTCCTGCCGTTCCAGAACACGCTCTCGACCTTCAACCTGACCGGCGCCGGGATCGTCGCGGCGCTCGAGAACGGGGTCAGCCAGGTCGAGGACGGCGCCGGGCGCTTCCCGCAGGTCGCGGGGCTCCGGTTCACCTGGGACCCGAAGGTCGCGCCGATGCAGGGCCGGATTAAGACCGTGGAGGTGAAGGACGGCGACGGCTGGGTGCCGATCGACCCCGCCAAGGTCTATGCGGTCGTCTCCAACGATTTCATGCGCAAGGGCGGGGACGGCTACGTGACGCTGCGCGACGACGCCACCAATGCCTACGATTTCGGGCCGGGGCTCGAGGGCGTGCTCGCCGACTGGCTCGCCGCCAACGGCGGGGCGTTGCCGAGCGTGGGCGGCCGGATCACCCGGCTCGAGTAGTCAGCGGCAGTGCAGGTTGCCGAGGGTGTCGGGGCGGCAGAGCCCCGTCCGGACGCTCTGGTCGGTGATGGTCTGCCCGCCGAGCCGGTCGACGTCGCGCGAGGGCACGAAGGCGGGGGCCGGGTTGCGGGCGGGCGGCTCGGCGGCGACGCGGTCGAGCGCCTGTACCGGCCGACGGTAGATCGGACGCGGCGGCGGGGGCGTCACCGGGCAAAGGACGGAGCCGAGCGTGTCCGGGCGGCACAGCGTCTCCGCCGCCGCCGGCCCTAAACCGGCGAGCGCCGGACCGGTCAGCGCCAGACCGGCCAGCGCCGCGGCCGGCAACCTCCGAAGTCGCATTCCACGCCTCCCGTTCCCGCGACGATATGGCGCTTCTGCCCCCGCAATTCATCCCCTATCTATGCTCGCGTCAGTCGCTTTTCCCCGCCCGGAGGCTGAGATAGCCTATGAATTACGTGGCCCGCCGGGACGAGCTTGGAGACGCGATGGACATCGTCGAGCAGATTGGGCAACTCGCCACGCCCGAGCGCATCTCGCGCATCGCGAACCTGGTCGGCGGCAGTCCCGACCAGGCGCGCCGCGGGCTCAGGTCGGCGGTGCCGGTGGTGCTCGGCGGAATCCTCGGTGCCGGCAGCGATCCCGGCGCGGCGCAGGCGCTCGGGCATGCGCTCGAGCGCGCCGCCGGGCTCGACGTTCGCAGCGGCGTCGATCCCGCCGCCGTGGCCACCACCGGCTCGGACATGGTGGCCGCGATCCTCGGCGGCAGCGACGCGAGCGCCCTCGCGCAGTCGCTCGCCCGGCACGCCGGGCTCACCGAGGCCGGGGCGGGCTCGCTGCTCGGCATCGCCGGGGCGCTGGCGCTCGCCGGCCTCGGCCGAGAGGCCGCAGCCAAGGGGCTGGACGCGACCGGCGTGCTCGAGCTTCTCGCCGGGCAGAAGGCGGCGATCGCCCGCGCCCTGCCGCGCGACATCTCGGTCGACCTCCGCGGCAAGGGCGTGCTCGCCGACCTCGCGGCCTCGGCGCCGATGCGCGCGATTGCCAGGCCGCTGCGCGCGGTCAGCCCGGCACCGCTGCTTCCGCAGGCCGTGCAGCAGCGGGCGGGGTCGCTGCGCTGGGTGTTCTGGGTGGTGCTGCTCGCCGCCGGGACGCTCCTCCTCGCCAAGTTCCTGGCACCGCCGCCGACCGACACTGAAATCGCCCCGCCTGCTGCCGCCCCGGCGGCGAACCCGCTGGTTCTTCTCGGCATCGACGTCGGCGCGACCGTCGCGACCTCGCTGAACAGCGTGAGCCAGGCGCTGCAGTCGATCCAGGACGGCCCCTCGGCCCAGGCCGCCCTGCCGCGGCTGATGGCGGCGCGCGACCAGCTCAACAGCGTCGAGGACAACGTCGACTCGCTGCCGGACGCCGGACACGACGCGCTGAAGCAGATGCTCGCGGTGGCGATGCCCGGCATCCGCGAGCAGGCCGACCGGGTGCTCGACATCGACGCCGCCTCGAGCACCGTCAAGCCGGTGCTCGACGACATCCTCGCGCAACTGACCGCCTGGTCGAACTGACACCTTCCCTGGGCAACGGCTTGCGGCCCCGGGGGCATCCCCCGGCGATCCGTATTCCGGGTGCCCTCGGTCACGGAATCGTGTATCCTCCCGGGATTGGTCGTGCGGGGGGCCTTCGATTGGAAGGCGAGATCCGGTCCTGGGAGCTCGTGGAGCATCTGTTCGATGCCTCGGTCAGCCCCGAGCGGCTCGATGCGCTGATCGCCCTCTGGGACAGCCAGATCGAGAGTTCGGGGCCGGGGGCAGGGGCGGCTGGCGAACGCGGCCGGCTCGGCCTCTCGCCGAGCAGGTCGGCGGCGTGCTGCAGATCCTCCGAGCAGCTGCACGCGGCCGAGCGCGGGTCAACGACCTGTCCGGGCTGCTCGGCGCGGCGATGGTCTTCGGCGACGATGGTTCGGTGGTGCGAGGAACGAGGCCGCTGCGCAGGTCTTCGCCTGGCTGGCGGCCTGCTCGCGGCGATGCTGCTCGCCGACGCGCCGACCGCATGGAGTTTGCCCGGCGCATCGCCGAGGTGGCGGCGGGCAGCGAAGGCGTGCTGCAGTTGCGCCTGACCAGTTCGAGCGCACCGGTGTCGTGCACCTGAAGACGATGCGCGGCGACCGCCAGCCGCGGTGCTGGCGGCGACGAGCGAGTTGCCGGACGCCCGAGGTCGCGGGCTTCCTCGCCAGGCCTTCGCGCTGACCTCGGCCGAGTTATCCGTCGCGCGGATGCTCGCGGTCGGCGGCATCGTCGGCGGGACTGCCGTGCTGCCACCGGCCGCAGCCCCGGCACGGTGCACTGCAAGCCCGCGGCGCTGCAGAAGATCGGGACCCAGTCGCAGGCCGAGAGCTCGTCCGCCTGCTGACCCGCTGCTGCAGTCCGTGCTCCGCCGACGCCGAGAGCCGCGCCGCGCGCTGCTGCTGCCCGAGCTGCACCAGCGCTTCCTGCGCATGCTCGACGGCTACGCCGCATCGAGGCGACCGCGACCCGGCCGGCCGGGCTGGTGATCTGGATGCAGTCGACCTACGGCTTCTGGCGGATGCTGCGCGCCGTTGAGGCCGACTTCGCCTGCCGCGGGCTGCGCGTCCTCGTGCCGTTCGCGGCCGGCTGGTGCGGCAGCGACCCGGGGCCGCCGCCGGGCCAGGACGTCCACGAGCTCGCGGTCGCCGACCTCCGCGCCTTGATGCTGCAGCTCAAGATCGGCTCGGCGGTCATCGTCGCCCCCGGCGACGACTTCCGCATCGCGCTGATGCCTCGCCCAGGCCGACCCGGCCCGCGTCCGCGCGATCTTCGGCATCGGCTGCGGCTTCCCGATTCACCGACACCTGGTATCGCCGGCTGATCCCGATCGTGCGTTTCGTGCGCGCCTGTGCCCGCTACAGCCCGGCCGTGCTGCTGTTCATGATCTGCGTCCTGGAGGACGACTATCTCGCGATACGGGCTCGAGCGCTACGAACGGGAATGCCTTCTTCGCCCGTGTCCCCGCCGACGCCTGGGCCTTCGCCGACCCGGAGATCGCCGGTGCATGGACTGTTGCCGCCGAGCGCATGTACCTCGCCGAGGGCTTTCACGAGTCGGCGGTGGTGAACGAGTTCATCCATTTCCACCGCGGGACTGGCCGCCTGAGCTCGGCAACGTCGGCTGCCCGGTGACGCTGATCCACGGTGAGCAGGACGGCAACGCGCCGTTCGAGACCGCGCTCTCGAATACTGCGCGATGTACCCGGCGTGGCGTTTCGTCGGCTATCCGGAAGAGGGCGAGTTCGTGGCCCATGTCCGCTGGCGGGACGTCCTCGACATGACTGGAAGGTGCGCTCGTGCTCGACCCTGCTGCGCCTCGACCGCCAGCGGCCCCGGGGGCATCCCCCGGCGCGAGGTCCGGGCGATCCGCATTCGGGGTGCCCTTGGTCACGGAATCGTGTATCCTTCCGGGATTGGTTTGGGGGGCCTTCGATTGGAAGGCGAGATCCGGTCCTGGGAGCTGGTCGAGCACCTGTTCGACGCCTCGGTCAGTCCCGAGCGGTTGGATGCGCTGATCGGCGCCTGGGACAGCCAGATCGAGAGCTCGGGGCTGGGGCAGGGGCGGCTGGCGAACGCGGCCGGCTCGGCCTTCGCCGAGCAGGTCGGCGGCGTGCTGCAGATCCTCGAGCAGCTGCACGCGGCCGAGCTGCGCCGGGTCAACGACCTCCTGTCCGGGCTGCTCGGCGCGGCGATGGTCTTCGGCGACGATGGTTCGGTGGTGGCGGCGAACGAGGCCGCCGGGCAGGTCTTCGGGCTCAAGGCCGGCGGCTCGCTCGCGGCGATGCCGCTCGCCGACGCCGATCGCACGGAGTTTGCCCGGCGCATCGCCGAGGTGGCGGCGGGCAGCGAAGGCGTGCTGCAGCTGCGCCCGACCGGGCTCGAGCGGACCGTGCTGGTGCACCTGAAGCCGATGCGGGGCGGCGGCGGCCCGCCGCGCGTCCTGGCGGTGACGAGCGAGCTGCCGTGGACGCCCGAGGTCGCGGGCTTCCTCGCCAGGGCCTTCGCGCTGACCCCGGCCGAGGCGACCGTCGCGCGGATGCTCGCGGCCGGCGGCACCGTCGGCGGGATCGCCGCCGCCACCGGCCGCAGCCCCGGCACGGTGCGCACGCAGCTCCATGCGGCGCTGCAGAAGACCGGGACCCAGTCGCAGGCCGAGCTCGTCCGCCTGCTGGTCCTGCTGCTGCAGTCCGTGCCCGCCGACGCCGAGCCGCGCCGCGCGCTGCCGCCGCCCGAGCCGCACCAGCGCTTCCTGCGCATGCCCGACGGCCGCCGCATCGAGGTGCTGACCCTCGGCGACCCGGCCGGCCGGCCGGTGATCTGGATGCAGTCGACCTACGGCTTCTGGCGGATGCCGCGCGCCGCCGAGGCCGACTTCGCCCGCCGCGGGCTGCGCGTCCTCGTGCCGTTCCGCGCCGGCTGGTGCGGCAGCGACCCGCCGCCGCCGGGCCAGGACGTCCACGAGCTCGCGGTCGCCGACCTCCGCGCCTTGATGCTGCAGCTCAAGATCGGCTCGGCGGTCATCGTCGCCCCCGGCGACGACCTCCGCATCGCGCTGATGCTCGCCAAGGCCGACCCTGCCCGCGTCCGCGCGATCTTCGGCATCGGCTGCGGCTTCCCGATCCGCACCGACACCCAGTATCGCCGGCTGATCCCGATCGCGCGCTTCGTGCGCGCCTGTGCCCGCTACAGCCCGGCCGTGCTGCCGTTCATGCTCCGCGTCCTGAGAGCCACCGTGCTTCGCTATGGCATCGAGAACTATTTGCGCAGCATGGTCGCGCGCATTCCGGCCGATGCCAACGCCTTTGCCAATCCCGAAATCTCGGCTGCGTGGATGGCAGGGGCAGAGAAGACGGTCTTCGCCGAGACATTCCGCGAGGCTGTGATGACCGCGGAACTCATCCTGAACCATCGCGACTGGCCCACCGACCTCGGCCTTGTCGATTGCCCGGTGACGCTGATCCATGGCGAGCAGGACGGGAATTCGCCGTTCGAGACGGCGCTCGAATACTGCGCGATGTACCCGAGCTGGCGTTTCGTCAGCTATCCGGACGAGGGCGAGTTCGTCGCCCATGTCCGCTGGCGGGACGTGCTCGACCTGATCGGGCAGGCGTTCCCGGCGGCCCTGGAGGGGCCGGCGATCGACGTGAGCCCGGGCTAGTGGAGCCTCGGGAGGGTGCGCTTGTCGTCGGGCAGCGGCAGCGAGGCGACCGCCTTCGGGTAGGACACGACGGTATGCGCGGGCTCCGCACGCGGCGCCGGCCGGCCGGTCTCGATGCGGCGGAAGAGCCCGGCGAGAAGCCCGGCGCCGCAGGCGTTGGCCGCGACTCCGATCGCGAGGAACATCAGCTGCATGGGGAGGCCCGCCTGCAGGAAGTGGTCGAGGAGCGCGATGCCGAGCGGCCACGCCAGGGCCAACAGCGGGACGAAGCAGAGCGGCGTGGGCGAATAGAGGGCAAGGAGCGCCGCGGCCGCCGCCAGCGCCAGGTAGGTCATCGCCACCCGTGCCGGCAGCGAACGCGCGAGCTTGAAGACCGCCGCTCCGGCGGCGCGGTTGCCGTGCATCCTATCCCCCTTCGCAGAAGACGCCGCCCGAGCCGGGTGGTGGATCGATGGCCATCCATCGATTCAACACCCGTCGTGGGACAGGCAGAGACGATTCCAGTTGTGGAGCTGCTCCCTGTTCACGTGGACCGGGCTGCCGTAGACCCGCCCGCACAGCTTGCAGAGACGACAGCTTCCGTGACGCTCGAAGACATGGGGTTGATTGCCCAGCGCAGGTTCCGGCAGGCAACCGCCTAAGTCGAAAGCAGCAGGAGCAACTTTGCGAATCTCGATCATTTCGATCTCGAACGGTGTCGTACACCGCGAGCTTCGATGATTCGCGTCATGCGAGCATCTACGACCTGATGTAGACGGCCGCAGAATCCGCGCGGCACAGGCGAATGCCGTATGGTTCGGAAATTGCAGGGCGAAGCACGGGCTCGTGCGTCAGGAGGTCGCGCGGCGCGCGGTCGCTCCGCCGGAGCCGCGCGGCGCTCGCGTTGCCGGAGCGCGCCGGGCGGGAGGCGGTCTCAGGCTTCCATCGCCTCCAGCTCGTCGATCATCCGGCCGATCAGCGCGAGCCCCTTGTTCCAGAAGGTCGGATCGCTCGCGTCGAGGCCGAAGGGGGCGAGGAGCTCCTTGTGGTGCTTGGAGCCGCCGGCCTCGAGCATCGCGAAGTAGCGGTCCTGGAAGCCCGGGTCGCCCTCCTCGTAGACGGCGTAGAGCGCGTTCACGAGGCCGTCGCCGAAGGCGTAGGCGTAGACGTAGAAGGGCGAGTGGATGAAGTGGGGGATGTAGGTCCAGAAGGTCTCGTAGCCGGGCGTGAACTCGAAGGCCGGCCCCAGGCTCTCGGTCTGCACCGCGAGCCAGATCGCGTTGAGGTCGTCGGGCGTGAGTTCCCCCTCGCGGCGCCGGGCGTGCACCCGGGTCTCGAAGTCGTAGAAGGCGATCTGGCGGACCACGGTGTTGATCATGTCCTCGACCTTGGAGGCGAGGAGGATCTTGCGCGCCGCCGGGTCCGGCGCTGCGGCGAGGAGCTTCCGGAAGGTCAGCATCTCGCCGAAGACGCTGGCGGTTTCCGCGAGGGTGAGGGGGGTCGAGGACAGGAGCTCGCCCTGCGCCGCGGCGAGCCGCTGGTGCACGCCGTGGCCGAGCTCGTGCGCGAGCGTCATCACGTCGCGCTGCTTGCCGAGGTAGTTGAGCATCACGTAGGGGTGGACGTCGACCACGGTCGGGTGGGCGAAGGCGCCGGGCGCCTTGCCGGGGCGCACCGGGGCGTCGATCCAGCCGTGCTCGAAGAAGGGCTCCGCGAGCTTCGCCATGCGCGGGTCGAAGCCCGAATAGGCGTCGAGGACGGTCGCCCGCGCCTCGAGCCAGGCGATCTTGCGGTCGTCGTCCCTCGGGAGCGGCGCGTTGCGGTCCCAGACCTGGAGCGTGTCGAGGCCGAGCCACTTGGCCTTCAGCGCGTAGTAGCGGTGCGAGAGCCGGGGGTAGGCGGCGACGACGGCGTCGCGCAGCGCCTGCACCACCTCGGGCTCGACGTCGTTGGAGAGGTGGCGGGCCATCTGCGGCGTCGGCAGCTTGCGCCACCGGTCCTCGACCTCCTTCTCCTTGGCGAGGGTGTTGGTGATGCGGGCGAAGAGCGGGAGGTGGGACTGGAAGACCTTGGCGAGCGCCTCGGCGCCGGCCTGGCGCTTCGCGCGGTCGGTGTCGGAGAGGAGGTCGAGCGTCGCTTCGAGCGTGCGGGTCTCGCCGAGGACCTCGAACTCGAGCCCGGCGAGCGTCTCGTCGAAGAGCCGGTTCCAGGCCGAGGCGCCGACGACGGACTGGTCGTGCAGGAAGCGTTCGAGCTCGTCCGAAAGCTGGTAGGGCTTCATCGCCCGGACGCGGTCGAGCACGGGCTTGTAGCGGGCGAGCTCGGGATCGGCCGCGAGCAGCGCGTCGAGCGCGGCATCGTCGATCCGGTTGAGCTCGAGGGTGAAGAAGACGAGCGGCGCCGAGGCGTCGGTCAGCTCGGTCTGGCGGTCGCCGTAGAACTTGGCCCGCGTGGGGTCGGTGGTGTTCTGCGAATAGCGCAGGCCGGCAAAGCTCATGACACGGCCGGAAATGGTCTGGATGCGCTCGTAGCGGCGGATCGCTTCCAGGAGGCCGGCGGCGTCGAGTGTCGCGAGCTTTCCCTCGTAGTCGGCGGCGAACGCGCGGGCCTCGGCGGCGAGCCATTCGCCGTCGCGGGCGATCTCCGGCGCGTCCGGCCCGGCATAGAGGTCGCCGAGATCCCATTCCGGCAGGTCGCCGAGGGCCGCGTCGGCGGCGGGCTCGCGGGCGTCGAAGGCCGGGGTCATGGCATCCTCCTCGAAAGACCGGGCGGAGACTTAGGCGCTCGCGGGCGGCATGTCGAGGCCGGGACCGGCGTCGCGTCCGCCCGGCGGTGGCGCAGGGCGGAGGGCTCGGCGCCCTCCGGGGGGAGTATTTCAGGCAAGAGGAAGGCGGAGGGGGGTTCCTCAGATCAGACGGCGACGGCGAGGGCGCGGCGGCGCGCGTCGAGGCTCCAGGCGCCGGGGCCGGCGACGAAGAGGTAGAGGAAGACGAAGCAGAAGAGGATGGCGGCCTCGCCCTGGTTCAAGACCGGGAAGAAGCCCTGCGGCGCGTGCGCCATGAAGTAGGCCACCGCCATCTGGCCCGACAGGAGGAAGGCGGCCGGCCGCGTGAAGAGGCCGAGGAGCACGAGGATGCCGCCGGCGACCTCGAGGACGCCGGCGAACCAGACGAGCGAGCCGAAGGCGGGCGACATCTCCGAGGGCGGGAAGCCGAAGAGCTTCATCGTACCGTGCTCGATGAAGAGCAGCGCGGTCACGATCCGGAGCAGGGCAAGCGCCTGCGGCGCCCAGGCGGAAAGACGGTCGTTCATCGGGGGAATCTCCGATTGGCGGGCCCTGCCGGCGGCACGGGCGCGTGGGTCGTTCAGGCGCTGGCGGCGTCCAGCGTCGCGATGTCCTCGGGTTCCAGCGCGAGCGATGCCGCCTTTACCAGGCTCGCCATCTGCTCGGGGCCGGTGGCGCTGGCGATCGGTGCGGTGATCCCGGGTCGCGCGATGACCCAGGCCAGCGCCACCTCGGCGGGCGCTGCGCCCCGCCGGGCGGCGACCGCGTCGAGCGCGTCGAGGATGCGGTGGCCGCGCGGGTTCAGGTACCCCTCGACGCCGCCCCCGCGCGGGCTCTTGCCGAGGTCTTCCTTCGAGCGGTACTTGCCCGACAGGAACCCCTTGGCGAGGCTGAAATAGGTGATGATCCCGATCTCCTCCTCGCGGCAGAGGTCGAGCAGCGGGCCTTCCAGGGCCGCCCGGTCGTACAGGTTGTAGCCGGGCTGCAGTACCTCGTAGCGCGGCAGCCCCTTGTCGGCGGCCACGTCGAGCGCCTCCCGCAGCTGACCGGCGTCGAGGTTCGAGGCGCCGATCGCCCGGACCTTGCCGGCGTCGAGGAGCTTGCCGAAGGCGCCGAGCGTCTCGGCGAAGGGCGTGTCGGGGTCGGGCCAGTGGGCGAGGTAGAGGTCGATCGCCTCGGTCCGCAGCCGCTTCAGCGAGGCCTCGACCTCCTCGACGATCCAGCTCTCGCGGAGGTCGCGGCGGCCCTGGCCCATGTCCGAGCCGACCTTGGTAATCACCACCAACCGGTCGCGCTTCTCCGGGTTCTTCGCGAGCCAGCTGCCGATGATCGCCTCGGACTCGCCGCCCTTGTGGCCCGGCAGCCAGCGCGAATAGCTGTCGGCGGTGTCGACCGCGTTCAGGCCGGCGTCGACGAAGGCGTCGAGCAGCCGGTGGCTCGTCGCCTCGTCGGCGGTCCAGCCGAAGACGTTGGTGCCGAGCACCAGCGGCGCGATCTCGAGGCCGCTGCGGCCGAGCGGACGTTTCTGCATCCCAGGCTCTCCGGTGGTTCCGATCGCGCCGGCAGCTAGCCCGCGCGCGCCGCGCGGCAAGCGCGTGGGATCACGCGACCCGCGACGGCAGCGGCCGCCCGGCGAAATGCGCGATCAGATTGTCGACGGCAAGCATCCCCATCGCGGTCCGGGTCTCCACCGTCGCCGAGCCGATGTGCGGCAGCAGCGTCACGTTCGGCAGCCGCAGCAGCGCCTCCGGGACGTGCGGCTCCTCGGCGTAGACGTCGAGCCCGGCGCCGGCCAGCCGCCCGGATGCAAGCGCGTCCGCGAGCGCTGCCTCGTCCACGATGTCGCCGCGCGCGGTGTTGACGAGGTAGGTGCCGGGCTTCATCGCCGCGAGCCGCTCGGCCGAGATCATCCCGCGGTTCCCGCCGCCGCCCGGGGCGTGCAGCGACACGACGTCGGCCTCGGCGAGCAGCTCCTCGATCGACCCGCGGGCCTCGGCCGGGAAGTCGAACGGCCCCACCGCCGAGCGGTTGAAATAGATGATCCGCATCCCGAAGCCGAGCGCCGCCCGCCGGGCGGTCGCCTGCCCGATCCGTCCCATCCCGACGATGCCGAGGACCTTGCCCTGCAGGCCCATCCCGAGCCAGTCGGTCGGCGCCCAGAGCCGCCACTCGCCACGCCGAAGCGCCGCCTCGGTCTCGCTCATCCGCCGCGTCGCCGCGAGGATCAGCGCCATCGCGATGTCGGCGGTGGCGTCGGTCAGGACGCCGGGCGTGTTGGTGACCACGACCCCGGCGGCGCGGGCGGCCTCGAGGTCGATGTTGTTCACGCCGACGCCGAAGTTCGCGAGGATCGACGCGCGCCGTCCCGCCGCGGCGATCAGGCCCGCGTCCAGCGTCTCGGTCACGCTGCAGAGGAGGCCGTCGGCCTCGCCGAGCGCCGCGGCGAGCGCCGCCCGGTTCATCGGGACGTCGCCGGGGTTCAGCCGCGCGTCGAAGGCGTCCGCGACCCGTGCCTCGACCGCCTCGGGCAGCCGGCGCGTCACGACGATGCGCGGGCGGGCCATCAGTACATCCGCCCGCCGAGCGGCACGTCCCGGTCGGGCCCGATCAGCACCACCTGCCCCGCGGCGTCGGCGACCCCGAGGGTCAGGACCTCCGATCGCACCGGGCCGATCTGCCGCGGCGGGAAGTTGACGACGGCGAGCACCAGCCGCCCGACCAGCGCTTCGGGCCGGTAGTTGGCGGCGAGCTGCGCCGAGCTCTTCCGCTCGCCGATCTCCGGCCCGAAGTCGATCCAGAGCTTCAAGGCCGGCTTCCGCGCCTCGGGAAAATCCTCGGCCCGCGTCACCCGCCCGACGCGGATGTCGACCTCGAGGAAGTCGTCGAAGGTGATCTCGCCCATGGTGCCGCTCCGCCCGTCCCGGGCCAGATGACCGGCCCGGGCGGCGCGCGGCAAGCGGTTTCAGCTGCGGGTGGTGCCCGCGAGGTCGCGCAGCTCGCCCATGCTCTCGCGGATGCGGGCGGCGACGATGTCGTAGGCGTCGGCGTTGGCCTTCTGCGCGCTCTCGGCCAGCGCCTGCATGTTGGCAAGCGCCTTCTCGAACGCGGCCTTGACCAGTTCGCCCTGCGCCTTGGCCTTGTCGGGGTCGATCTTGGCGGCGTCGAAGGCGGCCAGGTTCTTCTTGGCCTCGGCCATGGTGTCCTCGAAGATCGCCACCTGCTTCTTGAACAGCTCCTGGTAGCCGGCGGCCGCCGCCTTGTTGGCCTCGACCAGCGCGTCCATGTTCTTCTGCTGCGCCGCCACCAGCGCCTCGGCGTCGACACCCGGCAACTTCATGTTCTGCAGGTACTTGCTGAAGTCGTTCTGCTTGAAGAACTCGGTCATCTTGTCGACGTCGAATGAGAAGGTCTTGGGGTCGAACACGGCGGCTCTCCTCGGCTCGGGCCCGCGGGCCCCGGTGATGCCGTCAGCGGCCGAGCTCTCGGCTGCGGGCGGCGGCGGCAGCGACGGCGCGGCGCACCAGCGCCGGAATTCCCTCGGACTCGTCCATCAGGACCGCCAGCGCCGCGGCGGTGGTGCCGCCGGGGCTGGTCACGTCCACTCGCAACCGGGAAGGCGCGCTCGGTGAAGACTCGGCCAGTGCCCCCGCTCCCGCCACGGTAGCACGCGCGAGCGCAAGCGCCAAATCCCCCGGCAGCCCCTCGGCCTCGCCGGCCGCCGCCAGCGCCTCGATCAGCAGGAAGACGTAGGCGGGCCCCGAGCCCGACACCGCCGTGACGGCGTCCATCTGCCCCTCGTCGGCCAGCCGCACGGTCTGGCCGACCGCGCGCATCAGCGTCTCTGCGAGGTCGAGCGCGCGGGCGTCGGCGTGGGCGTTGCCGATCAGCGCGGTGATGCCGCGGCCGACCGCGGCCGGCGTGTTCGGCATCGCGCGCACGATCGGGGTCGTCGCACCCAGCGCCGCCTCGAGGGCGCGGATCGGGGTGCCGGCGGCAATCGAGAGGAAGAGCGTCGGACCGTTGCCGAGCGCCGCGAGCCGCGGCAACGCGGCGCCCATCGACTGCGGCTTGACCGCGAGGACGGCGACGGCCGGACTCTCCGGGAGATCGGCGTTCAGCCGGACCCCCTCGGCGGCGTTGGCGCTGAGCGCCGGCGAGGGATTGGGCTCGAGGACGGTGATCGCGTTGGCTGGCAGGCCCCCGGCCAGCCAGCCTTCGAGGAGCGCACTGCCCATCTTGCCGCAGCCGAGCAGCACGAGGCCGCGCTCCGAGATTTCCGAAATGTCCATAGCCCCCTCCCGGCCCCGGGGCCGGGAGGGGCCGAAAATCACGCGCGACCGTAGGCTTCGGTCATGGCGATGCCAAGCGCCTTCTCCGGCGTCTCGCCGCCCCAGGCGACCAGCTGGAACGCCGGGTAGAAGCGCTCGCAGGCCGTGACGGCCGCGCGCACCATGTCGTTGATCTGCGCCGAGGTCGCCTGCGCGCCGCCGGCAAGGTTCAGCCCGTAGCGGAAGCCCATCAGCTTCTGCTCGCGCCACAGCACGAAGGCACCCGACCAGCAGCGGTCGTTGGCAAGGCAGATTGCGGCGTTGAGGGCGGAGAGGCGCCGTGCCGGCGGCGCCATCTCGAAGGCGCAGATTAGCCGCAGCGTCTCGTCGTGGGCGGACCAGGCCAGCGTCACCGAGTAGGTGCGCCAGCTCCCCTCGATGGCCATGGCGATCTGGTCGTCGGCAATCCGGTCGAAATCCCAGGAGCGCTCTGAAGCCAGCGACTCGACGATGTCGATGGGGTGGAGATCCTCGCAGTCGAAGTCGCGCTCGACAATGCCCATGCCCGGTGCCCTCTCGTTCTGGCCGCCGGCGGGCTTCGCCCGCACGGGGCGTTTGAGGTTAACAACAGATCAACCGCTGGGGCAGCTGATCTACCAGATATGGTGGTGGATGCCCGGGATTCTGTAAAGCCAAAAATCTCGAAAGTTCGCTGGCGATTCCGAAGAGGCTTAACGGGATTCTAACCGTTCGCGGCGCGGCCCGATTCGGCCGCCTTCGCCTCGAGCGCGGCGACCCGGGCGGCGAGCGCCTCGTTCTCCTCGCGCGCCTTCTGCGCCATCGCCCGGACGGCGTCGAACTCCTCGCGGGTCACGAGGTTGCGCTCGGCGAGCCAGCGGTCGACGAACCCCTTCATCGCGGTCTCGGCCTCGGTCTTGGCCCCCTGGGCGACGCCCATCGCGTTGTTCATCAGCTGCGCGAAGTCGTCGAAGATCTTGTTGCGGGTCTGCATCGGGCACTCTCCTGGCCGGCGTCTCCCGGAGATATGGGGAGCCTGCGGCGCCTTGCCAAGGGATCGGGAAGGGTCGCCAGATTCTTGACGCTTTCGGTAAAATGCAATCGGTATCAATGGCTTGCATTTTACCCGCCAGCTGCCCCGCGATGCCTCAGTAGGGCTGCGTCGTCCGGTTCAGCACCAGGTCGGCCAGGCCGAACCGCGACGCGACCGTGCGTTGCTGGTGCCAGTAGGGGTAGAGAACCGGCAAGGCGCTCACCGCGTCGAGCCGGGTCCGCTCCTCGGCGTCGAGCTTGAGCTCGGCCGCCGCGAGACTGTCGCGGAACTGCTCGGCGTTGCGGCCGCCGACGACGAGCGAGGCGACGCCGGGGCGGCCGAGGAGCCAGGCGAGCGCCACCCGTGCTGCCGAGACGCCATGTGCCGCGCCCACCTCCTTCAGGGCAGCGACGATCCGCCACAGCTTCTCGATGTCGCGGATCGGCGGCTCGGTCCAGCCGGCGACCTGCCGCGCCGACGGCGCGTCGGGTCCGTACTTGCCGCTGAGGAGCCCCCCCGCGAGCGGGCTCCAGACCAGGATTCCCACCCCTTCGGCGACGGCGATCTGCGCCAGCTCGTACTCGGCCTCGCGCGCCTCGAGGGTATAGTGGATCTGCTGCGTGACCGGCCGGGCGAAGCCCCGCGCGTCGGCGATCGCGAGCGCCTTCATCAGGTGCCAGGCCGAGTAGTTGGAGACGCCGACGTAGCGGACCTTGCCCTGCTCGACCAGCGTATCGACCGCGCCCAGCGTCTCCTCGAGCGGCGTCGAGCCGTCCCACTCGTGCAGGTAGAGAATGTCGATCACGTCGGTCTTCAGCCGCCCGAGGCTCGCCTCGACCTGCCGCATGACGTGGTGCCGCGACAGCCCCTCGCCGTTCGGCCCCTCGCCGATCTTGAAGCGCACCTTGGAGGCGATCAGGAGGTCGTTCGGCCGCTTGCCGCCGAGCACCTCGCCAATGATCCTCTCCGACTCGCCCATCGAGTAGATGTTGGCGGTGTCGATCAGGTTCACCCCGGCATCGAGGCAGACCGCGATCTGCTCGCGCGCCTCCTTGACCCCGCTGTCCCCGACGGCCTTGAAGGCGCCGGCGCCGCCGATGGTCATCGTCCCCATGGTCATCACCGAGACCTGCAGCCCCGAGCGCCCGAGATAGCGATATTCCATGTCCGTCCCTCCCTGCTTCGCCCGGTTATCGCGGGAAGCCGCGGCAAGCTCAACCGCCCCCGCCTTGACTTCCGCCGGCCCGGCCACGAATGAGGGGCGCCCCAGCACCGGAGGCCTCGCTTGCCGCTCGTCCTGCCGTTCCCCGCCATCGACCCGGTGCTCTTCTCCTTCCACCTCTTCGGGCTCGAGCTCGCGATCCGCTGGTACGCGCTCGCCTACATCGCCGGGCTGCTGCTCGGCTGGCGCTACGTCGCCTGGCTCTGCCGGCGCCCGGCCCTCTGGGGCGGGCGCGCGCCGATGCCGCCCGAGCGTTCCGACGATCTCTTGACCTGGATGATCCTCGGCGTCGTCCTCGGCGGCCGCCTCGGCTACGTCCTCTTCTACCAGCCCGCCTATTTCGCCCAGAACCCGCTCGAGGTCTTCTCGGTCTGGCACGGCGGCATGTCCTTCCACGGCGGCCTCCTCGGCGTCGTCGCGGGCGTCGTCGGCTTCAGCCTCAGGAACGGCTACCCGATCCTCGGCGTCGGCGACGCGGTGTCGGCGGCAGCCCCGATCGGCCTCTTCTTCGGCCGCATCGCCAACTTTATCAACGGCGAGCTCTGGGGCCGGCCCTCCACCGCCCCCTGGGCCATCGTCTTTCCCGGCGAGGCGGCGCAGACCTGTCCGCTGACCTGGCCACCCGGCCCCTGCGCCCGACACCCATCGCAGCTTTACGAGGCGGCGCTCGAAGGCCTCGTCCTCTTCGTCCTCCTCGCGCTCGCGATCCGCTCCGGCGCGCTCGCCCGCCGGGGCCGTGTCTTCGGCCTCTTCCTGATCGGCTATTCCCTCGCCCGCATCGCCCTCGAAGGCTTTCGCCAGGCCGACGCCCAGTTCGTGACCGACGACAACCCGCACGGCTTCGTCCTGCACCTCGGTGCGACCGCCGGGCTGACCATGGGCCAGCTCCTGTCGCTGCCGATGCTCCTCGCGGGCCTGATCCTCGTCGTCCGCTCGGGGCGCCGCGCCCGCGTGCCGGCCGACTGAAGCCGCGGCGGTGACTCCGCTCGAGGCCCTGATCCGCGACCGCGTCTCGCGCGGGCCGCTGACGGTCGAGGCCTTCATGGCGCTCGCCCTCGCCCACCCCGAGCACGGCTACTACGCCACCCGCGATCCCCTGGGCGCCGCCGGCGACTTCGTGACCGCTCCCGAGATCTCGCAGATGTTCGGCGAGCTCGTCGGCGCCTGGGCGGCGCAGGTCTGGGCCGACCAGGGCCGCCCGGACCCCTTCGTGCTGGCCGAGCTCGGCCCCGGCCGCGGCACGCTGATGCGCGACGCCCTGCGCGCCGCGGCCGGCATGCCGGGATTCCGGGACGCCGCGCGTCTCTGGCTCGTCGAGACCAGCCCGGCGCTGCGCCGCCTCCAGGCCAAAGCGCTCGCAGCGGCCGCACCGAGCTGGGCGCCGCGCGTCGACGTGCTCCCTGACGCGCCGCTGATCGTCGTCGCGAACGAGTTCTTCGACGCCCTGCCGATCCGCCAGTACCAGCGCGCCGATGCGCTCTGGCGCGAGCGGCTCGTCGCCCTCGACGCCGACCGCCTCGCCTACCGGTGGGGACCACCGCGCCCCGACGCCGGCCTCGACGCCCGCTTCCCGAGGGTGCCCGACGGTACCCTCGTCGAATTGAACCCGACCGGCGAGGCCGTGGCGGCCCGGCTCGGGGGCTGCATCGCCGCCCGCGGCGGCGCGGCGCTCCTCATCGACTACGGCGCCCGCGACGGCACCGGCGACACGCTGCAGGCGCTCCGCCGCCACGCTCCGGCCGACCCGCTCGACGCGCCCGGCACCGCCGACCTCACGGCCCACGTCGGCTTCGGCGCTCTCGCCCGCGCCGCCCGCCCGGCGCGGGCATACGGCCCGATCGGGCAGGGCGCCTTCCTCGAGGCACTTGGCATCACCGCGCGCGCTAGCGCGCTCGCCCGCGGACGCGACGGGCCGGAGCTCGACGCCATCGTCGCCGCGCATCGCCGCTTGACCCACCCGGACGAAATGGGAAACCTCTTCCAGGTTCTGGCGCTGGCGCCGGATGGGGCGCCGACGCCGCCGGGATTTGGCCGATGACCCTCGAAATCCTGACCTCGGAGCTGCTCGCGGGCACCCGCCACGCCTTCTTCACCCGGCGCGGCGGGGCTTCCTCGGGCATCTATGCCGGCCTGAACTGCGGGCCCGGCTCCAGCGACCAGCGCGAGGCGGTGGCGCTGAACCGGGCCCGGGTGGCGGCGGCGCTCGACGTCCCGCCCGAACGGCTGGTCTCGCTCAACCAGACCCACTCGGCCGACGTCGTGGTCGCCGGCCCGGCGCCCTGGGCCGAGCGGCCGCGCGCCGATGCGGCGGTCAGCGCGACCGCCGGGATCGCCATCGGCATCCTGACCGCAGACTGCGCGCCGATCCTGCTCGCGGACCGCGAGGCGCAGGTCGTCGGCGCCGCCCACGCCGGCTGGCGCGGCGCTCTGGACGGGGTGGTCGAGGCGGTCGTCGCGGCGATGGGGCGGCTCGGCGCCCGGCCAGAGGCGATCCGCGCCGCCGTCGGCCCGACGATCAGCCAGCGCGCCTACGAGGTCGGCCCCGAGTTCTTCGACCGATTCCGCGACGAGGAGAAGGGCTATGACCGCTTCTTCGCCGCCGGGGCGGGCGACCGCTTCCACTTCGACCTGCCGGGCTTCGTGCTGCACCGGCTGCGCGACGCCGGCGTCGGCGAGGCGGGCTGGATCGGCCGCTGCACCCACTCCGATCCCGACCGCTTCTACTCGTACCGCCGCGCCACCCGCCTGGGCGAGCCCGACTACGGGCGGCTGATCTCGGTCATCCGCCTCTGACGCGTCCTTGAGGGCTGCGTTAACCGAAGCTTAACCGTCATCTCCAAATGCTTGACCATTCTCATTGCGACGGGGGAAGTGCGTGGCGGGCTGGGTATGGGACTTTCTTTCCACCGAGGGGTTCCAGCCCCACGGATGGTGCCTGCTCTGGCGGCCGGAAATCCTCTGGGCGCACGTCGTCTCCGACCTCGTGATCGCGCTCTCCTACTTCTCGATCCCGCTGGCGATCCTGTTCTTCGCGCTGCGCCGCAAGGATCTGGTATCGGGCTGGGTGCCGTATCTCTTCGTCAGCTTCATCGTCGCCTGCGGCATCACCCACCTCTTCGGCATCTGGACGCTCTGGGTGCCCGACTACGGGCTGCAGGCCGCGGTCAAGGTCGGGACCGCGGCGGTGTCGCTGACGACGGCGGTCGCGCTCTGGCCGCTGATGCCGAAGCTCCTGGCCCTGCCGAGCCCGAAGCTCCTCGCCGAAAAGAACGCGCTCCTCGCGCGCGAGGTGCGCGACCGGCGCGAGGCGGAGCGGCGGCTCTCGGAGCTGAACGCCCAGCTCGAGCGGCGGGTCGCCGAACGGACCGCCTCGCTGGCGCGGGCGAACGACGAGCTGCGGGCGGCGCGGGCGCGTGCCGAGCAGTCGAGCCAGGCGAAGTCCGAGTTCCTCGCGACCATGAGCCACGAAATCCGGACACCGATGAACGGCGTGCTCGGCATGCTAGAGCTGCTCCGCGGCGAGGAAATCCAGGGCGAGAAGGCGCGCTACGTCGGCCTTGCGCGAGACTCCGCGCAGGGGCTGCTGACCGTCATCAACGACATCCTCGACTATTCGCGGCTCGAAGCGCGCTCGGTCACCCTCGAGGCAGTGCAGTTCGACGCCGGCGACGTCGCGCGGCGGGTCGTCGACCTGCTGCGCGAGGGAGCCGCCGCAAAGCGGGTGACGCTCGGGCTCGAGCTGCAGGGCGACCTGCCGCCGGTGGTCGTCGGCGACCCGAACCGGCTGAGCCAGGTGCTCTTCAACCTGGTGGGCAACGCGGTCAAGTTCACCGAGCAGGGCTCGGTCACGCTGGCCGTGCGGCACCAGCGGGCACCGGACGCCATGGTCGAGCTCCAGTTCGAGGTGCGCGACACCGGAATCGGCATCCCGCCAGAGGCGCTGGGCCGCCTCTTCGGCCGCTTCGAGCAGGCGGACGGGTCGACCGCCCGGCGCTACGGCGGCAGCGGGCTGGGGCTCGCCATCTCGCGCCAGCTCGTGCGGCTGATGGGCGGCGACATCGCCGTCGAGAGCGCACCGGGTCGGGGCAGCCGCTTCGCCTTCGCCATCCGCTGCCGGCTCGAGGCGGCCGCGGGCAAGCTTCCCGCCCGTCCGGCGCCCGCGATCGCCGCCCCGCCCCCGGCCCGGATCCTCGTGGTCGAGGACAACGAGGTGAACCAGCTCCTGATCACCCGCATGCTCGCCAAGGGAGGCCACGACGTGCGGCTCGCCCGCGACGGCGAGCAGGCGCTCCGCCGGCTCGAGCGCGAGCGCTTCGACCTCGTTCTCATGGACGTGCACCTGCCGGGGATGGACGGTGTCACGGCCACCCGCCGCATCCGCGAGCTCCAGCCCCCGCTCGACCGCATGCCGATCATCGCGCTGACCGCCGACGCGATGATGGGCGACCGCGACCGCTACCTCGCCGCGGGCATGGACGACTACGTTTCCAAGCCCATCGACGCGCGGATCCTGCACGCGACCATCGCCCGCGCCCTCGGCCCTGCCGGCCGGCAGGCCTGCAGCGCCTGAGCCGAGGGTCAGTCGCGCGCCCGGGCGCGCTCCTCGTAGATGTCGAAGGGGATCGCGGGCTCGTCCTTGGCGCAGCGGATGACGAGGCTCGTCTTGACGCTCGCCACGTTGGGCGCCGCGGTCAGCTGCTCGGTCAGGAAGCTCTGGAAGGTCGAGAGATCGGGCGCGACGCATTTCAGGATGAAGTCGATCTCGCCGTTCAGCATGTGGCACTCGCGCACCAGCGGCCAGGCGCGGCACTGCGCCTCGAAGGCGCTGAGGTCGCGCTCGGCCTGGCTCGACAGCCCGACCATGACGAAGACGCGCACCTCGAAGCCGAGTTCGCGGGCGTTGATCCGGGCATGATAGCCCTCGATCAGCCCGGCCTCCTCGAGCGTCCTGACCCGCCGCAGGCAAGGGGGCGCCGAGATGCCGACCCGCCGCGAAAGCTCGACGTTGGTCATGCGGCCGTCGGCCTGCAGCTCGGCGAGGATCTTGCGGTCGATGGGATCGAGCTTGTTCTGCGGCATCGCCTAGACTTGTCCGGGTTGCGCGGAATTCATTATGCGGTGATGCTGCCGGAAGCAATTATATTTCATGACCGCGCATCATTCGAAAAGGCGTTTCGCGCGGTCGCCCGGGCTCAGCGGGTGCCGGCGGCGTGAGCCGCGGAAAAATCCGCTTGCGCGTGTCGCCGCCCCGGCCGAGAAGCCGGCATCGAACGAGCCAAGGGGGACTGGCTATGGAAGAGCAGGCGGTTGCGGCCGGAACGCACGTGGGCGGGTTGACGTTCGGATCGTTTCTGATCGACGCCCTGTTCATCTTCTTCTTCGTGGTCTGGTTCTGGATCCTGATCCGGGTGCTGGTGGATCTGTTCCGCCGCCGCGACATCTCGAGCCTCACCAAGGTGCTCTGGGTGATCTTCATGCTGTTCCTGCCCTACATTGGCATCTTCGCCTACCTGGTGACCCAGGGCTGGGGCATGGAGGATCGCGATGCGCAGCAAGCGGCACACGCCCGGGATCAGATCCGCAGCGCGGTCGGGTTCAGCGTCGCCGACGAGATCGCCAAGCTCGACAAGCTGAAGGCCGACGGCTCGATCACCGACGCCGAGTTCCAGAAGCTGCGGGCGAAGCTCATCTGAGCGCCGCCTTTCCAGCGACCGGCGTGGCGCCTATATAGCGGTGCCACGTCCGAGGAAGCCATGTCCGACACCCGCCACTCGCGCCTGCTCATTATCGGATCCGGTCCCGCCGGGTATACGGCGGCCGTCTACGGCGCCCGGGCGATGCTCGCGCCGCTGCTGATCGAGGGCATCCAGCCCGGCGGGCAGCTGACGATCACCACCGAGGTCGAGAATTGGCCGGGCGACGTCGAGGTCCAGGGGCCGGCGCTGATGGAGCGGATGGCGGCGCACGCCCGGGCGACCGGCGCCGAGCTCGTCTCCGACCACATCGCCCGGCTCGAGCTCGACAAGCGGCCGTTCACCGCGATCGGCGACGGCGGCACCGTCTACACCGCCGACGCGCTCATCCTCGCCACCGGCGCCCAGGCCAAGTGGCTGGGGCTGCCTTCCGAGGAATTCTACAAGGGCTTCGGCGTGTCGGCCTGCGCGACCTGCGACGGCTTCTTCTACCGCGGCCGCGAGGTCGTGGTGGCCGGCGGCGGCAACTCGGCGGTCGAGGAGGCGCTGTTCCTGACCAACTTCGCCACCAAGGTGACGCTCGTCCACCGCCGCGACGAGCTGCGCGCCGAGAAGGTGCTGCAGGAGCGGCTGTTCAACCACCCGAAGATCGAGACGATCTGGTATCACGTCATCGACGAGGTGATCGGCGAGAAGGATCCGCGCGGCGTCACCGGCGTGCGGCTGCGCGACATCAGGACTGGCGCCGAGCGCACCCTGAAGTGCGACGGCGTCTTCGTGGCGATTGGCCACGCGCCGGCGTCGCAGCTGGTCGAGGGCCAGCTCGAGCTGCACCAGGGCGGCTACGTCGTGACGCGGCCCGGGTCGACGGCGACCTCGGTCCCGGGCGTCTTCGCCGCCGGCGACATCGCCGATCCCGTCTACCGCCAGGCCGTCACCTCGGCCGGCATGGGCTGCATGGCGGCGCTCGACGCCGAGCGCTTCCTCGCCGCCCACGGCGAGGCGGGGGCGCCCGACCGCTTCGGGGCCGAGACCCCGCCGGTCGCTGTCGCCGAATAGTCAGCGCCGGCGGGCCGCCACCGTCAGGTGGTACCTGGCCGGGCCGGGGCGATCGGGATTGGCGCGCACCATCACGTAGTAGGCCGGCGCGTCAATCATCCGCGCCAGCGTCGCCGTCCGCACGCTGACCTGCTCGGGCGTGTCCATGCTGCCGATCGCCTCGCCGGTGTCGTCGTACATGGTCAGGCCGGCGTTGCCCTCGAGCACGGTCAGCGCCGCCACGACCTCGCCGCGCAGCCCGGGCGGCATGCCGAAGGCGAAGAAGTCGAGGTCGCCCTCGCCGAGCTCGCCAACGATGGCGGTGCCAAGCTGGGCGACGTTGGCGGCGGCGAGCGTGTCGTTGGGCTCGGCCTCGCTGGCCTCGATGTCGATCCTGACCGCCGGTCGCCCCGGAAGCGCGGGCGGCGGCGCGATCACCGGCTTCGGGGGCTCCGCCGCGACCGTGCGCGTTCCGTCGGCCGAGATCGAGACCGCGCCGATCGTCACCGGCGCGGGCGCCGCCTCGGGAGGGTCCGGCGCGCCGGTCGGCAGCGGCAGCGCCCATGGCAGCGCCACCAGCGCGACCCCGACGAGCAGCACCAGCGGGGCCACCGCCGGCCGCCCGCTGCGGCGGACCAGCATCACCAGCGCCACGGCCACGCAGGCCGCACCGGCGGTCGCCGCCGCGACGGCGGCAAGGGCTGCGATGGACGGCATCGGAACGCGTCCCGGGGCGCCTTGCCCCGGATCAGTCTAGCATCGCCCGCGCATCCGGCCCAGCCCTACTCCCCCGCCTTGGGCTTCGACGTGTCGCGGTACCAGATCGAATGCTCGATCCGGTCGCCGAGCTCGGGGAAGTCTGCGCCGTTGAACACGGGCTCGCGGCCGGCCGCCCGCTGGGCGAAATAGTCGCGCGTCAGCTTCACCACGGTTCCGGAGAGGGCGACGATGGTGACGAGGTTGATCGTCGCCATCAGCCCCATCGAGGCGTCGGCGGCATTGAAGACCGTCGCGACGGCCTGCAGCGCCCCCCAGACCACCATCAGCAGCACCACCACCCGCAGGGCGAGGATGCCCCCCTTGCCCCCGCCGCCGAGGTAGACGATCGCCATCTCGGAGTAGGAGTAGTTGCCGATGATCGAGGTGAAGGCGAAGAAGAAGATCGCGACCGCGATGAAGTAGGGGCCGACCGCGCCGACGTGGTGCGCGAGCGCCGCCTGGGTCAGCTGGATGCCGGTGAGTTCGCCCCCCGGTTGGTAGACGTCGGAAAGCAGGATCATCAGGGCGGTGCAGGAGCAGATCACGAGCGTGTCGATGAAGACGCCGAGCGCCTGCACCAGCCCCTGGCTCGACGGGTGGTGCGGCACCGGGGTCGCGGCGGCGGCGATGTTCGGCGCCGAGCCCATGCCCGCCTCGTTGGAGAATAGCCCGCGCTTGACGCCGTTCAGCATCGCGGCGGCGACGCCGCCTGCAACGCCGCCGCCGACCTCGGCGAAGCCGAAGGCATTGCCGACGATGTGCGCGATCATCCCGGGCACCAGCGACAGGTGGGTCACCAGGACGTAGAGCGCGACGAGCAGGTAGATGCCGGCCATGAACGGGACGACGTATTCGGCGACGCGCGCGATCGCGTGGATGCCGCCGAAGATCACGACGCCGGTGACGGCCGCGACCACGAGCCCGGTCGCGAGCTTGGGCACGCCGAAGGCGCCTGCCATGGCGTCGGCGATCGAATTTGCCTGCACGGCGTTGAAGACGAGCCCGAACGAGAGGATCAGGCAGGCCGAGAAGACTGCCCCGAGCCAGGGCATCCCGAGGCCCTTCGCGATGTAGAAGGCCGGTCCGCCGCGGTAGATGCCCTCCGAGCCCTCGGGCCCGTGGGTCTTGTAGAGCTGGGCGAGGGTCGATTCCGCATAGGCGGTCGCCATGCCGACGAGCGCCACCATCCACATCCAGAAGATCGCACCGGGGCCGCCGAGGGTGAGGGCCACCGCGACCCCGGCGATGTTGCCGGTGCCTACCCGGCTCGCGAGGCTGGTGCAGAGCGCCTGGAACGGGGTGATGCCCTCGTTGTCGTAGGGGTTCGTCGAGGTGACGACGCGGAGCATCTCGCCGAAGCGGAGCACCTGCTGAAAGCGCAGGCGAATGGTGAAATAGATCCCGACCGCCAACAGGCCGTAGATCAGCACGTAGCCCCAGAAGATCGTGTTCAGGAAGTCGATGATGACATTCATGCCTGTCCCCCCGGACCGCTGCGGCGTGCAACCTGCGGGAAAGGCTATGCGCTGCAGACGATCGTGTAAACGACGCGTCGGCGCCCTCGGGCGCCGGGGAAAAGTCCATTGCACCCCTCGGGGGCGCTGCCTATGGTGACCCGAAAATCAGCGATCGGGACCGGTGCTACATGGAGATCAGGCGCGTCGGCGTGATCGGGGCGGGCCAGATGGGCAACGGCATCGCCCACGTCTTCGCGGTCGCCGGCTTCGACGTGGCGCTGCACGACGTCTCCGAAGCGGCGCTCGACAAGGCGCCCGGCATCATCCGCGGCAACCTCGATCGGCAGGTCGCGCGCGGCAAGATCAGCGTTGCCGCGCGCGAGGAGGCGATGAGCCGGCTCAGGATCGAGCCGGAGCTCGCGCCGATCGGGGCGGCCGACCTGGTGATCGAGGCGGCGACCGAGCGCGAGGAGCTCAAGCACAAGATCTTCAAGGCGCTGGTGCCGCACCTGGCGCCCCAGACGATTCTGACCTCGAACACCTCGTCGATCTCGATCACCCGCCTCGCCTCCGGCACCGACCGGCCCGAGCGGTTCATGGGCTTCCACTTCATGAACCCGGTCCCGGTGATGCAGCTCGTCGAGCTGATCCGCGGCATCGCGACCGACGAGGCCACCTACGAGACGCTGCTCGGGGTCGTGCACAAGATCGGCAAGACCGCCTCGGCGTCCGAGGACTTTCCCGCCTTCATCGTCAACCGCATCCTGGTGCCGATGATCAACGAGGCGGTGTATACCCTCTACGAGGGCGTCGGCACGGTCGCCTCGATCGACATGGCGCTGAAGCTCGGCGCCAACCACCCGATGGGTCCGCTCGAGCTTGCCGACTTCATCGGCCTCGACACCTGCCTCGCGATCATGAACGTGCTGCACGAGGGCCTGGCCGACACCAAGTATCGCCCGTGCCCGCTCCTGGTGAAGTACGTCGAGGCCGGCTGGCTCGGGCGCAAGACCAGGCGCGGCTTCTACGACTATCGCGGCGAGACTCCGGTTCCCACCCGATAGCGGCCGGAGGACGGGGCGGTCGCCTGCCCGATGGCCCGAAAGGCCTCGCCGATGGGGCAGAGGCGGTTTGATGCGCCGGTCGCGCCCTTTGACGAAACGCGGCGGCGGAACACGATTTGCGGAGCCAAGGCGCGCGCATCGGTGTTTCACGCTATTCTGTGCGCGACCCGGAGGAGACGGCGCGATGCTCAGGTTTCTGTTGACGGCCTTCCTCGCGCTTCCGCTGCCGGCGGCGGCGGCGCCCTGGAAGCTCGAACCGGCGACGACCGTCGCGGTCGACGTCGCTTGGGAGGGCAGGAACGTCACCGTGCGCTTTCCGCAGCTCGACGGGCAGGTGGACTTCGACCAGGCGCGTCCCGAAGCGGCCAAGGCCACGATCAGCGTGAACGCCGGCGCGGCAACCACCGGGGTCGCGGTCGTCGACCAGCTGGTGCGAAGCCGGGACTATCTCGACGCCGCCGGGTATCCGACGATCGACTTCCATCTCGACAAGCTGACGCAGACTTCGAAGCAGACCGCCGACGTCGAAGGCCGGGTGACGCTGCGCGGCGTGACGAGGCCCGTTGCCCTGAAGGCGACCGTCACCCGCTACGGCCCGTCGGCCGACGATCCCGAGCGGTTCGAGGCCGGGTTCGACCTGACCGGCAGCATCGATCGGACCGAGTTCGGTTCGACCGGCGGCGTACCGCAGGTAGCCTCGGTGCTGCCGGTGAAGATCCACCTGCTGATGGCGTCGCAGTAGCCATGCCGGCGGCCGACAGCACGGCGGGCTGGGGCTGGGTGACGCGTGCGTTGCACTGGACGATGGCGGCGCTGATCCTGTTCCAGCTCGGCTTCGGCGTCTGGATGGTGAAGGCGGTCCCCGACCTGCTGCAGCGGTTCACGCTCACGCAGCTGCACAAGAGCTGGGGCTTCGTCGTCTTCGTGCTGGCCGTCGCCCGCGTCTTCTGGCGGGTCGCGAACCGCCATCGCCCACCTTACCCGGCGGCGATGCCGGGCTGGCAAATCCGGGCCGCCGACGCCAGTCACCTGGCGCTCTATGTCCTGATGTTCGTGATGCCGGTCTCGGGGTGGATCATGGCGTCGGCCTCGCCCACCCAGGATCTGCTGCAGATGCAGAACATGGTCTTCGGGCTGTTCCCTCTGCCCGACCCGTTCGTGCCCGGCGTCCAGCGGATCGAGGACCTCGCGCGCGGCGTTCACGTGGATGCCGCGATCCTGCTCGCGGCTATCCTGGTGCTGCACGCGGGCGCCGCGTTGAAGCACCAGTTCATAGACGGGGACGGCGTCCTGGCGGCGATGGTATCAGGCGCACGGCGCGCCCCCGATCGTCCGGGGGCGCGGTTCGATGTCAGACCGCCTCGGGCGCCTGGCGGCTCGCCATGAACTGGTCGAACTCGGCCCGATCCTTGGCGGCGCGGAGCTGGTTCAGGAAGCCGACGAAGGCGTCGCGCTCCTCCTCGAGCCGCTTCAGCGTCTCTTCGCGGTAGGCGTCGAAGGCCGAGTTGCCGGTCGACCCCGACCGGCCGAAGCCGCGGAAGTTCTGACGGTCTTGTCCCCAGTGACGGCAGCGCATGCGTTTGCTCCATATGACGTAGGCGAGTAGGGCTAGTCCGATCGGCCAGAAGACGACGAAGCCGACCACGGTGAGGGCGATCCACGCGGACCTGCCCCTTTCGTCGAGCCAGTCGCGAACTCGCCCCAGCGAGCGGACGGCGGTCTCCATCAGGCGCTCTCCTCTCATGTTAAGGTCATTAACATCGGATACATCGGAAACCGCCCGGGCGGCTTCAAGAGGAAGGCGCGGAAAAATCGGACCCTGGCCCGAGCGTCGCCCAGGCTGCCGCCGCGGCCAGGGCTGCAAGAAGCGCCGCGACCGCCATGCCGGCGGCATAAGCCCGGCCGAAGGCGGCGGCGATGCCCGGGAAGGCCGGGTCCCCGGCCGGCGGGAACTCCCCGAAGGCCGCCCCCGGCGCGCCGAGCCCGAAGACGAGCGCCGCGACCGCCCCGACGAGCGCGATCGCCAGCAGCCCCGCAAGCCGGCTGGCGGCATTGTTGACCCCCGAGGCGGCGCCCGCGAGGGCATCCGGGGCGGCGTTCATCACCGCCGTGGTCAGCGGCGCGACCACGAGCGTCATGCCCGTGGCGAAGACGACGAGCGGCACCACGACCCCAAGGGTAAGCCCCGGCGCCCCGATCGCGAGCCATGCCGCGGCGACCGCGACCAGCGACGCGCCCGCGACCAGGAAGGTGCGGACACCGAAGCGATCGGCCAGCGCCCCCGCCGGCCGGGCCCCGAGGCCGATCAGCAGCCCCATCGGCAGCAGCACGAGCCCGGTGCCGCTGGCCGAGAGACCGCGCCGCCCGATCAGCTCGAACGGCAGCAGGAAAAGGATCGCGGCCAGCGCGCCGTAGAGGAACAGCGTGAGCAGGTTCGCGCCCACGAACGCGCGCGACGCGAAGAGCGAGAGCGGCATCAGCGGCGCCGGGGCGCTGCGCTCGACGCGGACGAAGCCGGCGGCGGCGACGGCGGCGGCCACGACCAGCGCCGCGGCGGTCCAGCCGCCGCCCGGCCGCCCGAGCGCGGTCAGCCCGAGCGTCGCCAGCGCCGAGGCCGCGACCGCGAGCGCGCCACCGCCGAGGTCGAGCGGGCCGGTCGCCGGCGCCTTGCTCTCGGGGACATGGGCGCGGGCGAGGACCACCACGGCCACCGCCAGCGGCAGGTTGACCCAGAAGGCCGCGCGCCACCCGAGGCTGTCGATCAGGAAGCCGCCGACCGCCGGCCCGAGGGCGGTCGTCAGCGACGCCGCGCCGGCCCAGGTCCCGATGGCGCGGCCGCGGATCTCGGGCGGGAAGGCGGCCGAGATGATCGCGAGGCTCTGCGGCACCATCAGCGCCGCGCCGAGCCCCTGCAGCATCCGCGCCGCGATCAGCGACCCGACGCTCGGCGCGAGCGCGCAGGCGGCCGACGCGGCGGCGAAGACGAGCGTGCCGATCAGGAACACCCGCCGGCGGCCGAAGCGATCACCGGCCGCGCCGCCGACGAGGATCAGCGCGGCGAGGAGAAGCGTGTAGCCGTTGACGACCCACTGCAGCGCCGCGAGGCCCGCCCCGAGCTCGCGCTGCAGCACCGGCAGCGCGATCGTGACGACCGAGCCGTCGATGAACGCCATCGCCGAGGCCAGGATCGTCGCGGCCAGCACCCACGGCCGCGCCGCCGCGGCGCAGGGCACCGCGCCGGGGCTGTCGGCGCGGGCGGACCGCCCGGCCGGCGCCAGCGGACGGTGCACCCCGGCCGCCGGCATCGCCGCTCAGCCGAGCTTCTTCTCGAGCTCCGGCACGATCTGGAACAGGTCGCCGACCAACCCGTAGTCGGCCACCTGAAAGATCGGCGCGTCCTCGTCCTTGTTGATGGCGACGATGACCTTCGAGTCCTTCATGCCCGCGAGGTGCTGGATCGCGCCGGAGATGCCGACCGCGATGTAGAGCTCGGGCGCGACGACCTTGCCGGTCTGGCCGACCTGCCAGTCGTTCGGCGCGAACCCCGAGTCGACGGCCGCCCGGCTGGCGCCGACGGCGGCGCCGAGCTTGTCGGCGAGCTTCTCGATCAGGGCGAAGTTCTCCTCCGACCCGACCCCGCGCCCGCCCGACACCACGATCCGCGCCGAGGTCAGCTCCGGCCGGTCCGACGTCGCGACCTTGTCCTCGACCCAGGCCGAGGTCTTCGGGTCGTCGCCGGCCCCGGCCGTTTCGACCGGCGCGGGCGCCTGCTCGCCGGTCGGCTCGAACGACGCCGGCCGCACCGTCACGACCTTCTTCGCGTCCCCCGACTGCACGGTCTGGATCGCGTTCCCGGCGTAGATCGGCCGCTCGAAGGTGTCGCCCGAGACCACGCCCGTCACGTCCGAAATCAGCATCACGTCGAGGAGCGCCGCCAGCCGCGGGGCCACGTTCTTCCCCGAGGTCGTGCCCGGGAAGACGATGTGCTCGTAGGGCCCGGCCATCCCCTGGACGAGCGCCGTGAGCGGCTCTGCCAGCCGGTGGCGGTAGGTCTCGCCCTCGACGTGGATCACCTTCTTCACCCCGTCGAGCTTCGCCGCCGCCTCGGCGACGGCGCCGGCTTCGAGGCCCGCGACCAGCACGTCGATCTCGCCGCCCATGGCCTTCGCCGCGGTCACCGCCTTGGCGGTGGCGTCGTTGAGATGCGCGTTGTCGTGCTTCGCGACGATCAGGACGGCCATCAGAGCACCCCCGCCTCGGTCTTCAGCTTCTGGATCAGCTCGTCGACCGAGCCGAGCTTGACGCCGGCCTTGCGCGTCGCAGGCTCGGCCGTCTTCAGCACCTTGAGCCGCGGCGCCACGTCGACGCCGTAGTCGGCGGCGGTCTTCTCCTCGAGCGGCTTTTTCTTCGCCTTCATGATGTTCGGCAGCGAGGCATAGCGCGGCTCGTTCAGCCGCAGGTCGACCGTCACGACCGCCGGCAGCGTCACCTCGATCGTCTGCAGGCCGCCGTCGACCTCGCGCGTCACCTTCGCCCTGCCGTCTGCGACCGTCAGGTCCGAGGCGAAGGTCGCCTGCGGCCAGCCGAGCAGCGCCGCCAGCATCTGCCCGGTCGCGTTCATGTCGTTGTCGATCGCCTGCTTGCCGGCGATGACGAGCCCCGGGCCTTCGACGTCGGTGACGGCCTTCAGGATCTTCGCCACCGCCAGCGGCTCGATGTCCTGGTTCACGTCCTCCGACGCGACCACGAGGATCGCCCGGTCCGCTCCCATCGCGAGCGCCGTCCGGAGCGTCTCCTGCGCCTGCTTCACGCCCACCGAGACCGCTACGATCTCGTCCGCGACGCCTGCCTCCTTGAGCCGGATCGCCGCCTCGACGGCGATCTCGTCGAAGGGGTTCATGCTCATCTTGACGTTGGCGAGGTCGACCCCCGAGCCGTCGCCCTTCACCCGGACCTTCACGTTGTAGTCGATGACCCGCTTGACGGGTACGAGAACCTTCATAGGCATTCCCCCGCGTCGCCCGCGGGGGATAAGGTTCGCGCGACGCGGCCTGTCGGCGAGAGCCCCCGGGCTGGCTTCGTCCAAGCGCCGGTCTACGGGCACCACCCCCTCGGCGCAACAGCGAACTTAGCCCCGCGGCCCGCCGCAGCCTCGCGGCATCACGCGATCGCGCCGCGGGCGTCGATTGTGCCCGCCGGGGCGAGAAGCTACGGTCCGGGCGGGTTTCGAGAGGCCGGGATGCAGGCTGACTGGCTCTTCTGGGGGATCGCGGTGCTGGTCGCGGCCGGCTGCGCCGCCCTGATCTTCGCGCCGCTCCTGCGCGCGAGCGCTCGGTCCGAGCGGCGCGCGAGCTATGACCTGCAGGTGCACCGCGACCAGCTGCGCGAGGTCGAGGCCGACCTCGCCCGCGGGATCCTGAGCGCCGACGAGGCGACCGCCACGCGGGTCGAGGTTTCGCGCCGGCTCCTCGCCGCCGCCGACGCGGAGGCCGCCGAGGCCGCCGGTACGGCCGCCCCCCGCCGGCTCAGCCGGGCCGCGGCGCCGGCGATGATCGCCATCCTCCTCGGCGCCGCCTTCGGCCTCTACCACTGGCTCGGGGGCGCCGGTCAGCCCGACGCGCCGCTCGCGCCGCGGCTGGCCGAGGCAGCGGCCGCGCGCGCTGCCCGCCCGAGCCAGGCCGAGGCCGAGGCGGCCGTGGCGGCGCAGCAGGACGTCCCGCCGCCGGTCGCGGTCAGCGCCGGCGATCTCGAGCTGATCGGCCGGCTCGAAGCCGCGCTGAAGACGCGCCCGGACGACCTCGCCGGCCACCGGCTGCTGGCGCAGTCGCTGGCCTCGATCGGAAACTGGGCGCCGGCGCGCGCGGCGCAGGAGCGGGTGGTCGCACTGCTCGGAGCGGGGGCGACGGCGCGCGACCTCGTCGACCTCGCCGAGCTTTCGATCCTCGCCGCCGGCGGCTACGTTTCGCCCGCCGCCGAGCAGGCGCTGTCGCGGGCGCTGGCGCTCGATCCGCAGGACCAGGTCGGCCGCTATTATTCGGCGCTGACGCTGATGCAGGGCGGCCGGCCCGACCTCGCCTACCGGATCTGGTCGGGGCTGCTCGCCGAGGGACCGGCCGACGCGCCCTGGGCCGAGGGCGCCCGCGCCGGCGCCGCCGAGGCCGCGCGGCAGGCCGGCATCACCCCGGACCCGGCCGCCGCCGGGCCGTCGCAGGCCGACGTCGACGCGGCGCAGTCGCTGCCGCCCGACCAGCGGCAGGCGATGATCGAGGGCATGGTGGCGCAGCTCTCGGACCGGCTGGCGACCCAGGGCGGCCCGCCCGCGGACTGGGCGCGGCTGATCCGCTCGCTCGGCGTTCTCGGTCGCCGCGACGAGGCGGCGACGATCCTCGCCGAGGCGCGGCAGAAGCATGCGGGCGACCCGGCGGCGCTTGCCGAAATCGACGCGGCCGGCCGCGACGCGGGGCTTGCGCCGTGACCGGATCGGTCGTCGAGGACGTCGGCCAATTCGCCGCCCGGCTGCCACGGGCCGGTGCTCTGATGGGGCTCGACCTCGGCACCAAGACGATCGGGGTCGCCGTCTCCGATGTCGGCCGCGTCATCGCCTCCCCGCTCGAGACGATCCGCCGGACCCGCTTCGGAGCCGACGCCGCGGCGCTGCTCGCCCTCGCCGGCCCGCGCCGCATCGCCGGTCTGGTCCTCGGGCTGCCGCGCAACATGGACGGCAGCGAGGGCCCGCGCGCCCAGTCGACCCGCGCCTTCGCCCGCAACCTCGCGGGCCTCACCGACCTGCCGATCACATTCTGGGACGAGCGGCTGTCGACGGTCGCCGCCGAGCGCGCGCTTCTCGAGGCCGACGCGTCGCGGCGGCGTCGGGCCGAGGTCGTCGACCACGTGGCCGCCGGCTTCATCCTGCAGGGACTGCTCGACCGTCTCGGCTACCTGGCGCGGGAGGCGGGATGACCGACGAGGTCTGGCGCCGCGACGAGATCGAGAGCCCCTGTGTCAAGGTCTGCGTCGTCCACCCGGCAACCGGTCTCTGCGTCGGCTGCCACCGCACGATCGAAGAGATCGCGGCCTGGTCCTCGCTGACCCCCGAGGCCCGCCGCGCGATCATGACCGAGCTCCCCGCCCGCGCCGCGCGCGCCAGGCCGCCCCGCCGCGGCGGCCGGGCCGGACGGCGGGAGGGCGAGTGACCCGCCGCGAAGCCTCATGCGCGTGCGAGCGATGGTTGCAATCTGGTTAAGCGATTTCTGATTACCATTAAATATCAGATAGTTAGTTCTTTGTCCGCACGCGGACAGGGTGCGGACAGCATCCGGGCGGGCCGCCGTGGGATCAGGCCGGGACCGGTGTGGGCGCGAGCCAGGCGGCGAAGTCGGCCTTGGCGCGGTCGGTGTAGCCCCTGTAGCGGTCGCGGCGCCCGCGGCGGCCGCCGCGGGCATCTTCGAGCGGCGGGAAGAGGCCGAAGTTGACGTTCATCGGCTGGAACGTGCTCGCGTCGGCCCCGCCGGTGATGTGGCCGAGGAGCGCACCCGTCGCGGTGGTGGCGGGCGGCAGGTCCAGCGGCCGGCCGAGCCGCTCGGCGGCGGCCAGGCGCCCGGCGAGAAGCCCCATCGCGGCGCTCTCGACGTAGCCCTCGACGCCGGTAACCTGGCCGGCGAAGCGCAGCCGCGGGTCGGCCTTCAGCCGCATCCGCTCGTCGAGGAGCCGCGGCGAGTTCAGGAACGTGTTGCGGTGGATGCCGCCGAGCCGGGCGAAGCTCGCGTTCCCGAGGCCGGGGATGGTCCGGAAGACCTCGGTCTGCGCCCCGTGCCTCATCTTGGTCTGGAAGCCGACGAGGTTGTAAAGCGTCCCGAGCGCGTTGTCGCGGCGGAGCTGGACGACGGCGTAGGGCTTCACGTCGGGCGCGTGCGGGTTGGTCAGCCCGACCGGCTTCAGCGGCCCGAAGCGCAGCGTGTCGCGCCCGCGCTCGGCCATCACCTCGATCGGCAGGCACCCCTCGAAGTAGGGCGTGTCCTTCTCCCAGTCCTTGAACTCGGTCTTCGACGCAGCGAGCAGCGCGTCGACGAAGGCCTCGTACTGGTCGCGGTCCATCGGGCAGTTCAGGTAGGCCGTCCGCTCCGCCTCGGTCTCGCCCTTGTCGTAGCGCGACTGGAACCAGGCCTTGGAGAGGTCGACCGTCTCGAAGTGCACGATCGGGGCGATCGCGTCGAAGAAGGCGAGGGCCGACTCGTCGGTCAGCGCCCGGATCGCGCCGGCGAGCGCCGGCGAGGTCAGCGGCCCGGTCGCGATGATGACGCTCGGCCAGTCGGCCGGCGGCAGCCCCGCGACCTCGCCTCGATCGATGACGACGCGCGGATGCGCTTCGAGCCGGGCGGTGATCTCCGCCGAGAAGGGGACGCGATCGACGGCGAGGGCACCGCCGGCGGGCAACGCGTGCCGGTCGGCGCTGGCGATGACGAGGCCGCCCGCGCGGCGCATTTCCCAGTGGAGCAGCCCGACGGCGTTCTGCTCGTCGTCGTCGGAGCGGAAGGAGTTGGAGCAGACGAGCTCGGCGAGCCCGTCGGTCTGGTGGGCGAAGGTGCCGACCCCGGGCCGCATCTCGTGGAGCACCACCGGGACTCCGGCCTCGGCGACCTGCCAGGCGGCCTCGGACCCGGCGAGGCCGCCGCCGACGACATGGATCGGTTCGATGCTCATGGGCGGGGTCTAGGGCAGCCGGCGGGAAATGGGAAGGCCGACCCGCCCCCGCGTCGCTTCGCCACGTTGCCCGCGACGGGCCGGCGCGACCAGAAGGTCCGGCTGGACCACGCCGCCAGGAGGCCCAGGATGCGCCTGCTTTCGTCTCTCGTTCTGGCGGGTCTCGCCGCCGGCATCCCGGCCTTCGCCGACTGCGGCGTGCCGCTGGCGGCGGCGGTCAAGATGTACACCGTTCCCTACCGGATGCACTCGGTGACAAGGGGCGGGGTGGCGGCGGCGCTGGCCGGCGGCAAGCCGGTCGAGGCGGAGATGGTGGCGACCCCGGACAAGATGTACATCGAGGTCAAGGGCCACTGGCGCGCGATCGAGCGGCCGAAGCCCGACGAGGACGACAACGTCGCGGCGATGAAGGCCGGCAAGGTGAGCTGTACCAAGCTGCGCGACGAGGCCGTCGATGGCGTGCCGGCCTCGGTCTGGCAGGTCGACCAGAAGGACGACGAGGACGTGAAGCAGCAGATCGTCTGGATCGGAGACGACAGCGGGCTGATGCTGAAGGGTGAGTTCGAGACGGACGTCGGCGGCGACGCCGGCAAGAGCACGACGACGATCGAGCTGTCCTACAGCGACGCGACGCCGCCGCCCGGGGTGAACTGAGGCGGGCGCATTGCGGCACCGGGCCGCGCGACGTATGAACCGGGAATCGTGGCCCTCGCGGGAGGCGGCCGATGCGAAATCTCCTTCCCCCTGTCGCGATCGTCGCGGCGCTGGCGCTGCCCGGCGCGGCGACCGCGGGCGGCTGCGACGCGCCGCTGGCCGCGGCGAAGAAGCTCGATACCGTGCCGTACAAGATGCACTCGGTGACGCTGGCGGTGGGCGGGGACGCGGCCGACGCCGATCCCGAGGTCGCCGACATGATCGCGACCAACGACAAGCTCTACTTCGAGGTCGATGGCGCCTGGCAGGCGGTGCCGCGCGACATGTCGGGGCTCGGCGACCTCGACGACGACGTCGCCTCGGGAGACGTGACCTGCCGGCAGCTCGCCGACGCCGAGGTAAACGGCGTGCCGACCGTCGTCTATGCTATCGACGACAAGGCGCAGCCGGACGTGACCGAGCAGACGGTCTGGATCGGCAAGGACAGCGGCCTGATGATGCGCGCCCAGTCGGTCATGGACGAGGGTGACGGCGACGGGGGCAAGAGCCAGACCACGATGGATTTTGCGTTCGACGACGTGAAGGCACCCGAAGGCGTCGAATGACCGCTACGCGACGGGCCGTGCGCGGGCTTGTCCGCATGCGGACAAACTGGCTAACTCATTGATCAGAAATGATATCGTCTTCGGACGTTAACCCGGACTTCACCATTGTCCGCGGCTCGGCGCCCTCCGTTTGATCGCGACGTGTGGCGCCCGAACGACAGTTCCCGCGGCGCCTTGGTGGCGTCGATGGGACGGGAACGAGCGGGTCGGCGCGGCGCAGACATCGCGCTCGCCGGCCCCTCGTGCCTCTGCCGACGCCCGCCTCAGGCGAGGGCAGCGCCGCGGTTGCCGCGTTCGTCGAGCGAGAGCAGGCCGGGGCCTGTCACGGCGAGCAGCAGCAGGCCGCCGGCGATGGTCAGGTTCTTCTGGAAGTTGATGATCTGGCCGACCCGGTCGTAGCCCTCGAGCCCGAGCGCCGGGATGTAGTGGAAGAGGATGCCGGCGACGACGGCGAAAGCGGCGAGCGCCAGTGCGGCCCAGCGGGTCTGCCAGCCGACGAGGATGGCGATCCCGCCGAAGAACTCGAGCGCCGCCGCCGGGACGGCGAGAAAGCCCGGGATGCCGCCCGAAGCGGTGTAGGCGATCGCGCCGGGCAGGTCGGCGAACTTGCTCCAGCCGGCGAGGATGAACATGAAAGCGAGCAGCACGCGCGCGACGAGCACGCCGGTGGACTTGGTGGTCATCAGTGTCTCCTTTGCGGTGGCGCGGGCAGCGCCGACACGCGAGAGCTAGCAGCCGCCGGCGCGGAGACAAAGGTGGCGCAACGCGACACTTCGTTTCTAATCCGGCGACAACAGCCGCGGCTGGCGCTATTCCTCGCTGTCACCGTTGTCGGCGACCAGCGCCACCGAGACGACGTGCTCGTCCGGGGCTGTCGAGAAGACGCGGACGCCGCCGGCCGAGCGCGAGCGGAAGGAAATGTCGCTGACCGGGACGCGGATGGACTGGCCTGCGTCGGTCGCGAGCATCACCTGCGCGTCGATCTCGACCGGGAAGAGCGCGACGAGCGGCCCCCCGCGCATCGCCTTGTCCATCGCCGCGACGCCCTGGCCGCCGCGGCCGCGCACCGGGTAGTCGTGAGACGACGAGAGCTTGCCGGCGCCGTTGGCGGTGATCGTCAGCAGCAGGTCCTCGGCTTCGGACATCTCGACGTAGCGGGGCTGGCCGAGCTCGAAGCTGGCGCTGGTCGGGGCGTCGGCGCCCTCCTCGTCCTCGTCGGGCTCGGGTTCCTCGTCGCCGGCGCCGACGACGGCGCGGCGCATCTTGAGATAGGCCTCGCGCTCGTCCGGGGTGGCCTCGAAGTGGCGGATGACGGCCATCGAGACGACTTCGTCGCCCTCGGCGAGGCGGATGCCGCGGACCCCGGTCGAGTCGCGGCCCTTGAAGACTCGGACGTCGGTCGCGGGGAAGCGGATCGCGCGGCCATTGCGGGTGGTCAGCATCACGTCGTCGTCCGCCGAGGCGATGCCGGCGTTGATCAGCCGGACGCCCTCGGGGAGCTTCATCGCGATCTTGCCGTTGCGCATCACATTCGTGAAGTCGTCGAGGGCGTTGCGCCGCACGTCGCCCTCGGAGGTGGCGAAGACGATCTGCAGGCTCGCCCATTCCTCCTCGGGAACGTCGACGGGCAGGATCGCGGCGACGGAGACGCCCTGAGGGATCGGCAGGATGTTGACGATCGCCTTGCCGCGCGCGTTCCGCCCCGCGAGCGGCAGGCGCCAGGTCTTCAGGGTGTAGACCATGCCCTCGGTGGTGAAGACGAGGAGGGCCGTGTGGGTGTTGGCGACGAAGAGCCGCGTCACGAAATCCTCGTCCTTTGTCGCCATCCCGGCGGTGCCCTTGCCGCCGCGCCGCTGCGAGCGGTACTCGGTCAGGGGCGTACGCTTGATGTAGCCGCCGGCGGTGACGGTCACCGCCATGTCCTCGCGCTCGATCAGGTCCTCGTCGTCGAGGTCGGCGTCCCAGTCGATGATCTCCGAGCGGCGCGGGACGGCGAAGAGCGTCTTAACCTCGCGGAGCTCGTCGGCAATGATCGCCATGATCCGGCCGTGCGAGCGCAGGATGTCGAGGTAGTCGGTGATCTTGCCGGCCAGCTCCTCGAGCTCGTCGGTGACCTCCTTGACTCCGATCGCGGTCAACCGTTGCAGGCGCATGTCGAGGATGGCGCGCACCTGGGTGTCGGAGAGGTTGTAGGTGCCGTCCTCGTTGATGCGATGGCTCGGGTCGTCGATCAGCGCGATGTAGGGCGCGATGTCTGCCGCGGGCCAGCGGCGGGTCATGAGCCGCTCGCGGGCGTCGGCCGGGTCGGCGGAGGCGCGGATCGTCGCGACGACCTCGTCGACGTTGGAGACGGCGACCGCGAGGCCGCAGAGGATGTGGGCGCGCTCGCGGGCCTTGCGCAGCTCGAAGGCGGTGCGGCGGGCGACCACGTCCTCGCGGAAGGCGATGAAGTGGGCGAGGAAGCCGCGCAGGTCGAGGACCTCGGGCCGGCCGCCGTTCAGGGCGAGCATGTTGCAGCCGAAGCTCGTCTGCATCGGCGTGAAGCGGAAGAGCTGGTTCAGGACGACGTCGGGCGTCGCGTCGCGGCGGAGCTCGACGACCACCCGGACGCCGAACCGGTCGGATTCGTCCTGGACGTGGGAGATCCCCTCGATCTTCTTCTCGCGGGCGAGCTCGGCGATCCGCTCGACCATGTTGGCCTTGTTCACCTGGTAGGGGATCTCGGAGACGATGATCGCGGTGCGGCCGCCGCGGACCTCCTCGATGCGGGTGCGGGCGCGGATGACGACGGCGCCGCGGCCCTCGTGGTAGGCGCGGCGCGCGCCGGAGCGGCCGAGGATCAAGGCGCCGGTGGGGAAGTCGGGCGCCGGCACGTGCTCCATCAGGTCCGCGACGGTCAGCTCGGGGTTCTCGATCAGCGCCAGCGTCGCGTCGATCACCTCGCCGAGGTTGTGCGGCGGGATATTGGTCGCCATGCCGACGGCGATGCCGCCGGCACCGTTGACGAGCATGTTGGGGAAGCGCGCCGGCAGGACGGTGGGCTCGAGGTCCTTGCCGTCGTAGTTGGGCTGGAAGTCGACGGTTTCCTTGTCGATGTCGGCGAGAAGGAAGTTCGCGGCCTTGGCCATGCGCACCTCGGTGTAGCGCATGGCCGCCGGCTTGTCGCCGTCCATCGAGCCGAAGTTGCCCTGCCCGTCGAGGAGCGGCAGCGACATCGAGAAGTCCTGCGCCATGCGGACCAGCGCGTCGTAGATCGCCTGGTCGCCGTGCGGGTGGTACTTGCCCATAACGTCGCCGACCGGGCGCGCCGACTTGCGGTAGGGCTTGTCGAAGGTGTTGCCGGTCTCCGCCATCGCGTAGAGGATCCGCCGGTGGACCGGCTTCAGCCCGTCGCGCAGATCCGGGATCGCGCGGCTGACGATGACGCTCATCGCGTAGTCGAGATACGATGTGCGCATCTCGGACTCGATCGCGACGGCGGGGCCGGAATGCCCCATCCGCGGCGTCTCGGGACCGTCGTCGTCGCGGTCGTCTTCGGGGGTGTCCGTCACGAGGGATATGGGTCCTGTTCACGGCAGCAAGCGTTTGATACCCATATATTGATCCGGGCCGCCCGGGGCAATCGCAACCGGGAGCGAAGGCGCGGACGGAGGGGGCCGATGCCGCACGACCACGACGACTCCGGAAGCCACCTCGACCCGATGGCGGCGCGGGTGATGGCGCTCGAGACGATCCTCACCGAGAAGGGTCTCGTCGACCCCGCGGCCCTCGACGCGCTGGTCGAGCTCTACGAGAAGGAGATCGGACCTCGGAACGGCGCCAAGGTCGTCGCCCGCGCGTGGAGCGACCCGGGCTTCGCCGAGTGGCTCCGGCGCGACGCGACGGCCGCGATCGGCTCGCTCGGTTTCGGTGGCCGGCAAGGCGAGCACATGCGGGCCGTGTTCAACACGCCCGACGAGCACAACCTCGTGGTCTGCACGCTCTGCTCCTGCTACCCGATCCCGGTGCTGGGCCTGCCGCCGGTCTGGTACAAGTCGCCGCCCTATCGCTCGCGCGCGGTGCTCGACCCCCGCGGCGTCCTCGCGGAGTTCGGCGTCGCGCTCGATCCCGCGGTCGCCGTCCGGGTCTGGGATTCGACGGCCGAACTGCGCTACCTGGTGGTGCCGATGCGGCCGGAGGGAACCGAAGCGTTCGACGAGGCGGCGCTCGCCGATCTCGTAACCCGCGACTCGATGATCGGCACCGGGCTGCCGCTCCGGCCATGAACGGGCCGCAGGACCTCGGCGGGCAGATGGGCTTCGGGCCGGTGGCGCCCGAGCCGGACGAGCCCGTCTTCCACGCCGACTGGGAGCGGCGGGCGCTGGCGGTCACGCTCGCCGCCGGGGCGATGGGGGCCTGGCCGGTCGACGCGGCCCGGCATGCCCGCGAGAGCCTGCCGCCGGCGGTCTACCTAGGCTCAAGCTACTACGAGATCTGGATCCGGGCGCTCGAGCGCCTGCTGGTCGCGAAGGGCTTCCTCACCGGGGCCGAGCTCGTCGCCGGCCGCGCGCTGGCACCGGCGCCCGGCCCGAAGCGGGTGCTGAAGGCCGGCGAGGTCCGCGCCACGATCGCCCGCGGCTCGCCCTACGAGCGCGACCCCGGCGGGCTGGCGCCCGCCTTCGCCCGGGGCCACCCGGTCCGCACGCGGGTCATGCACCCGCGGGGCCACACCCGCCTGCCGCGATACGCGCGCGGCAAGCTCGGGCGGGTCGAGGCGGTGCAGGGCTTCCACGTCCTTCCCGACGCGAACGCGCACGGCCACGGCGAGGCGCCCGAGTGGCTCTACACGGTGGTCTTCCCGGCCCGCGAGCTCTGGGGCGAGGACGGCGATGCGAACGGCACCGTGTCCATCGACGCCTGGGAGAGCTACCTTGAGCCCGCCTGAGCTGACGCGCCCGGCGCCGGGCGAGCCGGTCTTCGCCGAGGCGTGGCAGGCGCGCGCCTTCGCCATTGCCACCGAGCTCAACCGCCGCGGCCGCCTGCCGTGGCCGGCCTTCACCGCCGCGCTCGGCGTCGAGATCGCCCGGGACGGCGCCGACTACTGGCGCGCCTGGCTGCGGGCGCTCGAAGCCCGGCTCGCCGCCGAGGCGCTGGCGTCGCCGGAGGCGGTGGCGGCGACGACCGAGGCCTGGCTCGACGCGGCGGCCCGAACGCCCCACGGCAGCCCCATTCGCCTCGAGGGGCACTGGCGCCGCTGAAGGCGCCAGCCGGTCGGCGTTGCAAGTCGTCCTCCGCCGGATCGACGGAATGCCCTCCTCGACGCCCGCGGGCTTCGGGGACGGGCGCGCACGGCTTGCTCCGCTGCGGGTGGCGCGTCATGCTGGCGCGACGCCCGGTCGGGACGGCCGGGCGGCAAGGGGGAGACGACACGATGAGCCGACGCGACGACCTGATCGCCCTCTATGCGGGCGAGCTGCAGCAGAAGTGCGGGGTCAACCCGGATATGGAGCTCCTGAAGAAGGTGGCGGTCGGGCTTGGACCCGCGATCTACCGGAACGACGCCGCGACCGTCGCCGGCAGCGACGCCGCCGAGCTGGAGCGCATCCGCAAGAGCTTCCTGATGAAGAAGCTCGGGCTTGCCGACGGGCCGGAACTGGTGGCCGGCATCGACAAGGCGCTCGACACCTACGGACGTTCGAACCGCAACAAGTACCGCGCGGTCTTCTACTACCTGCTGACGCAGCACTTCGGGCGCGAGTCGGCCTACGCCTGACCGCCGTCAGGGCGCCATCAGCTCCAGCCGCGGGTCGTGCAAGATCCCGCGCGGCGCGCTGAAGGCGAGGCGCGCCAGGATGTCCGGCTTGACGCGCAGCGTGGCGACCTCCTCCGGGGTCGCCCAGCGCAGCCGGTTGACGACGGCCGCCGGGTCGTGCAGCACCGAGGCCTCGGGCGGCGCGAGCAGCCGCGCGCGGTAGAGCAGGTCGACCTGGTGGAAGCCGCTCTCGGGGTTGTGGAACTCGGCGACGCCGAGCAGCCGCCCAGGGCGGATCGCGAGCCCGGTCTCCTCCTGCACCTCGCGGATGAGGTTCTCGGCGAGGCTCGTCCCCGGCTCGGCGCCGCCGCCGGGGGCGCACCAGAGGTCGCTGAGCTCGCCCGGGTAGGCGTTGACGAGCAGCACGCGGCCGCGGTCGACGATGACCGCGCGGACGGCGAGACGGGGGCTCATGACCGTCGCGGGGCGATGCGGGTCAGGTGGCCCATCTTTCGCCCGGGCCGCGCCTCGGCCTTGCCGTAGAGCTGCAGCCGCGCGCCGCGGATCGATGGCGCCTCGGCGATATCGCCGATCAGGTTCAGCATCTCGGCGTCCGAATGACGCGAACCGTCGCCGAGCGGCCAGCCGCAGATCGCCCGCACGTGCTGCTCGAACTGGTCGATCAGGCAGGCGGCTTCGGTCCAGTGCCCCGAATTATGGACGCGGGGCGCGATTTCGTTGACGACGAGCCCCGCGCCGGTGACGAAGAGCTCGACGCCGATCACGCCCACGTAGTCGAGGGCGTTGAGAATCCTCCCGGCGACCAGCACCGCGTCCTGCGCGATCGGCGCGGGCACCGCCGCCGGCACGCGCGTGCGCCGGAGGATGCCGTCGCGGTGCTCGTTCTCGCCGGGATCGAAGGCAGCGACGGTGCCGTCCATGCCCCGCGCCGCGATCACCGAGATCTCGCGCGCGAAGTCGACGAACCCTTCGAGCACCGAAGGCGCCGCGCCGACCGCGACCCACGCCTCGCCGGCCGAGGCACCGGCGTCGAGCCGCACCTGACCCTTGCCGTCATAGCCGAAGCGGCGGGTCTTCAGGATCGCGGGCGTACCGAGCCGGGCCATGGCATCGGCCAGTGCCTCCGGACCGTCGACGGCCGAGAAGGGCGCGGTGGTGAGGCCGAGGCCGCGCAGGAATTCCTTCTCGGCGAGCCGGTCCTGCGCCACCTCGAGCGCGCGCCGGCCGGGGCGGACCGGGACCAGCGGCGCGAGCGCATCGATCGCCGGCAGCGCCACGTTCTCGAACTCGTAGGTGACGACGTCGACGACCGCGCCGAAGGCCCCGAGCGCCGCGAGGTCGTCGTAGCCGGCGCGGGTGACGGCGTTGGCCACCTGCGCCGCCGGCGGATCCTCGCCGGGCTCGAAGACATGGGTGTGCATCCCGAGCCGTGCCGCGGCCATCGCCAGCATCCGCCCGAGCTGGCCGCCGCCGAGGATGCCGATACGGCTCCCGGGCGGCAGCGGCTCAGGCGTCATCGGGGGCGTCCGCCACCGCGGCGGTCTGCGCCGCCCGCCAGGCCTCGAGCCGCTCGGCGAGTGCGGCGTCGGTGGTCGCCAGCATCGCGGCGGCGAGCAGCCCGGCGTTGGCTGCGCCGGCGCGGCCGATCGCGAGCGTACCGACGGGAATCCCCTTGGGCATCTGGACGATGGAGAGGAGCGAATCGAGCCCCGAGAGGCTGCCGGTCGGCACCGGCACGCCCAGGACCGGCAGCCGCGTCTTGGCCGCGATCATCCCCGGCAGGTGCGCGGCGCCGCCGGCACCGGCGACGATCGCCCGGAGCCCGCGCCCCGCGGCCGCCTCGGCGTAATCGAATAGCCGGTCGGGGGTCCGGTGCGCCGAGACGATCCGGACCTCGTGCGCGATTTCCAGCGCCTTCAGGACGTCCGCGGCCGGGCGCAGCGTCTCCCAGTCAGACTGGCTGCCCATGACGATGCCGACCAATGGATCCGGCAAGCCCGCCCCTCCGCTCTGCTCCCGCTCAAGCGGGATAATTGCCTGCCGGTTGCTTGTAAACCACGGGCAGGCGGCGATCGCTTCCGGACTCCCGCCGGCCGCGGAACCAGAAGCCCCTTCGATCGGGGCGGATTTCGTGGTTTCTCCCCTGCCGCTTTGCCGTCAGGATCGGAACGAGGGCGCAAGGCGGTCACGAGGGCTTTCGAAGATGCAGAACGGGGCGCAGCTGCTGGTCGAGAGCCTGGTCGCGCTCGGGGCGACCAAGGGCTTCGGGGTGCCTGGGGAGAGCTACCTCGCGGTGCTCGACGCGCTGCACGACACCAGGGGCCGGCTCGACTTCGTGCTCTGCCGCCACGAAGGGGGGGCCGCGTTCATGGCGGCCGCCTGGGGGAAGCTGACCGGCAGCCCCGGGATCTGCTTCGTCACGCGCGGACCGGGCGCGACCAATGCCTCGATCGGGGTGCACACCGCGATGCAGGACAGCGTGCCGATGCTGCTCTTCGTCGGACAGGTCGGCACCGACATGCGCGGGCGCGAGGCGTTCCAGGAGATCGACTATCGCGCGGTCTTCGGCACGATGGCGAAGTGGGCGGTGGAGATCGACGACGCGGACCGGATCCCCGAGATTCTCGCCCGCGCCTGGACGACGGCCCTGACCGGCCGCCCGGGGCCGGCGGTGATCGCGCTGCCCGAGGACATGTTGACCGCCGCGACCGAAGCACCGCCGCTGGCGGGCCTGGCGACGGTCCACGAGGCGGCACCCGCCGCCGCGGCGGTGGAGGCGGCGCTTGCGCTCGTCGGCGCAGCCGAGCGGCCGCTGGTGCTGGTCTCCGGCGCCAGCTGGAGCCAGGCGGGGCGCCGGGCGTTGCAGGCCTGGGCGGAGGCGTCGGGCATCCCGGTGGTCGCGGGCTTCCGCTACCAGGACCGGTTCGACAATTTCTCGCCGGTCTATGCCGGCGAGGCCGGCGTTGGCATGCCGGCGCACGTCAGGCGGCTGATGCGCGAGGCGGACGTGATCCTCGCGATCAACACGCGCTTCGGCGAGATGACGACCGACGGCTACACGCTGCTCGCGGTGCCGGTCCCGGCGCAGACGCTGATCCACGTGCACGCCTCGGACCGGGAGATCGGCAAGATCTACCAACCGACGCTCGCCATCCACGCGGGACCCAATGCCTTCGCCGCCGCGCTCCGGCCGGTGCAGGGCGGCTGGGGCGGGTGGCGCGCGAGGGCGCGGGCCGACTGGGAAGCCGGGTTCGACGCGCCGGAGCAGCCCTCGCCGGTCGACATGGTGAAGGTGAGCGCGCACCTGCGCGAGGTGCTGCCCGAGGACGCGATCCTGACCAACGGGGCGGGGAATTTCACCGTCTGGCCGAACAAGTTCTACAAGTTCGGGCCGGAGGCGCGGCTGCTTGCGCCGCAGTCGGGCGCGATGGGTTACGGCCTGCCGGCGGCGGTGGCGGCGAAGGTCGCGCACCCCGAGCGGGTGGTGGTCTGCTTCACCGGCGACGGCGACTTCCAGATGACCTGCCAGGAGCTCGCGACGGCGGTGCAGGCCGGGGCGCAGCCCATCGTGCTCATCGTCAACAACGGCATCTACGGGACGATCCGCGCCCATCAGGAGCGGAACTACCCCGGCCGGGTCTCGGGCACGACGATGGTGAACCCGGACTTCACCGCGCTCGGGAGAGCCTATGGCTTCCACGCCGAGCGGGTGGCAAGGACCGAAGACTTCCCCGCCGCCTTCGCCCGGGCGCTCGCCTCGAAGACGGGCGCCATCCTCGACCTCGAGGTCTCGCCCGAGGCGCTGACGCCGCGGCAGACCCTTTCCCAGATGCGCGAGGCCGCGCTCGCCAAGGAGCGCGGGTAACGGGTCAGGTCGCGGACGAGCCGAGCCGCATCTCGGAGCCGATGCTGCGGTCGAGGTACTGCATGAAGCGGCCCTTGAACTGGACGGCGTGGGCGTGCGCCGCCGCCTCGGCGCGGTCCGCATCGCGGGCGCGGATGGCGTCCACCATCTCGGCGTGGCCCTCGCCGAGCTTCTCGGCCGTCATCGCGGGATCGAGGCGCTGGAAGGCGAAGTGGAAGTGCAGCATCCGCCGGCCCTCGTCGAGCAGGCGCTGGTAGAAGCCGGTGAAGTAGCGGTTCCGGCCCGCTCGGGCGATCGCCATGTGGAAGGCATAGTTCGACTCGATCATCGGCAGCGAGTCGTCGCTGTCGAGGCTGAGCCGTGCGCCGGCCTCGTAGCGCTGCTGGGCCGCGACGATCGCCTGCAGGTCCTCCTCGGTGCGAAAGTATGCGGCCGAGCGGTGCGTGACCCGCTGCAACAGATCGAGGGCGTCGAGGAACTCGGGCACGGCCTGCATGTCCATCGGCGCGACGATGGTGGAGCGGTTGGGAAGCATCTGCACCAGGCCCTCGCTCGAAAGCCTGACCAGCGCCTCGCGGATCGGCGAGCGCGACAGGCCGAAGCGTTCGCTGAGGCCCACCTCGTCGAGCGGCGAGCCCGGCTCGAGCGCCACGCGCAGGATGTCCCGGCGAAGCTGGGCGTAGACGCGGGCGCTGCCCGTCTCCTTCTGCGGGACCGTTTCCAGCGCCGGCGTGGGCATGCGCTCGTCCTTCCCTTGCCGGCCAACCGCGGCGCGACTTTGCGCTTGACACCCTTTCGCGGCGAAGGCAACCCACTGTCGACACTAAATCGACCACTGCCAGCTGGAGCCCCGATGCGGCGAGCGAGGATCGCAGTCGATGTCGGCGGCACCTTCACCGACCTCGTCCTCCTGGACGATGCCGGGCGGGTTTCCTTCGCCAAGGTGCCGTCGACGCCGTCCGCGTCGGAGGAAGCGGTGCTGACCGGCGTAAAGCTGGTGCTCGGGAGGGCCGGGCTCGGCGTCGAGGCGGTGCGCGAGGTGCTGCACGGCACCACCGTCGGCTCGAACACGCTGCTGCAGAAGGCGGGCGCGAAGACCGGCCTCGTCACCACGAAGGGCTTCCGCGACGTGCTCGAGATCGGCCGCGTGCGGACGCCGACGATGTTCGACCTCACCTGGACCAAGCCCGCGCCGCTGATCGCGCGCCGCTTCCGCCGCGAGGTGGACGAGCGGGTCTCGGCATCGGGCGAGGTGCTGAAGCCGGTCGACATCGAGGAGGTGATCGCGATCGGACGTGACTTCCAGGCCGAGGGCATCGAGTCGGTGGCGATCTGCTTTCTCAACTCCTACCGCAACCCGGAGAACGAGCGGACGGCGCTCGAAGCCTTCACGGCATCGTTCCCGGATATCCCGGTGACGGCCTCGGTTTCGGTGCTGCCCGAGATCCGGGAGTACGAGCGGACCTCGACCACCGCGGTCAACGCCTACGTGCTGCCGGCGCTGCGCCGCTACCTCGTCGGCCTCGAGGAGGGGCTGCGCGGGATCGGCGTCGATGCGCCGCTCATGGTCGCCAACTCGAACGGCGGGCTCTCGGCGGCGGCCACGGCGCAGGAGAAGCCGGTCTTCTTCATCTCCTCCGGCCGCTCGGCGGGCGTCGTCGGCGGCGGACGGCTCGCTGCCTCGATCGGCGAACGCGACCTCGTCGTCTTCGACATGGGCGGGACGACCGCCTCCGCCTCGCTGATCCACGAGGGTCGGTTCGCCCGCACCGGCGAATACGAGTTCCGCGCCGGCATCTCGACGCCGAGCCGGTTCATCAAGGCCGGCGGCTACCTGATGCGCGTCCCGACGATCGACGTGGCCGAGGTGGGCAGCGGCGCCGGATCCATCGCCTGGCTGGACCCCGGCAAGCTCCTCAACGTCGGCCCGGTTTCGGCGGGCGCCTGGCCGGGCCCGGCCTGCTACGGCCTCGGCGGCGACGGGCCGACGGTGACGGATGCCAACGTCGCGCTCGGCTTCCTGCCCCCGCTGCTCGCCGGCGGCACGCTCGCGCTCGACGTCGATGCTGCGCGCCGCGCCATCGCGCGCGCCATCGCCGAGCCCCTCGGCCTGTCGGTCGAGGACGCGGCCGTCGGCATCCGCGAGATCGTCAACTTCAACATGGCCCGTGCCATCCGTGCGGTGACGGTCGAGCGCGGCGTCGACCCGCGCGACTTCGCCCTCCTCGCCATCGGCGGTTCCGGCCCGGTGCACGCCTGCGATCTCGCTCGCGCGCTCGGCATCCGCCGCGCGCTCTTCCCGCGGGCGCCGGGGGTCTTCACCGCGATGGGGATGCTGGCCGGCAACGTCGAGCGCTACTTCCTGCGCGCTCTGCCAGGCCTCCTCGCCACGGTCGGCGGCGAGGCGGTGGCGGCAAGCGTCCGCGACCTGCGGGCCGAGGCGGTCGCTGCGCTCGGCGCGGAGGGCTATCCGCCCGATAGGGTCGCCTGCGAGTTCGAGCTCGACCTCCGCTACCGGGGGCAGGACAGCGAGCTGCAGGTCGCGCTCGCCGCCGGAGCGCCGTTCGACGCGGCCGGGCTGCGCGAAGCCTTCCTCACGGCCTACCGCGCCACCTACGGCTATGCCTCGAACGACGAGGTCGAGGTCGTCAACCTGCGGCTTCGGGCCCGTGGGCTCAGCGACAGAAACCTCGACTTCACCGCGCTCGAGCCCGAGCGGCCCGCCGCCGGCGAGACCGACCTCGGCACCCGGCCGGTCCATTTCAGCCGCGTCTCGGGCTGGGTCGAAACTCCGATCGCGGAGCGCGCCGCCCTCGCCGGCACCCGCCGGGGGCCGATCATCCTCCAAAGCCCGGACACCACCATCGTCGTGCCGCCCGGGGCGACCGCCGCGCTCGACGCCGCGGGCAACGTCGTCGTCACCTTCTGAAAGGCCGCCGCCATGACCACCGCCCCGAGCGTCCGCCAGATCGACCCGATCACCTTCGCCGTGATCAAGAGCGGGCTCGACACGATCGTCGACGACATGGCCTACGCGGTCATGCGCACCGCCCGCTCGCCGATCGTGCGCGACGTACTCGACTACTCGGTGACGATGTGCGACGCCCGTGGCCGCATCCTCTCGCAGGCCAAGACCGTGGCGCTGCACCTCGGCGCCGTCCCGGACGCGATGGAGGTCGTGCTCGAGGAGTTCGCGGACGACCTCTTCCCCGGCGATGTCGTGGTGCTGAACGACCCTTATCGCGGCGGCATGCACCTGCCTGACATCTTCATGTTCAAGCCGATCTTCTTCGAGGACGCCTTGCAGGGCTTCTCGGTCGTCGTCGCTCACCATTGCGACGTTGGGGGTCGGGTTCCGGGGTCCAATGCATCGGACTCGACCGAAATCTTCCAGGAAGGCCTGCGCATCGCGCCGATGAAGCTCTTTGATCGCGGTGCTCCGAACCGGACGCTTCTGAAGGTCATCGAGAAGAACGTGCGGCTGCCGGACCTCGTCATCGGCGACCTTGAGGCGCAGTACGCGACCTGCAACATCGGCGAGCGGGAGTTCCTAAAGCTGATCGCGCGCCACGGCGCGAGCGAGCTCAACACCTATTTCGACGAGCTCATCGACTACGGCGAAAAGCTGACCCGCGCCGCAATCGCCGGATGGCGGGACGGCGACTACAGCTTCACCGACGTGATCGACGGCGACGGCTTCTCGCCCGACGCGATCCCGATCAGGTGCACGATCTCGGTCCGCGGCGACCACCTGGCGGTCGATTTCGCCGGATCGTCGCCGCAGGTGCGCGGCGCGATCAACGCGACGCTGTCGTTCGTGAAGTCGGCCACCTATCTCAGCGTGCGCTGCGCGCTGGAGGCGGACGTGCCGAACAACGCCGGCGTCTATCGCTGCATCGACGTAACGGCGCCGCTCGGCTCGATCCTGAACCCACGGATGCCGGCCCCGGTCGCCGCGCGCGCGCTCACCGGCTACCGCGTCGTCGACACGGTGATGGGCGCCCTTGCCCAGATCGTGCCGGAGCGGGTGATGGCGGCCGGCGAAGGCGGCAACTCCGTCATCGCCATAGGCGGCTACGACAAGGAGACCCGGGAGCCCTTCGTCCTCGTCGACATGATCAACGGCGCCTGGGGTGGACGCTTCGACCAGGACGGCATCGAAGGGGTGACGAACCCGTCGCAGAACATGTCGAACCTGCCGATCGAGACCCTGGAGGCGCGGTATCCCATCCGCATGGAGGAATATTCCTTCCGTGACGACAGCTGCGGCGCCGGCAAGCACCGCGGTGGTCTCGGGCTGACCCGTCAGTACCGGCTGCTCGCCGACGAGGCGATCCTGCAGGTGCGCGCCGATCGCACCGAGCATCCGCCCTACGGCCTCTTCGGCGGTCGTCCGGGCTCGCTCTCGCGCAACGTGCTGAACGCCGGCGGCCGCGCGCCGGAGGTGCTGCCGGGCAAGGTGACGCGCGTCATCGGCGCCGGCACCGTCCTCCGCCACGAGCAGGCCGGCGCCGGCGGCTACGGCGACCCGCGCGAGCGCGCGCCCGCCGCCATCGCCGCCGACCTCCGCGACGGCAAGATCACGCGCGGATATGCCGAGGCGAACCACGGCGCGGTCTTCGATGCGACCGGCGCCCTCGACGAGGCCGCGACGGTCGCAGCGCGGCGGGAGGTGGCGTGATGAACGACCTCCGGAAGGCCCGGCTCGCGGTGATCACCGGCGGCGCGAGTGGCATCGGCGAGGCGGCGGCGCGCCGATTCGCCGGGGCCGGCTGGCGCACCGTGATCGTCGACCTCAATGCCGAGCGCGGAGAGGCCGTCGCGGCCGAGCTCGGGGCCGTGTTCCGCCGGCTCGACGTCGCCGACGAGGCCGCGGTCGAGGCGCTGGCGGAGGACGTCACCCGCGATCTCGGGCCGGTGGCGGCGCTGGTGAACTCGGCGGGCCTGCTGCAGAACGCGACGCGCGTCACCACGATGCCGATCGCGGAATTCGACCGGATCGTCGAGGTCAACGTCCGCGGCACGCTCCTGGTCGGCCGGGCCTTTGCCCGCCGGATGGCCGGCGTGGGCGAAGGCGCGATCGTCAACCTCGGCTCGCTCACCTCGTTTCACGCCTGGCCGCAGCCGGCCTATGCGGTCAGCAAGGTCAGCGTGAAGATGCTGACCGAGATCATGGCCGCGGAGCTCGGACCGCAGGGCGTACGCGTGAACGCCGTCGCTCCGGGCTACACCCTGACGCCGGCGATGAAGGGCCGCATCGAACGCGGCGAACGGGATCCCTCGAAGATAATCGCCCGCTCGGCGCTGCGCCGCTTCGTCCAGCCCGCGGAGGTGGCGGAGGCGATCTTCTTCCTCTGCTCGCCCGCCGCCGCCGCCATCACCGGCGCGACGCTCCCGGTCGACGCCGGCTGGCTGGTCGCGTCGGTCTATGCGTCCGCCGCCGCCCAGCCGGCCTGAGCGACGATCAGACGTGCATGCGGGGTTCCTGGACCACGGTGCGGCGGTAGAGGTGCCAGGTCGCGTGGCCGAGGATCGGCATCACGACGATGAGGCCGAGGAAGAAGGGGATCGATCCGATCACCAGGCCCGCGGCGACGATCAGGCCCCAGGCGGCGATCGGAACGGGGTTCGCGGCCGTCACCCGCATCGAGGTGATCACCGCTACCGGCACGCCGACGTCGCGGTCGAGAAGCAGCGGGAAGCTGACAACGCTCGTCGCCAGCACCAACCCCGCGAACAGGAATCCGACCGCGCAGCCGATGATCAGCATCGCCCAGCCGCCGGCGGTGGTGAAGACGTCGCGCACGAAGGCGCCGAGCGAGGCGGGCGCCTCCGGCCCCATGGTGGCGTAGTAGATGCCGTGCGCGGTCAGGAGCCAGACGACGAAGAGTGCGCCGAGCATGAGCCCGAGGGCCAGGATCGCGCCGAACGAGGGCGCCTTGACCACGGCGAAT
>JAXMDH010000029.1:0-100751 GCA_046348915.1 Amaricoccus sp.
CCCTTCGGCCCGAGCTCCATCGCCATCACGCGGGTCAGGCCGTCGAGCCCGGCCTTGGAGGCGCAATAGGCGGCGTGGTCGGGAATGCCGACGAACGACGCGTTGCTCGAGACGTTGACGATGGCCCCGGAGCGGCCCCCGGCGACGATCGCGCGCGCGTACTCCTGGGCCACGATCATCGGCGCGCGGGTGTTGACCGCATAGAGCAGGTCGAAGTTGTCGGTGGTGACCTCCAGGAAGGGCTCGAGCTCGGTCGTCCCGGCATTGTTGACCAGGAGGTCGGCTGGCAGCGCCGCGCGGGCGGCGGCGCGCGTGGCGTCCGGGTCGGCGAGGTCGACCTGGATCGAGCGGCAGCCCGTCTCGGCCGCGAGCGTGGCGAGGTCGGCTTGGGAGCGGGTCAGCGCGACGACCTCGGCGCCGCGCCGGGCGAGCATCGCCGCGGTCGCGCGGCCGATGCCCTTGCCGGCACCGGTGACGATGACGCGCTTGCCAGCGAACTCCCCCATGACATCGGGCATGGCGCGCCTCAGGCCGGCATCTCGATCTGCATCTTCACCTCGCCGGCAGGAGCCGAGGCGGCGAGCTCGAACGCCTCGACCGACTCGTCGAAGGCGAAGGTGCGGGTGATCAGCGGCTTCACGTCGATCGACCCGGACGACAACATCGCGATGCAGCGCGGGAAGACGTGGGCGTAGCGGAAGACGTGTTCGACGCGGGCCTCGCGCACCATCGCGGCGCCGACGTCGTAGGCGATCGGTTCAGACTGACCTCCGATGAACACCACGCGGCCGCCGGGGCAAAGCGGCTCGAAGATCCCGGCGGCGCCGCGCGGGTTTCCCGAGCATTCGACGACGATATCGGCGCCCCAGCCATCGGTGGCTGCGCGGACGGTCTCGGCGAGGTTCCGAGAGCGCACGTTCACCGGCGTGATCGGCCCGAGGGTGGCGGCGAGCGCGAGCTTCGCGTCGTCGACGTCGGATACGAAGACGCGGGCGCAGCCGGCGGCGAGAAGCGAAAGGGCAGTGACGAGGCCGATCGGGCCGGCGCCGATCACGACGCCTATGTCGCCGGGCTTCACGGCCGCCTTGGTGGCGCCGTGGACGCCGACGGCGAGGGGCTCGACCATCGCGGCTTCGGCGAAGCTCACGTTGTCGGGGAGCTTGAAGGTGAAGAGCTCGGGGTGGACGACCGTCGGGCGCAGCACGCCGTGGATCGGCGGGGTCGCCCAGAAGCGGACGGCCGGGTCGACGTTGTAGATGCCGAGCCGCGTCGCGCGGCTGTCGGGATCGGGGATGCCCGGCTCCATGCAGACCCGGTCGCCGATCTTGAGCGTCCTCACCTCGGGGCCGGTCTCGACGACGATGCCCGAGGCCTCGTGGCCGAGGATCATCGGCTCCTTGACGACGAAGGGCCCGATGGCCCCGTGGGTGTAGTAGTGCACATCCGACCCGCAGATGCCGACCGTATGCAGCCTGATCCGCACGTCGCGGGTGCCGAGCGCCTCCTCCTTCTCGATCGGGAAGTCGCGGAGGGAGAGCTTGTGCTTCTCTTCGAGGACGAGGGCCTTCATCGGGGACTCCTTCGGGCGTCGGCCCTGGCGGGCGATCGGGGCGAGCGCGGGCACAATGCCGCAGGACGCAGGCGGAACGCCACCCGCTTCACGCACCGGGGCATCAGACGCTGCCGCCGGTCATTGCGGCCAGCGCCCAGGCGCTGGCATCGCGCAGCAAGCCCGAGGCGGCGACGTTGAACGCCGAGACCACCGCGGCGGCGTCGGTGCTCGCGGCGCCGACGCTGCCCTGGAAGGTGCGCGTGCCGACCGCCCGGCCGTCGATGCCGCGGACCAGCGTCAGGGTCAGCGCTACGTCGACCCGGACCGGCGACGGTCCGCTCGGGGTCAGCACCGCCTCGAAGGCGTCGAGGCTCGACAGCAGGTCGTAGTCGGGCAGCGCACCGCTGCCGCCGCCGCCGACCCCGCCGGTGCGCCCGGTGGCAGCGATCGAGCGGATCAGCAGCCACTGGACGTGCGCCGGCGCCGCCTCGACCCAGCGCCCGTCCCCGAGGTAGTTGACCGCGAGCGGGTTCGGCTTGATCAGGATGCGATCGGTCCCGATCGCCGCCGAGGTGCGCGGCACCTCGACCGCCACCGTGCGGGAGGTCCGCCCGCGCCCCGGGATCCCGCCGGCCGGCTGCAGCTCGTAGGTGGCGGTAGGGCTCGCCGCCGAGTTCAGCGAGTTGATCGCGCCACATCCCGGGGGGACGGCGATCAGCAGGGCGACGAGCAGGCCGCGGGCGAGGGTCATGGGGCGGGTCATCTCCTGAAGTCGGGGGCGCGGCTGCCGAGCAGGAAGCCCGCCGGGTCGCGCTCGATCCGCGCGGTCAGCGCGTCGAGCTGCGCCACCAGCGCCCGCGCCTCGGCGGTGAAGCGGACGAACTGCGGCAGTCCGTTGCGGGTGAAGTCGTCGATCGGCGGCGCGCTGGTCGCGACGATCGCGTCGACGCGGCCGATCACCGTGTTCGCCTTCGCGATCGCCGAGTGCAGCTCGTCGGTGATTGCTGGCAGGTCGCTGGCGACCTTGGCGACGCTGGCATTGATACCGCTCGCCGCCTCGCGGATGTCGGCGGCGGTCGGCGACACGTCCTCGTCCATCACCCGCTGCGCGCTGGTGAAGGTGCCCTGCGCCGCAGTCAGGGCACCCTCCGCGCTGCCGATCGCGCCGTCGATCCGGGTGAGCGTCGCGCTCGCGTCCTGCATCGTCCGGGTGGCCGCCTCCAGGGTCGTGCCGGATTGCTCGGTCAGGGCGGCGAGCGACGTCGTCGCCTGCGCAGACAGCGGCTGGACGCCGTCGGCGATGGCGTCGATGCGCTTGCCGGTGTCATCGATGACCCGGTTGGCCGAGGCGACGGCGTCCTTCAGCTGGGCCACGATCCCCGGGACTTCGTCGCTCATGATCCGGTTCAGCGACTCGATCGCCGGCTTGGCCGCGGCGAGGGTCGCGCGGGCGTCGGTGACTAGCCGGGTACCCTCGCCGTCGACCAGGGTCCGCGCGCTGTCCGAGGTCGCCGTCACCGACGCGAGTGCCGTCTGCGTCTTGCCGAGCGTCGCGTCGAGGCTCGCGATCGTCCCCTTCAGCTCTTCCAGCCGCGCGGTCGCGGCGTCGGCCGCCTGGCCCGCCTGGGTGGCGACCCGGTCGACGCCGCCGCTGATCCCCGCCGCGGCGTCGTGCACCTGGGCGACCGTTGCGGGCAGCTGGTCGCTGGCGATCTTGCTCAGCGACGCGATGCCCGGCTGGGCCGCGGTCAGCGTCGAACGGGCATCGCTGACGAGGCCGGCGCCCTCGCCGTCGACCAGCGTCCGCACGCTGTCGGAGGTCGCGGCGACCGAGGCGAGGGCGGTCTGCGCCTTGGCGAGGGTGGCATCGAGGTTGGCGATCGTCGCCTTGATCTCGTTCATCCTCGAGGTGGCGGAGTCGGTCGCGTCTCCGGCCTGGCTGACGACGTGGTTCGCGCCCGAGCTGATCTCGGCGATCGCGGTTCGGAGCGTGGCGGTGGTCTCCGAGAGATCGTCCATGATCTGCGGCAGCTTGGCCTCCAGCACCGTGTCGGCGTTGCCGATCGCCGTCTTTGCCGTGTCGAGGGTGACGTCGGCGCCGCCGAGGGTCTTCTGCGCCGCGGTGAACGTTTCCTTGGCGCCGGTCAGCGCGGTGTCGAGATTGGCGAGCGAGGTCTGCAGCGCGTCTCCGATCGGGTCGAGCCGGTCGGTGAACTTGCCGACCTGGCCCGAGGCCAGCGAGACCGAGGAAGCGATCTTGGAGAAGTCGGCGAAGGCGCCGCCGAGATCCTGCGACGCCTTGTCGAGGTTGCCGACGACGCGATTGACCTGGTCGGCAAGCGCGGGCGTGAAGACTTTGCGCACGTCCTCGACGAGCCCCTTGGCCTGGGCGACGAGGTCGGGCGCGTCGTGCTGCAGCGCCTCTACCACCGAGCGACGGGCGAAGATCTCCGGGAGTTCCCCGTCCTCGCTCTTGAGCGGCGCAGCATCGTCGCGGCCGCTGGTCAGCGAGACGAAGGAGACCCCGGTGACCCCCTGCGCCGCCAGCTGCGCCGTGGTGTCCTCGTTGATCGGCGTGCCCGCCGCCACCTCGATCTTGGCCGAGACCTTGCCGGGGTGATGCTCGGAGAGCCCGATTGACACCACCTGGCCGACGGTCAGCCCGTTGAAGCGCACGTCCGACGCCCGGCTCAGCCCGGAGACGTTCTCGAAGATCACGTTATAGTAGTTGAACTGGCGGTTGACCTCGAACTGGGCGAGCCACACCAGGAAGCCCAGCGCTCCTGCGATCGCGAGCAGCGTGCAGACGCCGATGACAAGGAAGTTGGCGCGCGTCTCCATGCCGTCCCTTCAGGTCTCGGCGAAGGCCGCGCGGGCCCTCGGTCCGTGGAAGTAATCATGCACCCAAGGCTCGTCGACTTTCAGCATGTCGGCGATCGTCCCGGTCACCAGCACCTTCTTCTCGGCAATGACCGCGATGCGGTCGCAGGTCGCATGCAGGGTATCGAGATCGTGGGTGACAAGGAACACCGTCAGATGCAAGGCCTTGAGCTGGTTGATGAGGTCGTCGAACGCCGAGGCGCCGATGGGGTCGAGGCCCGCAGTCGGCTCGTCAAGGAAGACGATCTCGGGGTCGAGCGCGAGCGCGCGCGCGAGGCCCGCCCTCTTCTGCATGCCGCCCGAGAGCTCGGAGGGGAACTTGGGGCAGGCATTGGCTGGCAGCCCGACCATGGCGATCTTCAGCTCCGCGAGCGCCTCGCGGGTCGCGGTCGCGAGGTGCAGCTGCTCGCGCATGGGCACCTCGACGTTCTGCTTGACGGTGAGCGCCGAGAAGAGGGCGCCGCCCTGGAACATCACCCCCCAGCGCCGCTCGACGGTCTTGCGCTCCGCATCCGGCGCGTGGAGGACGTCGACACCGAAGACCTTGATCGACCCCGCCGCCGGCCGGTTCAGCCCGACGATAGTGCGGAGGAGCACCGACTTGCCGGTGCCCGAGCCGCCGACGATGCCGAGGACCTCGCCCCGGTAGACGTCGAGGTTCAGGTTATCGTGGATGGTGTTCGAGCCGAAGCGGTTGACGAGCCCGCGCACCTCGATCACCGCCTCTCGAGGTGCCCCGGGCATCAGAGGCCCACCAGCGAGAAGAAGATCGAGAAGGCGGCGTCGGCGAGGATGACGAGAAAGATCGCCAGGACCACCGAGGTCGAGGTGTTGCGGCCGAGCGACTCGGCGTTGCCCTCGACCATCAGCCCCTCGTAGCAGCCGATCAACCCGATGATCAGCGCGAAGAACGGCGCCTTGATGATGCCGATCGCGAAGTGCCAGCCGTAGCCCGCGTCCTGCAGCCGGGTGGTGAACGCCCCCGGGCTCACCCCGAGCGAGATCCAGGACATCGCCGCCCCGCCGATCAGCCCGGCGATGTCGGCGACGAAGGCGAGGAGCGGCAGGGTCAGGATCAGCGCCAGCACCCGCGGCAGCACCAGGACCTCGACCGGATCGAGCCCGAGCGTGCGCATCGCGTCGATCTCCTCGCGCATCTTCATCGAGCCGATCGAGGCGGTGAAGGCCGAGGCCGAGCGGCCGGCGACGATGATCGCGGTGAGGAGCACGCCGAGCTCGCGCAGGATCGAGATCGCGATCAGGTCGACGACGAAGATCTCGGCGCCGAACTGCCGCAGCATGGTCGCGCCCTGGAAGGCGAGGACGACGCCGATCAGGAAGACCATCAGCGAGGCGATCGGGACCGCGTTCAGCCCGACCTCCTGCATGTGGAAGACGAGCGAGGTGAAGCGCAGCCGCCACGGCCGGACGATGGCCTTGCCGGTCGCCGCGACGATCGCGCCGAGCAGCCCGACGATCTCGCCGGCGACCACCCAGGCGTCGGCGGTGTTCCGGCCGACGTCCTCGACCCAGGTCAGGAGGCTGTGGTGCTTCGGCGGCGGCGCGACCTCGGCCGGGAGCGCCTTCTGCACGGTGTCGAGCAGCGGCTGCCAGCCTTCGCGCACGCCCTCGACCTCGACCTTCACGCCCTCGCCCTCGAGCCGGCGGCGCAGGTCGGCGATCACCCAGGCGCCCGACGTGTCGAAGCCGTCGAGCGCCGAGAGATCGAGCACGACCGGCCCGGGCCCGCCGATCGCCGCGAGCTGGCGCAGCGCCGCGTCGACGCCGCCGACGATCAGGCTGCCGGCAACCCGGACCGCCGTCCCGCCGTCCGAGCGCTCGATCGTGACCGTAGGTGCTGTCGCCATCCGCAACCCTGTCCCCCGCCCGCATCATCAGCACGACGGGGCACTGGCCGGCAAGTGGGGGCCGGCGTCGCAGCTACGCCGGCTCCTTCGCGCGCTCCTGGACGATTCGCTCGGCGGCCTTGCCGTGCAATTCGTCGTAGTGGTCGAAGCGTGCGTCGAACCAGCCGACGCCCTGGGTGGCGGCGCGGACGTCGTTGGCTAGGGCGCCGAGGGCGCTCCCCGGCACGACCGCCTCGAAGATCTCCCACCCCTTGGCGGCGGGGTCGGCGTCGAACCCGAGGACCTGCCCGAGGTGCGACGACACGATCGGCCCGAGGCTGCCGGTGAATTGCGCCGGCGCGTGGATCGCGATGCGGTAGATCGGCTGCAGGAGCACCGGTCCCGCCGCTTTCAATGCCTCGCGCGTCCCCTGGCGGCCGGCGATGCGGAACGCCATGTCCGAGCTGTCGACCGGATGGTGCAGTCCGTCGACCAGCGTCACGGCGACGTCGACGACCGGAAAGCCCAGCGGCCCACGCTCCATCGCGTCGCGAGCGCCGTTCTCGACTGCCGGGATGTAGTTGCGCGGGACCGCCCCGCCCTTCACGATTTCGGAAAAGCCGAAGCCGGCACCGCGCTCGCCGGGCGCCACGGTCAGCTTGACGTCGGCGAACTGACCGGCGCCGCCTGTCTGCTTCTTGTGGCGGTAGGCGGTCTCGTGCGCCTTGCTGATCGTCTCGCGGTAGGCGGGGCTCGGCGCCACCTCCTCGACCTCCAGGCCGAAGACGTCCTTCAGCCGCTGCCGCACCAGCCGCAGGTGGAGCGGCCCCTGCGCGCCGACGAGCGCGCCGCCGGTCGCCGGGTCCTGCGACACCGAAAGCGCCGCATCGCCCTCGGCGATCGATGCGAGCGAGCCCGAGAGCTTCACGCCGTCGCGCTCGGCGGTCGGCGCGAGGATCCGCTGCATGATCGCCGGCTGCGGCGCATGCCAGCCCGGCGCATCGACAAGCTCCGCCGGCGTGACGAGCTTGCCAGCCGCCAGGTGCTCGGACTTGACCGCGCTGACGATCGCCCCCTCGGGCACCTCGTCGAGATGGCGGCTGTCGCGCGGATCGGCGGGGGTCAGCTGCCCCGCGGGCCGCCCGCCGAGCGGGGTGCCGGCGGCGAGCGGCTGCAGGGCGCGCAGGAGCAGGGTCTTGCCCACGTGCTTGCGGTAGGCGCTGCCGAAGATCACCGCCACGGGCTCGGCGCCGAGCCCCGCCTGCTGCTGCAGCCGCGCGCGCAGCACCTCGGGCCCCGGCGCCTCGTGGCGCAGCGCCTTCATCACCCGCACGATGCCGTTGCCGTGCAGGCCCGAGCCGATCAGCGCCTCGATCACCCGGTTCTCGCTCAGCACCCGCTTGCAGATCGAGTAGACCTCGGCGCTCGGCGGCTCCTTGTCCTCGATCAACTCCTCGAGCAGCGTGTCGTCGAACTCGGACAGATGCTCGAGCATTGCCGCGCGCGCCTCGTGCTCGCGGTCGAGCATGCCGGAAGGGATCTCGATCAGCGTCGAGGGCTCGCCCTCGCGGTAGGACCAGGCGCGCTCGCTGACGAGGTCGACGGCGCCGACGACCTTTTCGCCGTCGCGGATCGGCACCTGGCGCAGCACGATGGGCCGCTCGGCGTAGTCCTGCAGGGCCGTCACGATGTCGCTGACCCGCTCCGCCGCCTCGTCGATGCGGTTGATGAAGATGACCGCCGGCGTTCCAGCCGCCTCGACCGCGTGCAGGTAAGGCGAGGCGAGGAGCGCCGACGCCGAGTCCGGCCCGACGCAGATGACCGCGGCGTCGGCGGCGAGCAGCGCGTCCTTCGCCACCTGCAGGAGCTCGATCGAGCCCGGGGTGTCGATCGCCTGCCAGTCGTCGCCGAGCAGGGTGAACTTCGCGACGCGCATCTCGCCGGGGCTCGCCGCCGGCTGAGCCTGGCCCTCGAGCCCGCACATCCGGTCGACGAGCGTCGACTTGCCGGTGTTCGAGGCTCCGAGGACCGCAATCGCCCGCGCCATGGTGTCTCCCCCTGTTTATCGTTCGTGTGACATCGCGATCATAGGGCGGAGCCGCGGCGGATTGCCAGCGGTTCGCGGCGGCCGGATCAGGCCGGCAGCGGGGTGGGCGGCAGCGCGCGCACCGCCTCCTCGACCGAGCGGAAGACGTGGTCGGCGCCGAGCGCGCCGACGATGCCCATGTGCAGGGCGGCGGTGCGGGCGCGCTCCGATTCGAGCCGGGCGATGGCGACGTCGACGCCGGCCTTGCGGAGCGCCTGGACCGCGGCTACGACCCGCTCGGCCGCGGTAAAGTCGATGCCGACGACGCCGCTCGCCTCCAGGATCACCAGCCGGCACGGCGGGGTTTTGGCCGCGACCGCCTCGTTCAGCCGGTCGAGCAGGTACTGGATGTTCATGAAGTTGAGCGGCGCCCCGAGCGCGAAGACCAGCACGCCCGGCACCCGCTCCTGCGGCGCCGTCGGCTCGACCGTCCACCAGACGGTGGTGCCGGGGACGCGGGCGAGCTCGACCGGCTGCGGACGGGCGATCGAGTAGAGGACGTGCAGCACCGAAAGGCCAATCGCGAGGCCGGCGCCGATGTCGATCGGAAGCAGGATGACGAGCGCGGCGGCGGCCGCGACCAGGATCGCCTCGCCCGGGCTTTGCGACCGGATCGTGCGCATCGCCCGGACGCGTACCAGCCGCACGGCGACATAGATCAGGACCCCCGACAGCGCCGCGTGCGGGACGGCCGCGAGCGCGTCCCCGGCGACCCAGGCGACCGCGAGGACGATCGCGACCGCGAGGACGCCGGCCCCCTGGCTGCGGCCGCCGGCGGCGGTCGCGATCGCAGTGCGCGGTGGGCTGGAGTCGACCGGGAAGGCGCCGACGAGGGCGGCGAGGATGCTGCCGGCGCCGACGGCGGCGAACTCCCGGCCGGCATCCTCGCGCTCGCCCTCGGGCGGCGGAAAGGCCTGCAGCACCGACGAGGTCTGCATCATGCAAAGGAGCGACACCATCAGCGCCACCGTCAGGAGCCCGGCCGCGTCGCGCCAGGCCGAGACGTGGAGGTCGGGCACCGGCACCACCGGCGGGAGCGGGTCGAGCATGGCGAGGCCGCGCGCCGCGAGCCCGAGCTTCCAGGCGACGAGCGCCGCGAGGACCAGCGCCAGCATCGGCCCGGGTATGCGCTGGTCGATGCGCTCGGCGACGAGGCACAGCGCGAGCGTCCCGAAGCCGATCGCCACCGGCGCGATGTCTGCGTCGCCGAGCTGCGCCGCAATGGCGAGGAGCCGCGCCGGCAATGTCCCCGCGGGCGCAGCGATCCCGAGCAGCGCCGGCAGCTCGCCGACCACGATGTGCACGGCGATGCCGAGCAGGAACCCGGTGGTCACCGGGATCGACAGGAGCTGGGCGATCCATCCGAGCCGGAATACGCCGGTCAGAACCAGGATCCCGCCGACCATCAGCGCCAGCGTCGCCGCCGCGGCGCCGTATTCGACGGTGCCGGCCGCGGCGACCGCGGCGAGGGCCGCCGCCGCCACAGGCGCGATGGTCGAATCCGCCCCCACCGATAGCTGGCGATGGGCGCCGAAGACCGCAAAGGCGAGCGACCCGGCCGCGAAGGCGAGCAAGCCCGCGGCCGGCGGCATGTGGATTAGCCGGGCGGTCGCGATCTGCTCGGGCACCGCGATCGCCGCGAGGGTGACCGCCGCCGCCGCGTCGCCGGGAAGCCAGCCGGCGCGGTAGCCGGAGAAGCTCGCGAAGGGCCGGGGCAGGCGGAGGGACGACACGATCGGCTCGCTTTCGGCAGGTTATCGGCTGGACCGGCGCGGGTGTCTGGTCCATCTACCGCACAAGCATTGGGAGGGCGGAATGGCGGAGCGCAAGCGGATCCTTTTCACCGGCGGCTCGGGCAAGGCGGGACGGCACGTGGTGCCGTGGCTCGCCGATAAGGGCTACCGGGTCGTGAACGTCGACCTGGTGCCGCTGCAGCACCCCGGGGTCGACAACCTGAGCGCCGACATCACCGACTCGGGCCAGGTCTTCAACGTGCTGACGAGCTATGCCGACTTCGACGAGCTCGAGCCCGGGACCGGGGTGCCGAAGTTCGACGCGGTCGTCCACTTCGCGGCGGTCCCGCGCATCCTGCTGAAGCCCGACAACGAGACGTTCCGGGTCAACACCATCGGGACCTACAACGTCATCGAGGCGGCGGTGAAGCTCGGCATCCGCAAGATCGTGATCGCCTCGTCCGAGACCACCTACGGCGTCTGCTTTTCCGACGGCCAGACCGACCCACATTCGCTGCCGTTCGAGGAAGATTACGACGTCGACCCGATGGACAGCTACGGGCTCTCGAAGGTGCTGAACGAGGTGACGGCCCGCAGCTTCGCCCGCCGCTCGGGCGCCGACATCTACGCGCTCCGCATCGGCAACGTAATCGAGCCGCACGAGTACGCGACGCTCTTTCCGGGCTACTTCGCGAATCCGGAAGTGCGTCGCCGCAACAGCTTCTCCTACATCGACGCCCGCGACCTCGGGCAGATCGTCCACCTCTGCCTCGAGAAGGACGGGCTCGGGTTCCAGGTGTTCAACGCCGGCAACGACAGTGTCGGGATGAACCGGCCGACAAGGGAGCTTATCGACCGCTTCTACCCCGGGGTTCCGGTCACGCGCGAACTCGGCGAGAACGAGGCGCTCTTCTCCAACCGCAAGATTCGCGAGGTTCTCGGCTTCAAGGAGGAGCACGACTGGCGGCAGTACGTCGACGGCTGAGCGGAAGCGTGTGACGGTAAACGGTGGGTTAAAGGGTCGAAACTTTTCCTTTTAAAAACAATCCTGTGCCTTTTGCCCGCGCCCCCTCCGCGCCGCCGCGTTAGCGGGGCAGGCGCAGCGTGGCGCGCAGGCCGCCGAGCCCGGAGCTCTGCCCGAGCTCGAGGCTGCCGCCGTGACTTCGGGCGATGTCGAGGGCGATCGACAGGCCGAGCCCGACGCTGGCGCTGCCGGCGGCGTGCGTCCGGGCGGCCTCGAGCCGGGTGAAGGGCTGCATGGCACGGAGGCGGTCGGCCTCGGGGATGCCAGGCCCGTCGTCCTCGACGACGAAGGTCAGCCATTTCGCGCTCAGCCGCACCGAGAGGACGACGTGTCGGCCGTGGCGCGCCGCGTTGCCGAGCAGGTTCTGCACCGCCCTTCCGATGGCGCCGCGACGCATCGGGACCTCGGGGTTGCTCGGCGTGTCGTTCGCTGTCTGCAGCGCGACGTCGGTTCCGCCGCGCCGCGCGTCGTCGACGATGGCCTGTGCCAGCGCGAAGGGATCGACCGGCACGGTCTCCTCGGGGCCGTCGCCGCGGGCGAAGGCGAGGAACTCGCCGAGCATTCGCTCCATCTGGTCGGCGTCGGTCTTGAGGTCGCGGGTTTCGTCGTTCTCGTCCATCAGCGCGAGCGTCAGCTTCATGCGCGTGAGCGGGGTCCGGAGGTCGTGGCTGACACCCGACAGCATCTGCGTCCGCTGCTCGATCTGCCGCTCGAGCCGCGAGCGCATCGACAGGAAGGCGGCGCCCGCCCGGCGCACCTCCTCGGCGCCGGCCGGGCGGAAGGGCAGTGACCGCCCCTTACCGAAGGCCTCTGCCGCCTCGGCTAGGGCACGGATCGGCCGGACCTGGTTGCGCAGGAAGACGACGGCGATTGTCGTCAGCACCAGCGCCGCCAGGATCATCAGCACCAGGAGCTGGTGGGCGTTCGGCACCGACAGCCGGTCCCGCGGCACCAACGCCTCGAGCGCGCCGCGGCTAGTGCCGATCGCGAGCGACGCGGTCTTGGGGTTGGTCTCGAGATCGATGCGGGTCGGTCCGCGGAACGCGCTGTCGAAGGTGGCCACGACGGTGGCGCCGGTCAGGTCGAGGAACTCGCGCCGCACCCCCGGCACCACCGCCTCGTCCGGGGCGAGACGGAGCTGCAGGTCGAGGGGCAGGCCGAGCCCTGCCAGTCGCGCGGCCGCCTCCTCGGGGCTGTCGGCCGTTTCGACCTGCTCGACGGCGTAGTTGAGCTCGTAGGCGACGTTGCGGGTCATCTGCTCGGTGACGCGCTGGTAGTGGCGCTGGAAGAAGACGAGCCCGACCACGAGTTGCAGCACGACGATCGGTACGAGTAGGATCGTAAGCGCCCGCCCGAACAGGCTGCGCGGCAGGAGCGAACGGAGCGTCGGCGGTCGCATGACCGAGACAATTAGGCGCGGCGCCGGAGCGGCGCAAGCAAGCGGGGCGACGCCGTTCCGCACCGACCATGCGCCGCCGATCGGGGCGGTCGAGGTGCTGGCGCCGGGGCTGCGCGTCGTCACCGCGCCCAACGCCGGGCCGATGACCTTCACTGGCACCCGTAGCTACGTGGTCGGCGAGGGCGAGGTTGCGGTGATCGATCCAGGCCCCGACGACCCGCGGCACCTCGACGCGCTGGTCTCGGCGGTTTCCGGCGAGCGGGTCGCGGCGGTGCTCGTGACCCACGCCCACCTGGACCACAGCTCCGGGGCGCGACGCTTCGCTGATCGGGTCGGCGCGGCGGTCCTCGCCCACGGCGACCCGGCCGGCGCGCGTTCGCCGGCGATGGCGCGGCTGGCGGCGACGGGCGGCGTCGGTGGCGGCGAGGGGCTCGACGCCGGGTTCGCGCCCGACCGGCCGATCTCCGACGGCGAGGTGATCGGCGGCCCGGGCTGGACGCTGACGGCGCTGGCGACGCCGGGGCATACCGCCGACCATCTGGCGTTCGCCTGGACGGAGGGACGGGCGGTCTTCACCGGCGACCTCGTCATGGGCTGGGCGACCCCGGTGATCTCGCCGCCCGACGGCGATCTCCCCGCGTTCCGCGCGAGCCTCGCCCGGCTGCGGGGGCGAACCGACGCCGTGTACTACCCCGGGCACGGCGCGCCAGTCGACGACACTGCCCGCGTCGTCGACTGGGTGCTCGCGCACCGTGCGGCGCGGGAAGCCGAGATCGTCGCGGCGCTCGCCCGGGCGCCGGCAACGGTGCCGGCCCTGGTGGCCGCGATCTACGCCGGGATAGACCCGCGGCTGCATGGGGCGGCGGGGCGCAACGTGCTCGCGCATCTGATCGACCTCCAGGGCCGGAGCCTGGCCGTTCCGGACGGGCTGCGGCCGGCGGAGGCGGGCTGGCGGCTTACCGCGGCCGCGCGTGACGGCGGAGCCAGTTGACGAAGGACTTGAGCGGCGGGCGCAGCACCCCCTGGCGGGTCACGATGAAGTAGCCGAGGTCGGGCTCGGGATCCTCGAACAGGACCCTGAGCGCACCCGATGCGAGCTCGCGCTCCACGACGACGGTGGTGGTGAGCGAGACGCCCTCGCCGTTGCGCAGCCCTTCGAGGACGAGATGGCCGGGCAGGTGGACGATGTTCTCCGTCTTCGGGGAGTGGACGCCGCGGGTGCGCAGCCACGCCGACATCTCGCTGGTTCCGAGCTCCTGCAGCCAGGGCAGGTCGAGGATGTCGGCGGGCTCAACGATGGCGCGATCGCCGATCAGCGACGGCGCGCCCACCAGAACGTAGGACGTTGGCAGGAGGAGCTCTACCGCAAGCCCTGGCCACTGCCCGCGGCCGTAACGGATCGCGAGGTCGATGCCGCCGGGCTTCAGCTCCACCGCATCCGGGGTGGGGTTCAGCATCAGCTGGATTTCCGGATGCTCGTGTCGGAACTCCGAAAGCCGCGGCATCAGCCAGCTCATCGAGAAGGCCGGCGTCGAGGTCAGCTGCAGCGGCCGGGCGGCGTCCGCCCCGGTCAGTTCGTCGACCGTGCGGCGGATGTCGCCAAAGGCTGCCTCGAGCGCGGCGGCGAGTTGCGCGCCCTCGGGCGTCAGCACCGCCCGTCGCCCTTCCCGGCCCAGGAGCGGCACCCCGAGCGTCTCCTCCAGCGCCCGGACCCGCTGGCTGACAGCCGCGTGGCTCACGTTCAGCGCTGCCCCGGCACGTACGAAGCTGCCGGTCTCGGCCAGTGCCGCGAAGGCGCGCAGCGCGCCGAGCGAGGGCATCGTCCGCCAGTCCATTCGTAAGCCATCCTTACAGGTCCGATTTTTTCCTGACTCGCTCGAGAGCGGCGATTCTGTCAATAAAGGTGTAGCGATAATCCGGCAGCCAAAGGAGGCCAGACCATGCTGAGGGTATATGGCGACGCTTTCATGATCGCGACCCGGATGGACCGTCCGGGCGCGGAATCTGCGGCGCCGCGCGTGCGCAGCCGCCGTCGCACGTGGCTCGCGCGCGCGCTCGGAAGGGCCCGGTGATGGTGATGGCAACCTGGGATCAGGTCGGGGAGCGGCAGCGCTTCCGGATCTCCGGTGCGGTGATCGGCGTCTTCGACCGCGCGCGCCGGCGGCACGACGCCCGCAAGGCCGCGCGGCGGCTCCTGACCATGGATGCGCACATCCTGCGTGACATCGGCGTCAGCCGCGCCGACGTGCTGGAGATGCTCCGCAACTCCGCCGGCTGAAACGACGTCGGGAAACGGCGACCGCGCTCCCGAAAGAGCGCGGTCAGCCGTTCTTGTCGTCCGATCGCTCCCCCTCGTTCCTGACGCGGACGTCGACCCGGATCTCGGGTGGCTTCGGCTCCTTCGCGGGGTGGGTGGCCTTCCAGACCCAGCGCGCGATGCCGAGGAGCGTGAGGGCGACCGCGACGAAGGCCGCGTGCACCGGCGTGATCGCGGCCGCGACGTAGGTGACGCGGTCCCAGAGCCCGATGTCGACCGGGATCCGCTCGCGGAAGACGACGGTATCGCCCTCGGCGGCGGCGCCTTCGAGGACCGGGGCGATCTCGAGCGTCAGCAGGCGGTCCGGGCCGAACGCGGTCGGCCGCACCGTCCATGTCCAGCGCGTCGGCCGGTCGGGGAGGACGGTCTTGTCCTGCGCCTCGGCCGGCTCGATGGCGAGGTCGCTGCCGGTCAGCCGGGCGCGCATGTGCTGGGCATAGCTCACGCCCTCGCGGGTGACGGCGGGGCCGTCGAGGTCGTCGGACAGGAAGGGGGCCGCCTTCGCTCCCGAGCTTGCCGGCGCCATCACCAGCTCGATCGGCGCCGCCTCGCCGTAGGTCAGCCGGTCGGGGCGGTTGAACGCGACCTCGGCGACGCCGAGCTGCGCGCAGAGCGGGCAGGGCACGGCGCTCGCGGCCGGCTGCGGCCGGGGACGCGGACGCGTCCAGCTGCCGCCGAGCTCGATCGTCGGCAGGGCGAGATTGCTGTCGGACGCGACCCAGTTGGAGCCGCCCGTCTCGTCCGCCGGCAGCTCGACCGTGTAGAGGCGTCCATAGCCGACGGCCGCGACAAGTGCGACGACCGCCACGGCGATCCTGAGAAGCCGCCTCACCCTTGACCCCCTTCCCAAGCCGCCCCTTTTCCGGCCGGTGGCGATGCCGGACCGCGGCGGCCGACGGGCATTGTTGCGGTAATTCGCTCGAGCGTTCAATGCTGCCGCGGGCGGTCGCGGCGACAGGACAGCGGATGGCTGAAGAAACGGGCGTTTGCGCGGTCTGCGGCGGCAGCTTTCCGGTGTCGGAGCTGAAACCCGTGGCGGGCCTCTTAGCCGGGACGGCGGAGGCTCTCGCCGCCGCCGGACCCCTTCCGTCGGACGCCCTGATCTGCCGGGACGATCGCGCACGGGCGCGGCGGCTGCATGTCGAGCGCCTGCTCGAGCAGGAGCGGGGCGTCCTGGGCGAGCTCGACCGCGAGGTGCTGGAGAGCATCGACTCTGGGCTGCCGGTGGTACAGGACGTGGAGTCCGTCTTCGAGGAGCGGCGCGGCTTCGGCGAGCGGGCCTCGGACTCGCTGGCATCCTTCGGCGGGTCCTGGCCGTTCATCATCCTGTTCCTGGTCGTTCTGGTGATCTGGATGGCGGTGAACGCGCTGCGCGGCCCTGCGTCGGCTTTCGACCCCTATCCCTTCATCCTGCTCAACCTCGTGCTGTCGTGCATCGCCGCCCTGCAGGCGCCGATCATCATGATGAGCCAGCGCCGGCAGGAGGCGCGCGACCGGTTGCAGGCCGAGAACGACTACAAGGTGAACCTCAAGGCCGAGCTCGAGATCCGCCACCTGCACGAGAAGCTCGACCACCAGCTGCAGCGGCAGTGGGAGCGGCTGGCCGAGATCCAGCGGGTGCAGATCGAGCTCCTGGAGGAGCTCGCGGCCGACCCGCGCCGGTAGGGTATCGGGCAAAAGTCAACCATTTGTTTTGAATAGAATTTTTTCCGCCGGCTTTACGCGGCGTTCATACTTCTCCGCCCGTACCGCGAGGCTTAGTCTAGAGCGGGGCTTCCGGCGCCAGGTAGGCGGCGATCCTGCGAAGGAGCTCGGTCGACAGGTTTCCGTCTGCCGCCTGGTCGCGCACGGTGACGGAGGTGGCGATGGCGAGCCGGCGGGCCGGGAGATAGGCCATCGTCGCGGCGTAGCCGGCGAACGAGGGGTTCTGCACCGTCCAGCCGTCGATCAGGAAGACGCCCATGCCGTAGTACCGGTTCGCGCTCCACGGCGGGAATTTCGCCGTCGACGGATCGACCTGGAGCGCGTGGGCTGCAGGCGAGACGAGCGTCCCCTCGCCGATCGCGGCGGCCGAGGTCAGGATGTCGGCGATGGTCGAGGTCATCACCGCGCCGCGGGCCAGCGTCCAGGACGGGTTCCAGAAGGTCGATTCCTCGTATCGGCCGCGCTCGGCGTCGAAGGCATGCAGGACGGGTTCGGGGATCGCTGCGGTCGTCTCGCTCCGGGTGTCGGCGAGGCCGAGGGGGTCAAGCACGCCGGCGCGCAACAAGGCGTCGAGCGGGCGGCCGGTCGCCTTTTCAAGCACCTGGCCGAGGATCACGAAGTTGGTATGGGCGTAGGACCAGCAGGTCCCGGGCTCACAGGCCATCGGTCGGGCGAGACCGATGGCGATCAGCTCCTCGGGGGTCCAGGCGCGGAAGGGATCTGCGTGGAAGGCGGCGAGGAAGCCGTCGTCGGTGACATAGTCCGCATAGCCCGAGGTGCCGCGGATCAGCATGGCGAGGGTCACCCGGTCGGCCTTCGGATAGTCGGGAAACCAGGTGGCGAGCGGAGCGTCGAGGCCGAGTGTCCCCGCGTCCGCCAGCTGAAGCAGCAGCGTCCCGAGGTAGGCGATGGCGACAGCGCCGCTGCGAAAGCGCATGTCGGGCGTCGCGGGCACCCCGGTCATCGACTCGCCTGCGGCGAAGAGCCGTGCCGGGGCGTCGCCGAAGGCATAGCCCGCGAGGGCGGCCTGAAGCCGGAGAGGCCCGACGGCGTCGCGGACGATCGCTGCGACGCCGTCGGCGGCCTCTGCCGCCGTGACGCGGCCGTCGCGGACGGCGACGCGGTCCACGGGACAGGGGGGCGCCGCGGATGACGGCGCCGCCGCGAGGAGGACGAGGGCGGCAAGGAGGCAGCGGGACGAGGTCATTTCCGAGACCTCCGGGCGAGGGTCAGGCGGCCGATACCCGCCAGATGGCATTGCCGACGTCGTCGGCCACCAAGAGCGCACCGTCGGGAGCGAGCGTCACCCCCACCGGGCGGCCGTAGGAAGCCTTCTCATCGGGGGAGAGGAAGCCGGTCAGGATGTCGCGCGGCGGGCCGGAGGGTCGCCCGCCCTCGAAGGGGATGAAGACGACGCGGTAGCCCGACAGGTTCGAGCGGTTCCACGAGCCGTGCTGGCCGATCACCATGCCGTCGGGGAAGCCGGGCAGCGTGCCCGCGGGCAGCCAGCAGAGGCCGAGCGAGGCGGTGTGGCCGCCGAGGGCGTAGTCGGGCTGGATCGCCTTCGCCACCATCGCGGGATCCTGCGGTACCCGATCGTCGACCGTCTGGCCCCAGTAGCAGTAGGGCCAGCCGTAAAAGCCGCCATCCTCGAGGGAGGTGAGATAGTCGGGCGGGGTCTCGTCGCCGAGGCCGTCTCGCTCGTTGACCACGGTCCAGAGCTTGCCGGTCACGGGCTCCCAGGCGAGGCCGACCGGGTTGCGCAGGCCGGAGGCGAAGATGCGGGCGTTGCCGGTCTCGAGGTCGACCTCGTAGACGGCGGCGCGGCCTTCCTCGACCCCCATGCCGCTCTCGGCGATGTTGCTGAGCGAGCCAACGCCGACGTAGAGCCGCGTGCCGTCGGGGCTGGGCAGAAGGCTGCGGGTCCAGTGGCCGCCGGGCTTGAAGCTGACGAGGCGCTTGCCGGGGGCTGTCATCCGGGTGGCGCCGGGGGTGAAGGGGAATGCGAGCAGGCCGTCGGTGTTGCCGAGGTAGAAGGTGTCGCCGAGGAGCGCCATGCCGAAGGGCTGGTTCTGCTTCTCGAGCCAGGTGTCGCGGAACTCCGCAACCCCGTCGCCGTCGGCGTCGCGCAGCAGCATCACCCGGTTCGGGCTATCGCCGATCGCCGCGGCGCGGCGCATGGTGGTGTAGATCGCGTAGTCGAAGGGACTGCGGATGCCGCCGGGCAGCGTCAGGGCCTCGGAGACGAGCAGGCCGCCGTCGGGCAGCACCAGCATCCAGCGCGGGTGCTTGAGGCCGGTGGCGAAGGCGTTGACCTTGAGCCCCGGCGCTGCGACCGGCATCTGCCCGTCTGGCCAGCCGCGGGCGCTCGGCATCTTGAGGGTCGGGATGCCCTGCGGCTTGCCCTCCGGGATGGCCGGTGCGCCGCCAAGCGCCTGCGGCGGCGCGTCCTTGCCCCAGCGGCGGGCGAGGATCGCGCCGGCGCCGACCATGGCGACGGCGCGGGCATAGAGGTCGGCGAAGGCCATCGGCAAGGCTCCGGTCAGTTCGAGAAGGCGTAGACGGCGAAGAGGACGGCGAGGAGGGCCGAGAGGCCGGCGACCGGCCCGAGCTTCGGCAGGCGCGCGGCCGCGGCCGAGTTGCCGCGCGCGATCTCGTCGTAGGTGAGGTGGGTCCCGATGGCGGCGGCGGTCAGGGTGAGGATGAAGATCGCCTTGACCCAGAATAACCCGGGCAGGTTGCCGGGGCCGCCCCAGCGCGACCAGACCATCACGAGGCCTGTCACCCACATCAGCGCCAGTCCGGCGGCGGAGGTGTTGGCGAGCATCGGACCGAGGCCGCGCAAAGTCCGCGCCGCGTCGGGCGGCGCGGATGCCGCGCGCCGCATGATCAGCGCGCTCGCGAAGCCGCCGGCCGCGCCGAGCATCAGCCCGACGAGATGGAGAAACAGGACGGCCTGGCCCATGGGTCGTGCTCCGGGTGGGGACGCGCCCGACGCGTATCCCGCCCGGCGGAGGCGGGCAAGCGCCTATCGGGATCTCCACTCGGTCCGGCCGCCCCGGGCGGCCGGCTCACCCGGGCGTCGGTGCGCGGCCGACCCGGGCCAAGTCGCCTTGCCAATCCCGGGGGCCGGGGATAGTGTCCGCGCGATTTTTCGGGGCGGGTTCGACTGGCCCTCCGCGGACCAGGAAGGGATGGAAATGTTCGTGACACCCGCATTCGCGCAGGCGGCCGGTGGCGGCGCCGGGGCGGCCGGGGGGCTGATCAGCTTCGTGCCGATCATCCTCATCTTCGGCATCATGTACGTGCTGATGATCCGGCCGCAGCAGAAGAAGGTCAAGGAGCACAAGGCGATGGTCGAGGCCGTGCGCCGCGGCGACCAGGTGGTGACCTCGGGCGGGCTGATCGGCAAGGTGACCAAGGTGGACGACCAGAAGGGCGAGATCGAGGTCGAGCTCCCCCCGTCGAACATCAAGGTCCGTGTGGTCCGCTCGACCATAAGCCAGGTGACGAACCGCACGGAGCCCGCCGAGGCCTGATCCGAAAAACGCAGCCGTCCCCAGGCTCGGGCGCGGCAAGGATTTCATTCGAAATGGCCAACTACCCTGTCTGGAAGCGGATCCTGGTCATAGGCATCTGCCTGCTCGGCCTGATCGTACTGCTTCCCAACTTCTTCTACGCCCGCGTCGAGCACGCCAACGACGCGCGCAAGGCGGTCGAGCGCGGCGCGGCGATCACTCCCGAGCTGCAGGCGGCGATGGACGGCTGGCCGGCTTTCCTGCCGTCCAAGCTGGTCAACCTCGGGCTGGACCTCCGGGGCGGCGCACACGTGCTCGTGCAGGTGCAGACCGGAAGCGTGCATGCCGAGCAGCTCGAGGGGCTCTGGCCCGACCTGCGCGACAAGCTGCGTGATCTGCGCGACCAGGTCGGCACCGTCCGCCGCCTCGACGGCTCGCCCGAGGAGCTGCGCATCCGGCTCAGCAACCCCGCCGGCATGAATGCGGCGCTGAAGGCGGCGCAGGATCTCGCCAAGCCCGTCGTCTCGATCATGGGCGTCGGCGGGCGCGAGTACGACGTGAAGGCCGATGGCGACCAGATCGTCGTTACGCTGACCGACGCGCAGAAGGCGGCGCTCGACAGCCGCACCATGCAGCAGAGCCTCGAGATCATCCGCCGCCGTGTGGACGAGGCGGGCACGCGCGAGCCCTCGATCCAGCGGCAGGGATCGGACCGCATCCTGGTGCAGGTTCCGGGCGTCGGCTCGGCGCAGGAGCTCCTGGAGATCATCGGCAAGACCGCACGGCTGTCGTTCCACCCGGTCGCGAGCCGCACGATGGACCCGAACGCCAAGCCGGGGCTCGACCAGATGGTACTGCCCTCGATGGACGAGAAGGGGGTCTTCTACGTCCTCGACAAACGTCCGGTCGTGACCGGCGAGCAACTCGTCGACAGCCAGCCGTCCTTCGACCAGAACGGCCGCTCGGCGGTGACCTTCCGCTTCAACCCGACCGGCGGCGCCGCCTTCGGCGAGTACACCGCGGCGAACATCGGCAAGCCCTTCGCGATCGTCCTCGACAATCAGGTGATCTCCGCGCCGGTGATCCAGGCGCACATCTCCGGCGGCTCGGGGATCATCACCGGCAACTTCACGCCCGACGAGTCGTCGCGGCTCGCGATCCTGCTGCGCGCCGGCGCGCTGCCAGCCGAGATCAAAGTGCTCGAGCAGCGGACGATCGGGCCGGAGCTTGGGCAGGACTCGATCAACGCCGGCGGGTTATCGGTGGCGGTCGCCTTCGGCGCCATCACCGTCTTCATGGTGGCGAGCTACGGCCTCTTCGGCTGGTTCGCGATCGCGGCGCTCGTTATCAACGTGACGCTCATCCTTGCGCTGATGACGCTCGTCGGCGCGACGCTCACCATGCCTGGCATCGCTGGCATCGTCCTGACGATCGGCGTGGGCGTGGACTCGAACGTGCTCATCTTCGAGCGCATCCGCGAGGAGCTTCGAACCGCCCGCGGACCGGCGCGGGCGATGGATCTGGGCTTCGAGCGCGCGATGAGCTCGATCATCGACGCCAACTGCACCACGATGATCGTGGCGCTGATCCTCTACTTCATCGGCTCTGGCTCCGTGAGGGGTTTCGCGGTGACGCTCGGCTTCGGCATCCTCGCGACGATCTTCACCGCCGTGAACGTGACGCAGCTGATCATGATCTACTGGTACGACTGGCGTCGTCCGAAGACGATCACGGTCTAGGGAGACGACCATGGCCTTCCGCTTCCGCATGGTGCCCGACGTCACCCACATCGACTTCTTCAAGACGAACCGGATGCGGCTCTGGCTCGCTATCTCGATCCTCGGTATGCTGGTGTCGATCGGGTCCATCGCCGTCCGCGGCTTCAACTACGGCGTCGACTTCCGCGGCGGCACGATCATGATGGTGGCGACGCAGCAGGACGTTCCGGTCGGCGATTTCCGCAGCGTCCTCGACAAGCTGAACTTCGGCGAAGTTGGCGTCACCGAGATTTCCGACGACTCGGGGCAGGGGCGACACATGATGCTGCTCCGTCTCGGCATCGCCGGCGACGATCCCGACAGCCAGCAGCAGGTCATCACCGAAGTGCAGTCGACGCTGGAGAAGGACTTTCCCGGCATCCAGTTCCTGCAGGTCGACAGCGTCGGCGCCAAGGTCTCTGGTGAGCTCGTCTGGAGCGGCGTCCTCGCCGTCGTCCTCTCCTTCGTCGGCATCGGCATCTACGTCTGGCTGCGCTTCGAGTGGCAGTTCGCTCTCGGCGCCGTCGCCAGCCTCGTCCACGACGCGATCGTGACGGCCGGTATCTTCTCGGTGCTGCAGCTCGAGTTCAACCTGACGATCATCGCCGCCATCCTGACCGTGCTCGGCTACTCGATCAACGACACCGTCGTCGTCTTCGACCGCGTGCGCGAGGTCCTGCGCAAATACAAGAAGATGCCCCTCGCCGAGGTAATGAACCTCGCCCTCAACGAGACGCTGAGCCGCACGGTGATGACGGTGACGACGACACTGATCGCGCTCGTCGCGATCCTGCTGTTCGGCGGCCCGACCGTCTCGGGCTTCGCCTTCGCGGTGATCTTCGGCGTGATCATCGGCACCTACTCGTCGATCTACGTGGCGAGTGCCGTCGTCATCTACTTCGGCGTCAAGCGCGACTGGGCGCAGAAGGCGGAGCGGAAAACCGGGCGGCGCGCCCGGGCCTGAGCCATGCGCACGACCGAGGTCGACTTCGAGGGAAGGCTGCCGGTCGACGGCTACGGGCCCGGCGCCTTCCGCGTGGCCGGGCTGGTCCATTGCGGGCCGCTTGCGCTGGTGCCCGCGGGGGTGGTGGCATGGAGCGGGCTGCCGGACCTCGCGCCCTTCCTGGCGCGCGCGGCCGACTTCGACGTGCTTCTGGTTGGTACTGGGGGCACCCTGGCGCTGCCCGAGGGATTCGGCGCCGCGCGCGGCGCGCTGGAGGCGGCGGGGCCGGGCCTGGACGTCATGGCGACGCCTTCGGCCTGCCGAACCTACAACGTGCTTCTGGCCGAGGGCCGGCGCGTGGCGGCGGCGCTGATGCCGGTTTGAGGCTTCCGGCCTTTCCCGTGCCGCGCGGGCGGCTATAACGAGGCGGGGTTCCGCTTCGAGATCTCAAGCAGCGAGGAGACGCGCCATGGCCTTCACCCTTCCCGAGCTTCCCTACGCCCACGACGCGCTGGCCGCGTCCGGCATGTCCAAGGAGACGCTCGAGTACCACCATGACCTGCACCACAAGGCCTACGTCGACAACGGCAACAAGGCGATCGCCGGGACCGAGTGGGAGAACAAGTCGGTCGAGGAGATCGTCAAGGGCACCTATCAGAAGGGCGCCGTCGCCCAGAACGGCATCTTCAACAACGCCTCGCAGCACTGGAACCACACCCAGTTCTGGGAGATGATGAGCCCGAAGAGCGGCGCGATGCCCTCCGAGCTCGAGAAGGCGATCGCCGACAGCTTCGGCTCGGTCGACAAGTTCAAGGAAGCCTTCAACACCAATGGCGTCGGCCAGTTCGGCTCGGGCTGGGTCTGGCTCGTCAAGGACACCGACGGCGGTCTCAAGGTGACCAAGACCGAGAACGGCGTGAACCCGCTCTGCTTCGGTCAGACCGCCCTCCTCGGCTGCGACGTCTGGGAGCATTCCTACTACATCGATTTCCGCAACAAGCGCCCGGCCTACCTCACCAACTTCCTCGACAAGCTGGTGAACTGGGAGAACGTCGCTTCGCGCATGTGACGCGGCGACCGTTCCGGTAGCTTTCCGCCGTCGCTCCTGTATCCTCTCCGTGCAATCTGAACGGGGAGGGGTTGGATGCGGCGGCGGTTTTCTCTTTTGCTGGCGGGATTGGCGCTGTTGCCGGGCGCTCCGGCAGCCTGGAGCGCGACGGCTGCGTTCAACATCGGGGGAACTTGCGCCGCCAACTGCGCGCAAGCGGGATTCGATCCGGACGACCTGATCGGCGGGGTCCTCGTTCTTTCCACCGACAACTTCGCGCCGTCGGGGGCGGTGGTGCGGGCCGACGTCGTCAGCTTCGGCATCCTGATCGGCGAAGGCCCGACCGGGATCTTCAAGCCGGAGGCACCCGCCTGGAACTTCGCCGCGACGTGGGGCGCCGACACGCAGTCGATCGAGAACGTCTCCTTCGTCGCCTCCGGGGCGGACGGGCTGCGGACGGACGGCCTGCTGTTCTCCACCGGCTCCGGCGGAAACCAGCTGACGCTGCGCGGGCTCTGCGCGGACGTCCTGTGCAGCGCGCCCTTCTTCAACGGCCCGGCCGCCACCCTCTCGCCGATCCGCTACACGCCGAGGGAAGTCGCCCCGATCCCGCTGCCGGCGACGGCGCCGCTCGCCGTCGCCGGCGCGCTCGCCCTTGCTGCTCTTGGGCGGCGCCGGCGTCACCCCGCCGATTGCGGCGACGACCGGATCGACCTACCTCGCCCCGAGCCGGAACGTTCCGGCGTTCGGCTTGCCTCCAGCCTGGGCGGACTTGGGGGCCAGCCCCCCGCGCCGTACCTCTACCCGCACGTTGTCTGGTACGGCGGCTGGGTGCCGCGCCCGTGCGGTACGGACGTTGGGCGCCGCGCTACGCTCCTTGGCCGGTCTGGTCCGATGGGGCGCGCAGAAGCTGTCGCCCGACAGCGCGCTCCCCGCGAACGACCGCGCCGTCGGACGGGTCGACCGTGCGGATTATGCCGCTCGTCGGCGAGGACGCGGCGATCCGGGCCGTGGCGAACCGCGACGCGGATCGCCTGACTTGAGGCGAAGGGTGGCCGCGGTGGCATTTCGGCCTAGTCTCGGGGGCGTCACACCCACGAGACCAGGAGGACAGGTCATGGCCGGGATCACCGCGGCACCATCGGGAACCTTTACCATCGGCGGGAACATGACCGTCACCCGGCTCGGCTTCGGAGCGATGCGCGTGACGGGAAAGGGGATCTGGGGACCGCCCGAGGACCACGACGAGGCGATCCGGACGCTGAGGCGCCTGCCGGAGCTCGGGGTCGACTTCATCGACACGGCGAACTCCTACGGACCCGACGTGTCGGAGGAGCTGATCCGCGAGGCGCTCCATCCCTATTTCGAGGGCCTCGTCATCGCGACGAAGGGCGGCCTCACGCGCAGCGGCCCGAACGTCTGGACCCAGAAGGGCGATCCCGACTACCTGATCGCGGAGGCCGAGCGCAGCCGCGAGAAGCTGGGCGTCGAGCGGATCGATCTCTGGCAGCTGCACCGGATCGACTCCAAGGTTCCGCGAGACGAGCAGTTCGCGGCGATCCGGCAGCTCCTCGACCTCGGAGTGATCCGTCACGCCGGTCTCAGCCAGGTCTCGGTCGAGGAGATCGAGGCGGCGCAGGCGGTCTTCCCCGTCGCAACGGTGCAGAACCGCTTCAACCTGACCGACCGGAGCAGTGCGGACGTCCTCGACTTCTGCGCCCGGGCCGGCATCGGCTTCATGCCCTGGGCGCCGCTCTCGGGCGGGGCGCTCGCGAGGCCGGGCGGGCTCCTCGACGAGGTCGCGAAGCGCCACGCGGCCTCGTCGGGGCAGATCGCGCTCGCCTGGATGCTGAAGGCGAGTCCGGTCATGCTGCCGATCCCGGGGACGTCGAAGGTTCGCCACCTCGAGGAGAACGTCGCGGCTGCGGGGATCGAGCTCTCGGACGAGGAGTTCGCGGCGCTCGACCGCGAGGGACGCGCCCAGTCGCAGGCGGCCTGACCCGGGCGGCCGCCGGCCCCACGAAAGGCCGGCGCCGACCGCCGCTTAGCGCCCGAGGAGTGCCTGTCGCCGAGCGAGGCTTTCCGCAGGCCAGTAGCGCTTGCGGTCGTAGTATTCCGGGACCGCCGGCACGCCTTCGGGCAGGATTACCCAGCGTTGCCTGCTCGAGGTGAAGATGTGGATGTCGGGCGGGAAGCGGTCGGGGTCGTCGAGCGTGCCGACGCGGACGAAGCGGAAGCGATCGCCGCCCCCGGCATAGTGGCTCCAGACCGCGATGCGGCAGACCGGGCAGCGCGCGATCCGCTGGCCCTTGCCGCTGGCGCTCGGCGTCAGCACCATCTCCGGCTCCTCGCCGAGAAGATCGACCCGGTCGCTCTCGATCAGCGCGTTCAGGGCGAAGGCGGAGCCGGTCTCGCGCTGGCACCAGCGGCAGTGGCAACAGTGCACGAAGAGCGGCCGTCCGTGCATCCGGTAGCGGATCGCCCGGCAGTCGCAGCCGCCGTCCGTCGTTTCCATGGCGCCCTCCCTTGCCGGCGCCGTGAGTGTCGACCAAGGTCCGCGCCGAAGCAACGGGGACCGGACCGGTGAGCGAGGCGCGGAAGGGGATGCTCGCGATGATCGCCGCGGCTACCGTCTGGGGGCTGTCGGGGCTCTACTACAAGGCGCTCGCTGAGGTTCCCCCGGTCGAGGTGCTCTGCCACCGCACGGTGTGGACGGTGATTTTCTTCGGCGGGCTGCTGGCGGTCCAGGGGCGCATCGGCGAATCGTGGCGCATCCTCGCCGCCTCGCGCGCCTGGGGTCCGCTGATGCTGAGCGCGGCGATGATCGCGACCAACTGGCTGCTGTTCATCACCGCGGTGCAGCGCGGCTACGCGCTCGAGGCAAGCCTCGGCTACTACATGTTCCCGCTTTTCGCGGTCGCGCTCGGGTTCCTCGTCTTCGGCGAGCGGTTCTCGCGGCTGCAGGCGGTCGCCATCGGGATGGCGGCGGCGGCCGTCGGCGTGCTGACGGCGGGGCTCGGCTATGCGCCCTGGGCGGCGGTCGTCATCGCCGCGACGTTCGCGGCGTATGGGCTCGTCAAGAAGCGCATTCCGATCGGATCGATGCTGAGCGTCTTCGCCGAGACGTCGCTGTTGGCGCCGCTGGCGCTGGTCTGGCTTCTCGGGCTGCATACGGGGGCGTGGAACGACCTCGGGGGGCGCCCGGGGGGGTATTTCGGGCATGGGCTCGGGACGAGCCTGATGCTGGCGTTTTCCGGGGTGCTGACCGGGGGACCGCTGATGCTCTTTTCCTATTCGGCGCGGCGAATTCCCTATGCGACGCTTGGGCTTGTGCAATATCTCAATCCGACGCTGCAGGTGGTGGTCGCGGTGGCGGCATTCGGTGAGCCGTTCACCGGCTGGCATGCGATCGCCTTCGCCCTGATCTGGGGCGGGCTCGCGCTCTATTCCTGGGCGAGCTGGCGGCGGGTGGCCAGGGTGGCCTGAGGAAGGGGCTTCACCATTGTCAGGTGGGCGTGGCCGCGCGGATAGTCGGGGATGGCGGCGGTGCGGCAGAAGCCGAGGCGTTCGTAGAAGGCCGGCGCCTGAAAGTCATGGGTTTGCAAGACAATCTGGCTGCAGCCGCAGGTGCGGGCGGTGGCTTCGACCATCGCCATGAGGCGGCTCCCCAAGCCTTGCCGGCGCAGGGCGGCGGGCAGAAACAGGGTGTCGACGAAGCAGGTCCCGCCCCAGGTCCAGCCGCAGCAGCCGCCGGAGACTTGCCCGGCGTCGTCCCGGAGCCAGACGGCGAAGTTGCGGCCATCGCCGATGCCGGTGGCCTCGTCGTTGAAGGCGTAGAGGAGCTCGTGCAGGGCGTCGATGTCGGTGGGATCGGGGTCCCAGGTCAGGGTGAGGTCGGGATCGCGGGGCATGGGGAAGGGTACCCCGCGCTGCAGAGGTAGCCAAGGGGAAGTGCGGGAGTTTCAGGGATTTGGGCAAATGTGTGGACGTACAACGCATGTACATCGCGGGTACAATGCATGTACACGATTTCGGGCCGCTCAGGCCTGCGGCGGGGCCAGGCTGCGCATGAGATCGGGGACGCTGCCACGGGTCTGCAGGAAGTCCAGGAAGCCGGGGTCGGCGAAGCCCTGCTCGACGATGTGGGCGAGGAGCGAGCGCAGCGGATCCCAGTAGCCCTCGACGTTTAGGAGATAGACCGGCTTGGCGTGCAGGTCGAGCTGGCGCCAGGTCAGCACTTCGAAGAGTTCGTCGAGGGTGCCGGGACCGCCGGGCAGGGCGACGATGGCGTCGGCGTTCATGAACATCACCTTCTTTCGCTCGTGCATCGTCTCGGTCACGACGAGGCGGCCGAGGTCGCGGCGGCCCTGCTCGCGGGCGACGAGGTGCGCGGGCACGACGCCGAAGGTATCGCCGCCCGCGGCCATCGCCGCGCGGGCGACGGCACCCATCAGCCCGACGTCGCCGGCGCCGTAGACGAGCCGGAGGCCGACCGCGGCGAGGCCGCTGCCCAGTTCCTCGGCGGCGGCGGCATAGGCAGGGTTTGCGCCCGACCGGGATCCGCAGAAGACGCACACCGACTTCCGAGGGGCAACAGGCATTGACAGGCTCCTGACTTCGCTATGACTTTGCGGCGCGGCCGTTTTTATGACACTCTACCGAGTAGCAGGCCCCAGCTATCGGCGCGAGCCCCGTCCGCGGGTGCGCGGGCGGCGGGCCAGGAGGTACGGGCCGGGATGGCCGACGGTTCACGGCAGACCACGCTGGTGTCGGGGGTTGCATTGGCGGCGGCAATGCTGGCCGGCGCCGCCTACCTCGCATTGCGCCCGCCGTCGCCCGCCCCATCTCCGGAGGCTCCGTCCGAGGCGCCTGCTCCGGCGCAGGCCGAGGTCAAGGCGCCGGCGGCGCGCGCGGCACCCGAAGGGCCTACCGGGGCGCAACAGGCGGCTGCGGCGCCCGCGCCCCCCGCGGCGGCAACGGTGCCGGCCGCGACCGAACCGGGGGTCGCCGCGACCGAGGGGGCCGCGCAGCCCGAAGCGGCGGAAGCGACGACGGCTGGTGCGGTGGCGGCGCCGGAGGCGGCAGCGCCGGCCGGGACGACGGGCGACGAGGCGGCGGCTACGGCACCTCCCCCGCCGATGGCCGAGGCGGCGGGGGCGGCACCCGGGCTCGACGTGGTACGGGTCGAGCCGGACGGGTCGGCGGCGGTCGCGGGGACCGCCGAGCCGGGCGCCAAGGTCACGATCATGGCCGATGCGGCGCCGGTGGCCGAGGCCGAGGCCGACGCGTCCGGCAAATTCGTGGCGATCTTCAAGGTCGAGCCTTCCGTCGCGCCGCGGGCGCTCTCGCTCGAGGCACAGCCGGCCGGCGGCGGGCAAGCCAGGCCCTCGGACGACGTGGTGGTGCTGCTGCCGCACGCGCCGACCGGCGCAGCCGCTGCGGTTCCCTCCGGGCAGCTGCCCCCGCCGGAGCCCTCGGTGGCGCCGGACGGAGCGACCGTGGCGGCAGCTGCCGCGCCCGCCGAGGTCGCGAGCGCTCCGACGCCGGTGCCGGTGGTCCGCCCCGGAATGCCCTACCCGCGCCCGGCCCGGACGGTGGTAGCCGCCGCCGCAGCGGTCGGGGCGCCCGCGCCGCAGGTGGCCGCAGCCGAGATGCCGACGGCGCCCGAGGTGGCGGCGACCGCGGTTCTGCGCGGCGACAGCGTCGAGGTCACGCCGACCCGCGGGGCGCCGAAGGGGCTCACGCTCACCAGCATCTCGTACAGCGAGGCGGGGGACGTGACGCTGGCGGGGCTGGCCAACGCCAACGCCGTCCTGCGCGCCTATGTCGACGACCGCTTCGCCGAAGAGGCGCGCGCGGGCGGCGACGGGCGCTGGAAGATGGACCTCGGCGGTGTCGCCGGGGGCGTCTACCGGCTGCGCATCGACGAGCTCGGCGCCGACGGCAAGGTGGCGGGGCGGGTCGAGACGCCGTTCCAGCGCGACTATCCGCACGCGCCGCCGCCGCGCCCGGGTGTCCCCGGCGCCGCCGAGCCGGCTTCGGTGGAGAACGGGACGGTCACCGTGCAGCCGGGAAACAACCTCTGGACTCTGGCGCGAACGCACTATGGTTCCGGCGTCATGTACACCCAGATCTTTACCGCCAACCGCGAGCAGATCCGCAACCCGGACCTGATCTATCCCGGACAGATCCTGGCGATGCCGGACGGGGCGGTCGAGTAGCCGCCGATGCCCGCATCGATCGCCGAGACCTCGGGCGCCAGCGCCTGGCGGACGATCCGCCGGGTGTCGCCTTATCTGTGGCCGCCGGGCGAGCCCGGGGTGAAGGCACGCGTCGTCCTGGCGCTGGCGGCGCTCCTCGTCTCCAAGCTCGCGACGGTGGCGACGCCGGCCGTATTCAAGGCGGCCGTGGACGCGCTCGCGCCGGCGACGCCGGCGACGAAGGCGGGGTTCCTCGTCGCGGCGGGGCCGGTGGCGCTGACGCTCTTCTACGGGGCGATGCGGCTCGCCGGCGCGGGGTTCGCCCAGCTGCGCGACGGCGTTTTCGCCCGGGTCGGGCAGCGTGCGCTGAGGAAGCTCTCGCTCGAGACCTTCCGGCACGTGCACGCGCTGAGCCTGCGCTTTCACATCGCCCGCAAGACCGGGGGGCTCAACCGCATCCTCGAGCGCGGCGTCAAGGGCGTCGACTTCCTGCTCCGGATCCTGCTCCTTTCGATCTTTCCTCTGATCGTTGAGCTGCTCTTGGTCGCGGGCATCCTCTTCTTCGTTTTCGACGTCCGTTACCTGATCGTGGTGGCGGTGACGATCGCGGTCTATTTCTGGTTCACCTTCCGGCTGACCGAGAAGCGGGTCGAGATCCGGCGACGGATGAACGACCGCGACACCGAGGCGAACCAGAAGGCGGTGGACAGCCTGCTGAACTTCGAGACGGTGAAATACTTCAACGCCGAGGAGCGCGAGGCGGGGCGCTACGACGCCTCGATGAAGGGTTACGAGCAGGCGGGGGTCGAGACCGCGGTGAGCCTGAGCTGGCTCAACTTCGGCCAGACCGCGATCATCACCGCCGGGCTCGCGGCGGTGATGGTGATGGCGGCGATGGGCGTCCAGGCCGGGAGCTATACGGTCGGCGACTTCGTGATGGTCAACGCCTACATGATCCAGATCACCATCCCGCTCGGCTTCCTCGGCGGGGTCTACCGCGACACGCGGCAGGGGCTCGTCGACATGGCGGCGATGTTCGACCTCCTGGAGCAGCCGGCGGAGATCACCGACCGGCCCGGGGCGAAGCCGCTCGTCGTGAGCGGCGGGCGGATCGAGTTCCGCGACGTCTCGTTCGGCTACGATCCTGAGCGACCGATCCTGAGCGGGCTCGACCTCGTCGTGGAACCCGGACAGACGGTCGCCGTGGTCGGGCCGTCAGGAGCCGGGAAGTCGACGATCGGGCGGCTCATCTTCCGCTTCTATGACGTGACCGGCGGCGCGGTGCTGGTCGACGGGCAGGACGTGCGCGACGTGACCCAGGCGAGCCTGCGGCAGGCGATCGGCATGGTCCCGCAGGACACGGTGCTGTTCAACGCCACGATCTTCTACAACATCGCCTACGGCCGGCCGGAAGCGAAGAAGGAGGAGGTCGAGGCGGCGGCGCGCGCAGCGCGGATCCACGACTTCATCGCGAGCCTGCCGAGGGGCTACGACACGGCGGTGGGCGAGCGCGGGCTGAAGCTCTCGGGCGGGGAGAAGCAGCGGGTTGGGATCGCGCGCACGCTCCTGAAGGACCCGCCGATCCTCCTGCTCGACGAGGCGACGAGCGCCCTCGACAGCGAGACCGAGCGCGGAATCCAGGAGAGCCTGGCGGCGATGGGGATCGGGCGAAGCGTCCTCGTGATCGCGCACCGGCTGTCGACCGTGGTCGACGCCGACCGGATCGTCGTGCTCGAGCATGGGCGCGTCGTCGAGCAGGGGACGCATGCGGCTCTCCTGGCGATCGGTGGACGGTACGCGCGGATGTGGAACCGTCAGCTCGTGGAGCCCGACGCGGCGGAGATCGACGCGGCCTGAGGCGCGGGCCTGCCGACGGCTCGCCCCTTGGCACCGGCGGGGCCGGCGGCTATACGGCGCGACGGACGGTGCGGAGAGCCGCGGTGCATAACAATGATTCATTCATCGAGGAAGTCAGCGAGGCGGTCCGCCGCGACAAGCTGACCGCGGGCCTGCGCCGATACGGCTGGGCGGTCGCGGCGGCGATCGTGCTCCTGGTCGGCGGTGCGGCGGTGAACGAGTGGCTGAAGGCGAGGAACGCCGCCGAAGCGGCGGCGCAGGGGGAGGCGCTGCGCGCGGCCCTGGCCGAGACCGATGCCAAGACCCGCGACGGGATGCTCGGCGACATCGCCGCCGAGGGGAACGGCGCGGCGGTGCTGGCGCGGCTCGCCGAGGCCGGGAGCAAGGCCGACGCCGGCGACACGGACGGGGCCGCGGCGCTGCTCGAGCAGGTTGCGGGCGACGGCAAGGCGGCGCCGGTCTACCGCTCGCTCGCCTCGCTGGAGAAGGTGATGGTGCTCGGGGCGAAGATGGATCCGGGCGAGCGGGCGGCGACGCTGGAGTTGCTGGTCGCGCCCGGGGCGCCGTTCCGGCCGCTGGCGCTCGAGCAGCGGGCGCTGATGCGGCTCGAGGGCGGCGACAAGGCCAAGGCGATCGAGGACCTGCAGGCGGTGCTGGACGATCCGCTGGCGACCCAGGCGCTGCAGGGGCGCGCCCGGCAGCTGATCGTTGCCGCCGGGGGGACGGTGCCGGCGCCGCCGGCTGCGCCCTCCGCCCCGGCCGCCGACGGCTGACGGGGTCGTGGCCGCGGTCATCTTCCGCGCGCCCGGGCGCGCTGCGCTCAAGGCGCTGATGTTGGCCCTGGCGCTCGGCGCCTGCCAGAACAAGGATCCGATCCTACCCGGCGAGCGCATCCCGGTGCGGCCGCCCGAAGAGCCGGTGGCGGGAGCGGCGCGCAGCCACGGGCTGGCGCTGCCGCCGGCTTCGATGAACGCCGATTGGGCGGCGCGGCCGGGGTCGACCGGGGCTCGGCTGCCCAATGCGGCGCTGCGGCCGGTGCCGCAGCTGATCTGGTCGCTCAACATCGGCACCGGCGACGCCCAGCGGCGGCGGATCTTGACCGGGCCGGTCGTGGCGGGACCCTACGTGTACGCGCTCGATGCGAACGGCCAGCTGTCGGCGGCGACGCGGGACGGGCGGCTGGCCTGGTCGGTGAGCATCGTGCCGCCGAACCAGCTGCCCGACTCGGGGCCCGGCGGCGGGATGACGGTCGCAGGCGGGGTGCTGTTCGTCGGGACGGGATTCGGCGAGGTGCTGGCGATGGATCCTGCGACCGGCGGCATCCGCTGGCGGCGGATGCTCGAGGCGCCGGTGCAGGCGGCGCCCTCGGTCGCGGGCGGGCGCGTCATCGTCGTCTCGCGCGACGACATGGCCTACGGCCTCGACCCGCAGAACGGCGCGACGCTCTGGCAGAACCAGGGGATCGGCGGCCCGGGGCTGCTCGGCGGCGCGAGCCCGGCGGTCAACGGCAAGCTCGCGGTGCTGCCGTTCGCCTCGGGCGAGGTCACGGGCGTGCTGGCGCGGAACGGGCTGCAGATCTGGAGCACGGCCGTCACCGGCGGGCATCGCGAGTTCGCCCGCAGCTCGATCACCGACATCAGCGGCGACCCGGTCTTCGACGGCGCGGGCACGGTCTTTGCGGCGAACCAGTCGGGACGGGCGGTACGGCTGGACGCCGACACCGGCGAGCGGGTGTGGACGCTGCAGGAAGGGTCCTACGGACCGGCCTGGCCGGTCGGCGGATCGGTTTTCCTCCTGTCGGACACCAACGCACTGGTGCGGGTCGACGCGGCGACGGGCGAGCTGCTCTGGAAGGTGCAGCTGCCGGATTATTTCCCGAACCCGGGATGGTTCGGCCGCGGCAAGCCCTACGAGGCGATCCCCTACTACGGGCCAGTGCTCGCCGGGAGCCGGCTCTGGGTTGCCGGCGCCGACGGGGTCCTGCGCGCCTTCGGGCCGGCGGACGGCGCGGCTTTGGCGCAGGTCCCGTTCGAGGGCGGCGCAGCCGGCCCGCCGGCGGTCGCCGGGGGCGCCATGTACGTCTCGACCCGCGACGGGAAGCTTCTCGCTTTCCAATGATCGCCTGCATGGGCTAAGGATCGCCCCGCCCCTGGAGCGAAGCCCGTCCATGCCCTTCACCGTCGCCATCGTCGGACGGCCCAACGTCGGCAAGTCGACGCTCTTCAACCGGCTGGTCGGCAAGCGCCTCGCGCTCGTCGACGACCAGCCCGGGGTGACGCGCGACTTGCGCGAGGGCGCCGGCCGGCTCGGGGCGCTGCGCTTCACCGCCGTCGACACGGCGGGGCTCGAGGAGACGACCGACGCCAGCCTGCCGGGCCGGATGCGGGCACTGACCGAGCGGGCCATCGACGCGGCCGACGTCTGCCTGTTCCTGATCGACGCCCGCGCCGGCGTGACGCCGGTCGACCGCACGCTGGCCGACCTGCTTCGGAAGCGCGCCCCGAGGGTGATCCTCGTCGCCAACAAGGCCGAGGGCCGCGCCGCCGAGGCGGGGCTGATCGAGGCCTGGGAGCTCGGGCTCGGCGAGCCCGTCGCGCTCTCGGCCGAGCACGGCACCGGCATGGACGACCTCCTGCGCGCGCTGGAGCCGGTGGCGGCCGATTATCCGGATGCCGCCGAGATCGTCGACGTCGATGTCGGCGACGAGGTCGACGACGCCGTCGACGAGGAGGGCCAGGGCGCGGCGCTGCCGGCCGGGCGGCCGATCCAGATCGCCGTCGTCGGGCGGCCGAACGCCGGCAAGTCGACGCTGGTCAACGCCATCGCAGGCGAGGACCGGCTGCTGACCGGGCCGGAGGCCGGCATCACCCGCGACGCCATCGCCCTCGAGGCCGACTGGGCGGGGACGCCAGTGCGGATCTTCGACACCGCCGGGATGCGCAAGAAGGCCAAGGTGCAGGAGAAGCTCGAGAAGCTCTCGGTGTCGGACGGGCTTCGGGCGGTGCGCTTCGCCGAGGTGGTCGTGGTGCTCCTCGATGTTCAGATCCCGTTCGAGACCCAGGACCTGCGGTTGGCCGACCTCGCCGAGCGCGAGGGGCGGGCGGTGGTCGTCGCCGTCAACAAGTGGGACTTGGAGGCCGAGAAGCCGCAGAAACTCAACGAGCTGCGCGAGGCCTTCGGGCGGCTCCTGCCGCAGCTCCGGGGCGCGCCGATGGTGATGGTGTCGGCCCTGACCGGCAGAGGGCTCGACCGGCTGCACGACGCGGTCGTCAAGGCCTACGCGGTCTGGAACACGCGCATCTCGACGGCGCGGCTCAACCGCTGGCTCGCGGTCCAGACCGCCGACCATCCGCCGCCGGCGCCGGGCGGGCGGCGGATCCGGCTGCGCTACATGACGCAGGTGAAGACCCGGCCGCCGACCTTCGTCCTCTTCGCCTCGATCCCCGACCAGGTGCCGGAAGACTACCGGCGCTTCCTGGTCAACGGCCTGCGGCGCGACTTCGACATGCCGGGGACGCCGATCCGGCTCTTGCTGCGCGCCGGGGACAACCCCTACGCCGGCCGGCGCAAGCCGAACGTGACGGCGCTCGACAAGCACAAGCCGCGCCGGCTCGAGGGCTGACCGCCGCGCGGCAGCCTCGCCGTTATGGCTAATGCCCGAGCCCCCCTTTACGAAGGTACCATGGCCGGCTCCCTCGGCGAAGTGAGCGTGATCGGGAAGGGTGAACCCGTAGCGGGCGCCGCCTCGCGGGCCCCCGTGGACTCGCGCGCGGGCCGGCGCTAACAGTCGTGCCGACTGGCCGGCGCGCAGTCTCCGTGCGCCTTTGCCCCCGGGGATCCGCCAATGCCGAGCCTGAACGACATCCGATCGACCTTCCTCGACTACTTCGCCGGCAACGGCCACCGCGTGGTGCCGTCCTCGCCGCTGGTGCCGCGCAACGACCCCACGCTGATGTTCACCAACGCCGGCATGGTGCAGTTCAAGAACGTCTTCACCGGGCTCGAGCACCGCGACTACGCCCGCGCCACCACGTCGCAGAAGTGCGTGCGCGCCGGCGGCAAGCACAACGACCTCGACAACGTCGGATATACCGCACGGCACCATACCTTCTTCGAGATGCTCGGGAACTTCTCGTTCGGCAACTACTTCAAGGAGGGGGCCATCCCCTTCGCCTGGGAGCTGCTGACGAAGGAGTTCGGGCTGCCGAAGGAGAGGCTGCTGGTCACGGTCTACCACGACGACGACGCGGCGGCGGAGCTCTGGAAGAAGGTCGCGGGGCTGCCGGACGAGCGGATCATCCGCATCCCGACCATGGACAATTTCTGGATGATGGGGCCGACCGGCCCATGCGGGCCCTGCTCGGAGATCTTTTACGATCACGGGCCGGAGATCGCCGGCGGCCCGCCGGGGTCGGCGGACGAGGACGGCGACCGGTTCATCGAGATCTGGAACCTCGTCTTCATGCAGTTCGAGCAGTTCGAGGACGGGGCGCGCACGCCGCTGCCGCGGCCGTCGATCGATACCGGCATGGGGCTCGAGCGGATCGGGGCGGTGCTGCAGGGGGTGCACGACAACTACGACACCGACCTGATGCGGGCGCTGATCGTGGCCTCGGCCAACGCCACCGACGGCGAGCCGGACGGGCCGGGGCGGATCCATCACCGGGTGATCGCCGACCACCTGCGCTCGACGTCGTTCCTGATCGCCGACGGCGTCCTGCCGTCGAACGAGGGGCGTGGGTACGTGCTGCGGCGGATCATGCGGCGGGCGATGCGGCACGCGCACCTGCTCGGCGCCGATGACCCGGTGATGTGGAAGCTCGTGCCGGCGCTGGTCGGGCAGATGGGAGCGGCGTTCCCGGAGCTGACCCGGGCGCAGCCCTTGATCGAGGAGACGCTGAAGGGCGAGGAGACGCGGTTCAAGGCCACCCTGGAGCGCGGCCTGCGCATCCTCGACGACGAGCTCGGGCGGTTGCCGGACGGGGCGCCGCTGCCGGGCGGAGCGGCGTTCCGGCTCTACGACACCTTCGGGTTTCCGCTCGACCTGACCCAGGACGCACTGCGCGAGCGGAGCCGGGCGGTCGACGTCGCCGGGTTCGAGGCGGCGATGGCCGAGCAGAAGGCCAAGGCGCGGGCGGCCTGGGCCGGATCGGGCGAGGCGGCGGACGAGGCGATCTGGTTCGACCTCGCCGAGAAGGCCGGTCCGACGGAGTTCCTGGGCTACGACACCGAGGCGGCCGAGGGGCAGATCCTGGCGCTGGTCGTCGGCGGGCATGCCGTCGATATGGCGGCGATCGGGGTCGAGGTGCAGGTGGTGCTGAACCAGACGCCCTTCTATGCCGAGTCGGGCGGTCAGGTCGGCGACACCGGGACGCTCCGGACCGACAAGGGGCGGGTGAACGTCACCGACGTGCGGAAGAAGGCGGGGGTCTTCGTGCATTCGGGTCGGGTCGAGGAAGGCGAGGTCGTGCGCGGGGCGGCAGCGGAGCTCGTCGTCGACCACAACCGGCGCAGCGCCGTCCGGGCGAACCACTCGGCGACTCACCTGCTGCACGAGGCGCTGCGGCGGGCGCTCGGGGACCATGTGGCGCAGCGCGGGAGCCTGGTGGCGCCCGACCGGCTGCGGTTCGACTTCACCCACGGGAAGGCGATGACGCCCGCGGAGCTCGCGGCGGTCGAGGCGGAGGTGAACGAGTACGTGCGGCAGAATACGCCCGTCGAGACGCGGATCATGACGCCGGACGCGGCGCAGGGGCTCGGGGCGCGGGCGCTCTTCGGGGAGAAGTACGGCGACGAGGTCCGGGTCGTGTCGATGGGGGCGCGGACGGGCAGCGGGCTGGGGCAGGGGGGCGACACCTATTCGCTCGAGCTCTGCGGCGGCACGCATGTCGGGCGGACCGGGGACATCGGGACCTTCAAGCTCGTCTCCGAGGGGGCGTCGGCATCCGGCGTCCGGCGGATCGAGGCGATGACCGGGGCGGGGGCGGTGGCGCAGCTCGCGGCGGACGAGGCAGCGCTGGCCGAGGCGGCGGGGCTGCTCAGGGCGCGGCCCGAGGAGCTGGCCGAGCGGATCCGGGCGCTCCTCGACGAGCGCAGGGCGCAGGCGAACGAGATCGCCGAGCTCCGGCGGCGGCTGGCGATGGCCGGCGGGCCGGCGGAGGCGAAGGGGCCGGAGACGATCGGGGGCGTCCCGTTCCTGGCGCAGCGGCTGACCGGCGTGTCGGGGAAGGACCTGAGGGGCCTGATCGACGAGCACAAGGCGCGGCTGGGGTCGGGGGTCATACTGCTCGTCGCGGACACCGGTGACAAGGCGGCGGTGGCGGCCGGGGTCACCGACGACCTGACCGGGCGGATCTCGGCCGTGGACCTGGTGCGGGTGGCGGCGGAGGCGCTCGGGGGCAAGGGCGGCGGCGGGCGGCCGGACATGGCACAGGCCGGCGGCAGCGATCCGGCGAAGGCGCCCGAGGCGATCGCGGCGGCGAAGGCATTGCTCGAGGCCTGAGGCCTGTCCGGGGATGTCCGCGTGCGGACAAGTACCGTAACACGTTGATATTAAAAGAAACCGGGTCCCGGCGTTAACGCGGACTTCACCATCGTCCGCAGGGTCGGGGTCGTAAGCCCCGGGAGGAAACGCCCGAAGGCTGCGAGGGGGACCGCGGCGCTTTGGCGCCGCTCGCCGCATGCGCGGCTCGGCCTTCAGGCCGTTCTGGATCTCCCTTGCGCGCCGTTCCCGGCGGGTCTCGAGGCGGCCCGAGGGGGGCGCTCGCCGCCCCCCCTCGACCCCCCTGGCACTGCCCGATAGGTTGAAAGAGAAGGGACCGGGACACGCGGAGAGACGATCGGGTAGAGAAGGGCGCACGGATGCTTTGGCCCGGGCGCCTCTCGGCAGTGGCTGTCGTTAAGGTCGCCGCGCGCTGCAGGAGTCTGTGAGGCGGAAGGAGCGCGGAGGGGTCAGCTCGTGGGACGGCGCCGCCCGGCGATGGTGGCGGCGATCCGGTCGGCGAGCAAATCGATCGCGCGGGCGTGGTCGGCGAGGAGCCCGGGGTAGCCGGCGCCTTGCGGCGGCACGATGATGGCGAAGCGGTCGAAGGCGACGATGCGGCCGCTCGCCGGGGCGACGACGGCGTACTGGCCGGCGAAGTCGAGGGAACCGCCGGGGGCGCCGATCATCCGGTCGACGGTGACCTCGATGCGCAGGCCGGGGGCGTCGAAGCCGGGCCAGGGCTCGGTGCCGACGTCCGCACCGAGGCGGGTTTCGAGCGCGGCGGCGAGCTGGCGGGTCAGGGCGCGCTGCGGATTGTCGGCCCAGAGCGCCTTCTTGTCGAGATGCAGCGTTTCCGGCCCGGTCAGCGCGGCGATCTCGAGGGCGCTGGCGTAGGCGGGAAGGCTGATATCGGCGACGGCGACGGTGCCGACCGGCGCCCCGGTCCGGGGCGCCGCGGCGGGCTGCGGCAGCAGGTAGTAGTCGGGGGAACCGCATGCGGCGAGCAGGAGGCCGACGGCGAGGAGCGGCAGGGTTCGCATGCTCATCTCCCGAAGATGACCGAGTTGGGCTGGCGCTGCAGCGCCTGGGCGAGGGCGTTGATCGAGCGGGCCGCGTCGCGCACCTCCTGCAGCACCAGGATCAGGTCGCGGTTGGTCTTCGAATCGGGGCCGACGGTCGAGAGCGCGGCGTCGGCGCGCTCGGCGACGGTGTTGAGGCGGGTGATCAGGGTCGGCAGGTCGGCGGCGGCCGTGGTGATCGCGTCGGCGGCGCGGTCGGCCGAGGCGAGGGTCGCGTTGACGTTGGCGACGGCGCCGCCCTGGCGCAGCTCGGCGAGGAGGCCGCGCAACTCCTCGAGCGAGGCCGCGAGCTTCGGCGGGACGTCGGCGACGCCGTTCGAGGCAAGGAAGCTGTCGGCGGTGTTCAGCGTCTGGGTGGCGGTCGTGACGAGCTGGTCGAGCGGGAGCTTGGCGGCGTTGGCGGAGAGGGTGTTGAGGGAGGCGATCAGCCCCGGCAGGTCCTCGGTCGCGGTGCTGACGCTGCCGACGGCGACCTTCGCCTGCGCGATGACCTCCCGCAGCGAGTCGACGAGGCGCGCCTGCTGCGCGTCCTCGGTCATCTGCCGCACCGAGGCGAGGGTCGCGTTGACGTTGTCGATGGCGCCGCCCCCCTGCAACTCGGCGACGACGGCGCGCAGCTGGTCGAGGGAGGCGTTGACCGAGGCCGGAAGGTTTGTCACCCCCTCGCTCTTGACCAGGGCGTCGAGGCTGGCGACGAGGTCGCTGGCCGAGGCGACGAGTTGGTCGAGCGGCAGGGCGTTCGCCTTCTTCGACAAGGCCTCGATCTGATCGACGACGGCCGGCACGCCGGCCGTCGCGGTGCCGATGCCGGCGACGGTCTCCCTGGTGGTGGCGAGCGTGTCGGTGAGCCTGGCGACGAGCTCGGCGTCCTTGGCCTGGTCGGCGATCGCCCGGACCGAGGCCAGGGTGGCGTTGACGTTGTCGATGGCGCCGCCGGTGCGGAGGTCGGCGATGGCGCCGCGCAGCTCGTCGAGCGAGGCCGCGACCGAGCCCGGGATGTTCGCGACGTCCTGGCTCTTCACGAAGGCATCGAGGCCGTCGACGAGCTGCGTGGCCGAGGCGACCAGCTGGTCGAGCGGCAGGGCGTTCGCCTTGGCCGAGAGCGCGTTGACCTGCTCGATCAGCGCCGGGACGCCGTCGGCGGCGCTGCCGATGCTGGCGATGGCGGCCTTGGCGGTCGCGAGGGTCTCGTCGAGGTGCCGGACGAGCTGGGCCTGGCCGGCCTGGTCGACCAGCGCCTTCGCCGAAGCGAGGATCGCGGCGACCTGCGCCGGGGCCTCTTTGATGCCGCTCGAATCGACGGTCTCCCGCAGGTCGGCGATCAGCGCGCCGAGGTTCTCCGGGGCCGAGCGGACCTCTGGCGACGAGATCAGCGCGTTGGCGCTGTCGATGAGGTTGACCGCGCTCGTCACCACGTCCTCGAGCGGCAGCGAGCTCAGCCGCGCCATCAGGCCCTGGGCCGAGGCGGTGAGGCTGGTGGCGTCGGACGGCACGCTCGGCAGGATCGGGAAGGGCTTCGCGTCGGTGTCGATGCCGGCAGGCGGCGCGTCGTGGAGGTCGACGAGCTCGACGTAGAGGGTGGTGGTGAGGAGGCCGGTGCTGGCGAGGCGGGCGCGCAGGCCGCGCGCGACGAGGCCGTCGATGAAGTCGAGCGTCTGCTTCGGTTCGTCGCCGCCGTGGATGCCGAGCCGCGGCGGGACGAGTGCCAGCGTCGTCTGCAGCGCGAGGCGGCGCCCTTCGCCCTCGCCGACGACGACGGCCTGCAGCCGGGTGACCTCGCCGACGTCGAGGCCGTGGTAGCGGACGACGGCACCGGGCTCGAGGCCCTGCACCGAGCCGTCGAAGCGGGCGTCGAGCATCAGCCGGTCGCCGGGCTCGGCCTCGAAGAGGTTGCGGCGGGCGGCGTTCTCGGACGGGTAGAGCTCGAAGACGTGGCCGGCGTCGGGCGCGGCGGTGTCCGGCCCGACGGTGTCGAAGGAGATCCCGCCCTGCAGGAGCGACAGGAGGCTGTCGACGTTGAGCGACGCCCCGCCGCCGCCGAGGTCGATCGAGAAGCCGCTGGCGTTCCAGAAGCGCGTGCCCATGGTCACGAACTTCTGGTTCGGCGCGTTGATGAAGACCTCGATCGTCACGTCGCCGGCGTCGGTGAGCTCGATGTCCTCGACCTGGCCGACCTTGATGCGCTTGTAGAGGACCGGCGCGCCGACGGCCATCGAGCCGCCGTCGGGGGCGTGCAGCTCGAGGCGGATTCCGGCGGTGCCGGCCGGGGTCTGCGGCGGGCGCGGCAGGCCCTGGAAGAGCTCCTCGCGCGGGCCGGGCTTGTCGTCCCAGGAGGCGCCGATGTAGACGCCCGAAATCACGGTCTCGATGCCGGACACGCCCTGAGCCGAGACGGTCGGGCGGACGACCCAGAATTTCGCGTCGCCGTCGACGAACCGCGCCACGTCCTTGTTGATCCGGGCGGTCACGACGACCTGCTTGAGGTCGGAGCTGAGATCGACGCGCTCGACGACCCCGACCTGGACGTCGCGGAAGCGGACGGCGGTCTGGCCGGCCTCGACGCCGGCGGCGCTGTCGAACACGATCCGGATCGTCGGACCGCGCTGGGAATAGGTCTGCCAGGCGACGGCGAGGGCGACGACGAGGGCGAGCAGCGGCACCAGCCAGACCGGCGACACGCGCCAGCCGGCCTCCTCGCGCGCCGGGTCGATTTCCGGCGCCGGCGGGGCGGTATCAGCCATGCGTAACGGTCTCCGGCTCGGTGCTGTCCCAGATCAGGCGCGGGTCGAGAGACTGCGCCGAGAGCATGGTGAAGGCAACCGAGAGGGCGAAGAAAACCGCGGCCGAGCCGGGATTTATCGAGGCAAGGAAGCCGAGCTGGACGAGCGCGGTCAGGATCGCGACGACGAAGACGTCGATCATCGACCAGCGGCCGATGAACTCGACCACCTCGTAGAGCCGGATGCGGGCATGGACGTGGAGGGTGACGCGGAAGCGGATCGACCAGCAGAGGTAGAGGATGACCACGAACTTGGTGATCGGGATGACGATGCTGGCGAAGAAGACGACCCCGGCCACGTCCCAGGCGCCGTGGTGCAGGAGCTCGAGCACGCCGCCGAAGATGGTGTTGTCGCTCTCGCGGCCGAAGGTCCGGGTCTTGAGCATCGGCAGGAGGTTCGCGGGGACGTAGCACATGAAGCCGACGAGAAGGAGCGCGAGGACGCGCTGCAGGCTCGCCGGGATGCGGCTGTGGAGCGCCGAGCCGCAGCGCGGGCAGGTGGGCGTGCCGAGGGGCGCGACCCTGCCGCAGGTCCGGCAGCCGGCGAGGCCGGCGTCGCGGGCGGTCAGGACCGGCGGGCGCGGTCGAGGGTCTGCCATATCAGCCATTCGTCGAGGCCGGTCGCCTCGTAGACCACGAGGAGGACGAGGGCGGCCATTGCCCAGAAGGCGGGGCCGAGGTCGACGCTGGCCATGCCGCCGATTTTCACCAAGGCGACGACGACGCCGATCAGGAAGACCTCGGCCATCGCCCAGGGGCGCAGGTGGGCGGCGAGGCGGAAGGCGCGCTCGGCGCCACGGGCGGGCGGGCGGCCGAGGCGGAGCGGCAGGAGCGTGTAGCCGAGGGCTGCGGCGCGGACGAGCGGCAGCACGATGATGAGGAGCGCCGTCGCGGCCGAGAGCGGGATCACGATGCCGCTGGTGAAGGCAAGGGCGGCGTCGAGCAGCGAGGCCTTGCGGTGGAGGCCGGCGATCGAGAGCTCGAGGAAGGGGAAGAAGATCGCGGCGAGCATCAGGATGACGCTGCCGAAGGCGCCGGCCAGCGCCCGGTCGAGTGCGTTGGCGCGGCCGGTCATCAGGACGGTGCCGCAGCGGCGGCAGCGCAGCCGGCCGCCCGGGGGGACGTCGACCTCCCGGTGCAGCATGTCGCAGGTCGGGCAGGCGATCAGCGTGTCCGGGTCGGGGGTCATGGGGATCACTTAGGGCGGATCGCGGCCGGGCGGAAGGGGACTTCGGCGCCGGCGAGGGGGATGCAAACGGCGCTCAGAATGCGGGCGCCTGTCTCAGCGAGAGAAGGGCTGTTGGTCGCCATTCCTTCGCCAGGCTTCGGCAAATCCGTCCTATCGCCCTTGGGATCAGGGCAGTGGAGCCGGCATGGCCGAGGAGAGCGCCATCGAGATCCGCGCGACGCGGCAGGAGGACGTGCCCGGGCTGATCGAGCTCGCCAACCTGCCGGGGGTCCGGTACGGCACGCTGCGGCTGCCGTTCACCGGCGAGCGCTTCGTGCGCGAGCGGTTCGTCGACAGCGAGGAGGTTTACAACCTCGTCGCGGTGATCGGCGGGCGGGTGGTCGGGCAGGCGGCGCTGATCCCGTTCCGGGGGCGGATGGGCCACGCCGCCGAGGTGTTCGTGGCCGTGCACGACGACTTCCGCCGGCGGGGGATCGGGCGGCGGCTGATGGCGGCGCTGATCGAGCTCGCCGACGGCTGGCTCGGGCTCGTCCGGCTGCAGCTCGAGGTCGACGCCGACAACGCTGCGGCGATCGCGCTCTACGAGTCGCTCGGGTTCGGGAACGAGGGGACGCAGCGGGCGGCGGTGCTGCGCGCCGGGCGGCTGGTCGACTGCCGGATGATGGCGCGGCTCAGGCCGCCGCCGGGGATCTGACCGGTCGGGGGGAAGGGCAGCCTTCGCGCCGCCCCACCCGCCCACCCGCGGCGCGAAGGCTGCCCTTGGCGGTGTGGCCGGGGTGCGAAAGGGGCTCGGGACTCACCAGCGAACAAACTCCCGGCCGCGGGCTCGAAGGGGCATCGCGCGACGGCGGCTCCGGCGAACAGGCCCTGGCCGGGGAGGCACGCCGTTGGGACGGGGGCGTCAGCCGGGGCTCATGCCGCGGAGGCGCTCGGAGCGGCGTCGAAGGAGCTCTAGGGTGGCGAGGAGGGCGACGGAGATCGCGACGAGGACGGTGGCGACGGCGAGGATGGTCGGGGAGATCTGCTCGCGGAGGCCGATGAACATCTGCCAGGGCAGGGTCTTCTGCTGGGCGGAGCCGACGAAGAGGACGACGACGACCTCGTCGAACGAGGTGATGAAGGCGAAGAGCGCGCCGGAGATCACGCCCGGAAGGATCAGCGGCATCTGCACCTTGAAGAAGGTGGTGATGGGTCCCGCGCCCATGTTGGCGGCGGCGCGGACGAGGCTCTGGTCGAAGCCGACGAGCGTCGCCGTCACGGTGATAATGACGAAGGGGATGCCGAGGACGGCGTGGGCGAGGACGACGCCCCAGTAGGTGCCCTGCAGCCCGAGGCGGCTGTAGAAGAAGTACATGCCGGCCGCCGAGATGATCAGCGGCACGATCATCGGCGAGATCAGGATCGCCATGATCGCGCCGCGGAAGGGCACGTGCCGCTGGCTCAACCCGACGGCGGCGATGGTGCCGAGGACGACGGCGATCAGCGTCGCGACCGGCGCGATCCGCACCGAGTTCCAGAGCGCGTGCTGCCAGTCGGCGTTGGTGAAGAAGTCCTGGTAGTGCCGGAGCGAATAGGCGGCCGGGTCGAACTGCAGCATCCCGGGCGTGAAGGTGAAGAAGTCGGTGGCGTTGAAGCTCAAGGGAATGACGATGAGGATCGGCAGGATCAGGAACAAGAGGATCAGCACGCAGATCCCGCGGAAGGTCCAGTACCAGATGCGCTGGCCGGTCGAGGCGTAGGGGGGCAGGGCCATCGGCGGTTACCCGAGCTTGACGTTGTCGATGCCGACGATGCGGTCGTAGGTGTAGTAGAGGACGAGCACGACCACGAGGAGCAGCGTCGCGAGCGCGGCCGCGAGCCCCCAGTTCAGCGACGAGGAGATGTGGTAGGCGATCCGGTTCGAGATGAAGACGCCGGAGGTGCCGCCGACGAGCTCGGGGGTGATATAGTAGCCGATCGCGAGGATGAAGCAGAGGATGGCGCCGGCGCCGATGCCCGGGATCGTCTGCGGGAAGTAGACGCGCCAGAAGGCGGTCCAGTCGTTGGCGCCGAGCGACTTCGCGGCGCGGACGTAGGAGGGCGAGACCCCCTTCATCACCGAGAAGAGCGGCAGGATCATGAACGGCAGGAGGATGTGGGTCATCGCGATGATCGTGCCGGTCATGTTGTTGATCATCACGAGCCGGTGGGCGTCGTCGATGACGCCGAGCCAGACTAGGATGTCGTTGATCACGCCCTGCTGCTGCAGGAGCACCTTCCATGACGCGGTTCGTACCAGCAGCGAGGTCCAGAACGGCAGCAGGACCACGATCATCAGGAGGTTGGAACTGCGCAGCGGCAGGCTCGCCAGGAGCCAGGCGATCGGGTAGCCGAGGAGCAGGCAGCAGCCGGTGATGACGAGGCTGAGCGCCATGGTCCGGAGGAAGAGCTTGACGTAGATGCGCTGGTCCGGGGGCTTGGAGGTGATGCCGTCCGGGGTCAGCTGCAGGTCGAGCGCGTTCAGCAGGTAGCCCGAAGTGTAGCGCCCGGAGAAGAGCTTGATCGTCTGCCAGACGGCCGGGTCGCCCCATTTCTTGTCTGCGGCGATAAACTGGTCCTTGAACGGCTGCGCGGGGTCCATCTTCTTCAGGTCGCGCACGACGCCGCGCATCAGCGAGGACATGCCGGAGTATTCGTAGTTCAGCCGCTGGCCGAGGCGGGTGTTGGTCTTCTCGGCGACGGCGACGGTCAGGTCGTCGTGCAGCGCGGCGAAGGCCGGCTCGCCGGGGACCTCGCCCGAGCCCGCATCCCAGTCGTGCAGCGCGGCGACGGTCTTCGGCAGGGTCTCGGGAACGATCTGGTTCTCGACCGAGCGGAACAGCATGTCGCCGATCGGCAGGAGGAAGCTGACCAGGACGAAGATGAGCAGCGGCGCGATCAGCATCAGCGCGCGCATCTTCTGCGCCCGCTGGGCGCGGCGGAGGCTCGCCTTCAGCGGCCGTCCGTCGGCGGCGAGCATCGGGCCGCTCCGGGGGGCCGGTCCTGCGGTCGCGTCGCTCATCGCCCCCTCCGGCGCAAGGGGCCGGGGCGGAGGCCGCCCCGGCCGGTTTCGGCGTTACTGCGCGAGCCAGGCCTGGAACTTGGCCTCGACCTCGTCCTGGTTGTCGGCCCACCACTCGATGTTGTTGATAAGATAGTTCTTCATGTTGTCGGGGTTGGTGGGCATGTAGGGCTTCATCGAGGCCTCGACGAGCGGCTGCGAGGAGGCGCGCGCCGGGCCGTAGGAGATGTACTTGGCCTGGTCGGCGAGCCGCTGGGTGTCGGTCGCGAAGTAGAGGAAGTTGAGCACGCGGTCGAGCCGCTCCTTCGGCAGGTTCGCCGGGATGATCCAGCCGTCGAAGTCGAAGTTCTCGTAGTCCCAGAGCATCGCCACGGGCTGCTTCTGGTCGACGATGACCGAGAAGAGCCGGCCATTGTAGGTCGAGCCCATCACGACTTCCTTGTCGGCGAGGAGCTGCGGGGTCTCGGCGCCGGCCGACCACCAGACGGTGTCGGCCTTAATCGAGTCGAGCTTCTTCAGCGCGCGGTCGACGCCCTCGGGGGTCGAGAGCACGTCGTAGAGGTCGTCCTTGGCGACGCCGTCGCAGAGCAGCGCCCATTCGAGGTTCTTCTTGGGCCGCTTCTCGAGCGCGCGCTTGCCCGGGAAGGTCTTCAGGTCGAAGAGGTCGCAGAGCTGGGTCGGGGTCTTGCCGCCCCACTCGGCGACGTCGGTGCGGTAGCCGAGGGTCGTCGAGAACCAGATCTGCGGGATGAAGCACTTGTTGATCAAGGAATCGCCGAAGTCGGCCGAGGGCAGCGAGCCGTCGGTCCCCTTGGCGAGCACCTTGTCGGCGTCGATCTCGAGCGCGAGGCCCTCGTCGCAGAGCCGCTGGCTGTCGGGGCCCTCGACGTCGACGAGATCCCAGGTGACGTTGCCGGCCTCGAACTGGGCGCGCAGCTTGGCGACGGCCTCGTTCGAGCTCTCGTCCCAGGTGAACTTGGTGCCGGTCAGCGCCGCGTAGGGCTCGGAATAGGCCTTCTGCTGCGAATTCTGGTAGGCGCCGCCCCAGGACACCACGGTCATGGCATCGGCGCAGCCGTCGCAGGGGGGCAGGTCGTCGGCGAAGGCCGCGGACGCGATCGGGGCGATCGCGAGGGCGGCGGCGCCGAGCAGCAGGCGAAGGGTCATGCGGTTCTCCCTAAGTCGTCAACCCAATCAGTCACTTCCGCGGCGGTCCCGGGTCCTGGCCCAGCCGCGCATCCCTCAGGCGGAGTCGAGTGCCCGGCTGTCGGCGACGTGCCAGCCGACAATGACCTTCTCGCCCGGCTCGAGCCGGCGCTGGTCGACGGCGTTGCGGCACTTCATGATGAAGTTGTCGTTGCCGGCGACGCGCAGCCGGGTGCGGAAGCTGTCGCCCATGTAGATGAACTCGAGCACCTCGGCCTCGAGCTTGTGGGTGTCGGCCGGCATCCGGTCGGCGCGGAACTCGACCCGCTCGGGACGGATCGAGACGAGCGTGCGGTCGCCGGGCCTGGTCACGTTGACCGGCAGCGCGTCGATCACCGAGCCGTCGGCGAGCTTCACGGTGCAACGGTCGCCGGCGATCGTCTCGACCGCGCCCGAGAGCGTGTTGTTCTCGCCGATGAACTGGGCGACGAAGCTGTTGGTCGGCCGCTCGTAGAGGTCTTCGGGCGGGGCGAGCTGCTGGATGCGGCCGTCGTTGAAGACCGCGACCCGGTCCGACATGGTCAGCGCCTCGGACTGGTCGTGGGTCACGTAGACGACGGTGACGCCGAGCCGCTCGTGCAGGTGCTTGATCTCGAACTGCATGTGTTCGCGCAGCTGCTTGTCGAGGGCGCCGAGCGGCTCGTCCATCAGCACGAGCTCGGGCTCGAAGACGAGGGCGCGCGCGAGCGCGATGCGCTGCTGCTGGCCGCCGGAGAGTTGTGCCGGGCGGCGGCCGGCGAAACGGCCCATCTGCACCATGTCGAGGGCGCGCGTCACCTTGGCGTCGATCTCGGATTTCGGGAGCTTGCGGACCTGCAGCGGGAAGGCGAGGTTCTCGCCGACCGTCATGTGCGGGAAGAGCGCGTAGTTCTGGAACACCATGCCGATGCCGCGCTTGTAGGGCGGCACCGAGTTGATCGGGCGGCCGGCGAGGGTGATCTCGCCGTGGGTCGCCGTCTCGAAGCCCGCGAGCATCATCAGGCAGGTGGTCTTGCCGGACCCGGACGGTCCCAGCATGGTCAGGAACTCGCCCTTGCCGATATGGAGATTGAGGTCTTTGACCACGAGGGTCTCGCCGTCGTAGCTCTTCTGCACGTGCTCGAAGGCTACGAAGGCGGCGCTGTCGCGCGGATCTGCCATGCGTGCGTCCCTGCTGGACTTCGGGCTGCGGCGGTTGTGCCGCTTTTGCCCGGATGTAAGCACATCGATCCGGGCGACGCAAACGGCTAGACTGCCGCTGGACGCGCCCGGATGCCCAACGCGCGCCCACTGCGCAGCCGCTGCCCACGACGGCGGCAGCCGGCGGCGGTGCTTGACATCGTGCCGGGGTTCGGAGCCCCTAGCCGGGACGGTTCTTTGCGCACGGGGGCAAGATGGGATCCTTGCAGCGGCTGGCCTCGGCGTCGGCGCTCCTGCTGCTCGGCGCGGTCGCCGGGCGCGCCGAGCAGGTCGGCGAGGTCACGACGGCGATCAAGATCCTCGGCGCCAACCACCGGATCACCGTCGAGGCCTTCGACGATCCCAAGGTGCAGGGGGTCGCCTGCTTCATGAGCCGGGCGCGCACCGGCGGCATCAAGGGGAGCCTCGGGATCGCCGAGGATACCTCGGACGCCTCCATCGACTGCGAGCAGACCGGGCCGATTGCGATCACCGGCGAGCTCGAGGACGGCGAGGAGGTCTTCTCGGCGCGGGCGAGCCTGATCTTCAAGCACATCCAGGTGGTGCGCTTCTTCGACAAGGCACGCAACACGCTGGTATACCTGAATTATTCCGACAAGCTCATCGACGGGTCGCCGAAGAACAGCGTCTCCGCCGTGGTGATCCGCGATTGGCCGACGCCCGCACCCGCACCCTCTACCGCGCCGCCGGCCCAGTGACGCTGGTCGGCGGCGGGCCGGTCGCGCCCGGCCAGCTCGCCGCCGCGCTGGCGCTGGCGCCCGAGGCGATCGGGGCCGACGGCGGCGGCGACGTGCCGCTGCCGGAGGGTTTCAGGTTCCGGGCCGTGATCGGCGACATGGATTCGCTGCGCGACCCGGCGGCGCTGGAGCGGGCGGGGGTGCCGGTCCATCGGCTCGCCGAGCAGGACAGCACCGACCTCGAGAAATGCCTCTACTCGGTCGAGGCGCCGCTCTTCGTCGGGCTTGGCTTCCTCGGCGGGCGGCTCGACCATCACCTGGCGGCAGTGAACGCGCTGGCGAAGAACCCGGGACGCGCCGTCGTCCTGATGGGTGGCGGCGAGATCTGCTTCCTCTGCCCGCGGCGGTTCGCGATCGACCTGCCGGCGGGGACGCCGGTTTCGTTCTTCCCGATGGCGCCGGTCCGCGGGATCGCGTCGCGCGGGTTGCGGTGGCCGATCGACGGTATCGCCTTCGCGCCGGACGGGCGGGTCGGGACGTCGAACGTGGCGGCCGGGCCGCTCGAGGTCGAGTTCGGCGGCGACGGGATGCTTATGATCCTGCCCGGAGCGGCGCTCGCCGAGGCGGCGGCGCAGCTCGCGCGGTGAGGCGGACTGCCACGCCCGATCGTAAAGAAGCGATGAACTTGGCGGTAAAAATATCGCAATATCAATCTCTTGCGATTTGAGCGCGACTTACATCCTTATCGCGGGGCGACAAGGCGTCGTCTCAGACCACGGGCGTCAGTAGCGGGTCGCCGGCGAAGTGGGCGGCGAGGTTGGCGACGACGAGGTCGCCCATCGCAGCCCGGGTCTTGCGCGTGGCCGACCCCTGGTGCGGCGACAGGACCACGTTGGGCAGTGCAAAGAGCTCGGGCGGCACGCGCGGCTCCTCGGCGAAGACGTCGAGCGCGGCGCCGCCGAGCTTGCCGGCGACCAGCAGCTCGACCATCGCCGGCTCGTCGACCAGGGCGCCGCGCGAGATGTTGACCAGCGCCCCGTCGGGGCCGAGCGCCGCGAGGACTTCGCGCGAGACGATCCCGCGGGTCGCGGCCGAACCGGGTGCGGCGACGACGAGCCAGTCGACCTCGCGCGCCATGGCCGCGAGGTCGGGGTAGTATTCGAAGGGCTGGTACGGCTGCTCGTGGCGGCCGTGGTAGGAGACGCGCATCCGCATCGCCTGCAGCCGCCGGGCGATCTCCTTGCCGATGCGCCCGAGCCCGAGGATGCCGGCGTGCGCCCCGGTCAGCTCGCCGGTCAGCCCGAAGGTGCCCGCCGGCCACTTGCCGGCGCGGACGTAGGCGTCGGTCTGCGGGATTCGGCGGCACAGCCCGAGCATCAGCGCGAGCGCGAGCTCGGCGACGGCGTCGTTGAGCACGTCGGGGGTGTTCGTGACCCGTACCCCGCGCGCGCGGCAGGCGGCGGTGTCGATGGCGTCGTAGCCGACGCCGTAACTCGCGACCACCTCGAGCGCCGGCAACGCCGCGAGGATCGCGGGCGCGATGCCGTAGTGGCCGTCGGTCGCCACCGCCCGGATCTGCGGCCCCGTCGCGGCCAGCAGCGCCGCGCGGTCCGGGGCATCGAAGTAGCGGTGGACCTCGTAGGCGGCGTCGAGCGCCGCCTCGACCCGCGGCAGCATCGGCGCGATCTGCAGCACCTCGGGCTTCATCGGCTTCCCTCCCTCGTCCCGCGCCTGTTATTGACCGGCGGGGCTGCGGTGCACAATGCCCCGAGCGGGAGGATGCGGATGACCGAGAAACCGGTGGTGGGCTTCGTGGGCGTGGGCCTGATGGGCTGGGGGATGGCGAAGAACGCGGTCGAGAAGGGCTTTCCGCTGCGGGTCATCGCCCACCGCAAGCGCGAGGCCGTCGACGACCTCGTGGCGCGCGGGGCGGTCGAGGTCGCGAGCCTCGCCGAGATGGCGGCCGGATGCGATGCGGTCGTCCTCTGCGTCACCGGCGCCCCGGAGGTCGAGGCGGTCGTCGCCGCGCTGCGCGAAACGGCGCGGCCGGGGTTCACGATCATCGACACCTCGACGTCGGAGCCCGCGGTGACCGCGCGGCTGGCGGAGGAGCTCGCGCCGGGGATCACGCTCTTCGACGCGCCCCTGTCGCGCACCCCGCAGCATACCTGGAGCGGCGAGGCGACGACCTTCGTCGGGGGCCCGGCGGAGCTCGTCGAGAAGTGGCGGCCGCTGCTCGCGACCTGGGCGAGTGCGGTCATCCCCGTCGGCGGGCCGGTCGGATCGGCGCACGCGATCAAGCTCATCAACAACCTCGTCGCGCTGGGCTACGCCGCGATCTGGTCGGAATGCTATGCCATGGTCGAGAAGGTCGGCATCGAGGCGAGCGTCTTCCGCGAGGTGCTGTCGAACTCCGGGATGAACTGCGGCAACTTCCAGAATTTCTCGAAGTACGCCGTCGAGGGCGATGCGACCGCGCACAAGTTCACGCTGGCGAACGGGATGAAGGACCTCGTCTACTACAACCGGCTTGCCAACGGGCACGGCGCCGCCACCCTGATGTCGGACGGCGCCTTGCAGACGCTGAAGCTCGGGGTCGCCATGGGGATGGGCGAGCGGTTCATGCCGGAGATGGTCGACATCGTGCTCGCGCTTAACGGCCAGAAGGCCGGCTAGCTGCGCTGCGCCAGGATCGCGCCGCCGAGCACCAGCGCGATGCCGGCGAGGCGGCCTGGCGAGACCGGGCGGACGTGCAGGCCGAAGAGGCCGAAGTGGTCGGCGAGCGTCGCGCCGGTGAGCTGGCCGGCGATGACGCAGGCGAGGAACAGGAGCGCGCCGATCGCCGGCGCGATCACGACGCCGCCGGCGACGAAGACGGTGCCGACGAAGCCCGCCAGATAGACCCACCAGGGGACGCTGGCCAGCGTCGCGCGGCTCATCTCGCCGCGGCCGGTGATCGCGACCATGGCGATCGCCCCGACGGCGGCGACCAGGATCGAGACCAGCGTCGCGCCGAAGGCGCTGCCGATGGCGCGGGCGAGGATCGCGTTCATCAGCGGCTGGAAGGCGACGAGGATCCCGCATCCCGCCGCCGCAGCCATGTAGGCCAGAAGTCCCATCGGCGCCTCCTCCTTCGGCCGTCTCCCGCGGCCCGCCCGGGAACCTAGCGGTGCGGACCGTCGGGCGGAAGGGCGGCGCTGAGGTCCCAGCGGCGGCGCTCGCCTTCCCGGTCCATTTCGAGCCGGAGCGCGCCGATGTCCGGCGGCAGCACCGGCTCCACGATCCGTTCACCGAAGCGGCGGCGGATGCCGAGGATGCGGCAGACGAGCTGGTTGGCGAAGAGGCCCGGACCGCTCGAGTAGACGCGCCAGCCGCCCTCGGCCGCGACGGTGCCGTCGCGGGCCCGGCTCCACTCGGCGCTGGCGCGGTAGCGGTCGGGGAAGGCGGCGTCGCTGCTGCTGAAGTAGGCGTTGCGCTGGCGGGGGGTGGCGTTGCCGACGGTCTCGGTGACGCCGATCGGGCTCGCCGCCTGCAGCGCCTGCCAGGCCTCGCCTGCCTCGCCGAGTGCGATCAGCGCCTCGCCCTGCCGGAGGTGGGCGTGGGTATACATGAGGCCGATCTCGCGGCCGAAGAAGGCGGCCGACTCGGCACGGCGGAAGATGCGCTCGGTGCCGCCGTGGTAGGCGACCGGGCGGTCCATCAGCCGCATGCCGTCGGGGAAGGCGAGGTGCGCGCGGACCAGGTCGAGGTGGTGGCGCGCCTGCGCTTCGTCAAAGAGGCCGCCGAGGATCCCTTGGGTCATCGGGAGCAGGGAGTAGCTCAGGCCGGTGCGGGTGTCGCTCGGGTGGAGCAGGAGCTCGGGCTCGACGCCGGCGGGATCGAAGAGCGCATAGCCGGCGACGACGCCGTCGCGGACGAGGTGGCGGTGGAAGTCGGCGCGGATCGCGGCGGCGAGGGTGCCCAGGTCGTCATCGGGGCGTCCGGCGCGCGCGAGGACCTCGGCGTAGCGGACGAGCTGCTGGTAGAGCAGCGCCACCGTCCAGCTCGACACCATCCAGTCGCGCAGGTGCGGATCGGCCGGCTGCAGTGAGTCGTTCCAGTCGCCCTCGCCGTAGCGCATGAGGCTGGTGCCGGGGATGAAGCGGTCGCGGACGGTGGCGAGGAGCTTGTCGACGTGCGCCGCGATGGTGTCGGTACGGGCGGTCCTTGCGAGGTCCTCGCCGCGCCAGGCGACGGACTCGTCGAGGAAGCCGAGGTCGTTCGTCGCCTCGAGGTAGTCGCAGAGCGCCTTGAGCGGCCAGACGATGACGTCGCCGTGGCTGTGCCGGTCGCGGATCTGGGCGTAGGGCTCGAGCATGAACCATTGCGGCCAGTCGCCGCGCGCTTCCTGCTGCTGCTCGAAGACGATGCGCAGGATCTCGCGGACCGGGGCGTCGTGCTCGAGTGCCAGCAGGAACTCGACCGGGCCCTGGCAGACGTCGCGGGTGCCCCACGCGGCGCCGCCCGATTGTTCGAGGCCGTGCGGGACGGTCAGGTGGATCATCGCGTTCTGCGCGAGCCAGGGGAAGAGCGTGTCGAAGCCCGCGATCCCATCGCCGTCGCCTTCGAGCCGGAGGCGGCGGGTGACGCGGTCCCAGTAGCGTGCGGCCGGGGCGAGCAGGGCGGCTTCGTCGAAGCCGGCCGCGAGGCGGTCGGCCACCCGCTCGGCGGCGGCGGGGTCGCGCAGCGAGCCGGTGACGGCGAAGAAAAGCGAGGTCGTCGGGCGGGAGCGGAGCGCCACGAAGGCGCCGCCGCGGGGCTGGCCGTCGGCGTACAGCAACTCGTCGCCGCCGATCGCCTCGATGGCATCGGGGGTGCTGCTCATCATGATGTAGACCGCGTCGGGGTAGGCCTTGCCCCAGAGCCAGGTCGGGTCGGGGCGGAAGGCGACGCGGTGGCGGCCGGCGTCGATCTCGACCCGGCCGGCGGTGTCGTAGTCACGCTCGCCGAGAACGAGGCCGCCGAAGACGAGGAAGCGGCAGGCGGGGCCGTCTACGGTGACCTGCCAGGTCATCGCCGGATCGTCGCCCGCCGCGACGGTGCGCACGGTGACGGTTCGGCCGTCGAGGCGGTAGCGCCAGCAGCAGTCGCTGAGGCCCATCTCGAAGACCGACGGCTCGGCGAGGAGGCGCCAGCCGGCGCCGATGTCGACGAGGATGCGCAGGCCGCCGGCGCGGGTGATGTTGTAGGGGTCGCGCGAGGCCGAGAACAGCCGGTGGAACGACGTGTTGCCGATCGTGAGCAGTGACGCGAAGACGCCGTGCATCCAGCACGTCGCGCACATGGTGGTCTCGTCGAGCAGCATGCCCTGGCCGGTGCGCAGGATCGACCCGTGCCGGCGGGCGAGCGTCCGCTCCTTGTCGCGCAGGACGACGTGGCGGTTGTGCGCACCGTCGCGCACGAAGAAGGAGGCGAGGCGGCCGGCTATCCGCTCCTCGTGGGTGCGCTCGGGGTAGCGGAGGGCGATCTCGGTTTCGTCGAGCGGGTCGCCGGCGAGGACAGCGGCGTCCTGCAGCAGCCCGCGTGTCGGCGAACACGGCGCGGCGGCGGCGGGCGCGAGGTCGCCGGCACCTGCCAGGACCCGCTCGATGCGCGCCAGGTCGGCGGTGCCGGAGGCGTCGGGGTGGTCGGGCTCGAAAGCGCCGAAGAAGGTCCAGCTCGCCTCGGCACCCGGATCCAGCCGGACGGTTCGCGAGCGGATGGTCGGGCAGGCGACCTCGTGCTGGAGCACCTCGCTCGGAAGCTCGAGGCCGGGGTCGATGCGCCCGCGGTCGCGGTAGGCGGGGCCGAGGAGCTGGGTCGCGTCGGTGGCGAAGGCGGCAGCGCCGTCGAGGCAACCGTGGGCCACCCAGGGATGCGTGCCGCCCTGGGCAAGATTCTGGCGGCTCATGACCACAGGGCCGCAGGACGGGTGGGTCGCGACGTGGTGGTCGATATACTGCGATGCGAAGGCCTCGTTGCTCATGACGAAGCCGCGGTCGCCGAGGCCGACATCCTGGACGAGGGTGGCGTTGCAGCTGACCGGGCGGGCGCCGGCATTCAGGACGCGCATCTGCCAGAGCCAGAAGCTGGCTCGCGGATGCAGCCACAGGGTCACCTCGTGCCGAAGGCCCGCCGTCGCGCCGTGCCAGACGAAGCGATCTGGGGCGGCGGCGAGGGCGACGCCCGCCTCGGGGCCGACCGTCTCGAAGGAGGCCGGCTTTGCGTCGGGCGTGCGCAGGTAGATGCGGCCGATCCCTCCATGCAGCGGCGAGCCGTGGATCTGGTTGATCAACGTCCGCCGTTCGCCCTGGTGTTCGATGGCGAAGATGGTCCCGTTCGGCAGGACGCTGATCGCCAGGCCAGAGGCGCTCGCAATGCGGCGCAGGCCGAGGTCGGCTTCCCGGGGCAAGGCGAAGCTGCGGGGCGGGTTCATCGCCAGTCTCTCCTCGCCGGCGGGCCGCCTTCGGCCGGGCGGATGTCGATCTGTTTAGCTCGCAGCACGGGCGAAAACCAAGGCAATCCGCTTCGTCGCGCGGCGCGAGGCCAAGCGCGGCTGGAAACCGGGCGCGACCTCCTCTAGATTGCCTCCTATCGGGACTGCGGTGCTTCCCCCCAAGGGCTTGGGCGGACGGCGTCGGCAGCGGGGAGGGGCGATGTTCCAGCGTCGGCGGTCGCTGCTCGAAGGCGACCCCACGAAGCGCGACTTCGGCCGGCAGCAGCCGGCGGTTTACGCGGACACGCCGGCGGAGCCGCCGGAATTCCCCGTCGGCCCCGGCCTTCCCGAATGGGAGAGCGTCAGGAAGACGCCAGCCGCTCGGGCTCCGTCGCTCGAGCTGGTCCGGGGAGAGAGCGGGAGCCGATTCGCATCCCTCCTCCTGGCCGATCGCGCGGTGCCGGCTCACGGCGGTTACCCGCCCCTGGGACCCGCCGAGGCGCGGCTGCGCCCCGGGGATTCGGCGCGGGCGGCGCCTCGGGGCGCTCCTCCCTTGCCCGAGATCACGCCCGTCGATCGCGACGAATCCGCTGCGCCACGGTCGGGCACGCCGGCCGGGCGGGGTCTCTACTGGGGAGGGATGGTACTCGCCTACGGCCTCGCCGTCGGCGTGTTCGGGGCATCGGTCGTGCTGGTTTTGACGTCGCCGTCGCTCTGGGAGGCCGCTCCGCCAGCGCCAGCGCCGGCGCCGTCTGTCGCTCCGGCACCGGCCGTCGGACAGAGCGATTGGCCGGCGGGCGGCCCGGCCGCGAGCCCCGCGTCGCCCGGCGAGCGGTCCGGCGTCACGCCGGCAAATCGCGCCACCGCGCCCCTGCCGGGGCTTCCGCCGGTCAGCCTCGCACCGATGGCGTTCGCCTACCGGGACCTGCGGGAGCTCGGCCGCAACGCGCCGACGCCACCCGACGATCTTGTCCCGACGCGCGCCGAGATTTCGCTGCCGCTCGCGGCGCTTCCCTCGTTCGCGAGCAGGCTGGCGACCTTCCCGTACCCGATCGCCGAGGCTCCGGCGGAGCCTGCGCCTCCCGCGAGTCTGCGGCGGCTTCTGGCTCCGGAGGCAGCACCGACCGACGGGGCGCGCGCCTTGCCGCGGACGGATGCCGACGGCAGCGAATGGAGCGAACAGCCGCCGCGGCCGCTGCCGCAGGCCGCGCTTCCGGCGGAGCCCTCCGTGGCGGAGACGGCGTTGCGGTTCGCGGCGCCCTTGCCCGACGCGCCCGGCCATGCGGCACTGGCTCTGCCCGGCGGCATTCCCCTCGATCCCGAAGGGGTCGGCTATCCGGTCGCGATCGCCGAGCCGGAATCCGTCCAGCCGATCGCCGATCCTGCCAAACCCGAGCGGGCCGGGGTCCCTGCGCAACGCGGCCCGCGGCAGATCGGCCGCCCCGTCGCGCCGGCGGAGGTCCCCGTGGCGGCGGCTCCGGCATCGCCCGCCGCCGCCGGGGGCGTTTCCGAGCGGGCGGTCGAGGGAATGCTGCGGAGCCGGTTGCTCGGCCGGTGATTGACCGCCGAGCAACGTAGGCTCCGCGTTTTATCCCTCGCGATGGGCTGCGCAATCTGGCATTCACTGTCCGGTGGGCCGTCTCCGCGACGGATCGGGTGAAGGGGTGGCGCAGCGAGGCTGCGTGCGAACGGTACGGAACGCGCATGCGACGAAGGATCGTAACGGCAGTAACGGCGCTGATGCTGGCCGCGAAGCTCGGCAGCACGATCTCGGTCGCGCAGCCGAGTTCCGACCAGCTTTCGACCATCGCCAGCTACCTCGACGACAACGACGTCCAGGGCCTCAGGGCGTACCTCAAGCTGCACCCGGAGCTTACCGAGGGAAGCTCCAGCCTCGCGAACCTCCTGCGGCGGTTCCTGGTGGAATCGGCCGCCCCGAACAACTTCTTCAAGTTCGATCGCAACCTGTCGGACAGCCTCGGCCAGCAGCCCTCGGCGGGCAACGAAGGCCCGCCCTCCTCGGCATATTGAGCGTGCTGTCGCGCATGCTCGCCGAAGTCGCCGCCCAGCCGGCGCCGCCCCTCCCCATCGGGCTCCTCCCGCCTGCCAGGGCGAGGCGGCGCGTGGCACTCCTGGTCGATACGCGCTTCCCGGGCGGGACCGCCGCCGCGGTGGCGTCCGAGATTCGCGCCCTCGCTCCGCGCGTCGACCTGAAGGTCCATGATCTCGAGTCGGCGCTCTTCAAGCGCCGTTCGCCCAACCCCGCGATCCTCGCCGCGCTCGAGGAGGTCGGGCAGCGGCTGCTGCCGGAGCCCCCGGTGGTGCATGCCGACGTCGTCGTGCTGCACAATCCGACGTGCCTGCGGTTCGACAGCCGGCTGCGGCCGCGTCTCAGCGCCCCTCGCACGATCGTGGTCACGCACGAGAACTTCCTGCGGCCCGACGGGTCCGAGGGGTTCGATGCGGCGCACTGCCTCGATCTGGTGTCCGAGCGGACCGCCGGCGGCGAGACGATCCTCGCGCCGGTGTCGGACGGAAACCGGGCGACCGTCGCGGCCTGGCTCGTCCGGAGGCCGGGATCGGACTGGCGGCTCGCGTCCGACAACTGGCCGAACATCTGCGACCTGCCGTTCCTGCCGCCGACCGCGCACCCGCGCGACCGCCGTGGCCGCCACTCGCGACCGGGCGTCGAGAAGTTCCCGCCGCTTGCGGCGATGCGTGCCCAGTTCCCGCCGCACGCCGAGCGCTGCGCGATCCTCGGCGCCGACAGCCTGCTCCGCGAGCGCGACAGCCTGCCCTCGCACTGGGATCTGCAGCCGTTCGGCGCAATGCGGGTGGGAGACTTCCTGGCCGGGATAGACTTCTTCGTCTACTTCACCCACCCGCTTCTGCGGGAAAGCTATGGCCGGGCGATCGCCGAAGCGGTTGCCGCCGGCAAGCTGGTGGTAACCGATCCCGCCACCGCCGAGGCGTTCGGGCCCGGCGTGGTCGCCGACGACGGCAGAGGCGTTGACGGCATCGTCGCGGCGCATATCTCTGACCCCGGCCGCTACGCGGCGGCCGTGCTCCGGGCGCAGGCCGATCTTGCCCGCCACCGTCCGGAGCCGGTGGCCTCCCGGCTGCTCGCACTGATCGAATCGGAAGTCTCTGCCGATGCTTTTCTGTGAAACGACCGGGGGCGGGGTCGCCGACGCGGACGATCTCGCGGTCTTTGCAAACCAGCTGGCGGCGCTCGGCCTGCCCGCGCGCATCGCGGTCGGATCGATCCCCGAGAAGCCGGGTCACAGCCTGCAGTTCGACCTCGCCCCACGGCTCGCCGACGCCGGCCTCGGCGCCGGCGACAGCCTGGCGCTGCTCGCGGCCGACCGGCTGACCGACGACGCGCTGGTGCGGCTGCGCCGCCTCGCCGACGGGACCGAGGTCGCGGTGCGCGCCTTCGGCTGCTTCGCGCGGATGCAGACCACCCTCGGGGTGCGGGCGCGACTCGCTTACGTCCTGGGCCGCGAGCCCGAACTTGTGGACGTGTCGCCCTCCGATCCGGCGCTCTACCGGCCGGGGCCGGTCTTCGGGGTGAAGCGGTCGGATCGGCGCTGGCGGCCCCAGTCGGAGGCGCCGCGGGTCCTCGTGGTGGGGCCGGACCTGAAGGACCCGATCCAGGCCGCCGCGCTGCTGGCGCTCGCGCCGCACCGGCGCTTCCGGGTGGCGGTCGTCACGAGCAGCCAGGGCAAGCAGGACTGGATCGCCGCCCACGGCAGGGAGATCCCCTTCTTCCACTACGGCGAGGTGCCGCCGCTGGATCTCGCGGCGCTGGCCGACATCGGCCTGTTCCTTTCCGGGACCCAGGGCAGCTACCGGCTGCAGATGCTCGCGGCGAACCTGCTCGTCGCCGGGGTGCCGCTGCTGGACGGCAGTCCCGGCCACCGGATCGCAAACGAGAGCGACGGCTTCATCGCGGCGCCGAGCCTCTTCGGGCTCGACGGGTTCCTGCATGGCGAGATCCTGCCCAACCTCGGCGGGATCTCGGAGCACGTCCTCGCCAGCCGGGCCGCGGCGGAGGTGTCGGGCAAGCTGGTGATGGCCTGGTTCGACGAGCCGGCGCAGGCGCCGGTGCGCCGCCGGCCTGCCCCCGCCAGCACCCCCGCCGACATCGTCTTCATGCCGACGAACGGCGTCGGGCTCGGTCATGCCCAGCGGTGCGCGCTCGTTGCCGGGGCGCTCGCGCCGCAGCGGGCGCGTCCGGTTTTCGCCGCCTATCCGAGCTGCATGTCGCTGGTCAAGTCGCGTGGCTTCGACGTGACGCCGCTGATCGGCCGGTCGAAGCTGCATGCGCAGAGCCACGAGCACGACCTCGCCAACTACCTGCGCCTGCGTGCGCTGACCACCGGGGCGCGGACGCTGGTCTTCGACGGGGGCTATGTCTTCGAGTCAGTCTACCGCACCGTGACGGCGGGCGAGGTCGCCGGCGTCTGGATCCGCCGCGGCCTGTGGCAGGACGGCCAGGACAATTCCGTGGCGCTCGATCGCGAGAAGGCGTTCGCGCGGGTGATCGTTCCGAGCGAGGCCTTCGAGGAGCTGAACCGTCCCTATTCGCGCGGTGATCACCTCCACCCCGTCGGCCCCGTCGTCCAGGAGGTCTTCCTGCCGTCGGCGGCGGTGGCGCAACTGCGCGCCGGTCTGGTGGAGCGGTATGGGCGGAGCTTCGACCGGCTGGCCGTGTCGCTCCTCGGCGGCGGCGTGGCGGCCGAGCGCGGGGCGCAAGTCCAGGCGCTCTGCGGCCTCTTCGAGCGGCGCGCCGACACGCTGCACCTCGTGGTCGCCTGGCCCGGTGCCACGCTTGAGCCCGGCTGGTTCGGCTGGCGCAACTCCCGCGTCGTGCGCACCCAGTACGCGGCGGTACTCGCCGCCGCGGCCGATCTCGCCGTAACCGCCGCCGGCTACAACTCCTTCCACGAGATGCTCTACAACCGGATCCCCGCGATCTTCGTGCCGCAGACCGGTCCGTTCATGGATGACCAGACCGCCCGGGCCCGCGCCGCCTGCGACCGGAGCCTGGCGGCGATGGCGGCGCCGCACGAGCTGATGAAGCTCGAGCGGCTGATCGTGCAGTATCTCGACGACGGCGAGGCGGCGGCGTTGCGCGGGCGACTCGCGTCTGCAGAGCTGCCGGAGACCGGCACGGCGCGGACCGCCCGCCTGATCGAGGAGCTGACCTATGGACACGACGAAGTGGAGCGCGACGATCTCGAGGATCTGTCCGCAGGACTCCGATGACCTCGACGACCTCCTCGCAGGCTTCGTCCCGCGGACGCGCGAGCCGGGGCGCGAGGTCTTCGCGCTGCCCGAGGCCGACCTGATGCCGCAGGCGGCGTTGCGGCGCGCGGATGCGGTCTGCGTCGGCATCCGGGTCGTGACCGGTGACGGCGGGGCCGCCGACCGTGCCATGCGCCTCGCGGCGTTCGGAATGGAGCGGGACGTCGAGATCGTGGTCCTCGGCGAGACCGACCGAAGCGGCCTCGAGCGCTTCGGATTCCGCGTCGACCGCATCTCCGGCGAGACCGAGGAGGAGCGCGCGGCCTGCGAGGAACAGCTGCGCCGCTTCTGGAACCTCGACATCGTGATGTGACGGGCACCGCGCCCCGCCGGATCGTCGGGATCGTCCGAACGGGTCCGTCCACGGTTCTTGGCTCATAGCCCGAAAGCGGCCGTTGGCCGGGCGCGGTCGGAGGTGCATGGCGACCGGGTAGATGCCGACCGGGTCTCCCCAGACTTCCCGGGAGAACACAACCGGCAATCACAGGTCGAGACGGCGCCGCTCGTGTCACCTGAACGATATCAGGCCGATGTCGGAGACCAGCATGAGCTTCGCGAGCACGAGGGCGTTGAGGATGGCGAAGCCCTGGTGCACGACCGCGCTGCCTTCCGATCCCGCGACGATCTCCTCGTTGAGCAGAACAGGGCGAAGAGCGCCCAGAGATAGAGGACGAGCAAGAGGAAGTGCCGGAACGTCTCCGCTGCGCACTGGCCCAGGGTGAGGTCGTGGGCCAACGCCTTCATCGCCGGACCTGCCGTCGACCCCTCTCCTTCGCGCGGTTTCAGCTCGTGACGATCCCGGCGAACGCAATCCCCGAGCCGAGCGCCTGCCAGCCGTTCATCGACTCGCCGAGCAACAGGTGAGCGAGCACCATCGTAATCATCGGCGTCATGCCGAATACGATCGCCACGTTCACCGCGCTGGTGAAATCGAGCGCCGTGAACACCACGCCTTGTGTCAGGCCTAGGCCGATGGCCCCGATGAATCCAGCCTCACGCCAATGGCTCCGTAGGAAAGCCGCGACCTTGCGGCGTTGACCGGCAACGAAGGGCAGCAGCACGAGCGCAGAGATCAGGCTGCGCGTGAAGCACAACGTCCAGGGAGACATCTTGTCCGCGAGAGCCTTCGCCACCACGAAGACGCTGGCCGCAAGGAGCCACGTGGCGAGCCCGGCAGCATAACCGAACGCATCGGAGGGAGACCTGCCCTGAGCTCTAGCGCCGGTCGCCTGTGCGACCGACCACAGGTGCTCGGCCATGCATGGGTCCTCCGATTGATTGGAAGCCGGGTTGCCGAAGGTCGCGGGCCGTGATCGCCGGGAAGCTCGGACGCACCGTCAACGATCCGCGGACAGCGTGCAATCACGCGGCGGCACGCGGAGCAAGGATCGAGAAGGCTACTGCCGCTTCAGCGTGTAGCAAGCGACGACCCTGCCGTCCGTCCGGATGTGTTCGTAGCAGAGATCGATCGTCGTGGGGTCGCGCACCACGAAGTCGAAGCGCCCGTCCTCGTCGAGGAAGACCCCTTGGGTGTAGTCAGGCGGGCGCAGGCTGCCGATCAGTGTCTCGGTGCGGCCGCCGGCGCTCTTCGTTCCCGAGAACCTTTCGTCGTGCTGCTCGGCGACGTTGAAGGTGAAGGTGAGCTCCTCATCGGAGAAGTTGGCGGCGCCGCTCGCGTTGGGTCGATAGGGGTTCTGACCCGAGCTCACCGCCTTGGCATTTCCGGTCCAGGTCCCGGTCAGGTCGGGCGGCTCTCCGGCGGTCTGCGCCGCCGCGGCTCCCGCTATCCATACCGCCGCAAGGACGAACGATGCGACCGACGAAGCGGCGCCAACGAAATTGCGGAACATCCTCTCCCTCCCGCTGGCCTCGACCGAGTCACTCGGAAAGGTTGCGGCAGCATCGGCTCTGGGTCAACCGCCGGAGCCCTCTCCGCACCGGCATCACGACGGCCGGGCCTACGCCCCGGTGGCGCCGTCCCAAAGTATCAGGCTCGCGGCGGCGGCGACGAGATCCTGGACTGTGGTGCCCGGGCGCAATGCGAGCCGGGACGGGCGAGCGCCTTGGCGAAACTTTGGCCACCTGGCGGACGCGGCGGTCGAGCTCGAGCATCGACGGCCCTGCGACGCGCTCGCTCCATGTCCACCGCCCCTAGCCGGCCTGATCGCGCTCGGGCGAGAAGAGCGCGACGAGGCTGATTTCTTCGGCCGTGCCCAGGGAGAGGTCGAGCCCGGCTTCGATGCGAGCCAGATGCTCGAGCATCAGCGCCTCGGCCGTGCCCGGGTCCCGCCGGCGGATGGCGGCCAGTAGCTGGCCGTGCTCGCCGGAGCGGCACACGTCGGTGCCGGCTGCACCGAAGAGGCCGAGGATCAGCGACGTCCGCGTCACCAGCTGCCGTGCCATCCGCTCGAGGACGCCGTTGCCGGCGATGGCGCCGAGGACGACGTGGAATTCGCCCGAGAGGCGGACCGCGAGCGGGCGGTTGTGCTGGCGATGGGCCCGCGCCTCGGCGGCGAGGTGCGACTCGAGGCGGTCGAGGTCGTCGGCCGAGGCCCGGGCGGCGGCGAGGCGCAGGATCGTCGGCTCGATTGCGCGCCGGGCCTCGAAGACATCGCGGGCCTGCCTTGCCGTGGGCCGGGCGACAAACGCGCCGCGGTTGGCCTGCAGCTCGACGATCTCACGGCTCGCGAGCAGCAATAGACTGCGGCGGACGCGGGCGCGGCCGACACCGAAGGCCTCGCAGAGCGCCGACTCGGCCAGCTTGGTGCCCGGCGGCAGCCGTTGCTCTATCACCGCGTCGTAGATGCGACTGACGATCTCGTCCTCATCGACGCTCTGAATCTGGTCGGCGCGGCTGTCCATGCATGCCTCGGGGAAGGCCGAATGCCGAAACTATGGGCGGCTACCGAAAAAGGCAACCGGATCGTGCACAATCCGCGAAAGAATTGTTGACAAGACTCGGGATGGCTCGTTCCCTGCGAAGACATCCCGAGGGAACCAATCGGGACGACGGTCTGCACCGATCAGGGAGCCAAGAAAATGTACCGACGCAGCCTTCTGAAATCCCTCCTCGTGGCGAGCACGGCGGCGGCCGCGCTCGGGCTGGGCGGCGCCGCCTGGGCCGCGAACGAGCAGCTGAAGATCGGCTTCGTCGGGGTGACGAGCGGCCCGGCCGCCGCCTGGGGCACGTCGAACGTCCGCTCGATGCAGACGCTGGCCGCCTGGCTCAACGAGAAGGGCGGGGTGAAGATCGGCGACAAGACCTATGACGTCGAGATCGTGACCTTCGACGACCAGAAGGACCCCAAGCGCGCCATCGCCGGCATGGAAAAGATGGCGCAGGAGGGCATCCACTACGTGGTCGGCCCCAACGTCGACGACGGCGCCGCGGCGGTCCGCCCGGTCGCCGAGCAGAACAACATCATCTACTTCCCCTACGCCTTCCCCAAGTCGCTCTACACCGCGCCGGCCTCGAACGCGGTGCTCGGGATGATCGCGAACTACCAGTCGGGTCCCGCGATCTACAAGTACCTGATGGAGAACAAGGGGGTTAAGAAGATCGCCTTCGTCGCCGCCAACGAGTCGGACCCGCTCAGCCAGCGCGACGGCGGCGTCGAGGCGGCAAAGGCGCTCGGGCTCGACGTCGTGTCTGCGGACGTGACCTATCAGGTCGACACCACCGACTTCACGCCGGTGCTGCTGCCGGTGATCAAGACCCAGCCCGACCTGCTGGTGCTGTCGGGCGTCGCGCCCGCGAACGCGCCGCAGCTGATCCGGTCGGCGCGCGAGCTCGGCTACGAGGGGCTTATCTCGACCGAGACCGCGCAGGACGCGAGCGTCCTCGAGCAGGGCGCGGGCGAGCTCGCCAACGGCTTCATCTCGGTCGGCGGCGCCTCGACGCCCGAGATCGCCTCGGACGTGATGAAGGAGTTCGTCGACCGCTATACGAAGATGTTCGGCGAGTACAACGACGAGTCGAACACCAAGGTCTATGCGCTCGAGTACATTCTCGACACGATGAAGGCGAACCCCGCGGCCATCGACAACATCGACGAGTTCAAGAAGACGATGGACACCTTCAAGGCGCCCAATCCCTTCCTGAAGACCGACGGCGCCGAGCTCAGCTATGTCGGGACCACGTCGTTCGGCCAGAAGCGGCAGCTGTCGGTGCCGATGGTGGTCAACGAATACAAGGATGGCAAGTTCGAGACCCTCTTCGTCGGCCAGGTCGACTGATCCAGCGCGGGCCCGGTCCACGGGCCCGCCATCCCGCAGGGGGCGCCGGATGGAACAGATCATCGTAAACGGACTCTACCTCGGCGCTTCCTATGCGCTGATCGCGCTGGGGCTGACGCTCATTTTCGCGCTGATGAACGTGCTGAACTTCGCGCACGGGCAGATGTACGTGCTCGGGGGCTTCGTCACCTACACCGTGGTCGCGCAGCTGAAGTTGCCGTTCGTGGTCGGGCTCCTCGCCTCGGCCCTCCTCCTCGCGGTCATCGGCGCCCTCTGCGAGCGGCTGCTCTTCGCGCCGGTCATCCGCCGGTCGAAGCGCGACGAGAGCACGATGCTGCTGGCGGCGGGCCTCGCCTTCTTCTTCGACGCCGTCATCCTGCTCGTCTTCGGCGAGAAGCAGCGCGGCATCCCGAAGATCGTCAGCGGCGTCTTCAACTGGGACTTCCGCGTCATCATGCCCTACGACCGGATTCTGGTCTTCGTGCTCGCCGTCCTCGGCATCGCCGCCTTCATTGCATTCATGCAGTACTCGCGCACCGGCCGGGCGCTGCGTGCCCTCGCCCAGGACCGCATGGCCGCTCAGCTGATGGGCGTCGACGTCGACCGCTACTCGACGATCGGCTTCGCCATCGGCGCCATGCTCGCCGGCGTCGTCGGCGGGCTCCTGGTCTCCATCACCGGGGTCAACCTCGGCATGGGCGGCCCGACGTCGGTCAAAGCCTTCATGATGGTGATGATCGGCGGCGCCGGCGTCATCTCCGGCGCCATCGCCGGCGGCTTCATCCTCGGGATGATGGAGTCGGTAGGGCTGACGCTCCTCGCCTCCTACGGCGACATCACCTACCTCGTGATCTTCGCCTCGCTGATGGTCTTCCTAGCCATCCGCCCGCAAGGGCTGATGGGCAAGCCCTGGGGTTAAGCGATGCCGCAGCGGATCGTCGGAGTCGTCCTGTTCCTGATCCTCGTCTATGTCCTCGTCCCCTGGGGGATCGCGGCCAGCGGGCGCTGGGACTTCTACTACACGCTGACCTCGGTGGCGCTCCTCTCGGTCGCCAGCGCCGGCGTCTGGCTCACCTTCTACATCGGCCGCATCAACATCGGTCAGGGCGCCTACTGCCTGGTCGGCGGCTATGTCTCGGCAATCCTGGTGACGCGGTACGGCGTCTCCTTCTGGTGGACGCTGATCGCCTCCGGGCTCTTCTGCGCGGCGCTGAGCTGCCTGATCGGCCTGCCGATCCTCCGCCTCCGCGGCGTCTACTTCGCGATGGTGACGCTCGTCCTGACCGAGGTCGCCCGCCTCGCCGCCCTGGCGCTGCCGATCACCAACGGCGCCAAGGGCATCACCTCGATCCCGCTCCCCGGCGCCATCTCGATCTTCGGCCTGACGATCGTCCCCGACTTCGCCACGCACGCAAACGCCAAGCTCTCCTTCTACTTCGTCGCCGTCACGCTGATGGTCGTCGCCTTTGCAGCGCTCTGGCGGCTGGTGAACTCCCGCGTCGGCCACCTCGGCCGCTCGCTGCAGCAGAACGAGGAGCTCGCCGCCTCGATCGGCGTCAACGTCGCCGGCCTCCGCCTCCTCGCCTACGCCATCTCCTCCTTCTACGGCGGCATCGCCGGGGCGATGTTCGCGGCGATCTCGCAGTCGATGTACCCCTCGAGCTTCCAGGTCGCCGACTCGGTCAACTTCATGCTGAACTGCTTCCTCGGTGGCCTCGGCTTCGTCTTCGGCCCGATGCTCGGGACGCTCGTCCTCTACTTCGGCTGGGATCTCCTGTTCCAGACCGGCCGCTTCCAGCTGCTCATCTACTCGTCGCTCCTGATCGCGCTGATGCTCGTCCTGCCGAACGGCCTCCTCTCGCTCCGCTTCGGCAAGCGGCCGGAGGGCGCGCGATGACCGCGATCCTCGAGGTCAGGAACGTCACCAAGCGCTACGGCGGCCTCGTCGCCAACAACGACATCTCCTTCGACGTCGCCGAGCGCGAGATCCTGTCGGTGATCGGCCCGAACGGCGCGGGAAAGTCCACGCTGTTCAAGATGATCGCGTCCTTCGTTCCGGTGACGTCCGGCGAGGTCCGCTTCAAGGGCGAGCGCATCTCGAACCTCGCTCCGCACCTCGTGGCGCGCAAGGGCGTGGTCCGGACCTTCCAGGAGACGACGATCTTCCGCTCGATGACCGTGCGCGATAACGTCATCATCGCCCACCACCGCCGCTCGCGCGCCAGCCTCGCCGGCTTCTTCCTCGGAACGAAGCTGGCCCGCGAGGACGAGGAGGCCTTCGGGAAATCCGCCGACGAGATCATCGGCTTTCTCGGCCTCGACAGCGTCCGCAACGAACTCGCGTCCAACCTGCCGCAGGGCCACCTGCGCGCGCTCGGGATGGCGATCGGGCTCGCCACCGACCCGACGGTCATCCTCCTCGACGAGCCCTTCGCCGGCATGAACCACGACGAGACCATGCGCATGGTCGGCCTCGTCCGCGGCGTCCGCGACCGCGGCGTCACCGTGCTCCTCGTCGAGCACGACATGCCGGCGGTGATGAAGATCTCCGACCGCATCGTGGTCCTGAACTTCGGCCAGAAGATCGCCGAGGGAACGCCGGCACAGATCCAGGCCGACCCGAAGGTGATCGAGGCCTACCTCGGCAGCGAAGACGTGGCGATAGGGCTCTGACCAATGGGAAGCATGCTCTCGTTCGACAACGTCGAGCTCTACTACGACCACGTCTACGCGCTGAAGGGCGTGACGATCGACCTCGACCATGGCGAGACCGTCGCCCTGATCGGCGCCAACGGTGCGGGCAAGTCCTCGATCCTGCGCGCGATCACGGGGCTCAGGAAAATCCGCTCCGGCGCAATCACCTATCAGGGCGAGCGCATCGACGGCAGGAACCCCGCTGACATCGTCCGCATGGGGATCGCCATGGTCCCGGAGGGCCGGCGGGTCTTTCCGCTGATGTCCGTCAAGGACAACCTGATGATGGGCGCCTTCACCCGCACCGACAAGGGCGCCGTCGCCGCCAGCCTCGACAGCGTGCTGGCCCGCTTCCCGCGGCTGAAGGAGCGCTTCAACCAGACCGCCGGCACCATGTCCGGCGGCGAGCAGCAGATGATGGTGATCGGCCGCGCGCTGATGGCCGCGCCGAAGCTGCTCCTCCTCGACGAGCCCTCGCTCGGGATCGCTCCCAAGGTCGTCCAGGACATCGCCCGCTCGATCGTCGCCGTGAACCGCGACGAGAAGGTCAGCGTTCTCCTCGTCGAGCAGAATTCCCGCATGGCGCTCTCGATATCGCACCGCGCCTATGCCCTCTCGACTGGCTCCGTCGTGCTGTCCGGGCCGTCGAAGGAGCTCCTGACCGACGACCGCATCAAGGCCGCCTACCTCGGGGGCGACGTCTGATGCGCCTTCTCGTCGTCAACCCCAACACCACCGCGTCGATGACCGCGAAGATCGCCGCCGCCGCCCGCGCCGCCGCGTCGCCGGGCACCGAGATCGTCGCCACCAACCCCGCCGCAGGCCCGGCGAGCATCGAGGGCTACTACGACGAGGCGCTCTGCGTGCCCGGCGTGCTCGACATCGTGCGCCGGGCGGAAGGCGTCGACGGCGTCGTCATCGCCTGCTTCGACGATACCGGCCTCGACGCCGTCCGCTGCGTGACGGCCGCCCCGGTCGTCGGCATCGGCGAGGCCGGCTTCCACTTCGCCTCGATGCTCGCGAACAAGTTCTCGGTCGTCACCACTCTCGCCCGCTCCGTCCCCGCGATCGAGCACAACCTCGTCCGCTACGGCCTCGCGACCCGCTGCGCCCGCGTCCGCGCCTCCGATCTCCCGGTACTGGACCTCGAGAAGGGCGACCCCGCCGCCCGGGCCCGCATCGCGGCCGAGATCCGCCTCGCGATCGACGACGACCACGCCGAGGCGATCGTGCTCGGCTGCGCCGGCATGACCGACCTCGCCGCCTCGCTCGCCGAGGAATTCGGCCTCCCGGTGCTCGACGGCGTCGCCTGCTCGGTCGCGCTCGCCGAAGCGATCGCCCGCCTCGGCCTCAGGACCAGCCGCCTCGGCGGCTACGCTCCCCCGCTTGCCAAGGCCGGCTCGCCGGCCTGACCCTTCTTCTCTTCACTTCCCGAGAAGTCAGGAGAGCAGTGCCGGCGGTGCGGGGGCGGCGGGCGCCCCGCCGGTGCAGGCGAACACGCCTGCGGCCACGTAAGGGGATCGCGCGCACCGCGCGCACGATATTCCGCCAAAGGGCGGCACTCCCCGTCTACAACCGCGCCGCCAGCGCCGCGAGCTCGGCCCGGAGGCCGTAGGTCTCCGCCGCAGCTGCCGACCGCGGCGCGAGCTCGGGCGCGGTCCGCCCGGTCAGCATCGCCTTCGAGAAGCCGTTGCGGTTGCCGATCTGGCTCGCCAGCAGCAGCGCCCGACTGTCGCCGAGCGCGGCCAGGACCTCGTCGAGGTTGCCGAGCCGCGCCGGCATCCGGTTGAGCAGGATCCGGACCGGCCGCCGCAGCTTCGCCGCCGTCGCGACGACGCTCTCGAGCGCCCAGACGTCCATCACCGACGGCTGGCAGGGGGCGACGACCAGGTCGCTCTCCCGCATCGCGCTCTCGAGCAGCGACGACGCGGCACCCGGGCAGTCGACCAGCACGAAGTCATGGGTCCGCTTCGCGCTCCGGAGGTCGCCGGCCGCCCGGTAGTCCTTCGACTCGATCATCTCGATCGCCGGGTCGGCCCTGAGCTTCGCCCAGCGAGTCAGCGACTGCTGCGGGTCGAGGTCGACCAGCGCCACCGTCCGTCCCGCCTCCGCCCAGGCCGCCGCCAGATGCGCCACCATCGTGGTCTTGCCGGCGCCGCCCTTCTGCTGGGCGAAGGTGATGACATGGCCCATGCGCGTTTCCCTCGTGGCGTCGCGCTCACCTTATTGGTTTGCGCCGGCCTGTGAAGAGCCTCTTGCCGCGAGTGGACCGATGCGCCGCCATAAGCCTTCGGCCGAGGCGGCCCGGATAAGCCCCGGTGCAATTGGATGGACGGCCGGGTCGGGCGACAGCTGCCGCCGGCCCGCGCGACATGCGGGCGCGTTGGTCGGATGGTCATGGTGAGAACTATCGGACGGGCGGCGATTTGCGTGCTGCTCGCCGCCGCGCTGGGCCCCGGGCAAGCACAGGCCAACGATGCCTTCGAGACGCTCGGCACGGTGCTCGAGGTGGCGCTGCCGCTCGGGGCCGCTGCCTGCGCCTATCGGCAGCATCGCCTGGCCAGCTACGTGACGGGCTTCGCGGCGCAGACGCTGGTGACGCAGGCCTTCAAGTACGGCCTCGGCGACTCCGAGATCAACCAGCGCCCCAATGGCCAGTCGCAGGGCTTCCCTTCCGGCCACACCGCCGCCGCCGCGTCGGGCGCCACCGACCTCGCGGTCCACTGCGCGCCAGGCAATCCGGTGGTCGGGCTCGGCGCGCTGCTCGGCGTCGCCCTGGTCGGCGCCTCCCGGATCGAGGCCGACGAGCACACCGGCGCCCAGGTCCTCGCCGGCGCCGCACTCGGCGCCGTCTCGACCGGCATCGGCGTCTATCGCGCCCCGGATGGCGGACTGGGCTTCAGCTACAGTTTCCCGTTCTGATGGACCTCTGCGAAGCCCGTCCTGGCTCTCGGGAGCGGGCCCGTCCGCGGTTGTCCGCGTGCGGACAGCCGGTGCAAGTCGTTGGAATCGCTGAACTGGAGGCCCCGGCGTTAAGGCGGCCTTCATCATTGTCCGCACCTGCCGCCGTCTCGCGGAGTCTCCCTGAGCGGCCCCGCGCGCCCTACATCACCGCCCCGACCTGCCAGGGCACGAACTCGTTGTCCCCGAGCCCCAGCCCCTCGCTCTTGGTCTTTTCGCCCGATGCGACCGCGAGGATCTTGTCGAGGATCTCCTCGCCCTTGGCCTGGATCGTCACCCCCTGGCTGACGATGTCGCCGCAGTTGATGTCCATGTCGTCGGGCATCTGCGCGTAGAGCCGGTCGTTGGTCGCCACCTTGATCGTCGGCGCCGGCTTAGAGCCGAAGGCCGAGCCGCGCCCGGTGGTGAAGACGACGAGGTGCGACCCGCCGGCGATCTGGCCCGTCGTCGCCACCGGGTCGTACCCCGGCGTGTCCATGAAGACGAACCCCTTCGTCGTGACCTGCTCGGCGTACTGGAAGACGTCCATCAAGGGCGTCGATCCGCCCTTTGCCGCCGCGCCCAGCGATTTCTCCAGGATCGTCGTCAGCCCGCCCTGCTTGTTGCCCGGCGAGGGATTGTTGTCCATCGACCCGCCGTTGATCGCGCAGTAGTTCTCCCACCAGCGGATGCGGTCGATCAGCTTCGCCGCGACCTCCGGGCTCGCCGCCCGCCGCAGCAGGAGCTGCTCCGCCCCGTAGATCTCCGACGTCTCGGCCAGGATCGCCGTGCCGCCGAGCCCGACCAGCAGGTCCGACGCATAGCCGAGTGCGGGGTTGGCGGTGATCCCCGAGAAGCCGTCCGACCCGCCGCATTCGAGCGCCACCTTGAGCTCGCCCGCCGGGATCGGCTCGCGCGCGATGGCGTTCACCTGCGGCAGCAGCGCCTCGACCTGCTCGACGATCCGCGCGATCGTCTTCGTCGTCCCGCCGGTGTCCTGGATCGTCAGCCCGTGGAAGCGCTCGGCACCCGCCGCGCCGAAGGTCGACTTCATACGCGCGACCTGCATCACCTCGCAGCCGAGCCCGACGAAGACCGCCGCCCCGACGTTCGGATGCGTCGCGTGCCCCCAGAGGACTCGCTGCAGGTTGTCGAACCCGACGCCCTCGCCCGCCATCCCGCACCCCGTCCCGTGCGCGAAGGCGACGACCCCGTCTACGTTCGGATAGTCGCGCAGGATGCCCGAGTTCATCACCGTCTCGGCCGCGCGCCGGATCACCGTCGCCGAGCAGTTCACCGTGGCGCAGACGGCGATGTAGTTGCGCGTCCCGACCTGGCCGCCGGGCCGCCGGTAGCCCATGAACGTCCGCGGCGCGACCTGCGGGATCGCCGCCCGTGCCGCCTCGAGGTCGGCGCCGACCTCGTAGTGCTGGTCGTGTGCGCCGAAGGCGCAGTTCTGGACATGCACGTGCTCGCCCGCCGCGATCGGCTTCGTCGCGTAGCCGATCACCTGCCCGAACTTGATGACCTCGCCGCCCTCGGGGAGGTCGACGCGGGCGATCTTGTGCCCGGGCGACACCGGCGCCGCCAAGGGCACGCCCATCCCGAGCGGCTGTGCCCCCTGCGGCGCGCGGGCGGTCAGGATGGCGACGTTGTCGGCGGGGTTGAGGACGAGCGTGGCTGGGACGGAGTCGAGCATCGACGGGTTCCTTGCGGGCGGCGGGGGCGGTTGCGGCCTCACCTCATATCATCCCGGGGGCCGCCCGGATCAAGCGATCCGCGCAACCGCCGCGCGGGCCCCCTCCGCCTCGAGCCTCGCCAGCGCCTCGGCGAGCTCGGCGCGGAGGCCCGGATCGGCGGCGAGCGCCGGCGGGAAGATCTCGCCGACCCCGAGGAACGCCTCCACCCGGGCCGCGGCGTCGGGTGCGCCGGCGGAGAGCGCGTGCAGCCGCTCGGCCAGGGGGTCGCGGACGTCGATCGACGCGCCCGTCTCGTCGGTGCCGCCGACGTAGCGCATCCAGGCGGCGACCGCGAGCACGAGGCCGGGGCAGGGGCGTCCCGCCCGCCGGTCGTCGGCGATCGTGCCGAGGATGCGCTGCGGCAGCTTCTGCGACCCGTCCATGGCGATCTGCCAGGTCCGGTGCCGGATCGCCGGGTTGCGGTAGCGCGCGAGCAGCGCCTCCCCATACGCCCCGAGATCCTCCCCGGGTGGCGGCGTGATCGTCGGCACGATCTCGTCGCGCCAGAGGTGGCGGCAGAGCGCCGCGAACGGCGGGTCGGCGACCGCGTCGGCGATCGTCTCGTGCCCGGCCAGGTACCCGAGGTAGGCGAGCGAGGAGTGCGTCCCGTTGAGCATCCGCAGCTTCATCAGCTCGAAGGGCGTCACGTCCTCGACCAGCTGCACCCCGACCGCGCCGAGGTCGGGACGGGCGCCGTCGACGAAGTCGTCCTCGACCACCCACTGCCGGAACGGCTCGTGCATTACCGGCGAGCGGTCCTCGACCCCGGTCAGCCCGGTCAGCCGCGCGATGTCCTCGGGCTTGGTCGCCGGCACGATCCGGTCGACCATGGTCGAGGGAAACCGCCCGTCGGCCTCGATCCAGTCGGCGAGCGACGCATCGACGAGCCGCGCGAGATCGAGCGTCACCCCGCGCACCACGTGGCCGTTGGCCGGCAGGTTGTCGCAGCAGAGCACGGTGAACGGCCGCGCCCCAGCGGCGCGGCGCCGCGCCAGCCCCGCGACGAGGAACCCCGGCGCCGAGCGCGGCGCCTCTGGATGCGCGAGATCGTGGACGATGTCCGGATGGTCGGGGTTCAGCCGGCCGGTCGCCGGCTCGTGACAATAGCCCTTCTCGGTGACCGTCAGGCTGACGATCCTGACCCCGGGGTCGGCCATCGCCGCCAGCACCGCCGCCGGATCCTCGCGCGCGACGAGCACGTCCTGGACCACGTCGATCAGGCGCGGCGTCTCGCCCTCCGGCCCGAGCTCGACCGCGGTATAGGCGAAGTCTTGCGGCTCGAGCGCATCGCGCTGGTCGGGCCGGACGAGACTGACACCGACGATGCCCCAGTCGCCGCCGGACTTCGCCATCGCCTCGGCGACGTAGATGGCACCGTGGGCGCGGAAGAAGGCGCCGAGGCCGAGGTGGACGATGCCGACGCCGGGGCGGCGACCGGGGGTGCGGCGCAGGCGCGGGACGTCGGGCAATCGGGCCTCCGGGGGTGACAAGGGCCGCGGCTCCGGCCATAGGCTTGCTTAGATCATCGCAGGGAGCGCGGCCATCCGCTTCAGTTCGGGACGTCGCCGGCGATGAGCGCCTATCGGCCGGAGATCGACGGGCTGCGCGCGGTCGCGGTGGTTCCGGTCGTGCTCTACCACGCCCACATAGCCGGCATGTCGGGCGGTTTCGTCGGGGTCGACGTCTTCTTCGTCATCTCGGGCTTTCTCATCACCGGCATCCTCGCGTCGGACCTCGCCGCCGGCCGCTTCTCGATCGTGACCTTCTACGAGCGTCGCGTCCGGCGCATCTTCCCCGCGCTCTTCGCCATGCTCGCGGTCGCCTGCCTGCTGGCGCTCTGGCTGCTGCTCCCCTTCGAGCTCGAGGACTTTTCGCGCAGCCTGGTCGCGGCGGCGCTCTTCGTCTCGAACCTGCATTTCATGGGCGACACCGGCTACTTCGCCGCCGCCGCCGCCAGCAAGCCCTTGCTGCACACCTGGTCGCTGGCCGTCGAGGAGCAGTTCTACATCTTCTTCCCGCTTTGGCTGTACCTCCTCGGCCGCTTCGCCCCGCGCTGGCTGCTGCCCCTGACCGCGACCGCCTTCGTCCTGTCGCTCGCGCTCTGCATCGAGCGGACCCACCCCCAGGACGACCAGGCCTTCTTCTACACCCCGACGCGAGTGTGGGAGCTGCTGGCGGGATCGCTCCTCGCGCTCGCCCCGCGCCGGACGCCGCTGCCGCCGCTGCTCGCCGAGGGGCTCGCCGCTGCGGGTCTCGCGCTGATCGCGGTCGCGGTCTTCGGCTTCGACGCCAGGACGCCGTTCCCGGGAAGTGCGGCGCTGTTTCCGGTCATCGGCACCGCCCTCGTCATCCTCGCCTGCACCGCGAACCGCACCCGCGCCGGCGCCGGCCTGTCGCTCGGCCCGGTGCGCTTCTTCGGCCTCATCTCCTATTCCCTCTACCTCTGGCACTGGCCGCTCCTGGTCTTTCACCGCTTCTGGCGCGTGGCCCCGCCGCCTCGGTGGGAGACGGCGCTGGTCGTCGTCGCGTCGGTCGCGCTCGCGACCGTCTCCTGGCATTTCGTCGAGCGCCCGTTCCGCACCCGTGTGGTCGCCGCCCGCCGCGGCCCGCTCTTCGCGGCCGGCGGCGCGGCAATGGCGGCGAGCGTCGCCTTCGGCGCATGGGTGATCGGGGCGCAGGGCCTGCCCGGCCGCGTTCCGCCCGAGCTGCTGGCGCTGGCCGCCATCCGCAGCGACGAGGTCGGCTTCACCGAGTGCGACTCGCTGCCGGGCGGCCGTCCCTGCGTGATCGGCCCCGGCGGCACCGGCGACGCCCGCTTCGTCGTCTGGGGCGACTCGCATGCCGGCGCGCTGATGCCCGCCTTCCAGGCAGCCGCGCGCGATGCCGGCATGACCGGCCTCTACCTCGGGGCGGCGGGCTGCGTGCCGCTCCTCGGGGTCGACCAGTACAAGTGGAGCTTCCGGACCTGCGCCGACGGCAGCGACGCGGTCCTCGCGGCGATCGCGGCGCGTCCCGAGGTCGGCACGGTGATACTGGTCAGCCGCTGGGCCTTCTACGCCATGGGCGAGCGCTTCCGCGCCGAGGGAGGCCCGCCGGTTTTCATCCAGGATGGCGACAGCCGCCGAGCATCGCTTGCCGAGAACGCCCGCGTCTTCGAGCGCGGCTTTGCCCGGACGGTCGAAGCGTTGTCCCGGCTGGGTCGACGCGTCGTGGTCGTCACCCAGGTGCCCGAGAACGAGTTCGACCTGCCGCAGGCGATGGCCCGCGCCGGCTGGCTCGGCCGTCCGGTTGCCTTCGGCCCGACGCGCGGCGATTTCGAGGCGCGGCAGACGGTTCCGAACGGGCTCTTCCGTGCCGCGGAATCCGTCGGCGCCGTGACCGTCCTCGACCTCGGCGACGCGCTCTGTCCCGCCGACCGCTGCCCGGTCGAGCGCGACGGCCTGCCGCTCTACCGCGACAGCAACCACCTGACTGCAGCTTACGCCGCGGCGCTCGCGCCGCTCCTCGCGCCGGCGCTGCCATCTTCGGAACGGTAAAGGAATTCCTACTTCTCGGGGGAATTATCGTTGCATTTCAATGGAGCGGAAAGTGTGCGCGGCTTGTGTGAGCGCGCACCGCCCCTGGGCTCTCTCAGAGAAAATCGTCGCGACGGGGCGCGAAGGTGTCGATCAGGACGCCCGGCTCGCCGAGTGCCTTGCAGCTGTGCGCGGCGCCGGACGGGATGACGAAGGCGTCGCCGGGGCCGACGACGAAGCTCTCGCCGGCGATGGTGAACTGGAAGCGCCCGGACTTGACGAAGGTCGCCTGCACGTGCGGATGGCTGTGCGGCGCCCCGATGCCGTTGGCCGCGAAGGTCACCTCGACCATCATCAGCTGCGGGCAGTCGGCGAGCACCCGGCGATGCACGTTGTTGCCGGCGTCGACGATGGGAAACTGGTGGACGTGCGCCATCGGACCTCCTGTCAGCAGCACCGGCCGTCAACGCGCCGGAGCATTCCCCCGTTCCCCGGCGACGGCTTCCGCCAGCCGGTCGACGAGCTCCTTCGCCTCGCCGGTATGACGCGAGGGGTCGAGGATATCCGCCCAGGCGCGCCCCGGCACCTGCGCGGCCAGCGCCTCGGCCAGCGTCACGTTCTTGTCGCGCGCCGCCGCCACAGCCCGGTAGACCGCCGCCTGCGCCTCCGGCCGCGGCATCGTCTCGGCGAGCGCGAAGACCGCCGCTTCGGCGAGCATCATCCCGCGGTCGGCGGCGAAGGTCGCTGCGATCCGCTCGGGGTTGGCCGCCAGCGTCCCGGCCAGCGCCAGCGCATGCCGGGTGGCGGCGCCGGCAGCGACCGCCATCGCCGGCAGCGCGAACCACTCGAGCCCCCAGGCCGCGCCGTCGCGCTCCTGGGTCGTCAGCATCGCGTCCTGCAGCATCCCGACCGAATGCGCGTTCACCCGCGCCAGCGCCACCAGTGCGTCCGCCGCGATCGGGTTCGCCTTGTTCGGCATCGTCGACGACCCACCGCCCTTGCCGGCCGTCACCTCGCCCACCTCCGACGCGCCGAGCTGCAGCAGGTCCTGCCCAACCTTGCCGAGCGAGCCGGTGACGAGCGCGAGCCAGCCGCCGACCTCGGCGATACCGTCCCGCGCCGCATGCCAGGGCACCTCGGCCGGCGCGAGCCCGAGCTCCGCCGCCAGCGCCGCCATCACCGCGCGCCCGTGCCCGCCCATTGCCGCATTGGTGCCGGCGGCCCCCGCCTGCGACACGACGAGCACCCGCGGCTGCAGCTCCGCAAGCCGCACCCGGTGGCGCACCAGCGGCATCGCCCAGACCGCGATCTTCGCCCCGAGCGTCGTCGGCTGCGCGATCTGCCCGCGGGTCCTGGCCGCGATCACGGTACCGCGGTGCCGCTCGGCCTGCGCTGCCAGAATCCCGACCATCCGCGCCAGCCGGGCATCAAGCAGCGCGAGCACCCGGCCGAGCCGCAGCACCAGCCCGGTGTCGATCACGTCCTGGGTGGTGGCGCCGAAGTGTACCCAGCCGGCGTGCTCCTCCGGCAGCCGCTTGCGCAGTGCCGCCACCAGCGCCGGCACCGGCATCCCCGCCGCCGCAACCCCGGCCGCCAGCTCCTCCGGCCCGATTCCGCCCGCTTCCGCCGCGACGGTGATCGCCGCGGCTGCCGCCGCCGGCACCATCCCGACGCCCGCCTGCGCCCGTGCCAGTGCCGCCTCGACCGCGAGCATCGCCGCGATCTCGGCTTCGTCGGAGAAGAGCGGCGCGATCTCCGGATCGCCCCAGAAGCCGGTCCAGAGCGTGCTGTCGAAAGGGGAGACGGCCATCGTTGCCTCAGACGTCGAAGAAGACCGTCTCGCCCTCGCCCTGCAGGCGGATGTCGAAACGATAGACCGGGGTTCCGTCGCGGGGCTCGCGACGGCCGATCAGCGTCGCGCGCCGGTCGACCTGCTCGATCAGGTTCAGCACCGGGTCCCCGGCGTTCGCCTCGGCCTCGTCGCCGAAGTACATGCGGGTATTGAGCCCGATGTTTATGCCGCGGGCGACGATCCAGAGGTTCAGGTGCGGCGCCATCGGCCGGCCGTTCCGCCCCGGAACCGCGCCCGGCTTCACCGTGTCGAAGGCGAAGAGGCCGGTGTCGAAGTCGGAGATGATCCGCCCCCAGCCGCGGAAGCCCTCCTCGACCCGCTCCGAGCGCAGGTCGGCAGGGCTCGCGTAGATGCCGGCGGCGTTCGCCTGCCAGACCTCGATCAGCACGTCCTTGACCGGCGCGCCGGTCCCGTCCGTCACGAGGCCCTCGACGCGGATCCGCTCGCCCTCGGCGCTCGGGCCGGCGATGTCGATGCCCAGTTCCTCGTCGAAGATCTTGAACCCGGCGGCGCCGGGCGCGAGGCCGATGTGGACGTAGGGACCGGCGGTCTGCGAGGCGGTCTCGCGCAGGTAGCTCAGCGGCTGCGGCATGTCAGTTCCCCTCCAGGCGGTTCTCGAACAGCGTCGAGCGGCGGCCGCGGAGCACGATGTCGAACTTGTAGGCGAGGCTGTCGAGCGGGATCGACGCGTTGAGGTCGAGCGGTGCGATCAGCTGCTCGATCGCCTCCTTGTCGGGGATCGCCGCGAGGATCGGGCAGTACGCGATCAAGGGATCGCCCTCGAAGTACATCTGGGTGATCAGCCGCTGGGCAAAGCCCGAGCCGAAGACCGAGAAGTGGATGTGCGCCGGACGCCAGTTGTTGACCCAGTTCCGCCACGGGTAGGCGCCGGGCTTCACCGTGCGGAAGTAGTAGAAGCCGTTCTCGTCGGTCAGCGCCCGGCCGCAACCGCCGAAGTTGGGGTCGATCGGGGCGAGGTAGGTGTCCTTCTTGTGGCGGTAGCGGCCGCCGGCGTTGGCCTGCCAGAACTCGACCAGCGTGTTCGGCACCGGCCGCCCACTCTCGTCGAGCACGCGGCCGTGCACCACGATCCGCTCGCCAACCGGCTCGCCGCCGTGGGCGTAGTTGAGGATCAGGTCGTTGTCCAACGGACCGAGGTCGTTGTGCCCGAAGACCGGCCCGGTGACCTCGGAGAGCGAATTCTGCAAGGAGAGCAGCGCGTACCTGGGCGACCGCGTGACGCTGGTCTTGTAGCCGGGGGTCAGCGCCGGCGGATGCAGCGTGCGGTCGCGCTGGAAGAACTCGGCTGCCTCTCTGGGCGCATTCGTGCGAATCTCGCCTTGCTTCACGGCTCCACCCCCATCTCCCGGTATGTCTGCTTGATGATCTTCAGCGCGTGGTTGGCCGCCGGCACCCCGGCATAGACCGCCACGTGCAGCATCGCCTCGCGCACCTCGGCCGGCGTCGCGCCGGTGTTGGCGGTGGCCCGCACGTGCATCGCCACCTCGTCCCACTGGCCGAGGGCGGCGAGGAGCGCGAGGGTGACGAGCGAGCGGTCGCGGCGGCTCAGGTCGGCGCGCGACCAGACCGATCCCCAGGCGCCCTCGGTGATGAACTCCTGGAACGGCGCGTCGAAGGCGGACTTGGCCGCCTCCGCGCGGTCGACGTGGGCGTCGCCGAGCACCGCGCGGCGGGTCGCCATGCCGGTGGCGTAGCGATCAGGCACGTCGCTGCTCCTCGATGAAGCCGGTCAGCAGCCGGGCCATCGCCCCGGGCTGCTCGACGGGAGGGATGTGGCCGGCGCCGCGGATCAGCTCGAAGCGGGCGCCCGGGATGCTGGCGGCGGTCTCGCGCACCAGGTCGGGCGGCGTCGAGCCGTCGGCGTCTCCGCCGATCGCGAGCACCGGCTGGCGGATCGAGGGCGTCGACTCGCGCAGGTCGGTCTGCGCGATGGCGGCGCAGCAGCCGAGGTATCCGTCGAGCGGGGTGCGGGTCAGCATGTTGCGCCAGAGCGCGAGCTCGGCGGCGCGGCCGGTGTGGAAGGCGCGGGAGAACCAGAGCTCCATAACCTTGTCGGCGATCGCCTCGATGCCGTTGGCGCGGACCGTGGCGATCCGCTCGCTCCAGGTTGCCTCGGTTCCGATCTTGGCGGCGGTGTTGGACAGGACCGCCGCACGGACCAGGTCGGGACGCTCGACCGCCAGACCCTGGGCGACGAAGCCGCCGATCGAGAGGCCGACGAAGACCGCGCCACGGGCGCCCAGCGTATCCATCAGCGCCGCGGCATCGCCGACGAGGTCGCCCATGAAGTAGTCGCCCTCGGGCGCATCGGTCAGGCCGTGCCCGCGCATGTCGTAGCGGATGACGCGCAGGCCAACGGGCAGAAGCGGCAGCACCCGGTCCCAGATGCGGAAGTCGGTGCCGAGCGAATTGGCGAAGACGAGGGGCAAGCCCGCGGGATCGCCCGTCTCGGCATAATGGACCTTGAGCCCGTTGACCTCGGCCACCTTCATGCTTTTTCCTCCCTGCCAGCCTTCATTGCCGATTGCATGGGTTATGTAAAATGATATTTTGCGTCTAAATCATAACCTATCAGGCATGATTACGATCAGCTACCGCCACGTCCGCTGCTTTCTCGAGGTCGCCCGGCTCGCGAGCGTCGTGCAGGCGGCCGATGCGCTGGCGATCTCGCAGCCGGCGGTGTCGAAGACGCTGCGCGAGCTCGAGGAGCGGCTCGGGACGGCGCTCTTCGAGCGCGCGGGGCGGTTGCGGCTGACCGCGGCGGGAAGGGTGTTTCAGAAGCACGCGGGGCTGTCGCTGACCGAGCTCGACCGGGGGATCCGGGCGTTGCAGGGGTCGTCGGCGGCTGGCGGCATGATCGCGGTCGGGGTGCTACCGACGGTGGCGACGCGGGTGCTGCCGCGTGCGGCGGTCGAGTTCGCACAAGCCGTGCCGGACGCGACGCTGCGGGTGTCGACCGGCCCGAACCGCTACCTGCTCGGCCAGCTGCGCGAGGGGCGGCTCGACCTGGTGGTGGGGCGCCTGGCCGCGCCCGACGAGATGGCGGGGCTGGTGTTCGAGCAGCTCTATTCCGAGGCGGTGGTGGCCGTCGTTCGCGCTGGGCACCCGCTGCTCGCGGGGCCGGGGGAGATCGCGGCCTGGCCGCTGATCCTGCCGCCGCCCGACGCGATCATCCGGCCGGTGGTCGAGCAGTATTTCCTCAGCCACGGGCGCGAGGTGCCGCGGGCAGCCGTCGAGACCGTGTCGCTGGCGCTCGGCCGCGGGCTGGCGCTGACGTCGGACGCGGTCTGGTTCATCTCGCGCGGGGTGGTGGCGGAGGAGCTGGCCTCGGGCACGCTCGCGACGCTGCCGCAAGGCGGGTTGCCGCCGGCAGGTCCGGTCGGGCTGACGTTGCGGTCGGGGCAGGCGGTGGCGGACGGGCTCGGGCAGCTGATGCAGGCGATCCGGGCGAGCGCGGCGGCGGCCGATGGCGAGTGAGCGCGGCGGTTGCGCGTGGCCGGCCGGCGTGGCAACCCTCGGCGGGAACGCGGAGGGGACGATGGACGATTTCGCGCAAGGACTGCAGCCGCCGCTCTATCGCGCAACGGTGCCGGTGCTCCTGGGGGTGCTCGACCGGGTCGAGGCGATGCTGGCCCGGGCCGAGGCGCAGCTCGGCGACGGCGTCGGGCCGGCGCTCGACCGGCGGCCGTCCGAAGGTATGCTGACCGCCGGGCGTCAGCTGGCGACGGCGGTGCAGTTCACGCTGCGCATCGCCTGTCCGCTGGCCGGCACCCGCATCCCCGAGCTGCGCGGGCCGCTGGACGCGCCCGGCCTGCATGCCCGCGTGGCGGGCGCGCGCGAGATACTGGCGGCGCTCGATCCCGGCGCCTTCGTGGGTGCCGAGGAGCGGGTCGTGACCGCGCAGGCGGGCTTCGCGGTGCTCGAGCTGGCGGGCGACGCCTACCTGCACGAGTTCGGGTTGCCCAACCTCTACTTCCACCACGCGATGGCGCACGTGGCGCTGAAGCAGGCCGGGGTGGCCCTGGGCAAGCACGACTTCGACGGCAAGCACGACTATCCGGACGGCTTCTCTTTCGGGTGAGCGACGCTCGCGCCTCCGGGGAAGGGGCCGTCCGCAGCTGGCGCGGAAAACGCCTACCATCGAAGCGTCTGCCAATTCGTAGTCGGCCAGAGGGGCCTAACCTGGCTTGCGGCGGTAACGGCCCCCACGCTAATTTGGACGGAAAGCGGCGCGGCACCAACAGTGGACAAAGAGAAGCGAGGTGAACTCGGGCTCCAGGGTCAGCGCTTCGTCCGCAACCTGGACTGGAACCTGCTGAAGTTCTTTCACGAGATCTCCGAAGCCCGCAGTGTTACCGGCGCTGCTCGCGAGCTCAATCGCAAGCAGCCCGCGTTGAGTCTGGCCCTTCGCCGGCTGGAAGACCGCCTCGGCGTCCGCCTCTGCGAACGGGGGGCACATGGATTCGAACTCACGGACGAAGGTCAGATGCTCGCCGAGACCTGCCGGGGTTTCAGCGAGGTCATCCGCGAGATACCGCACCGCCTGACGAACGTCGCCGCCGAGGTGCGCGGCACGCTCCGCGTGAGCATGGTCAGCAACCTCGTCGATCCGGCTCTCGATGATGCGCTCGCAGCCTTCCATGCCGACCACCCGGCCGTCGAGATCATCCTGCAGGTCGAGGCCTGGACCGACGTGATCAACGCCTTGATGCAGCACCGCGCCGACATCGGCGTCGCCCCCTCGCGCGTTCACCGCGCCGAGCTCGCCTACGTCCCGCTCTTTACCGAGGTCCATCGTCCCTATTGCGGTCGCGGTCATCCCCGGTTCGGCATGGAGGTCGCGGAACCCGCGGAGCTCGCGAACGATCCCTTCGTGCTGACCGGTGCCGACGAAGGCGACGAGCTGACCCAGTTCCGTCTCGAGCACGGCCTCGGCCGCATCGTGGCAGGGGCTTCCGCTCACCTCGAGGAGGCGAAGCGCCTCGCAATCCTCGGGGTCGGGGTGTGCTTCCTCCCCGAGGGCTACGCGCAGCCGGAGGTCGTTGCGGGCAAGCTGTGGCCTCTGGTCGAGGCCGCGATCGCGCCACGCACCGAAATGTTCATCATTACCGATCCGGGCGCACCCCGCCATGCCGCGCGCGAGGTCTTCCTCGCCGAGATCGCCCGACTGACTGCGGCGGCATAGCGCTTCCGCTGCGCTACATTGATGCTGTCAATGCTGCGCGTTCGATTTTCGGGAGTTGTCCGGCATGCCCCTCTAACGCAAAGGAAGATTCAAGGCCGGACGCATCGCTGTGGCTGATGTGACCAATGGCCGAGATCGACCTGAGCGGGGAGCTTCCGATGACCGTGCAGACCGAAAGACCGCCGTTACCGTCGCAACTGGCGGACCCGACGCACCATTCGTTGACCGAGGACGTCGAGTCGCTCCTTGCGGTTACGGACGAGGACATCGCCGACTATACCGAGACCGTGGTGCCGCAGGCCAAGCGGCGCTCGAACTTCCGCATGCTGGCACAATTCCTGTCGATGCAGGCGACCTTCGGCGCTGTCCTCGTCGGCTACGGCGCGCGTTTCCAGGGCCTGACCCTGACCCAGCTCGTCGAGGCGATGCTGATCGCCGTCGCCGTGATGAGCATCTACTGCTTCGGCTCGGCCAACGCCGGTGCCCGCACCGGCCAGACCCACTCGGTCATGGCGCGCGGCGTCTTCGGCACGCTCGGCAGCGGGCTCGTCTCGCTCCTGCTCGTCATCAACGGAATGGCCTTCTACCTCTTCACGGTGAAGTTCTGCATCGACCTCACCGGAGGGCTGATGACCTTGCCCGCGGTCGGGCTCGTCACGGCACTCCTCGCCTTCGTGATGATCATCAACACCTACTTCGGCTTCGAGGGCGTGCAGCGCTTCGCCCAGTTCGTCGCGGTGCCGGTGATCCTGGTCTGGGGCCTCTTCGCCACCGTCCTCGCCTTCACCACCGTCTCGAGCGAGACCCTCGCCGCCGTGCCGACCGTCGCAGCCCCCACCGGCATGATCATGGTGATCGGCAGCATGGTCGGGCTCTCGACCTGGGGTAACGAGCCCGACTTCTTCCGCTACGCCAAGGTCGGCCGTGCCGCCTGGTGGAACGTGCCGACGATCGTCATCTCCTACCTCGTTGGCGCGCTGCTCTTCCCGGTGATGGGCTACATGGTCGCCGCGCTGTCGAATCAGCCCGACTTCGGCCCGAGCATCAGCTACTTCGTGAACTTCACGATGTTCGGAAGCGCGATCCTCGGCCTCGTCGTCCTCCTGATCAACCAGTGGGCGGTGCAGGACGGCAACCTCTACATCGCCGTCAACGGGGCGCAGAACGTCCTCTCCGGCATCCGCGGCTGGCGGCGCCAGTGGACCGTGGTCGGCCTCGGCCTGATCGCGGCGGTGCTGACCTTCTTCCTGCCGAACCTGCAGGACACCTTCACGATCGCGACCAGCGTCGGCTCGACCACCGTGCCGGTCGCGAGCACGATCATGGCGATCGACATCTTCCTGCTGCCGATCCTCTTCGGCATCAGCCGGCCGATGCAGCGGGTGCCCGCCTGGCGCGAGCTCGGCTTTGCCAACTGGCCGGGCGTCGTGGCCCTTGCCGCCGGCACCTTCGTCGGCCTCTGGACCGCCGGCCTGATCCCGGCGCTCGGCACCGACTACATCGGCTTCCCGGCGCTGCAGGCCTGGATCACCGGCGCCGTCGTCTACCTCCTGGGCGTGACGTTGGTCCACAAGCGCCGCGACCTCGCAGCGCTGCTCGGCTTCGCCCGCATCTGAGCCGATCCTCCCCGGGAGCGCGTCCGCGCGCTCCCGGACGATCCCTCCAAGCCCGAGGACCGCCCCCGTGACCACCCTTGATCTCCTGATCCGTGCCGAGCGCGCGATCTTCCCCGACGGCGAGCGCGCCGCCGCAGTCGGCGTCCTCGGCGGCCGCACCGCCACCGTCGCAGCCATCGACGCGCCGCTCGCCGCCCGCCGGACCGTCGAGATCGACGCCTCCGCCGTGCTCCTGCCCGGCCTCGTCGACAGCCACGTCCACATCTGCGAGCCCGGCAACACCGAGTGGGAAGGCTTCCTCACCGCCACCCGCGCGGCCGCCGCCGGCGGGATCACCACCCTCGTCGACATGCCGCTCGACAGCGTGCCGACGACCGTCACCCTCGCCGCCCTCGAGGCCAAGCGCCGCGCGGCAGCGAGCCAGGTCCACGTCGACGTCGGCTTCTGGGGCGGTGCCATCCCCTCGAACCTCGCCGACCTGCCGGCGCTGCACGCCGCCGGCGTCCTCGGTTTCAAGTCCTTCCTCTGCGACACGGGCGCCGACGACTTCCCGGGCATCACCCCTGAGCACATGCGCGCGGTGATGCGCGTCGTCGCCGGCCTCGACAGCCGCTTCATCGTCCACGCCGAGAGCGCCGCCGCGATGGCGGCCCTCCCCGAGGTCCACACCCGCCGCTACGCCGATTACCTCGCCACCCGCCCGCGCGGCATCGAGAACCTGGCGATCGCCGAGGTGATCGAGGCCGCCCGCGCCACCGGCGCGCGTGCCCACGTCCTGCACCTCTCGAGCGCCGACGCGCTGCCGATGCTCGCCTCCGCGATCGCCGAGGGCGTGCGGATCAGCGTCGAGAGCTGCCCGCACTACCTGACCCTCGCCGCCGAGGAGATCGCCGACGGCGCCACCGCCGCCAAGGTCGGCCCGCCGGTGCGCGAGGCGGGGAACCGCGAGCGACTCTGGGACGGCCTCCGCGACGGCACCCTCTCGATGGTCGTCTCCGACCACTCGCCCTGCACCCCGGCGATGAAGGAGCCCGAGACGGGCGACTTCGGCGCCGCCTGGGGCGGCATCTCCTCGCTCCAGCTCGGACTCCCGCTCACCTGGACCGCCGCCCGCGCCCGCGGCTTCGCCCTCGCGGACGTCGTGCGCTGGATGGCCGAGGCGCCCGCCGCCCTCGCCGGTGTGCCTCAGAAGGGCCGGATCGCCGTCGGCTGCGACGCCGACTTCGCCGTCTTCGACCCCGAGGCCAGCTTCACCGTCGACCCGGCGCGGCTCCATCACCGTCACCCGATCACGCCCTATGCCGGCCAGACCCTGACCGGCGTGGTGCGCGAAACCTTCCTCCGCGGCCGCAGCGTCGATGTCGCCGGCCGGCCGGCCGGCGCGCTGCTTGCGCGCCCCGAAACCGCAACCGACCTCAAGTGGAGCGCCTGATGCGAATCCTCGTCGTCAACGTCAACACCAGCGAGTCGATGAGCGCCATCATCGAAGAGGCCGCGAGGCGCGCCGCGTCGCCGGGCACCGACATCGTTACCCTTACCCCCTGGATCGGGGCGGAGGGCGTCGACTGCGCCTTCGAGAGCTACCTCTCGGCCGTCGCGGTGATGGACCGCGTCCTCGCATACGACGATCCCTACGACGCCGTCGTCCTCGCCGGATTCGGCGAGCACGGCCGCGACGGCCTGCAGGAGCTGATCGAGCAGCCGGTGGTCGAAATCTGCGAAGCATCCGCCCACACCGCGATGCTCGTCGCCCGCACCTACTCGGTCGTGACCACCCTGCAGCGCTCGGTCCCGGCGATCGAGGATCGGCTTAAGCTTTCCGGCCTCGTCGACCGCTGCGCCTCGGTCCGCGCCAACGGCATGAGCACGATGGAGCTCGACGCGGACCCGGCCGGTGCCGTCCGCTCGATCGTCGAGGAAGCGCGCAAGGCGGTCGAGCTCGACCACGCCGAGGCGATCTGCCTCGGATGTGCCGGCATGGCCGGCCTCGAAGACGCGATCCGCGACGAGCTCGGCGTGCCGGTCATCGACGGGGTCGCCGCCGCCGTCGCCCTCGCCGAGTCGCTCGTCCGCCTCGGCCTCCGCACCAGCAAGGTCTCGACCTACGCCGCGCCCGAGGCGAAGCCGATCCACGGCTGGCCGCTCTCCACCCGCCTCGGCCTCCGGCCCGAAGCGAAGCGCAAGCTCGCGGGGGTCCGCGCATGACCGCCGAACCCCAGACTTTCGCCACTCCTGAGCGCGTCGAGAGCTTCACGCCCGAGGTCGACCTCGCCTCGCGCTGGCTCGGCGGCAGCGTCCTCGCCGCGAGCGACGAGTCGTTCGGCGAGAAGGAGAACCTGCTGATCCCGACCCCGGCCGACTTCGTTCCCGGCCGCTACAGCCACCGCGGCGAGATCGTCGACGGCTGGGAGACCCGCCGCCGCCGCGAGCCCGGCTACGATTGGGCGCTGATCCGCCTCGGCGCGCCGGGGATCATTACCGCTGTCGACGTCGACACCAGCTTCTTCACCGGCAACTTCCCCCCGACCTGCCGGATCGAGGCCTGCGGCGTCGAGGGCTACGCCTCGCCCGCCGAGTTGAACGCCGAAGCCACCGAGTGGGTCGAGATCGTCCCGCGCGCGCCCCTTGCCGGCGACAGCCACAACCGCTTCGAGGTCCGCGACGGCCGCCGCTTCACCCACGTCCGCCTCTCGGCCTACCCCGACGGCGGCATCGCGCGACTGCGGGTCCTCGGCCACGTCCTGCCCGACCCGCGGCTCTTCGACGGCCTGACGATCGACCTGGCGAGCCAGGAGCACGGCGGCCAGGTCGTCTCGAGCAGCGACGGCTTCTACAGCTCCGCCGCCGCCTTGAACCGCCCCGACCGGGCGCGCACCATGGGCGAGGGGTGGGAGACCCGCCGCCGCCGCGATCCCGGCAACGACCACGCGCTCTTCCGGCTGGCCTACCGGGGCGAGCTCCGGCTGATCGAGATCGACACCGCCCACTTCAAGTACAACGCCTCCGCCGAGGTCGCTCTCTTCGCCGCCGACGGCGACGCGCCGCCTGCGGTCGAAGACGCTTCCGCGTGGCGCCCACTGCTGTCGCGCCGCCGGCTGCAGCCCGACACACGCCACGCTTTTCCCCTGGGATCCGGCACTTCCTGCGCCTGGGTTCGTCTCGACGCCTTCCCCGACGGCGGCATCTCGCGCGTTCGCCTCTGGGGCGCGGTTGATGGCAACGCGCGGCTTGCCGCGGGTCTGCGCTGGTTCAATGCCTTGCCGTTCGGGCAGGCACAGGCAGTCATCCAAGCGGCTGGCATCGCCGCTGGGCAAGCCGCGGACATCATTCGCGCACGGCCAATATCGGACCACGGGGGGTTGCCGCGGCCGATCGCCCGCTGGATTGACGGAAGCTGATCTCTGCCTGGGCCGTCCGGCAGCGCCGCCGGCGCCTGTGCTCCGGTCGCCCCGCCTGCGGCTGCGCCGGCGGGAAGGGAGTTGCGCGGGGTAGCCTCTGGAGGCGCGGCGGCTCGGCGGGGCAGGGGTGGCCTCGCCGATGTCGCGGCTGTCAATCGGGCTCGAAGAGGTCAGCGATCGGCGACGGGGGGCGCGGGGCGGCGAGGCCGAGATGCGTCCACGCCCTCGCGGCAAGCAGGCGGCCGCGCGGGGTTCGTTGGATCAGGCCCTGCTGCAGCAGATAGGGCTCCACGACCTCCTCGACCGCGTCGCGGACTTCCGAGAGCGCGGCGCAGATCGTCTCGACCCCGACTGGGCCGCCGCCGTAGTTCTCGGCGAGGAGCCTGAGGTAGCGCCGATCGGCGCCGTCGAGGCCAAGGTCGTCGACCCCGAGACGGGTCAACGCGCGGTCGGCGATTGCCTGGGTGACCTTGCCGTCGCCCTCGACCAGCGCGAAGTCGGCGACCCGCCTGAGCAGCCGCCCGGCGATCCGCGGCGTGCCGCGCGCGCGGCGGGCGATCTCCAGCGCGCCGTCGGGGGTCGCGTCGGCCTTGAGCAGCCGCGCGGCGCGGGTAACAATCTGGACCAACTCCTCCACGTCGTAGAATTCGAGTCGGGTCGGGATGCCGAAACGGTCCCTGAGCGGTGTCGTCAGGAGCCCGAGCCGGGTCGTGGCGCCGACCAGCGTGAACGGCTGCAGCTCGATCCGAACCGTGCGCGCCGCCGGTCCCTCGCCGATCACGAGGTCGAGCTGGAAGTCCTCGAGCGCGGGGTAGAGGATCTCCTCGACGGCCGGCGAGAGCCGGTGGATCTCGTCGATGAAGAGGACGTCGCGGGCGTCGAGGTTGGTGAGGATCGCGGCAAGGTCGCCGGCTTTCGCCAGGACCGGGCCGGAGGTCATGCGAAAGCTGACGCCGAGCTCGCGCGCCATGATCTGGGCGAGCGTTGTCTTGCCGAGGCCGGGGGGGCCGTAGAAGAGCGTGTGGTCCATCGCCTGCCCGCGGCGGCGGGCGCTCTCGATGAAGACGGCGAGGTTGGCGCGCGCCGCCTTCTGGCCGATGAACTCGGCGAGGGTCTGCGGGCGGAGCGCCTTGTCGGCATCCTCCGGGAGCGTCTCGGGGCGGAGCGCGGGATCGGGGGCGGCCATCCCCTATCCCTTCGGCGCGAGGGCGCGCAGGGCGGCCCGGATGATGGCGGGGGCGTCGGGGGCGTCGACCGAGGCGATCGCGGCCGCCGCCTCGCCGGGGGCGTAGCCGAGGTTGACGAGCGCCGACAGGGCGTCGGCCTGCGCCTGGGCGTCTTCGGGGATTGCGGCGGGGGCGGGGGCCGGCCGGTAGGCGGCACCGGCAGCCATCGGGGCGGCGCCGGCGGCGCCCATGGCGATGACGGCGGGCGCCTTCGACTTGAGCTCGAGGACTACGCGCTGGGCGATCTTCGGGCCGATGCCGGGTGCCGCCTGGACGGCGCGTGCGTCGCCGACGGCGAGGGCCCGGGCGATGCCGTCGGTGCCGAGGGTGCCGAGGATCGCGAGCGCGGCCTTGGCGCCGACGCCCTGGACGGTGGTGAGGAGCCGGTGCCACTCGCGCTCGGCGAGGGTCCGGAAGCCGATCAGCTGCAGGAGGTCCTCGCGCACGACGAGGTCGGTGTAGAGCGCGACGGGCTCGCCCGGTGCCGGCATCGCCGCCAGCGTGCGGTCGGAGCAATGCACCAGGTAGCCGACGCCGCCGGTGTCGACGAGAACGTGGTCGGTGCCGCGGTAGTCGAGCCGACCGCTGACCTTGCCGATCATTGCAGCGCGCTGCCCAGCGCGGCCGCCAGCCGGCCGCGGAAGCGCGCGTGGTGCGCGTGGCAGAGGGCGATCGCCAGTGCGTCGGCGGCATCCGGCCCGGCGACTACCACGCCGGGAAGCTGCAGCCGGACCATGTGCTCGACCTGAGCCTTCTCGGCGTGACCGACGCCGACGACGACCTTCTTGACCGCATTGGGCGCATACTCCGCGACCGGCAGGCCCGCCTGTGCGGGGACGAGGAGCGCGATGCCGCGGGCCTGGCCGAGCTTCAGCGTCCCCGCCGCGTCCTTGTTGACGAAGGTCTGCTCGACGGCGGCCGTTTCGGGTCGGTACGTCTGCAGGACGGCGGTCAGCCCGATATGCAGGCTGTGCAACCGCTCGGCGAGCTCGAGACCCTCCGACAGGCAGACCCCGTTGGCCACGTGCCGCACTGCGGTACCCTCGACGTCCACGACGCCCCATCCGGTGCGCCGGAGCCCTGGATCGATGCCGATGACGCGCATTGACTGCCGTTCTGCCTGTCGCCTCGCGCCACCCTTAGCACGAAGCCAGAACATCCGCCAAGCACCAGATGCCGCTGCGCCACGGCCGCAAACGAAATGCTTGCGCGAAACGCATGGCGGGGTTGCGAAAAGCGCGATTGTCAAATGACTACAAAAGCATCAGATCTGCCGCGTCCGCAGGCGGTCGTGCCTGCGGGGCGAGTCAAACGAGAGTACCATGTCTTCGCATCAGATCGTCCGCGCCGCGCCGCTCGGGTCCGTGTCCATCTTCCGCGTCGTCGCCGCCGTCGAGCGGCTGATCGCGGCCACCGCGGCCTGGCGCAATGCCCGCGCCACCGAGCGCGAGCTCCGCAAGCTCAGCGACGCGCAGCTTGACGACGTCGGGTTGTTCCGCGGCCAGATCGCCGATATCGCCGACGAGCTTGCCCGCGCCTGACGGGCCGCTCAGCGGTTCAGCCTGAGCAGCAGCGTCGTCCATTCCCCGATGCGGATACGTGCCTTGGGCACGTAACCCCAGCCGCGGTAGACGGCAGCGACGCCCGGCGCCTGCCGGGCGAGGATCCCCGACAGGATCGCGAAGCCGCCGCGCGCCTGGTGCGCGGCGAAGGCCGGTGCCATGCGCCGCAACGGCGCCGCGAGGATGTTGGCGAAGATCAGGTCATAGGGCGCGCGCGACCGGATCGCCGGATGCGCGAAGCCCGGGGCTGTCACGCAGCGGATGCGCTGCCCGAGCCCGTTGGCGGCGGCGTTCGCACGGGCCGTCAAGGTCGCGACGGGGTCGATGTCGCCGGCGACGGCCGAGGCCCGTCGGGGCGAAACCGCCGCCATTGCGAGCACGCCCGTCCCGCCGCCGATATCCGCGACGCGGCGGATCACCCGCCCTTCGCGCATCAGCCGGTCGAGCGCGGTCAGGCAGCCCTGGGTGCTGGCGTGGTGGCCGGTGCCAAAGGCCTGCGCGGCCTCGATCTCGAGGCCGATGCGGCCGGGCGGGACGCGGCCGCGGTCGTGGCTGCCGTGGACGAGGAAGCGGCCGGCGGCTACCGGGGTCAGTTCGGCCTGCACCTGCGCCACCCAGTCGCGCTCGTCGACGCGCGCTACCGCGAAGTCGGGCACGCCGTGCAGCCGGGCGAGGAGCGCGAGTCCGGCGGTGTCGGGCTGCGCGTCGAACAGCCCGCCCACGTCCCAGCGGCCGGAGCCGTCGTCGTGGTCGTGCACCTCGGTCGCGAGCGGCGCCGGGTCGAGGCTTTCGAGCGCGTCCGCGAGCGCTTGGGCGGCGGGCGCGCCGGCGACGACGGTGGTGGCGCGGTGGAGCGTCAAGGCGGCCTCCCGTTCGGGTCGGCCGCCCTTAGGCGGGGATATCCCCCGCGGTCAAGCGTCGAGGCCGATCGGGCAGCTGACGCCGGTGCCGCCGAGGCCGCAGTAGCCGCCGGGGTTCTTGGCGAGATACTGCTGGTGGTAGTCCTCGGCGTAGTAGAAGGGCGGCGCATCGACGATCTCGGTGGTAATCTTTCCGCGACCGGCGGCGGTCAGCCGCTGCTGGTAGGTGTCGCGCGAGGCCTCGGCGGCGGCGCGCTGCTCGGGGTTGAAGACGTAGATGCCCGAGCGGTACTGCGTGCCGACGTCGTTCCCCTGCCGCATGCCCTGGGTCGGGTCGTGACCCTCCCAGAAGGTCTTCAGCAGGGTCTCGTAGCTGACCTGCGCCGGGTCGTAGGTGACGAGGACGACCTCGTTGTGGCCGGTCTGGCCCGAGCAGACCTCGCGGTAGGTGGCGTTCGGGGTCGCGCCGCCGGCGTAGCCGACCGCGGTCACCCAGACGCCCGGGAGCTTCCAGAACAATCGCTCGGCGCCCCAGAAGCAGCCGAGCCCGAACAGCGCCTGCTCGAGGCCCTCGGGGTGCGGCCCCTTGAGCGGCCGGTGGTTGACGAAGTGGGTTTCGGCGGTCGGGATCGGGTCGGGACGGCCGGGCAGGGCCGTGCCGCGGGCGGGCATCTCGGTCTTCTTGAGCAGGCCGAACATCATCTGACCTCCTTGGTGTCTGATCTGGAGATAGGCATGCCGCCGCGCCATGCAAAGGCGCGGCTCACGGACCCCTGTTCGGCGCGCGGCGCCCGGTCGTTACAGCCGTCGGCATTAACCCGCTGTTATCCTCGAAGTTGACCGAACCGCCGCGCGGCCCGCATGCTCAGGTCCGGGTCCAGCATCGGGGGAAGCCGGCCTTGCGCCTCGTCCTTATCACCTGCGTCGTGCTCGTTGCCGGTTGCGCCTCGTCGCCGCCCGGGATCAAGCCGGTGGCGGCCGGCGACAGCCGCAAGGACGGTATCGTCACGATGGCCTCCACAGGTACCATCTACAACCCGGTATCGCCGGACTGGCGGCCGGCGCAAGCGGCGGCTGCGCGCAAGTGCGGGTCGTGGGGATATGGAAGGGATTCGACCTTCGCCGGCTGGCAGGAGGCCTGCCTCGCCTACGACCTCTACGGCCGCTGCGTCAGCACCACCGTCACCCGCTTCTATTCCTGCAACGCCGGCTAGGCTCCCCGGGCGTCCGGACCGAATCCTGCGGCGGATCGGCGCCGGCAGTCGGCTCCGCGGTTGCGGGCGCGCGCTCGGGCCGCTAGGCCAAGGGAGCGCCGGGCCGGCGCGAGAGCTAACGGAGGCGACGATGACTCGGACGGGACTCGCGGTAGCGCTGATGCTGCCGGTCGTGCTGGTGGCCTGCCAGAAGACGCCGCCGCCACCGGCAGCACCGGTGCTGACCGGGCCGGAGGCGGCCTGCGCGGCGCGCGGCGCCTCGACGGCCGGCATCGACGTGTCGACCGTTTCGGTGACGCCGGCCTCGGCAACCAAGACCGGCGAGACGATCTACAGCGTGGTCGCCAACGGGGTCGGCTACAATTGCGCGGTCGCGCCCGACGGAACGATCGCGAGCTTCACGCCGCAGTAGCGGGCAGCACGCCGCCCGGGTGACGCCGGGCGGCGAACCGGAAGGAGGCGAAGGTGCGGGGGATCGGCATCCTGGCGGCGCTGGCGCTGGCCGGCTGTGCGCCGTCCGGCCAGACGGCCGGGGAGAAGCAGGGCGAGGTGCGGGCGGCGCAGGAGTCCGCGTGCGCAGCGGCGGTCGCCAAGCATGTCGGCAAGCCGGTCGAAGCGGTGAGCTCCACCTGGGACCGGGAGACCGCCGGCGGCGGAGCGATCGTCACTGTCACCGACACCACCCCGGGGGGAAGCGACCGGGTGCACACGTGCGAGGTCGACGCAGCGGCGAACGTGCGCGCGATCCTCCATCCCGGCGCATGACCGCGGAGTTCCGGCTGCGGGTCTATTGGGAAGACACCGACGCGGGCGGCGTCGTCTACTACGCCAACTACCTGAAGTTCGCCGAGCGGGCCCGCACCGAGGCGCTGCTCGGGCTCGGGATCCGGCAGACCGAGCTCAAGGAGCGGCTCGGGATCGCCTTCGTGGTGCGGGAGGCGTTGGTCAGCTACCAGGCGTCGGCGCGGCTCGAAGATCAACTCCTCGTGACCACCGCGGTCGGCGAGATCGGCGGGGTGCGGCTGGTGATGAACCAGGACATCTGGCGCGACCGGACCTGCCTCGTGAAGTGCCGGATGGTGCTCGTCTGCCTCGGGAACGACGGCCGCCCCGCGCGGATCCCGGACGAAATCCGCGATGCCTTCGGCCGCTTGCCGCCCGACGCCGTGGCCCCCTAGACACAGGGCGGGATTTTCGACAAAAGGCCGAGAAAATCGGCTATGGTCGTGCGAACGGCCGGACGAACGCGGCCGATCCCGAGCAGCCACCATCGACGCAGGCACAGATGCAACCCGATACCATCGCCGCGGCGCAGCAGGTCGACTTTTCGCTGCTGGCGCTTTTCTTCCGGGCGACCTTCACGGTCAAGATCGTGATGCTCGTCCTGATCGCCGCCTCCTTCTGGTCGTGGGCGATCATCATCCAGAAGCTCCTGGACCTTCGGCGGGTGCGCGCGGAGGCGCGGGAGTTCGACCAGGAGTTCTGGTCGGGCGAGCCGCTCGACACGATCTACGAGCGGGTCGGGCCCGACCCGGTCGGCGGCTCGGCGCGGGTCTTCGCCGCCGGCATGACCGAGTGGCGGCGGTCGCACCGCAAGGACGGCGGGCTGATCCACGGCACGCAGGCCCGGATCGAGCGGGCGATGAGCGTCGCGATCGGGCGCGAGTCCGAGCGGTTGCAGAAGGGATTGAGCTTCCTCGCCACCGTCGGTTCGATCGCCCCCTTCGTCGGGCTCTTCGGCACGGTGTGGGGGATCAAGCACGCATTCGAGGAGATTGCGCTGCAGCAGTCGACGAACCTGGCCGTGGTCGCGCCCGGCATCGCCGAGGCGCTGCTCGCGACCGGGCTCGGGCTCTTGGCGGCGATCCCGGCGGTCATCTTCTACAACAAGCTCAACCAGGACACCGAGGCGGTGATCTCCGGCTGGGAGGGCTTTTCGGACGAGTTCTCGATGATCCTGTCGCGCCAGCTCGACCGGGCGGCGGCCTGAGATGGCGGTCAATTTGCAGGCGGGCGGCCGCGTGCGCGGCGGCCGGCGGCGGCGCAGCCGACCGATGGCGGAGATCAACGTCACGCCGATGGTCGACGTGATGCTGGTCTTGCTCATCATCTTCATGGTGGCGGCGCCGCTCCTGACCGTCGGGGTGCCGATCGAGCTGCCCAAGACGGCGGCGGCACCCTTGCCGACCGAGAAGGAGGAGCCGCTGACGATCGCGCTGACCAAGGACGGGCTGATCCTGGTGCAGAACAACGAGGTCGAGCGCGACAAGCTGATCCCGCTGCTGCGCGCGGTGTCGGAGCAGCGCAAGTCGAACAAGATCTTCCTGCGCGCCGACGGCTCGATCCCCTACGAGGGCGTGATGCAGGTGATGGGGGCGCTGAACGCCTCGGGCTTCAACGACATCGGGCTCGTCACCGAGCAGGGCGGGCCGAAGTTCGACGGAGCGAACGGCTAGGCCCGATGCAGACCGGCGTCAGGATTTCGGCGATCGGGCACGGGGTCCTGATCGCGCTCGCCATCTTCGGGCTGCCCTGGTTCGGGCCGCGCGAGCGGCCGCCGATCCGCGTCACCGACGTGAGCTTCGTTTCGGAGGCCGAGTTCGAGGCGGCGCAGTCGGCGGCGCATGGGCCGAAGAAGCCCGACGCGCCCGCCACGCCGCCGGTGCCGCGGCCGCCGAAGCAGGCCGAGGCGAAGCCGCCGGCGCCGGAGAAGACGGCACCCGCCGAGCCGGCCCCCGAGGTTGCGGCGGTCGCGCCGGCGCCGGCCGAGGAGGCCGCCGACGCGCCCGACGAGCCGGCGAAGGTCACGCCGCACATCGTCACGCTGCCCGAGACCGCGGCCACGCCGCCGGCGCCGCGCCGGCCGGCGCGGGTCGCGCCCGAGCCGACGCCGGCGCCGCCCGAGGACCTGAAGGTCGCCGAAAAGCCGCAGCCGGCGCCGACCCCGGAGCCGGACGCCGAGGTCGCCAAGGTCGAGGAGCCGCCGGCCGTGCAGCCCGAGGCCGCGCCCGAGAGCGAGGCGGCGCCGGCCCCCGAGGCTCCGCTGGCGCTCGAGACCTCGGCGCCGCCGAGGAAGCGGCAGCTGCCGAAGCCCGTCCCGGAGCAGACCGCCGAGGCCGATCCGGCGCCGCCGAAGCCGGTGGCACCGAAGCCGGTGACGCCGAAGCCCGTTCCGGCGAAGCCGGCGGCGAAGGACCCGGCCGACACGGTGATGGCGGTGCTGAAGCGCGAGGTGACCAAGGCGCGCCAGCAGCAGCAGGCGCGGGACGCCGGCGCGACGCCGCCGACCGACCCGACCGAGCCGACGGTGACGGACGCGACCGAGACGTCGCTGCCCGACGGGCCGCCGCTGACGAGCTCGGAGAAGGACGGGCTCCGGCTCGCGGTGCAGCGCTGCTGGAACGTGCCGGCGGGCCTGCGCGACGCCAACCAGCTCAAGGTGACGCTGGCGGCGGAACTGGCGGCCGACGGGGCGGTCATCAACGCCTCGATCCGGCTGATCGACCCGAGCCCGGCGCCCGACGCGCGCTTCCAGCAGGCCTACGAGGCCGGGCGGCGGGCGCTGATCCGCTGCTCGCCATACTCCGACCTGCCCCGCGACAAGTTCGGGCAGTGGCGCGACATAGAAGTGGTCTTCAACCCCGAAGGGATGGTCTCATGGTGAACCGGCTGCGGCGCAACCTCCTGATCGGCGTGCCGGTGGCATTCGCCTTGCGGCCCTGGGCCGCGGCGAGCGCCGCGCCGCTCCGGATCGAGATCACCCAAGGGGTGGTCGAGCCGATGCCCTTCGCGATCCCGACCTTCGTCGCCGACACGCCGGCGGCGGCGGATCTGGCGGCGAAGATCACCGGGGTGATCGCGGCCGACCTCACCGGCACCGGGCTCTTCCGCGAGATCCCCGACGAGGCGCACATCGGCAAGATCACCAACTTCGACGCCCCGGTCGCCTTCGCCGACTGGAAGGCGATCAACGCCCAGGCGCTGATCACCGGCGCGGTCGGCCTGAGCGGCGACAAGGCGCAGGTTCGCTTCCGGCTCTGGGATGTCTTCGCCGAGGCGCCGCTTGGCGAAGGGCTGCAATTCAATGGCGGCACTTCGAGCTGGCGCCGGCTGGCGCACAAAGTCGCCGACCAGGTCTACGCGCGGCTGACCGGCGAGGATGGCTATTTCGACAGCAAGGTCGCTTTCATCGCTGCGAGCGGCCCGAAGCAGGCGCGGGTCAAGCAGCTCGGGATCATGGACTACGACGGCGCGAACGCCGTGATGCTGACGGACGGGTCGGCGCTGGTGCTGACGCCGCGGCTGTCGGCGAACGCGCAGCGGGTCCTCTACACGAGTTACGAGGACGGGCCGCCCAAGGTGATGCTGATGGAGGCGGGCGGCGGTCAGCGGACCGTGATCGACGACACCTCGGGCATGACCTTCGCCCCGCGCTTCTCGCCCGATGGCAAGCGCGCGGTTTTCTCGATGTCGGTCGGGACCGGGTCGAACCTCTACATCACCGATCTCGGCAAGCGCGGGCATACGCAGCTGACGCGGAGCTCGTCGATCGACACGGCGCCGGCCTTCTCGCCCGACGGCAACCAGATCGTCTTCGAGAGCGACCGCGGCGGCGACCAGCAGCTCTACGTCATGCCGGCCTCGGGCGGCGAGGCGAACCGGATCAGCTTCGGCGAGGGGCGCTACGCGACCCCGGTCTGGTCGCCGCGCGGCGATCTAATCGCCTTCACCAAGATCGACGGCGGCCGGTTCTTCATCGGGGTGATGCGCACCGACGGGTCGGAGGAAAAGCTCCTGACCGGGAGCTACCTCGACGAGGGGCCGACCTGGGCGCCAAACGGGCGCGTGCTCATGTTCTTCCGCGAGACGCCGGGGGAGGCGGGTGGCCCGCAGCTCTATTCGGTGGACATCACCGGGCGGAACCTGAAGAAGGTGCCGACCAAGGGCTTTGCCTCCGACCCGTCGTGGTCGGGGCTCCTGAGCTGAACGACGGACCGAACGGCCGGAAAGGAACGGGACAGAGATGACGAAGCTGACGACCGCCGCGCTCCTCGCCGCGGGGCTGCTGCTAGCCGGATGCGCCGGCGGCGGCGACGTGACCGTGCCGGACGGCACCGGCTTCAGCGGCACCGAGGGGACGCTCGGGGCCGACGCGCTCGGCGGCCTGGGCGCCGGCGGGGCCGGCGGCACGCTGCCGGGGAGCTCGGTCAGCGACCGGGTGTTCTTCACCGTCGACCAGACCACGCTGAGCGACGCCGCGATCGCGACGCTGAACGCGCAGGTCGGCTGGCTGAAGGCCAACCCGACGCTGCCGATCCTGATCGAGGGCCACGCCGACGAGCGCGGGACGAGTGAGTACAACATGGCGCTCGGCTCGAGCCGTGCCTCGGCGGTGCGCAACTACATGGTCAGCCAGGGCGTGCCGGACAGCCGCATCTCGATCATCACCTACGGCCGCGAGCGGCCGGTCGCCACCTGCCCGGACGAGAGCTGCTTCTCGCAGAACCGGCGCGCGGTCACGGTCGTGACCGGCGGCGCCCCGGCGGCCTGACGCGCGGCCCGCTCGCCTGTCGCAAGCCGCGCGAGGGGATGCTAGGATGCGCGACCGGCGGACGCGGGGACGGGCGATGGAGCAGCCGAGGCAGACAGAGTTCACCGCCGACGAGTTCATCGCCTGGGCGATGGAGCAGCCGTCGGGGCGCTACGAGCTCGACGACGGCCAGGTCGTCGGCACGGCGCCGGAGCGAGTGCGGCACAACCTGGCCAAGCTCAACGCAGCCGTTGCCCTCCGCGACGCGGTAGCCGCAAGCGGCCTCCCGTGCCGGGTGTTCACCGACGGCATGGCGGTCGAGGTCGACGAGCGGACCGTCTACGAACCCGACGCGATGCTGCGGTGCGGGCCTCCGCTTCCCGGCGACGCGGTCAAGGTGCCGGACCCGCTCGTCGTGGTCGAGGTGCTCTCGCCATCGACGAAGGCAATCGACAGCGGCAGGAAGCTCGTCGGCTACTTCGCGCTGCCGAGCGTGCGGCACTACCTGATCGTCGATATCAAGGCGCAAGCCGCCATCCACCACCGTCGCGACGAGGACGGCGGGATCGGCGTCCGCGTCCTCAGCGACGGCGTGCTGGCGCTTGAGCCGCCGGGCCTCGCGATCGAGGTCCGCGACCTCTTCGAAGGAGCCTGAAGCGCATGCGCCTGACCCTCCTCGCCGCCTGCGCCGTGGCCGCGCTCGCCGTCGCGGGGCCGGCGCCGGCGGCGCAGAACGTCGCCGACATCAAGGCCGAGCTCGACGTCCTGAACGGGCAGGTCGAGCAGATCCGCAACGAGCTCGTGAGGACCGGCCCGGTGCACGGGCTGCCGGCGCAGTCGGCGAGCGCCCTGACCCGGCTCGACCAGCTCGAGGACGAGCTCCGGCGGCTGACCGACCGGGTCGACGTGCTGACGAACGACCTCGACCGCATCGTCAAGGACGCGAGCAATCGCGTTGGCGACATCGAGTTCCGCCTGACCGAGCTCGAAGGCGGCGACACCAGTGCCGGCAAGCCTCCGGCGGAGCCGCTCGGCGGCGGCATCACCCGCCCGAAGCCGCGCCCCGCCGCGCCCCAGGTGGCGCTGGCGGGCGAGGCGGGGGCGCCGCTCGCCGCGACCGAGCAGTCGGACTTCGACGCGGCCAAGTCCGCTGCCGACGCCGGCGACAATGCCAAGGCGGCCGATCTCTTCGCGACGTTCCTGCAGACCTATCCAGGCGGCCCGCTGTCGTCCGAGGCGCAGTACCGGCGCGGCGAGGCGCTGGCGGCGACGGGCGACTGGAAGGGGGCGGCGCGCAGCTACCTCGACGCGTTCAGCGGCGCGCCCCAAGGGCCAGAGGCGCCGCACGCGCTCTACCAGCTGGCGGTAAGCCTCGGCAAGCTCGGCCAGGTCAACGAGGCCTGTCTGACGTTGAACGAGGTGGACAGCCGCTATCCGGGGTCCGAAGTCGCCGCGGACGTCGCCGACCAGCGGCAGGTGCTCGCCTGCCCGTGATGCCGGCCGGCGCTGCCGAAGCGCTCGCCGCGGCGGTGGCGGCGGCCCCGCCGGGCGACATCGGGGTGGCGGTTTCCGGCGGCGGAGACTCGGTCGCGCTGCTCCTGCTCCTGTGGGAGGCGGCTGCGGCCGCGGGCCGCGGGGTGGCGGCCATCACCATCGACCACGGGTTGCGGCCCGAGGCGGCTGAGGAGGCGGGGGCGGTCGCGGCACTGGCCGGTCGTCTTGGGGTGCCGCATGCGGTCCGCCGCTGGGACGGCTGGGACGGCCGTGGCAACCTGCAGGACCGGGCGCGAGTGGCGCGGCGAGGGCTTATCGCAACCTGGGCAGGCGAGCGTGGCATCGGCGCCGTCGCACTCGGACACACCCTCGACGACCAGGCCGAGACGGTGCTGCTCCGACTCGCG
>JAXMDH010000030.1:0-100052 GCA_046348915.1 Amaricoccus sp.
GGTAGCCTCGAGAAACGCAACCACTGGGAGAAGACCAGCCACGCGCTCCTCGTCGGCGCCATCCTCCACGTGCTCTACGCCGAACCCGACAAGACACTGGCCGGCGTCGCCGCCTTCCTCTCCGACCCGAAGCGGCCGATCGAGTCGACGCTCGCGGCGATGATGCGGACCGCGCATCTCGGCGAGGCCGGGCCGCATCCGGTGATCGCCTCCGCGGCGCGCGAGCTCCTCAACAAGTCCGACAACGAGCGCTCGGGCGTGCTCAGCACCGCGATGAGCTTCCTCGGCCTCTACCGCGACCCGGTCGTCGCGGAGGTGACGCGGCGCTGCGACTGGCGGATCGCCGATCTCGTCGGCGGTGAACGCCCGGCGACGCTCTACCTCGTGGTGCCGCCGTCTGACATCGCCCGCACGAAGCCGCTGATCCGGCTCATCCTCAACCAGATCGGCCGGCGCCTGACCGAGGAGCTGCATGCGAAGGGCGGCCGCCACCGGCTCCTCCTCATGCTCGACGAGTTCCCGGCGCTCGGGCGGCTCGACTTCTTCGAGAGCGCGCTCGCCTTCATGGCCGGCTACGGGCTGAAGAGCTTCCTGATCGCCCAGTCGCTGAACCAGATCGAGAAGGCCTATGGGCCCAACAACGCGATCCTCGACAACTGCCACGTCCGGGTGAGCTTCGCGACCAATGACGAGCGGACCGCGAAGCGCGTGTCGGATGCCCTCGGCACCGCCACCGAGATGAAGGCGATGAAGAACTACGCCGGCCACCGGCTCTCGCCCTGGCTCGGGCATCTCATGGTCTCGCGCTCGGAGACCGCGCGTCAGCTGCTCACTCCCGGCGAGGTCATGCAGCTGCCGCCCACGGACGAGATCGTCATGGTCGCCGGCACCCCGCCGGTCCGGGCGAAGAAGGCGCGCTACTACGAGGACGCGCGCTTTGCCGAGCGGGTTCTGCCGCCCCCTGCCGCGAAGCCGTCGGCTCAGCCGCGGCCCGACGACTGGACCGGGCTGCCGCTTCCCGCCGCGCCCGCCGGCTCGATCGGCCCGTCCGGCGTCGTGTCCGGATCGGGCGATGAGGACACGACCGAGTCCGAGCGGCGGCATCAGCCCGAGCTCGCCCGCGTGCCGCCCGCCGAGCCGGTCGCGCCGGTCGGCAACGAGTTCGAGTTTGGCCTGCCCGACGATGCCGACGAGGACGACGCCGCGCGCAATCGCCGGCTCGCCCGGCTGGTGCAGGGCGTCGCCCGCCAGGTCGCGCTCGACCCGCGCGACGGCATGGAGCTCTGAACCCATGGCGCCGCGAACGAAGAAGGCGCAGGTCTCGGTCTACCTCGACGCGCCCGTCCACGGGATGCTCGTCGACTACGCCGCCCGCCGCAGCCTGTCGCAGTCGCTGGTCGCCGAGGCTGCCATCGCCTCGTTCCTGTCGCCGGATGCGGCCGAGCGGCGGGAGGCGGCGATCGCCAAGCGTCTCGACCAGGCCGACCGGCGGACGGCGCGGCTCGAGCGCGACGTCGGCATCGCCGTCGAGACGCTCGCGGTCTTCATCCGCTTCTGGCTCGCGACCACCCCGTCACTCCCCGAACCCGCCGCGCTGGCGGCACGGGCCAAGGCGGCGGAGCGCTACGAGGCCTTCGTCGCCGCTCTCGGGCGGCGGCTCGCCAAGGGGCCGAAGCTGCTGCAGGAAGTGTCCGAGGATGTCGCGGGCGACGCGCCGGAGCCGAACCGGACCTGATGTCGCGTGTCACACTTCCCGCCGGCGTTGGGAAGCGCAACCGATCGGCAACGGTCTCGTCGGCTCACCTGAACCTCCAAGAAGACAGCCAGTAGCCAACACTCAGGAAGGCGATTGCCAGTCCGGCTTCGTGCGCTACTGCGTGCTCGCTGATACGGCCCTTCCATCGGGTTATCCACTTTTCCCCCCGGCCCTTCTCCGCGAGCACATGAATCGTCTGCCCCCAGATCCCCTCGATGGGACGAAGATCGTCTGATCCTACAAGGAAACCTCGCCTCGAGAACGAAGGCTCAAGCGACCTTAGTTGGTAAAATGCCATCTCAGGCGCTCTCCGGCGTTTGCTGGCTCACTGCGGGAGGGCTGTCGCCGTCCGCCGCTCGACCCGCATGATCCGGCCGGCGGCGACGGCGATCGCCGCGGCGCCGAAGGAGAAGAGCGCCCCCATCTTGGCCGCGTCCTGCACCGGGCCGGGCGGGAAGGCGACGCTCGCCACGAAGAGCGAGACGGTGAACCCGATCGCCGCCACGCAGCCGAGCACGAAGAGGTCGCGCGTCTGCATCCCCTCGGGCAGGCCGAGACCCAGCCCCCGTGCCGCGAGGACGCCGAAGAGCGTGATCCCGAGCGGCTTGCCGATGACGAGCCCGGCCAGCACCAGCCAGGTCGCCTCGCCCATCGCTGAGAACTCCACCCCGGCATTCGCCAGCCCGAAGAAGAAGAGGATCAGCTCGACCGGCGGCTTCAGCGCATGCTCGATCCGGTTGAGGAGGTCGGGCTGGTCTGCCTCCGCCTCCGAGAACAGGCCGAAGTCGATGTCCTCGTGCGGGATCGCCGGGATCACCGGCAGGAGGCCGAGCGCGGGATGGATGCCCGCCTGCTGGAAGCTGTACCAGCTCAGGGCCCCCGCGACGAGGTAGGGCCAGAAGCCGAGCCCGCGCCGCGCGCGGGTCGCGTAGGGCTGGAGCGGCCGGCCGCGGTCCAGCCGGCGCGGCAGCCAGTTGGCGAGGAGCCAGGCCGTGAGCGCCGCGCCGACGGACAGGAGCAGCCAGGCGGGCGCCAGCGCGCCCTGCGGGTAGAAGACCGCGAGGATCACCAGCCCGCCGGCGTCGTCGGCGATCGCGAGGAGCAGCAGGAACATCACCGCAGGGTGCCCCGCGCCGAAGACCAGGCGGCCGATCAGGTAGGAAAAGGCGATGTCGGTGGCGGTCGGGATCGCCCAGCCGTTCGCCAGCGCGGCGAAGCTGCCGAGCGCCGCGGCGCCGGCGAGGTAGACCGCCGCCGGCCCGATCATGCCGCCGGCGGTGGCGATCAGCGGGGTCATCGCCTTGCGGCCGCGCAGGGCGCCGTCCCTGAGCGCCACCGCTTCCCAGACCTCCTTGCCGGCGATCGCGAAGAAGAGCGCCATCAGCATGTCGTTGATCAGGTAGTGGAGCGTCAGCGTGCGGTGGGCATAGCCGGCCTCGTCCACGTGCAGGTGCCCGACCGGCCCGCCCTCGATGAGCGGGAAGTCGACGAAGGCGTGATAGCTCGCCGGATCGAGGTTGGCCCAGATCAGCCCGAGCAGCGCCCCGACGATGAGAAGCACGGAATATTCCGAGACGAAGTTCCAGACCCGATACATCGCTCCCCCTCCGGCCGCCGCGGCTGGCGCGCCCCCCTGCCCGGATCAGTCGCGGGTCCAGATCGTATGGTCGATCCGGTCGCCGAGCTCGGGATAGTCCTTGCCGTGGAACCGCGGCTCGAGCCCCGCCCGGCGCTGGGCGAAATAGTCGCGGGTCAGCTTCACGACGGTGCCGGAGAGCGCGACGATGGCGACGAGGTTGATCGTCGCCATCAGGCCCATCGAGGCGTCGGCGGTGTTGAACACCGTCGCCACCGCCTGCAGCGCGCCCCAGACCACCATCACCAGCACGATGCAGCGCAGCGCCATCAGGCCGGCGGGGTTGCCGATGCCGAGGAAGGCCATCGCCATCTCGGAATAGGCGTAGTTGCCGATGATCGAGGTGAAGGCGAAGAAGAAGATCGCCACCGCGACGAAGTAGGGCCCGATCCAGCCGACATGCTCGGCCAGCGCCGCCTGGGTGAGCTGGGTGCCGGTGAGCTCGCCGCCCGGGACGTAGACGCCGGAGAGCAGGATCATCAGCGCCGTGCAGGAGCAGATCACCAATGTGTCGATGAAGACGCCGAGCGCCTGCACGAAGCCCTGGCTCGACGGGTGGTGCGGGATCGGCGTCGCCGCCGCGGCGATGTTCGGCGCCGAGCCCATGCCGGCCTCGTTGGAGAAGAGCCCGCGCTTCACCCCGTTCAGCATCGCCGCCGCCACGCCGCCGACGACGCCGCCCCCGACCTCGGCGAAGCCGAGCGCGTTGCCGACGATGTGCCAGAGCATCGCCGGCACTTCGCCGATGTTCATGACCAGCACGATGAGCGCGACGAGCAGGTAGCCCCCGGCCATGAACGGCACGACGTACTCGGCGACCGTGGCGATCTGCCGGATGCCGCCGAAGATGACGATGGCGGTCAGCCCCGCCAGCGCCAGGCCGGTGACGAGCTTCGGGACGCCGAAGGCGCCGACCATGGCGTCGGCGATCGAGTTCGCCTGCACCGCGTTGAAGACGAGGCCGAAGGACAGGATCAGGCAGACCGAGAAGACGCCGCCGAGCCAGGGCATGCCGAGGCCGCGGGCGATGTAGAAGGCCGGGCCGCCGCGATAGACGCCGGTGCCGCCCGGCGTCTCGTGCACCTTGTAGAGCTGCGCCAGCGTCGACTCCGAGTAGGCGGTCGCCATGCCGACCAGCGCCACCATCCACATCCAGAAGATCGCGCCGGGCCCGCCGAGCGTGAGCGCGACGGCGACGCCGGCGATGTTGCCGGTGCCGACCCGGCTGGCAAGGCTGGTGCAGAGCGCCTGGAACGGGGAAATGCCTTCCTTGTCGGTCTCCGGCGCGCTCGTGATCACCCGGAACATCTCGCCGAAGTGAAGTATCTGCTGAAAGCGCAGCCGGATCGTGAAATAAATCCCGACCGCGAGCAGGCCGTAGATCAGCACGTAGCCCCAGAAGATGGTGTTGAGGAAGTCGATGGTCGCATTCATTTGCCGGCGTCCCCCTTCGTCCGAGGTCGAGCGTACGCGGACCTTTCGAGCTCGTGCAAGCTTGTCGTCCTGGAGCGGACTTCAGCCGCCGTAAGATCCGTTTGAAGGGTGCCGGCGTCCGAAGGCGAGATCAGATCTCGTCGTGTCATCGATATTGGCGCGGCGGGTTCCACCGGCCGATCTGATCGGTGCCTGGGAAGGCCATGCGAAGTCGCGGCCTGCCGTCACCGGCTACGCGCAAAGTGGCTAAGTTGGTTCAGAAGCTCGCCCGCATTCCGCCCTGGCGGAGGGCGCGGCCGCGCTTGAGGGCGTCGGCGGAACGCCGGGGCGCCTTTCGCCTGTCTTTGCACGCCAGACTACGATCGGCGCTCGTCCCCTGTTGAACGTGCCAGCGCCCCGCCTTCCTTGATCGACCCCGAACCCAGGCGCGCCGTTGGCATCTCCGGGGAAGATCGGGGGCCAGGGTGGGATCGCAGCACAATCTCGAAGGTCTGGCGCGCGGCGCCCGGATGCTGCGCACCGCGCTCGGGTCCGTCATCGGCGGCCTCCTCGCCGACCCCACCGTCGTCGAGGTGATGCTGAACCCCGATGGCCGGGTCTGGATCGACCGCCTCGCCAGCGGCCTCGCCGACACCGGCACCCGGCTCTCCGCCGCCGACGGCGAGCGCATCATCCGCCTCGTCGCGCACCATGTCGGCGCCGAGGTCCATGCCCGCTGCCCGCGGGTCTCGGCCGAGCTCCCCGAGACCGGCGAGCGCTTCGAGGGTCTGCTGCCGCCGGTCGTCGCCGCGCCCGCCTTCGCCATTCGCAAGCCGGCGGTCGCGGTCTTCACCCTCGACGACTACGTCGCTGCCGGGATCATGGGCGCGGCCGAGGCGGAGGTGTTGCGCGAGGCCGTCACTGCCCGCGCCAACATCCTCGTCGCCGGCGGCACCTCGACCTGGCAAGACCACGCTCACCAACGCGCTCCTCGCCGAGGTGGCGAAGACCGGCGACCGCGTCGTCCTGATCGAGGACACCCGCGAGCCGCAGTGCGCCGCACCGAACCTCGTCGCCATGCGCACCAAGGACGGCGTCGCCGCGCTCTCCGACCTCGTCCGCGCCGCCCTGCGGCTCCGCCCCGACCGCATTCCGATCGGCGAGGTCCGCGGCGCGGAGGCGCTCGACCTCCTCAAGGCCTGGGGCACCGGCCATCCCGGCGGCATTGGCACCATCCACGCCGGCAGCGCTCTCGGCGCGCTCCGCCGGCTCGAGCAGCTGATTCAGGAAGCCGTCGTCACCATCCCCCGCGCGCTCATCGCCGAGACCATCGACCTCGTCGCCGTCCTCGCCGGCCGCGGTCAACGCCGCCTCGTCGAGTTCGCCCGCGTCGCGGGCCTGACGCCGGCCGGCGACTACGCCGTCGTGCCGGTGATCGCCGCTGCCCCTCAGCCCGATCCGTTGCCTCCAATCGACCTGTCCCCGACACACTCCGAAGGAACTCCTCGTGATCCAGACCCTCCGCCGTGCCTCCGATCGCCTCGCCTTTGCCGCGACCGCCGTCGTCCTCGCCGTCGCCGTGACGCCGGCCGCCCATGCTGCCGGCTCCGGCATGCCCTGGGAGGCGCCGCTCCAGTCGGTCCTCGACTCGATCGAGGGCCCGGTCGCCAAGATCGTCGCGGTGATGATCATCATCATGACCGGCCTGACGCTCGCCTTCGGCGACACCTCGGGCGGCTTCCGGCGGCTGATCCAGATCGTCTTCGGCATCAGCATCGCCTTCGCCGCGAGCTCGCTTCTTCCTCACCTTCTTCTCCTTCGGCGGCGGGGCGCTGGTCTGATGACCGCCGGTCTCCTTTCCGGGCGCGTCGATCCCTGCCGCGGAGGTGCCCGGCTTCAGCGTGCCGCTGCACCGGGCGCTGACCGAGCCGATCCTGCTCGGCGGCGCGCCGCGCGCCATCGCCATCCTGAACGGCACCCTCGCCGGCGCCATCGGCCTCGGCCTGCAGCTCTGGCTCGCCGGGCCTCGTCCTCTGGGGCGTCGGCCATCTCGTCGCGGTCTGGGCGGCGAAGCGCGACCCGCTCTTCGTCGAGGTCGGCCGGCGCCACCTGCGCCTGCCGGCGCACCTGGCGGTCTGAGGGCGCGCCGATGATGCACCTCGCCGAGTACCGGCGCAGCGCGACCCGCCTTGCGGACTTCCTGCCCTGGGCGGCGCTCGTCGCCCCGGGGGTCGTTCTCAACAAGGACGGCTCGTTCCAGCGCTCCGCCCGGTTTCGCGGCCCCGACCTCGACTCCGCCGTGCCGGCCGAGCTCGTCGCCGTCGCCGGCCGGCTCAACAACGCCTTCCGCCGCCTCGGCTCGGGCTGGAGCCTCTTCGTCGAGGCGCAGCGCCTGGAAGCCGCGACCTACCCTGCGAGCCGCTTCCCGGACGCGGCCTCGGCGCTCCTCGACGCCGAGCGCAAGGCCGACTTCGAGGAGGCCGGCGCCAACTTCGTCTCGGAGTATTTCCTGACCTTCCTCTACCTGCCGCCGGTGGAGGAGGGCGCGCGGGCCGAGACCTGGCTCTACGAGGGCCGCGGCAAGAGCGGCGTCGATCCCCACGAGGTCCTGCGCGCCTTCAGCGACCGCACCGATCGGGTGCTGGCGCTCCTCGACGGCTTCATGCCGGAATGCCGCTGGCTCGACGACGCCGAGACGCTCACCTACCTGCACTCGACGGTCTCGACGAAGCGCCACCGCGTCCGCGTCCCCGAGACGCCGATCTATCTCGACGCGGTCCTCGCCGACGAGCCGCTCGCCGGTGGGCTCGCTCCCCGGCTCGGTGCCGCGCACCTGCGCGTCCTCACCCTTGTCGGTTTCCCCTCGGCGACGACGCCCGGCCTCCTCGACGAGATGAACCGGCTCGCCTTTCCCTACCGCTGGTCGACCCGGGCCATCCTGATCGACAAAACCGACGCGACCCGGCTCCTGACCCGCATTCGCCGCCAGTGGTTCGCTAAGCGGAAGTCGATCGCGGCGATCCTGAAGGAGGTGCTGACCAGCGAGCCCACGACGCTGGTCGACACCGACGCCGCCAACAAGGCGGCTGACGCCGACGAGGCGTTGCAGGAGCTCGGCGCCGATCTCGCGGGCCTCGCCTACGTCACCGCGACCGTCACCGTCTGGGACGAAGACCCCCGCATCGCCGACGAGAAGCTGCGGCTCGCCGAGAAGATCGTCCAGGGCCGCGACTTCACCGCGATGACCGAGACGGTCAACGCCGTCGACGCCTGGCTCGGCTCGCTGCCGGGCCACGGCTACGCCAACGTCCGCCAGCCGCCGATCAGCACGCTGAACCTCGCCCACATGATCCCGCTCTCCGCGGTCTGGGCCGGCGAGGCCCGCGACGCCCATTTCGACGCCCCGCCGCTCCTCTACGGCCGCACTGAGGGCGCGACGCCGTTTCGGCTGTCGCTCCATGTCGGCGATGTCGGCCACACCCTTGTCGTCGGCCCGACCGGCGCCGGCAAGTCGGTGCTGCTGGCGCTGATGGCGCTGCAGTTCCGCCGCTACCCGGGCGCCCAGGTCTTCGCCTTCGACTTCGGCGGCTCGATCCGCGCCGCGGCGCTCGCCATGGGCGGCGACTGGCACGACCTCGGCGGCGGGCTTTCCGACGGCGCCGCGGCCGCCGTCACCCTGCAGCCGCTCGCGCGCGTCCACGAGACCTCCGAGCGTGCCTGGGCCGCCGACTGGCTCGTGGCGATCCTCGCCCGCGAGGGCGTCGCCATCACCCCGGACGTCAAGGAGCATCTCTGGACCGCGCTCACTTCGCTCGCCTCGGCGCCGGTCGAGGAGCGGACGCTAACCGGCCTCGCGGTGCTCTTGCAGGCGAACGACCTGAAGCAGGCGCTCCGGCCCTATTGCGTCGGCGGCGCCTGGGGGCGGCTTCTCGACGCCGAGGCCGAGCATCTCGGCGCGGGCTCCGTCGTCGCCTTCGAGACCGAGGGGCTGATCGGCACTGGCGCCGCGCCAGCGGTCCTCGCCTACCTCTTCCACCGCATCGGCGACCGGCTCGACGGGCGGCCGACGCTCCTCGTCATCGACGAGGGCTGGCTCGCGCTCGACGACGAGGGCTTCGCCGGCCAGCTCCGCGAGTGGCTGAAGACGCTCAGGAAGAAGAACGCCAGCGTCATCTTCGCCACCCAGTCGCTCTCCGACATCGACGGCTCCGCCATCGCGCCGGCGATCATTGAGAGCTGCCCGACCCGGCTGCTCCTGCCGAACGAGCGGGCGATCGAGCCGCAGATCGCCGCCATCTACCGCCGCTTCGGGCTCAACGACCGCCAGATTGAGATCCTCGCCCGCGCCGTGCCGAAGCGCGACTATTACTGCCAGTCCCGCCGCGGCAACCGGCTCTTCGAGCTCGGCCTCTCCGAGGTCGGCCTCGCCCTCTGCGCCGTCTCCTCGCGCACCGACCAGACCGCGATCGCCGAGGTCCTCGCCGCGCACGGCCGCGACGGCTTCCTCGCCGAATGGCTGCGCCACCGCGGCGTCGGCTGGGCCGCCGACCTCGTCCCGGAGATCAGCGCCGACCTCGCAGAGCAGAACTGCGGCGCGCCGTTCACCCCCACCGACCGCACCCCCGACATCGAAGACGCGGAGATCGTCCCATGACCATGCTTTCGTTCCGCGGCCTCGGCCGCGTCCCCTTCGCCACGACGGCGCTCCTGCTCGCCGCGCCGCTGGCCCTCAGCCCGCTCCTGACCGCGCCGGCCTTCGCGATCCGCATCGTCTTCGACCCGGAGAACTACGCCGAGAACGTGCTCTCGGCGGCCCGCGCGCTCGAGCAGATCAACAACCAGGTCCTCTCGCTGCAGAACGAGGCGCAGATGCTGCTGAACGAGGGCCGCAACCTCGCCAGCCTGCCGTACTCCTCGCTCGTCCAGCTGCAACAGAGCGTGACGCGCACACAAGGGTTGCTCGCCGAGGCGCAGCGCATCGCCTTCGACGTCGGCCAGGTCGACCAGGCTTTCCGGCAGGAGTACGGGAACGTGTCGATGACGACCTTGCAGGCGGCGATGGTCGCCGACGCGATGACCCGCTGGCAGAACACCGTCGGCGGGCTGCAGGACGCCATGCGGGTGCAGGCCGGCGTCGTCGGCAACATCGACGCGAGCCGCACGCAGATGTCGGCGCTCGTCACCGAGAGCCAGGGAGCCGTCGGTGCGCTGCAGGCGACCCAGGCCGGCAACCAGCTCCTCGCCCTGCAGGCGCAGCAGCTCTCCGACCTCATCGGCGTCGTCGCCGCCAACGGCCGCGCCGACGCGCTGGAGACCGCGGAGCGGACCGCCGCCGCCGAAGAGGGTCGCGAGCTTCGCCGGCGTTTCCTGACCCCCGGCGCCGCCTATGCCCCCGGCGACGCCCGCATGTTCGATGGCGAGTGAGGGCAGCCATGGACCACAGGACCCTCGCGCAACTCGGCGCGCTGCTCTTCCTCGCCATCGCCGCGCTCGCGGGCCGCCGTCCACTGGAGCATGCCGGCGCGGGATGATGGCGCGTCCTCCTACCCGACGGCGCATCTGCTCCCGCCCGCGCCCGATCCGCTGCGCGATCGTCAGCGGCAATGCCAGCAGCTGGGCGAGGCCGCCGCGAAGGACTCGGTCTGCCTGCAGGTCTGGTCCGAGACCCGCGACCGCTTCCTCGGGCGGCGGGCCGGAGCCGCCGACGAGGCCCAGCCCCTCGACGGAGACCGGTGAGCCATGGGCGGCGCGGGCGTCATCGACAACTTCCTGGCGGTCTTCACCGCCTACATCGACAGCGGCTTCGGCCTTCTCGGCGGTGACGTCGCCTTCATCGCGACGACGCTGATCGTCATCGACCTGACGCTCGCGGCGCTGTTCTGGGCCTGGGGGCCGGGCGAGGACATCCTCGCCCGGCTGGTGCGAAAGACGCTCTTCGCCGGCACCTTCGCCTACCTGATCTCGAACTGGAACGGTCTCGCCCGCATCGTCTTCGACAGCTTCGCCGGCCTCGGCCTCCGCGCCTCCGGCACCGGCTTCTCGGCCGCCGACCTGATGCGGCCGGGCCGGATCGCCCAGACCGGCCTCGACGCCGCCCGTCCGCTCCTCGAGTCGATCTCCGACCTGATGGGCTGGGTGTCGTTCTTCGAGAACTTCCTGCAGATCGCCTGCCTGCTCTTCGCCTGGGCGCTGGTGCTCCTCGCCTTCTTCATCCTGGCGATCCAGCTCTTCGTGACGCTGATCGAGTTCAAGCTCGCGACCCTTGCCGGCTTCGTGCTGATCCCCTTCGGCCTCTTCGGCAAGTCGGCGTTCATGGCCGAGCGTGTGCTCGGCAGCGTCGTCTCCTCCGGCATCAAGGTCCTCGTCCTCGCCATCGTCGTCGGCATCGGCTCGACGCTCTTCGGCACGTTCACCGCCGGATTCGGCGGCGTGACGCCGACCGTCGACGACGCCATGGCCATCGTCCTCGCGGCGCTGTCGCTCGCGGGTCTGGGGATATTCGGGCCGGGCATCGCCAACGGCCTCGTCTCCGGCGGGCCGCAGCTCGGCGCCGGCGCCGCGGTCGGCACCGGCCTCGCCGCCGGCGGCATGGTGGTCGCGGCCGGCGGCGGTGCGATGCTCGCCGCCCGCGGTGCGACGGCGGCACTCGGAGGGGCCGGGGCTGCGGGCCGCGGCGGTGCGGCGCTCGCCGGAGGCGCCGCCACCGCCTACACCCTCGGCGCGGCCGCCCAGTCCGGTGCCGGCGCGGTCGCCTCCGGCGTCGGCGGGGTCGCCCGGGCCGGCGCCGGCGCCGCGGCCTCGCCGCTTCGCCGAGCGATGCAACGGGCAGGGGAGACGGTTCGCTCCGGGTCCACTGCTGGTGCGGTCGCCGCCTTCGAGGCGACCGGCGGCAGCACCCTCGGCGGCGCGACCGCCGCCGAGGCGAGCGACGCTGCGTTCGTTCCGCCGCCCGTCCGGGACAGCAGCCGCCCGCCGGACTGGGCGCGGCGGCTGCGCCGCGATCGTCATCTTTCACATGGCACCCAGGTCGTGGCCCACGCCGTCCGCTCCGGCGACGGCCATGGCGGCGGGTCCGCCGTCTCCCTCTCCGAAAGCGATCGCGCATGAACCCCTTCCGACGAGCCGCTCCGCACTACGGCCGGACGCCCGAGCCCGAGACCCCGTACCAGCGTGCCGGCCAGGTCTGGGACGAGCGCATCGGATCGGCCCGGGTCCAGGCGCGGAACTGGCGGCTGATGGCCTTCGGGTGCCTCATCCTCGCCGGCGGCTTCGGCACCGCGCTGATCGTCCAGTCGGCCCGCGGCACCGTCGTGCCCTGGGTGGTGCAGGTCGATGCCCTTGGGCAAGCGCAGGCAGTGGCCCCGGCCGCCGCCGACTATCGCCCCACCGATCCGCAGATCGCCTGGCATCTCGCCCGCTTCATCGAGGAGGTCCGCGCCATCCCGGCCGATCCGGTAATCGTCCGCCAGGACTGGCTCCGTGCCTACGACTGGACGACCGACCGCGGCGCCGCGGCGCTCAACGACTACGCCCGGTCGGCCGACCCCTTCGGCAAGGTCGGACAGGTGCAGGTCGCGGTCGAGGTGTCGAGCGTGATCCGCGCGTCGCCCGACTCCTTCCGCGTCGCCTGGACCGAGCGCCGCTACGAGAACGGCCAGCTCGCCGGCACGGAGCGCTGGACCGCGATCCTCACGATCGTGCTGCAGCCCCCGCGCGACGCCGAACGGCTCCGCGCCAATCCCCTCGGCATCTACGTCAATGCCATCAGCTGGTCCCGGGAGATGGGAGAATGAACCGCCTTCGCACCCCCGCCATCGCAGGGCTCCTCCTTGTCAGCGTCTCGGCGCTCGCCGGCTGCGCCGGCAACCGGCCGCCCGAGATCGGCTACGACGCCGACGTACCACCGCTGCCGCCGGCGCCGATCCCGACCGTCGAGCGGCCGCGCACCTTGCACGTGCCGCCGTCCTGGTCGCCGAGCCACGGCGGCTCGCCGGCGGCGTCGGCCACCGGACGGATCGCCAATGCCAACGCCGCCGCCCGCGTCGAGCCACGCCGCGAGGGCTACTACAACGCCATCCAGGTCTATCCGTGGAGCGAGGGCGCGCTCTACCAGATCTACGCCGCGCCCGGCCAGATCACCGATCTTGCGCTGGAACCGGGCGAGGACCTCTCGGGATCCGGGCCGATCGCCGCCGGCGACACCGCGCGCTGGATCATCGGCGACACGGTGAGCGGCAGTGGCACCTCGAGGCGGGTCCACGTGCTCCTGAAGCCGATCCAGCCCGGGATCGAGACCAACCTCGTCATCACCACCGACCGCCGCACCTACATGCTGGAGCTGCGCTCAGGCGCGAAGCCGTACATGCCGTCGGTCGCCTGGACCTACCCGGGAAGGGCAGGCTTGCGCACCGCAGTGCCGGCTCGTGCCGTTCAACCGGCGGTGCCCGCGGTGCGCAACTACCGCTACGCGCTGCAGGGCAGCAATCCGCCGTGGCGGCCGGTCTCGGTGTTCGACGACGGGCGCCACGTCTACGTCGTCTTCCCGCGCGGCGTCGTGCAGGGCGAGATGCCGCCGCTCTTCGTCGTCGGTCCGCGCGGCGAGACCCAGATCGTCAACAGCCGGGTCCGCCAGAACGTGCTGATCGTCGACCGGCTGTTCGCGGCCGCCGAACTGCGCCTCGGTGAAGGCCGCCGGCAGCAGGTCGTGCGGATCGTCCGCACGGACCGGAAGACGGCGGCGCGGAAGCCGCGGACGAGCGGCGCCTATCATGCCGACGCCGATCCGCGGCGCGCGCGATGAGCCCTGCCAACATCGATCAGGGGTCCGGCGCTTACGGTGCGAACGATCCGGCGGCACCGATGCGGTTGCGCGCCCAGCCGCCGCGCGTCACGCGCCTGTCGCGGCGGGTTCTGGCCGCGCTCGGGGTCGCGGCATCGGTCGCGATCGGCGCGTCGCTGATCTACGCGCTGCAGGGCCGCCATCGCGAGGCCGGCGGGCAGGAGCTCTACTCGACCGCGAGCCGGACCCGGGCGGATGGGCTCGCCGGGCTGCCGCGCGACTACACGGGCCCGGTGCTGGGTCCCCCGCTGCCGGGCGACCTTGGGCGGCCGATCCTGAACGCGCAGACCCGCGCGCCAGACCTGACGCCCGAGGTCGATCCGGCCGAGCAGCGCCGGCTTGCCGAGGAGGAAGCCGCGCGCGTCAGCAAGGTGTTCTTCCAGACCGGCCCGTCCGGGGGAACTCCCGCGGCCGCGCCTTTCGGTGCCGGCGGCCTGGGATTCGCCGGGGGCGCCGCTGGTTCCGGCGGCGGCGGCTCGATAGCCGATCGCCAGCAAGCCTTCGTCGAGGGACCCGTCGACCGGCGGACGATTGCGCCCGATCGGATCACGGCGCCCGCTTCGCCCTGGTTGCTGCAGGCGGGGTCGGTGATCCCGGCGGCGCTCGTCACCGGCATTCGCTCCGATCTCCCGGGGCAGGTCACCGCACAGGTGACGGAGAGCGTCTACGACAGTCCGACCGGGAGCATCCTGCTGATCCCGCAGGGGGCTCGGCTGGTCGGCGCGTACATGAACGACGTCGGCTTCGGACAGCGGCGGGTGCTGCTGGTCTGGACCCGTCTGATCTACCCCGACGGCAGCTCGATCGTGCTGGAGCGGCTGCCCGGGGCCGATGCCGGCGGCTACGCCGGGCTCGAGGACGGGGTCGACTATCATTGGGGCGCGATCGCGCGGGCTGCCGCGGTCTCCGCGCTGCTCGGGGCCGGTGCCGAGCTTGCAACCGACGATGGCGATCGCCTTATGCGGGCGCTACGCGACGGGGCGCAGGATACGATCAACGATGCCGGGCAGCAGATCGTCCGGCGCCAGCTCGATGTCCAACCAACGCTGACGATCCGGCCTGGGTTTCCGCTGCGGATCATTGTCACGCGGGACCTGGTGCTGGAACCACCACAGGGATGAGACGATGACGAAGTTGAGGCTCGGGCCGATCGCGGGCGACAGGCCGATCAAGGTGACCGTGGAACTGCCGGCATCGCTCCATCGCGACCTGACGGCCTATGCCGAGATATTGGCGCGCGACACCGGCCAGCCGTCGGTCGATCCGGTGCGCCTGATCGTGCCCATGGTCGAGCGGTTCATCGCTGGGGACCGAGGCTTCGCAAGGGTGCGGCGCTCGAGACAGGCCGGTTAACCGGGACCGGCACCTGTTCGCATGAGGTCGTGCGAGAGCTTCCGGGCGACGCTCAGCAGGCGCCTGAGGGCGGGATTGTCGTTCTCCGGCGACCACACCGCGCTGAAGGCCAATGTCTCCCCGGCGATCGGGCGATACCGGACACCTGGCACTTGCGTCGCTGTCGTTGCCTCGCTGGTAAGGGTCAAGCCAAGCCCTGCGGCAACGAGCGCCAGGAGGTTGTCCCGGCCTACGGACTGGCACTGGATCTCGGGGTGATGGCCAAGGTCCGCTGTTCGCTGAATGAGATAGTCCTGAATTTCCTGGCCAGGGGCCGCCTCGCTCACGATGAACTTCTCGGATGCGAGATCCTTCCAGGTGAGCTCCCTCTTTCCTGCGAGAAGATGGGTCTCCGGGAGAACGGCGAAAACGCGCTCGCACCACAGATGGATGGTGTCGCACCCGGACCACTCGCGCGTCCCGGTCAGGAACGCAACGTCGATCCGCAGCTGACGAATGGCTGCGATATGTTCCTGGGGATTTCCATCGATCAGTTCGATGCCGACATTGGGATGATCTCGATCATAGGCACGCAGGAGTTCGGGCAGGAAGCCCGAAACGAGTGAGGAGAATATCCCGACCCTGACCCTGCCGTCATCCACGCGCCCAATGGAGCTGATATCTGCGACATCGTCGCTGACGCGACGAAGAATGCTCCTGGCGCGGGGAAGGAATCGCTGTCCGGCCAAGGTTAGCTGAATACCGCTGCTTCGGCGGTGGAAGAGCGCAACGCCGATCCTGTCCTCCAGGCCGCGCAAGCGACGGCTGACGGCAGATTCCTGCACCCCGAGCGCCGAGGCCGCCTTGCGGAAGCTGCCATGCTCGGCCGCTGCCACGAAGTACTCGATGTGACGGAGTTCTACGCGGGTGCGACGGTTCCCAGGTACGCTTTTCATCGAGCTTACCTTGCAGCGCGCGGCTTCACCCATCGAGATGCCGTCGACACGCGATGTGATCTTCGTATTTGTCGTGACTTCACATATTCGGATAGTTCGGCCCGTCGCCGCCTTGGGGCGTTGTCCAGTTGATGTTCTGCAAGGGATCCTTGATGTCGCAGGTCTTGCAGTGGACGCAGTTCTGGAAGTTGATCTGGAAGCGCGGGTTCGAGCCGTCCTCGTCGCGCAGCACCTCGTAGACCCCGGCCGGGCAGTAGCGCTGCGCCGGCTCGGCGAAGCGGGGGAGGTTGATCCCGATCGGGATGTCCCTGTCCTTCAGCCGCAGGTGGCAGGGCTGCTCCTCGGCGTGGTTGGTGAAGGAGAACGCGACGTTGGTCAGCCGGTCGAAGGACAGGACGCCGTCGGGCTTCGGATAGTCGATCGCCGCGAAGCGGTCGGCGCGCTTGGTCGCCTCGGCGTCGGTCTTGCCGTGCTTCATCGTCCCGAACGGCGACCAGCCGGTGAGGCTCGCTACCCACATGTCGAGGCCGCCGAGCGCGAGCGACGGGAACATCCCCCACTTCGACCACATCGGCTTGACGTTCTTCACCGGCTTGAGGTCGGCCGCGATCGGGCCGGCGGCGACGGCGTCGGCATAGGCGGCGAGCTCGTCGTTCTCGCGGCCGGCGGCGATCGCCGCGTGGGCCGCGTCCGCGGCGGCGATGCCCGAGAGCATGGCGTTGTGGTTGCCCTTGATGCGGGGGACGTTGACGAAGCCGGCCGAGTCGCCGATCAGCGCGCCGCCGGGGAAGGTGAGCTTCGGGACCGACTGCCAGCCGCCCTCGGAGATGGCGCGGGCGCCGTAGGCGACGCGCTTGCCGCCCTTGAGCACCTCGGCGATCAGCGGGTGGTGCTTGAAGCGCTGGAACTCCATGTAGGGATAGAGCCAGGGGTTCTCGTAGTTCAGGTGGACGACGAAGCCGACGTAGACCTGGTTGTTCTCGAGGTGGTACATGAACGACCCGCCGCCGGCGTTCGCCCCGAGGGGCCAGCCCATGGTATGGGTCACCTGGCCGAGCCTGTGGACCTCGGGGCGGACCTCCCAGAGCTCCTTCATGCCGAGGCCGTACTTCTGGGGCTCACGGCCCTCGGCGAGGCCGTATCGCGCGATCAGCTGCTTCGCGAGGCTGCCGCGGACGCCCTCGCCGATCAGGACATACTTGCCGCGGAGCTCCATGCCGGGCTCGTAGGAGGGGCCGGGGGTGCCGTCCTTCTCGAGGCCGAACTCGCCGGCGACGACGCCCGCGACGTGGTCGCCGTCCATGACGAGGGCGGAGGCGGCCATGCCGGGGAAGATCTCGACGCCGAGCGCCTCGGCCTGCCCGGCCATCCAGCGGCAGACGTTGCCCATCGAGACGATGTAGTTGCCGTGGTTCGACATGAGCTTCGGCATCGGCCAGTTCGGGATGCGGATCTGGCCGGAAGGGCCGAGGAGGTAGAAGCGGTCGTCGGTGACCGGCGTGTCGAGGGGGGCGCCCTGCGCCTTCCAGTCGGGGAGGAGGGCGTCGAGGCCCGAGGGGTCGAGGACCGCGCCGGAGAGGATGTGCGCGCCGACCTCGGACCCCTTCTCGAGGACGACGACCGAGAGGTCCGGGTCGAGCTGCTTCAGGCGGATCGCGGCGGCGAGGCCGGCGGGCCCGGCGCCGACGACGACCACATCGTACTCCATCGACTCGCGCTCGACGTCGGCCATTCTGTGGCTCCTTCGCAGATAGGGTCGCCAGCCAAGCGGCCAGCGCCTAGATGACGGCCTCGGGCTTCTCGAGGGGGGTCATGTGCCCGAACTTGGGAACGACGCGATGCCCGCCAGGCGCGCGCGCCCTTCGTCGTGATTTTCGCGAAGCGTCAGGGCGTGTTTCGCGTCGCAGAAGATCAGCACCGGCGCCTCGCCGTTCGGGCGAGGGATGTGGTTCTGGTGTAGGACGTGGACGCCGACTTGGCGAGTTGAGGGCTCGTCCACGCGGAGCGCCCTCAATGCGTTGGTGGTGCAGCACCAGCGCCAGCTTCTGCAGGCCGTTGTTCATCTCGCGCTGCCCCTCGACGCGGTTACTCGCTACCTCGCCCTTGGAGGCGAAGGTCGCCTGCGGCCAGCCGAGCAGCGCGGCAAGCATCTGGCCAGCCCGGTCTGAGTTGTCGCCGATCGCCCGCGGGCGCACTCCAGTCATTCCGCCTCTACCGCGACCGGCACGTACTCGCTCAGTCATCTCGCAGCATGGAGGAGCATCTTGCGAACCGATGCCTATTCGGGCTTCGATACTCCCTCCTGCAGAAGTACAGATCACGGCTCGGACACGCCGGCCAGACAGACTGTTCCTAGGACATATACGGCGAAAGCGCGTGCGCCTCTTCCTCGAAGCCGTAGATCGATTTGATCTCCAGATATTCCTCTAGCCCGAAGACGCCCATGGATCTGCCGACGCCCGACTGCTTGTATCCGCCCATCGGCGTGAAGGAGTTGGTGTTGGCGCCGTTGTAGGAGACCCGTCCCGCCCGCAAAGCGCGCGCGACTTCCCTGCTTCGCTCGCGATCTCTACCGAAGACATAACCGCCAAGACCGTAGATCGAGTCATTGGCCATGCTCACCGCCTGTTCCTCGGTCGTATAGGGCATCACGACGAGGACAGGTCCGAAGATCTCCTCCCGGCTCAGCGTCATGTCGGGCGTGACGTCGGCGAGGACGGTGGGCTTCGCGAAGAAGCCGCGGTTCAGCCCGTCGGGCCGGCCGGGACCGCCGGTGACGAGCCGCCCGCCTTCCCTGATCCCAATCTCGATGTGGCGCTGGACGCTGGCGAACTGGGCCGCATGGACCAGAGGCCCCATCGTAGTCGCCGGATCGCGCGGGTCGCCGATGCGGATACGCGCGATCTCGTCCTGGAGATAGGGCAGAACAGCCTCGATCTGGCTCTCGTGCACGAGCATCCGGCTCGGCGCGTGGCAGGACTGCCCGGTGTTGGAGAAGCCCCGCTGGATGTTCCAGCGCGCAGCCTTCTCGAGGTCGGCGTCGCGCAGGACGACGTTGGCCGACTTGCCGCCGAGCTCCAGGCAGACGCGCTTGACTGTCTGCGCCGCGGCCTCGCCCACCTTGATCCCCGCCGTCGTCGAGCCGGTGAAGGAGACGAGATCGACCTCCGGGTGACGGGAGAGCGCCTCGCCCACCACGCTGCCCCGGCCGATCACCAGGTTGAAGACGCCCGGCGGGACGCCGGCGGCGTCCATCACCTCCGCCAGCGCGACGCCGCTGGCCGGCGAGGCGTCGGAGGGCTTCAGCACCATCGTGCAGCCTGCCGCGATGCCGTAGATGACCTTGATGACCGAGGTCTGGATCGGCCAGTTCCAGGGCGAGATCAGTGCGCAGACCCCGATGGCCTCGCGCCGCACGATCGTGTCCGCGAGCTGATGCTCGAAGGAGTAGGTCTTCAGCAGATCACGCGCGACCTTCATGTGGCCTGCCGGCCCAGTGACCTGGGCGCGGAAGCTCAGGGGCACGCCCACTTCCTGCGCGATCAGCTGCGCCAGCTCGTCCTCTCGGCGCTCGTATTCGGCGATGACGCGGTCGATCAACGCTATCCGCTCGTCGGCCGTGGTACGCGAGAAGGCCCCGAACGCCCGCCGCGCCGCCATGACGGCGCGATCGACATCCGCGACCCCGCCGCCCGAGGCCACGCTGGCATAGGCCTCTTCGGTCGTGGGGTCGATCAGCTCGCGCGCGCCGGGACCGAAGGGCTCGACCCACTGGCCGTCGATGTAGAGATGCCGATACTGTTTCACTGCTCCGCCTCCCTGATCTCGATGCCGAACCTGCGCGCCAACGTATTGCTCGCGGAAGACAAGCAGGAGGCACGGGAGGCGTCGTCGGTCTATGCGGGGATGATAAGGAAGCCGGTTCCGCAGGTCGACGCTCCCCCCTGTGCGGCACGTGCAAAGCTGCCTCTCGCGCCGCGGTCAGGCGGTATCCCCGAGGCCGAGGGAAAACCACGCGTCAGTCCCATGAGAACGGTCGCACCCCCTGAGCGAAGGCCCCGGAACGAAAGACGGTGGCGCCCTCGCCGCCGTCCATGTCGCTCGTCACGACGAAGAGATCGTTCGCGCCGGGGCGGATCGCCAGGCTGGTGGACGCCAGATGGTGACCCTCATCCCGGCCGGGCAGGAGGATCTGGCCGATCGGAATTCCGTTCCGGTTGAACGCGATGACCCGGCCCTGACCGTAGACTGCCACGTAGACGTTCCCGTCGCTGTCCACGCGCATCGAGTCCGGCGCAGGTCCGGTGAAGCGATAGGGGAGGGCCGAACCCAGCGGGGCGATGGTCGTAGCATCGGCGAGGTCGATGCGATGGAGGAGATTGCGACCGAATTCCGTCGCCCACAACGACTTGCCGTCCGGGCTGAGCGCCACGCCATTGGCCATAGCCAGGTTCGGCAACACGGGGGTGATCGTCTCGAGGTCGGGGGCCACGTAATAGATGCCACCCTTCGGATCGGTCGCCGTCCCCTTGAAATCCGAGAAGTAGAACCCGCCCGCCGCGTCGAACACCAGATCGTTCGGCATGTAGCCCGCCTCGGGCGGAATGACCGTCTCGACGCCCGATCCGCCAGGCCGCACCGCCATGATGGCTCCGAGCCCGTTCGGAATGTCGAGCGCGGCGACGAAGAGGCGCCCGTCCCGGTGAAAGGCCAACCCGCCCGGGTGGAGCCCGTCGATGGTCGTCACGATCGAGAGCTGCCGGTCCGGCGTCAGGCGCAGGACGCGCTGGCCTGACACGTCGCAGAAGAGCAGGTCGCCGCCCTGATCGAAGATGGCCCCCTCGAGGATCAGCCCCTCGTCGGAAACCTCGAACCACGGCTCCGCGACGACGGTCTGCAGGGAGCGTTCGGCGGGCGGGATCGGCGCCGGCCCTCGCGTCATCTCGTCGTAGGCCAATCCGCTAGAGAGGGCCGCCTCTTGGGCCGAAGCGCTCCCGGCAAGGCCGAGGCCGGCCAGGACGCAGACGATCCTGACGGTCCTCGCGAGCTTCCGGGCCGCTCCCTTGTCATGAAGATCCTGATGCTGCGACATATACTGTCTTCCCGTCCCAAAAGTTCAGTTGTTCCATGAGACTCTGCTGGTTGGCCCATTTGCTGTCTCGTAGCGGACGGAGGCCGCGAGCCGTCCCGCCGCTGAGGCGAGCCATCCTCACCCGGCGCGCGTCAGGCGCGCCACGTCTGCCCAGCGGGCGGCTTCTTGCGAGATCTGGGGGCCTAGCGCCGCCGCGTCGAGGACCTCGCGGGTGAGGAGTTGATCGTCGCAGAACTGGCCGAACTCCGGGGTTTGGGCGATCTCGACAAGATATTGGGAGAGCGTGGCGATCACGTCCGGGGGTGTGCCGGCCGGAGCCATGAAGTCGAGCTGGGAGGACACCTCGAATCCGGCGATGCCCGCTTCCTGAGCCGTCGGGACATCCGGCAGGGATTTCCAGCGGTCAGTGCCGGTGACCGCCAGCGCCCTCATGCGACCACCCTGGACCCAGGGGAGCACGCCCGTCGAGGTCTGGCAGGTGAAGGTGACGCGGCCAGCGGCCACGTCGGTCATGGCGGTCGTGGTCTCCTTGTAGCCGACGTGCAGGGCTTCCGCGCCGGTCATGTCGTTCAGGATGACCGAGCAGAGATGGGCGCTGCTGCCGACGCCCTGCGACGAATAGGTCAGCTGCCCGGGTGCAGCCTTCATGGCGTCGATGAGGTCGGCGATCGTCTGGTAGGGGGCGTCCGCCGCGACCACGATGGCGAAGGGCACGCGCGCGACCCGGGCCACCGCCGCGAAATCCGTGACGGGATCGAATGGCGGGGGCGTCGAGTCGTGGAAGAGCGGCAGAAGATAGAGCGGGATGCCGGTGAGGATGAGCGTATAGCCGTCCGCGGGCGCACGCGCCGCGGCGAGGTAGCCGAGCAGCCCGCCGGAGCCCGGGCGGTTCTCGACGATGACCGACTCGCCGAGGCGCGCGCCGAGGAGGTCGGCGACGAAGCGGGCGGTCGTGTCGATGGATGTGCCACCCGAAGCAGGGACGATGATCGTGATCGGCTTCGACGGGAACGTTTCCTGCGCCCAGGCCGAGCCGGCTCCGGCCAACGGCAGCGCACTCAGCGTCATGATCGCGTTTCGTCTGGAGATGCTCATATGGTCGCTATTCCTCCTTGAGCGGCCGGACCGGGCGTTGACGTCCGGCTGCTGGGATCGTTTTCAGGTCTCTTCCTCGCTGAAGACCTGATCCCGCTTCTTGTGGATGTTCGGGAGGGAGACGATGACGACGAGGATCGCGGCCGCCGCCAGCAGGCCCGCCGAAAGCGGCTGGGTCAGGAAGACCATCGCGTCTCCGCGCGAGAGAAGCATGGTGCGCCGGAAGTTCTCCTCCATCATCGGCCCGAGGACGAACCCGAGGAGCAGGGGGGCGGGCTCGCAGCGGAGCTTGACGAACACATAGCCGAGAAATCCGAAGAGGACGGTGACGTAAACGTCGAACACGGTGTTCGCTACGCTGAACGAGCCTATGGCGCAGAACAGAAGGATCGCAGGGTAGAGCATCCGGTAAGGGATGGTGAGAAGCCTGACCCAGATGCCGATCATCGGCAGGTTCAGCACCAGCAGCATCAGGTTGCCGATCCACATCGAGGCAATCAGACCCCAGAAGAGCGCCGGGTTGGCCGTCATCACCTGCGGCCCGGGCTGGATATTGTGGATCATCATGGCGCCGATCATCAAAGCCAGCGTCGCGGTCGTCGGGATGCCTAGTGTGAGCATGGGGATAAAGGAGGTCTGCGCTCCCGCGTTGTTCGCGGACTCAGGCCCGGCCACGCCCTCGATCGCGCCTTTCCCGAAGCGTTCCGGGTGCTTCGAGATCTTCTTCTCCAAAGCGTAGGAGGCGAAGGAGGCGAGAATAGCCCCTCCGCCCGGCAAGACGCCGAGGATCGACCCGAGGAAGGTTCCGCGCAAGACAGCGGGCGTGGCGGCGCGGAACTCCTCCCGGGTGAGCCACAGGCCCTCGACCTTCTGGGTTACGAAGTCACGCGTTTCCTTGCGCTCGAGGTTCACGATGATTTCGCAGATGGCGAAGGCCCCTACCGCGATGCCGACGATCCCGATCCCTTCACCAAGCTGGGGGAGCCCCAGGGTGAACCGCTCGAAGCCGCTGTTCACGTCGATGCCGACGAGCCCGAGGAGCAGCCCGAGGATGATCATCGCGACGGCCTTGACGAGCGAGCCATGCGCGAGCACGACCGCGCCGACGAGGCCAAGCACCATGAGCGAGAAGTATTCCGCCGGACCGAACTGGAAGGCCAGGTCCGTGAGTGTGGGGGCGAGGGTTGCGATGAGGATGGTGGCGATCGTCCCCGCCACGAACGAGCCGAGCGCCGCGGTGGCGAGAGCCGTGCCGGCGCGTCCCTGGAGGGCCATCTGGTGGCCGTCGAGGGTGGTCACGACGGAGCTGACCTCGCCCGGCAGGTTCACGAGGATCGCCGTCGTCGAGCTTCCGTATTGCGCCCCGTAGTAGATGCCGGCCAGCATGATCAGCGCGGTGACCGGCGGCAGGGCGTAGGTGAGCGGAAGCAGCATTGCGATTGTCGCGAGCGGCCCGAGACCCGGCAACACGCCAATCGCCGTGCCCAGAAAAACCCCGAGGAAGCAGTATGCGAGGTTCTGGAGGGAGAGCGCCGTCTCGAAGCCGAGCGCGATGTGTTGAAGAAGTTCCATCAGCGTCCCCCCGGCCAGGTCGGCATCGGCAGGCCCAGTCCGTAAATGAAGATGAGGTAGCAGCTTACGATGAGCACCGCGGTGGTCATCAGGGCGTACCGCCAGCCGAACTCATGGCTGGCCGAAGCGCTCAGCAGCACGAGCACGATCGTTGCGACGACGAAGCCGAGCGGCATCAGAAGCAGCCCGAACAGGGTGAGTGCGGCGAGAATGCTCACGAGCGGCCGCCAGCCGATAGAGTCGATCCGGTCGATCTCGTCGATGCCGGTAACGCTCCGAAAAGCCACCACCGCTCCGATGATGGTCAGGAGTGCGCACAGAATCAGGGGGAAGAAGCCGGGTCCCATCTCCGCGAGGGTCCCCAGGTGATACTGCGTGGCCAGGCCTCCGAACGCGACCCCGATCCCGATGAACAGGAGGCCAGCAAAGAAGTCCGGCTGGTTTCGTATACTGAGCTTCATCGAGATGATCCTCGCTGCGGCGCCGTCGGCCTCGCCGGGGCTTCGGCGCGCTGGTCTCGCCGAAGGCTGGCGAGAGGAGCCTGTGAGAGCGCGAACAGGTGCCGCCCCGCCGACGCCAGGGAAGCGTCGGCGGGGCGGTGAAACTTCACTGCTTCTCGAGATGGAGGGTATCGATCACGCCGGTGAGCTCGCCATACTGGTCGGCGAGGAGCTGGTTGAACTCCGCGGCCGTGTAGGTCGCGGGCTCAGACCCGTCGGCGCGGAGACGTGCGGCAAGATCGGGGTCGGCGGCCGCATGCTGCATCGCCTCGTTCAGCCGATCGACCACTTCGGGCGGCGTACCGGCCGGCGCGACGAGCGCCAGCCACGACAGCGTGCTAAAGTCGATGCCCTGCTCCTCGAGCGTCGGAACGTCAGGCAGCGGCTCGATACGGTTCGGCGAGGTGACAGCGAGCGCCCGAAGCCTCTTGCCGTCCAGGTAGGAAGCGCTGCTCACGTAACCGTCCATGATCATGTCGACGCGGCCAGCGACCACGTCGGGCAGGGCGGCGCCATTGCCCTTGTAGGGCGCGTGCAACATCTCCACGCCTGCCGCGAGCAGGAATCTCGCAGCGGCGATGTGCGGGGGGCTCCCGACGCCGGCCGAGGCGAAGGTCAGACCGCCGGGGTTCGCCTTTGCGCGGGCAACGAGGTCCGCGGTCGTCTGGTCGGGCTGATCGTTGCCGATCACCAGGATCCACGGGAACTCCGCCATCATTCCGACGCCCGTGAAGTCCGTGAGCGGGTCCCAGGGAGGATCGAACCGCAGCTGGGGGACGAGCAGCAGCCCAGGCGCCTGCGACAGCAGGGTATAGCCGTCCGCAGGCGAGTTCTTCACTACGACCGAGCCGGGGATGGTGTCGCCGCCCGGCCGGTTCTCGACGACGATCGCCTGACCGAGATCCTCGCCCATCTTCTCGGCGAAGAGGCGCGTTGTCAGATCGAGCGTCCCGCCGGGCGCCGTGGGGACGATGATGCGGATTGCCTTGTCGGGGAAGTTCTGAGCCGCCGCAGTCTCACCGAGACCGAGGAAGCCCACGGCCGCGGCGGCTAGCCCGCCCCAAGCCAAAGTCTTGATATTCATGCATTCCTCCGCGTTGTGGCTTGGTTATTCGTTGTTGCGTTGACCGCGGAAGCTAGCGGCCTTCCGGATTCCCGCCAACGACACGGCTCAGAAAGGACCTTTGCCTAATCTGCAAGGACCTGCTCCAGCCGAATGACAGCACCCACGCTCGCGTCGCCATGGGTCTCGCCAGAGCGGTGTGCGTCAGACGCGCACCGCCCGCAGAGTGATCGTCTTGGCAACCGTGTAGGACTCAAGCGACTCCTCGCCGCCTTCGCGGCCGATGCCGCTCTCCTTGTAGCCGCCGAACGGCGCATCATTGCCGGGGCTGGTGAAGACGTTGACTGCCACAGACCCGACCTGCAGCTCCCGCGAAAGGTGGTCCGCCTTCTCGATCGAGTTGGTGAAGACGAAGGCCGCCAGCCCGACCGGCAGGCTGTTGGAGATCGCGAGACCCTCCTCGAGGTCGTCGATCGGGCGGACGGCGGCCAGCGGCCCGAACGGCTCGGCGCTCATCACCGCCGCGTCGAGAGGCACGTCCGCCAGAACGGTCGGAGCATAGAAATAGCCGCGATTTCCGATTCTCTGGCCGCCGGCTGCAACGCGCGCGCCCTTGGCGACCGCGTCCTCGACCAGTGAGGCGACGCTGTCGAGCCGCCGGCGGTTGATGACCGGACCCATCTCGACCCCTTCGGAGAAGCCGTCCCCGACGCGCAGCGCGCTGCTCGCCTCCGCGAAGGACGTGACGAAGTCGTCGTAGACCTTCCGGTGCACGAGGAACCGCGACGGCGCCGAGCAGTACTGGCCGGCCATGCGGAACTTCGAGGCCGTGGCGAGGCGCCCGACCACGGCGGCGTCCACGTCCTCGTCGATCAGCACCGGGGCGTGGCCGCCGAGCTCCATCAGGACGGGCTTCATGCCCTCGGCCGCGAGGCGGGTCAGCTGCTTGCCGACCGACACCGATCCGGTCAACGTCACCATGCGGATGACAGGCGAGCGGACCAGCGTGGTCGAGACCGTCGACGGATCGCCGAAGACGACGTTGAGCACCCCTTTCGGCAGGCCGGCGTCGAGGAAGCACTGCGCGAAGAGGCAGGTGGTCGCAGGTGTCTCCTCGGCCGGCTTGATGATGATCGAGCAGCCGGCCGCAAGCGAGCCGCTGATCTTGCGCGAGGGTGCGCTCATCGGGACGTTCCAGGGGGTGAAGGCCGCGACGGGGCCGACCGGCTCGCGGACGACGATCTGATGCAGCGGGGGCTCAGTCGGGACGGTTCGGCCATAGGTGCGCAGCAGTTGCGCGGAGTCCCAGTCGAGAAAAGTCGCCGAACGCTCGATCTCGACGAGCGCCTCGGCGACGGTCTTGCCCTGTTCCAGGGTGAAGATCGGCGCCATCTCCTCGGCGCGCGACCGCACGATGGCCGCGGCCCGGCGGAGCAACGCCGCACGTTCCAGCGGTGGGGTCCGGCGCCAAACCTCGAAGCCGCGCTGCGCCGCGTCGAGCGCCCGCGCGAGATCGTCCGCCGACGCCGTCGGGACCTGCCCGAGGAGGGACTCGTCGCTCGGGTTCTCGATGTCCTGGAGGGAGGGCCTGTCGTAGATCCACACCCCGTCGATCAGGAGGCCGATCTTCGGATAGGCCGCCGTGGCGCTTTCCTTCGTCATGTCGTCGATCCGTGCTTGCATGTTCGATGAGCTGTTCGGTCGCATCCTGCGCGGGATGTGCATCCTTCCGGTATGGCGCGGTCCCGGTCTGCGAGCGATGGGCAACTGCCGTGCCGCGGAGGCAATCATCTTGACGGGCGGCGAAAAGATCGACGCCGCGCTATCGGACGAATCAGCGCGCCGCCGCCGGTCGAGAGGCGCTTGGACGCCTGCCCGGAGGCAACGGCCGAGCAATGCGGCGAGCGCAATCCGGAGTTGTCGAGTTGCACCTTCACGCCCGATCGGCGGTGCCTACGTTGCAGTGCAGCAGCGATGTGGAGTACCCGATTATGACTTACGACGAACGTACTGCGCTGATCGGAGCGGCCAAGCGGGCGCGGGGCGCAGCGGTTGCGGCAGCGTTCCGGAGCGCGCTCGGCCGACTCATGGGCGGACCGGCGAACAGCCGCGTCTGACGCAGGGGAGCCCAGGTTCAGAAGGCGACAGCAGGGGGCTTGGCCAAAGCCCCCATTCGGCCGGCAAGCCGGAGGCACGCCCCGGGTCGCCGCAACTCTTCTTTGCGGCGGTGAGCCCGCGGCCCGGCCTTGCCGGCCCCGGACCTTTGCGTCTTGCGTGCAGAAGCTTGCCGCTGCATTCGCTATTTCGCGTCAGCCTATCTCCGTACGGTTCGGGCCGAACAGCTACAGCCGACAGAGAGTGGACCCGAATGAGCGAGATCTCGACAACGGAGCGAGTTGCGGAGGGTGTGGTCGCTACGACACCCTTGGAGTCTGAACTCGTCGGCACGTGGCTTGCGCACTTCGAGGCCGCTCTTTCGGCCCGGTCCTCCGAGGCCTTGCGGAAGATCCTGTGGAGCGACTTCCACTGGCGCGATCTGATGGCCTTCACCTGGACGGTCACGCCGCACGATGACCTCGAGGCCGGCATCGAAAGCCTCGTGTGCCATCAGGCCGAGGTCAAGGCGCGCAACTTTCGCCTGCGGGAGAACGCGACGCCGCCCCGGCGTGTGCGGAGGCACGGAGTCGACTCGATCGAGGCGTTTATCACGTTCGAGACGGAGATCGGACGCTGCACCGGTCTGGTGCGCCTCGTGGCGGACGAGCCGGAGAAGGCCTGGGTGCTCGCCACGAGCCTCGACGAGCTGAAAGGCCACGAGGAGCCGATCTACCAGAATCGCCCGGCGGGCTCGGCCTATTCGCGCAACTTCGGCGGAGACAACTGGAGCGATATCCGCGCCAAGGACATCACCTACGCCGACCGGGATCCGGCGGTACTGATCGTGGGCGCGGGGCAGGCGGGGCTGGCCATCGCGGCGCGGCTGCGGCTGCTCGGGGTCGACACGCTGGTCGTCGACATGCGCGCCCGGGTCGGGGACATCTGGCGGGAGCGCTATCACTCGCTGGCGCTGCACAACCAGGTCAACCTGAACCACATGCCATACATCCCCTGGCCACCGAACTGGCCGCGGTACCTGCCGAAGGACATGATCGCCGGCTGGCTCGAGGCCTACGCCTGGGCGATGGAGGTCAATGTCTGGAACAATACGGAATTCCTCGGCGCCGACTATGACGAGGCGGCGCGCACCTGGAGCGTGCGGCTGCGCCTCGCGGACGGAAGCGAGCGGGTGATGAAGCCGCGGCATCTCGTCTTCGCCAACGGCATCGCCGGCAAGCCGCTGACCCCGAAGCTGCCCGGGCTCGACAGCTTCAAGGGGACCGTCATCCACACCCACCACTATCGCGAAGGCGCGAAGTGGAAGGGCAAGAAGGTGCTGGTGGTCGGGGCGGGCACCAGCGGCCACGACGTCGCGCAGGACCTGCACGGGCACGGCGCCCATGTGAAGATCATCCAGCGCGGTTCGGCTACCGTATCGAGCGTCAAGGCCGCGGGCCTTGTCCACTCGGTCTATTATGACGAGAACCTGCCGACCCAGGACGCCGACATGATCGCCGCGGCGAGCAGCTATCCACTGCTCGTCCGCGGCTACCAGGCGGCGGTCGTGAAGATGAAGGAGGTCGACAAGGATCTGCTGGCGGGGCTGGCGGCGCGCGGCTTCAAGCTCGACTTCGGCGAGGACGAGACCGGCCACCAGATGAAGTTCCGGCGGCGGCACGGTGGCTACTACCTAAACTGCGGCTGCTCCGAGCTCATCGTCAGCGGCGAGGTCGGGCTGATCCAGCACGAGGATACCGACCGCTTCGTCGAGAACGGCCTGTTGATGAAGGACGGCACGGTCGAGGGGGCGGATCTGATCGTCACCGCGACCGGTTACCAGAACCAGGAGGCGGTGGTCCGTGAGATGCTCGGGGATCAGATCGCTGACAAGGTCGGCCAGATCTGGGGCATCGGTCCGAACGGCGAGATCGCCAACATGTTCGTCGCGACGCCGCAGCGCGGCCTATGGTTTGCCGGCGGTGGCTTCGCTCATTCCCGGATCTATTCGCAGTACGTCGCCATGGGCATCAAGGTGCGCGAGCTCGGCCTGATCGAATAAGTCGCCGAACGGCCGGGGGGATCTGCTTTCTCCGGCCAAACGACGCGGGGGAAAGTTACGCATGATCTTCGGACTGGAGGGCAAGGTCGCACTCGTCACCGGCGCGGGCTCCGTCGGCGCCGGCTGGGGCAACGGGAAAGCGACCGCCGTTCTGCTGGCCCGACAGGGCGCCGCGGTCTGCGGCGTCGATCTGTCGGCCGACTCTCTGGCGGCAACCACCGAGGTCATGGAATCGGAGGGCCTCGCGGAACGCTGGCTGCCGCTCACCTGCGACATGACCGACGGCGCCGCGGTGGAGGGAGTAGTCGCCCGCTGCGTCGAGCGATTTGGGCGCCTCGACATTCTCGTCAACAACGTCGGCGGCAGTGCGCCCGGCGATCCGGTGGCGATGCCGGAAGACCTCTGGCAGCGCCAGCTCGACATAAACCTCACGACGGCCTTTCTCGGCTGCAAGCACGTGCTGCCGGTGATGGTCCGGCAGTTCGAGGAGGCCGGCAGGGGCGGGGTGATCGTCAACATCGGCAGCGTCGGGTCGATGACCTTCCAACTCGGTGGCCGCGTCAGCTCGGGCTACGCGGCAGCAAAGGCGGGGCTGGTGGCCTTCGGGCGCTCCACGGCCATTGCCTACGTGCGCAAGGGGATTCGGGTGAACACGGTGATCCCGGGGTCGATGCACACGCCGCTCGTCGAGCATCGGCTGGTAAAGCAGCTCGGCGCCGCTGACGCCGGGAACCTGATCGCGAGCCGTCATGCTGCCGTGCCGATGGGACGGATGGGCGACGCCTGGGACGTGGCGCACGCGGTGCTGTTCCTCGCGAGCGACGAGGCCGGCTACATCACCGCGACGCAGCTGGTGGTGGACGGCGGCATGACCGCGGCGCGGTCGGCCTGAACATGGGAGAACGCGCATGAGCCGCCCGGTCATCATCACCTGCGCCATCACGGGGTCCGGCGACACGCCGCGGCTGAGCCCCTTCGTGCCGGTGACCCCGAAACAGATCGCAGACGAGGCGCTGGCGGCCCACGCCGCAGGCGCCGCCGTCGTCCACCTGCACGTCCGGAACCCGGCGGACGGATCGCCGAGCCGGGACATCGCGCTCTACCGCGAGGTCGTCGACCGCATCCGCGACGCCGGCAGCCCGGTGGTCATCAACCTGACGACCGGGATCGGGGCGCGCTTCTCGCCGGCCGAGGCCGATCCCAACGTCAACGCTTCGCCGGGCATGGCCTCGCCGGAAGACCGGATGAGCCATGTGCTGGAGCTCCGGCCCGACATCTGCAGCCTCGACGTCGCGACGATGAACTTCGGCAAACACGCCTTCGTCAATACGCCCGAGCATATTCAGCGGATTGCGGTGGCGGTGCGGGAAGCCGGGGTAAAGCCAGAGCTGGAGGTGTTCGAGCTCGGCCACATCGCGCTTGCCCGGCATCTCTATGGCAACGGCGTCTTCGCCGATCCGCCGCTGTTCCAGCTCTGCCTCGGCGTCCCGTGGGGCGCGCCGGCGACCGCGGAGGCTTTGCTGGCGATGAAGGCGATGCTGCCGGAGGGCGCGAACTGGAGTGCCTTTGGCGTCGGGTCGCGGCATTTCCCGATTGCGGCGACCGCGGCTGCCTGCGGCGGGCACGTGCGTGTCGGCCTGGAGGACAACCTCTACTGGGCCAAGGGCGTGCTGGCCGAGAGCAACGGGCCGCTCGTCGAGCGGGCGGCCCGGATCGTGCGCGATCTGGGAGCGGAGGTGGCAACCCCGGCGGAGGCACGGCGGATCCTCGGCCTCGGCGAGATGGTCGGCGGCGGGCACGAACGTGTCCCGACTTGAGATGCCTGGCGCCGAGGCGCTGACAGCCGAGCAGGCCGAGGTCGTCGCGGAGGTCGTTTCCGGCAAGCGCGGCAAGGTTCCCGCGCCGATGATCGCCTGGCTGCGCAACCCGGAACTCGCCCGCCGCGGTCAGCGCCTCGGCGAGTTGCTGCGGTTCGACACGGAGCTCGAGCCGACCTTGAGCGAGCTCGCCATCCTCGTCTGCGGCCGGCACTGGACGTCGCATCACGAATGGACGGCGCACAAGCGGATCGCCCTCGCCGCCGGCCTCGACCCGCGGACGATCGACGACATCGCCGCACGGCGCGAGCCGTTCCTCGCCGGCCCCCGCGAGGAGGCCGTCTACCGCGTGGCGGCGGCGTTGCTTGCGGACGGGCGGCTTTCGGACGCGCTCTACGCCCACGGCCGGGAGGTGCTCGGCGAGAAGGCGATGGTCGAGCTCGTCGGCATCCTCGGATACTACTGCATGGTCGCGCTCACGTTGAACGCCTTCGAGATCGGCCTGCCGGCGAGCTTCGCGCCCGAGCTCGAAGGGGCGGGCGCGAGTTCCACCGGATGACGCGGCTCGCCCAACCGCCGGTGCGCGTGGATTGGCTTGCCACGCGGCAGGAGGACGTCCTCGACCCGGGCCAGCCGATCGTCGACGCGCACCACCACCTCTTCGACCGGCCGGGTAACCGCTACCTGGCCGAGGATCTCGAGGCGGATCTCGCCTCCGGTCACGATGTGCGCGCCACCGTCTTCGTCCAGGCCCGCGGCTTCTATCGCGCTGACGGTCCTGAAGCGTTGCGCCCGGTCGGCGAGACCGCGTTCGCCGCGCGGGTGGCGGAGGCTGCGGCCGCCGCGGGAGGGCCCCGGATCTGCGCCGCGATCGTCGGCTACGCCGACCTGACCCTTGGGGAGGCGGTGCGGCCGGTCCTCGAGGCGCATGTCGCTGCGGGTGGAGACCGCTTTCGCGGGGTCCGCCATATTCTCGCCTGGGACCGGGACGAGCGCCTGCTCAACCCGGCCTATCCGACGCGGGAGGACACTACCGAAAGCGAGGGCTTCCGGCGGGGCTTCGCCGAGCTTGCCGCTTGCGGCCTGCGATTCGACGCCTGGATGCACTATCATCAAATCCCCCGCCTCACCGCGCTCGCGCAGCGTTTTCCCGATGTTCCGATCGTGCTCGACCATTGCGGCGGCGTGCTCGGCGCCGGCGCCTATGCCGGTCGTCGCGGCGAGGTCTTCGTGGAATGGGACCGCGCTATGGTGGACCTGGCCGCCTGTCCGAACGTCATGGTGAAGCTCGGCGGTCTGGGCATGGCGCTGTCCGGCTTCGGCTTCGACAGCTGCCCCGAGGCGCCCAAGTCCGAAGACTTGGCGGCGGCGTGGCGTCCGTGGATGCATCGCTGCATCGAGCTCTTCGGCGCCGGGCGCTGCATGTTCGAGAGCAACTTCCCCGTCGACAGGAGCAGCTACGGCTATGTCGCGGGATGGAACGCCATGAAGCTCGTTGCCACCGGGGCGTCGCGGAATGAAAGGAACGCACTCTTCTTCGGCTCCGCAACGCGGTTCTACGGCTTGTGAGCAACTCGCTGAGCTTCTTTCCGAGTTCGGAACGGAGGGCAGGGATCCCGATTCGGACAACGGATTCTGCAAGACTGTTTCTCAGTCCGCGCCATTGTCCGGCAGGCCCAAATGCTGAACTTTGCGCACGTCGAAGAAGGGGTGTGGTGATCGCCCCGAAAACTCAAAAGGGAGTGAAGTACATAATGAACAGAATGAATCAAATATTAGCAGTCTGCTGTGCTGCTATCTTTTCCGTATCAGGTGCCATAGCACAAGATTCTACGACGCTTCGTCTCGGATCTCACTTGGCCACCACCGCACCGGCGGTGGTTCACGGCTTCGAGTTCTTCAAGAAAACCGTCGAGGAGTCATCTGGCGGCACGCTCAAGGTGGATATCTATCCCGGCGAACAGGCGGGTAAGGCCCTCCAGATGTGGGATCTCGTCAAGGCCGGCGCCGTCGACCTCGGCGACTTCGCTACAGGCTATGTCAGCAGCGACAAGCTGCCGCTCATCGGCGTCCTCGAGCTGCCAGGCATGCACGCGGATCTTTGCGCCCTGACCGAGCAGATGCAGAAGCTGACCGGCGTCGGCGGCGCGATCTACGAGAGCGAGCTCAAGCCGCAGGGCATGCGCGTGCTCGCCGTCCTGCCCTATCCGCCGTACGGCCCCTCGGCGTCGCGCGTGGAAATCGACTCGGTGGACGACCTCCAGGGCCTGAAGACACGCAATGCCGGCGGCCTGATGGAGTTGACCGTTGCTGCTCTGGGCGGCGTCCCGGTGAAGATGACCGCGCCCGAGATCTACCAGTCGCTCCAGCGCGGCACGCTTGACGCGGTGCTGCTCGCCTATCTCGGGGTGACAAGCTACGATCTACAATCCGTGGCGGGCTTCGGGACCACCGGTTACAGCTTCGGCAATCCGGGCGACATCCTCGGTATCTCGGAGCGCAAATTCCAGTCCCTGACCCCCGAGCAGCAGCAGGTGCTGATCGACGCGGGCCAGCAAACGGCGATGAACTGGTGCAAGGCTGCACTCGGGGAAGAGGAAGCCTCGATGGAAAAGGTTCGTGCGGCCGGGATGAAGATCCATGAGTGGACGCCGGAGCAGGTCGATGAGCTGAACGAGAAGACCAAGTCGGTCGCCGAGAATTGGGCCAGCACGCTGGACTCGCGCGGTAAGCCCGCTTCGGAGGTCATGAACACGCTCAAAGCGGCGTTGACGAACTGATCCGTCCGGCACAGGCCCCGCGGGCCTCTGCCGAGACCTTCATCCCGGTCGATCGCAGCCTTCGTGAGAGCATTTCCATGCCCGACAATCCGAGCCTTCCCGAGCGCCGTTCCGCGCTCGTACGCATCGCTGCATTGATCGACAGGGTTCTAGGCTGGTTGGAGAGGGCGTCCCTCGCGATCGCCTGCCTCGCGCTGGTTGCGATCATGACGCTGATCTTCCTCGACGGCAGCCTGCGCTACATCGCGAACAGTCCGCTCGTCTTCGCTGTGGACGTCGTCAATCTCTACCTGATCTCGGCGGCCTTCCTCTTGGTGCTCTCCTACACGCTGCGTCACGGCGGCCACATCAGCGTCGACGTCTTTGCTCATGCGATGAGCGATCGGGTGCAGGCGCTGGTCGTCGGGATCGGGCTGCTCTGCGCCTCCCCGGTCGTCGCAGTGATGGCCTACGAGATGACGCACCTCTCGATGGAGTCATGGGAGATGGGCGAGGTGCAGGTCGGGGTCTATGCAATGCCTCTGTGGCTCAGCAAGGCGATCGTCGCCTTCGGCATGGTCCTGCTATTTCTCCGCGTGCTGCACCTCGGGGTCTTCAACTTCCTTTCGGGGGTCACCGGCAACAAGGCGCTTGCCTACCCCATCCTGCCCATGCCGGAGCACGCCGAGGAGGAGATGGTCTGATGGCTGCGTTCATCGGGGTCACGCTTCTCCTCGTCCTGCTGGTGATCGGCACGCCGGTCGCGCTCGCGCTGCTGATGTCCGGCGCCGTCGGGCTCTACATCGTGGGCGGATGGGATCTCTTCCTCGGGATCGTCGGCACCACCGCCGGGGCATCGATCCAGAACTACGAGTTCGCCACCGTCCCCATGTTCATCCTCATGGCGAACCTCATCATCTGCAGCGGCGTCAGCGACGACATGTTCAACGTCGCCAAGACCTGGATGGGGCGCGTCCCCGGTGGCCTCGCCCACGCCACGGCGCTGACCGGGGCAGCCTTCGGCGCCATCTCGGGGTCGAGTACCGCAGCCGCCGCGACGCTATCGGCGACGAGCATCCCGGGGATGCTCAAGCAGGGGTATAGCCCGAAGCTCGCCACCGGCGTCGCCGCGATCTCGGGCACGCTCGCCATGCTGATCCCGCCGAGCGTCGCCATGATTATCTATGCGCTTCTCGCCGACATGAGCGTCGGCCGGATGCTGATCGCCGGCGTCCTGCCCGGCATCCTCGTCACGCTGACCATCATCGGGACGGTCGCCTTCCTCGTCTGGCAGCACCCCGACCACGCTCCGCCGGGACGCAGCTACACGCTGCGGGAGAAGCTCGTCGCGACGAAGGCGGCCTGGACCTTCATCGTCCTCTTCATGATGGTGACGGGGGTGATCTACACGGGTGTGGCGACCCCGACCGAAGCCTCAGCCTTCGGCGCGGTCGGTGCGCTGATCCTCGCGCTCGTGCGAGGCGCGAGGATGAAGGCTCTTGTCAACGCGGTGGTCGTCACGGCGCAGGCGACTTGCATGATTGGCTTCATCATCCTCGGCGCGCTGATCTTCGGCTATTTCCTGACCATTTCGCAGATCACCCAGGGCATCATCGACGGGCTAGTGAACTCCGGGATCCCGCCCTTCGGCATCGTCGTCATGCTGGTGCTGATGTACCTGATCCTCGGCTGCTTCATGGACATCATCGCGATGCTGATCCTGACGGTCCCGATCGTGCATCCGCTCATCGTGCAGCTCGGCTACGATCCGGTGTGGTTCGCGGTCATCACCATCGTGATGGGCGAGGTGGGCATGGTGACGCCGCCGCTCGGGATGAACGTCTTCGTGATCTCGAAGTACACCAAGATTCCGGTGGGGGTGATCTTCAGCGGCTCCATCCCGCATGTGATCGCGCACATCATCGCCGTGGCAATCCTGCTGCTCTTCCCGGCAATCATCCTGTGGCTGCCGAACACGATGCAATGACCCCTGGCGTGGGCGGGGCGATCTCGCGCGGCGCCGGACGAACCCAAGGAGAACATGATGAAGGCCGTCGTCTTCCTCGGAGAAGACAGGATTGAGGTCCGGGACTATGATCGGCCCACGCCGGGCCTGGACGAGGTGATCGTGCGGATCAAGGCCTCGGGCATGTGCGGCAGCGACCTGCACCACCTGCACGGACCGAAGCGCAGCGACGACCAGATCGTCATCGAGGGCCACGAGCCCTGCGGCGTCGTCGAGGAGGTGGGGAGCGCGGTGGCCCCCCGCGAGGCGAAGATCGGGGACCGGGTGATGGTCCACCACTATGACGGCTGCCGGACCTGCAACTACTGCCGCACCGGCTGGACCCAGTTCTGTCCGAACGCGCGTATCGTCTATGGCGGGCTCGAGGGCGACGGCGCGCATGCCGACTTCATGAAGGTGCCGGCCCACACCCTGGTCCGCCTGCCGGACGAGCTCAGCTTTAAGGCGGGCGCCGCGATCGCCTGCGGCACTGGGACGGCCTACGGCGCGATCCATCGCATCGGGCTGCGCGGCGACGAGACGGTGGCGGTGTTCGGCCAGGGTCCGGTGGGCCTGAGCTGCACGCTCTTCGCCAAGGCCTTCGGCGCGCGCGTGATCGCGCTCGACGTGGGCGAGGAGCGGCTGGAGATGGCGCGCAGGTTCGGCGCCGATGTTACCATTAATCCGGCGAAGGAGGATCCGGTCGCAGCACTCCGCAAGTTGAGCTCGGATGGCGACGGCGTCGACAAGGCGATCGAGTGCAGCTCGAACCCCACGGCCCGCCGGCAGGCGATCGAGGGCGTGCGGCGCTGGGGCTCCGCCTGCATGGTCGGCGTCGGCGGCCCACTGGAGGTTTCGAGCGACCAGGTCATCATCCTGAGCAAGACGGTCATGGGCTCGCTGACCTTCAGCAAGAACCAGATGGCCGACTGCGCCCGTTTCGTCGTCGAGCGCGGGCTCGATATTGATGCGCTCTTCACGCACGAGTTCCGTCTTGACCAGGCGGAGGAAGCCTATGCCCTCTTCGATCAGAAGAAGATCGGCAAGGGCGTCTTCGTGTTCGACTGATTGCCCCCAGAGGTGCGGGAGACGATTGGATGGCCGAGATGACCTCAGCGACGAAACCCGAGCCGACCCTGTCGGAGCCGGCCCGCAGCTTCCTCGCCCGGCAGGAGTTCGGGCTGCTCATCGACGGCGAGAGCGGCCCCGCCGCCTCGGGCGAGTCTCTGGAGACGTGGGATCCCTCCACCGGCCTGCCGCTGGCGCGGATCGCCGCCGGCGGGGCGGAGGACATCGACCGCGCGGTGAAGGCCGCCCGCCGCGCCTTCGAGGGCTCGTGGCGGAGTTGGACCGCCTACGACCGGCAGGCGCTGCTCTTCCGCGCGCACGCGGTGATGGGCGAGCATTTCCAGGAACTCGCCGAGATCGAGTCGATGGATATGGGCGCCCCGATCGCGAAGACCCTCGCCGGCAAGGGGCCGATGCAGCGCATGATCGGCTTCTTCGCCGCACAGGCGCTGAGCGTGCGCGGCGAGACCACCTCGAACGGCTTTCCGGGGCAGGTCTCGACGATGACGCTCCGGTCCCCCGTTGGGGTCGTCGGCGGCATCATCCCCTGGAACGGCCCGCTGGTGGCGCAATGGTGGATCCTCGGCGCTGTGCTCGCGACTGGCTGCACCGCGGTCATCAAGCCGGCCGAGGATGCCTCGCTCAGCGTCCTGCGCGTGGCTGAGCTCCTCCACGAGATCGGCCTGCCGCCGGGCGTCCTCAACGTCGTAACCGGCAAGGGCTCGATAGCCGGCGAGGCGCTGGCCTCGCACGACGACGTCGACCGCATCGCCTTTACGGGCTCGACCGAGACCGGACGGCGGATCATCCGCGCCTCCGCCGGCAACATCAAGAAGCTTCAGCTCGAGCTAGGTGGCAAGTCCCCCGACATCGTCTTCGCCGACGCCGATCTCGACAAGGCGGTCCCCGGCGCCGCCAACGGCGTCTTCAACAACTCCGGCCAGATCTGCTTCGCCGGGACACGCGTCCTCGTCCAACGCGCCATCGTCGATCAGTTTGCGGAACGGGTCGCGGACTTTTCCCGGAGGCTGCGGGTCGGGCGCAGCCTTGATCCTCACGCCCAGCTCGGCCCGCTGATCTCGGAGCGCCAGCTCGAGAGGGTCCAGGGTCTCATCAAGGCGGGGATCGACGAAGGCGCCGACCTCGTCGCAGGGAGCGCCGCGCGCGCCGAAGGCGTCGGCGACGGCTATTTCCTGAAGCCGACAGTGTTCAGCAACGTCAGCAACGACATGACCATCGCGCGCGAGGAGATCTTCGGACCGGTCATGTCGATCATTCCCTTCGACACTGCCGAGGAGGCGATCGCGATAGGAAACGCCACCGCCTACGGCCTTGGCGGCGGGGTCTGGACGCGCGACCTCTCGACGGCGCTCCGGGTCGTCGAGGGCATCCAGTCCGGCGTGATGTGGGTGAACTGCTACGGCCTGATCGACCCGCTGACCGGATTTACCGGCTCGAAGTCCAGCGGCTACGGCGCCAAGGGGACCGGCGCCCATCTCGACACCTATCTGCAGACGAAGAGCGTCTACATCCAGGCGTGAACTTCGCGGCGCAGTGTCCCGACCCGGCGCGTCAGGTCGCGCCGGGATACACCCCTTCGCCGTAGGCCGCGCGCACGTCGGCGAGGAGCTTGCCGGAGGGAGGCGCGTAGACCAGTCGCTTGCTGGTGAAGCAGCCGGTGATTGCTCGCATCTGCGCCGCCATCTCGGCGGTTTTGACGAGGGCGATGATGCCGTTCAGGACTGGCGCGCCGTCCACTTGGTGCAGTCCTCCGCGGTGGAGCGCGGCCATCAGGCTGCCGCCGGCGGGGATCAGCACCTCAGCGCCCTTGTCGAGCGCGCGGCGGGCGACTTCGGTGAACTGGTCGACGATGCCGGCGAGAACCGCGGGGTCCGACAGCGCGAGGTCGAAGACGCCGGGCCGCTCGACCGTCATCATCTCGACCGAGACCATCCGGCCGTCCAGGCCCTGGAGGCGTACGCCTTCGACGATCCGACGGTTGAACTTCGGATTGATGTTGATGAGGGAAAACGTCGGCCCCATCAGGCAGGCCATCTGCACCGTGCTCTCCGCGAGACCGAGCACGGGGATGTTCAGCAGCTCGCGCAGCTCGTGCAGCCCAGGCTGGAAGATGTTGCCGAGCAGGAAAGCGTCGTAGCCCTCCTTCTCGGCCCTAAGACCGTTCTCCAGCACCTCCGTGGTGTCCTGGAACTCGAGATAGCGGTACTGGTCGGCGACCGCGCGGTGCGGGCTGAGGCCGAAGGCATCGACCGTCGTGCCCGGGGCGGCCGCACCGGTGATGATGCTCTGGAGCAGCTGGCCGTACTGGCCGGACTTCGACCCGCGCGACATGCCGAGCGTTTGGTAGAACAGGCGCATTTCATTTTCCTTCCAGCCGGGCGTATCCGCGGCAGGTTGATGGTGACGGATCAGCTGCTATGGGTGTAGCCGCCGTCGCAGGCGATGGTCTGGCCAGTGATGAAGGAGGCAGCGGGCGTCGAGAGGAACATCACGATCCCCACGAGATCGGGCGGCTCCATGCCGCGCGGAATGCACTGCTGAGCAAGCTGCCGGGTCCGCAACTCGACAGTCGGGTTGTGGGTCCGCTCGACTTCCGTCGCGACGGGACCGGGCCGGACGCAATTGACGGTGATCCCGTCCGGCCCGAGCTCGCGCGCCATGGCATTGGTCATGCCGATGACCGCCGATTTCGACGTGACATAGTGGAGGTAGTTGGCGACGCCCTTCGTCACCGCGTCCGACGAGATGTTGATGATGCGGCCCCATTTCGCAGCCCGCATGAGGGGCAGGACCGCGCGGGTGGTCAGGAACGGGCCCGTGATATTCACCCGCATCACGAGTTCCCACTGGTCAAGGGGCAATTCGTCGAACGGCCGCTTGTCGAGCGTGGCGAAGATGGCGGCATTGTTCACGAGCACGTCGAGCCGGCCGTGCTCCTCGGTGACCGAGCACACAAGGGCGTCGAGCGAGGCGGCGTCGGCGATGTCGACATGGGCCGCGCTTGCGCGCCCGCCCGCCGCGACGATCTCCCCCTTCACGCGCTCGGCGGTGTCGAGCCGCAGGTCGGCGACTACCGGGATCGCGCCGGCCGCGGCGTACTGGCGGGCGAGCTCGCGCCCGATGCCCTGGCCGCCGCCGGTGATCAGCACCACGCGCCCGGCGACGCCGAAGTCGCGTGCCGCCTCGGGCGCCCCGGAGTCCTCCGGCGCGCGCGGCCTGGTGTTCACTGTCATCTGGCTTCCTCCCGAAGTGCTCGAAGTTGACGCTCGCCGGCCGCCTCGTACGACGGCTAGGAGACGGTCGCGGAAAAGGACGCGCCGCTACTGGCTATCGACGAAAGCGTCCTATTCCGTCCGCCCGATGATAAAGTCGATATCGCCGCAGCAGGGCGACGAGGAGGTCGATTGACTGCGCCCCACGTTATGCCTCGCGGCCCCCGTGATCAATTTTCCAGCGAGCAACAGACCTTGCCGCTCCATGCGCGAAATTCGGCGCCAATCAGAGGGATCGTTGGCGCGAAGATGCGCAAGCGTTTGAGCCGAACGGTCTTCATCCGAGATTGCGCCGATCGCGGCCCGCGGCGTTCGTCCGCCGTTCCAACCCGTGGCATTTTTCCGCGATCCGCCGCATAGTGCACGAAAATCAAGACGATCCGGGGGGATACGTTGGACGAGATGCTCATGAACCGCACCCTGCTTCAGGTCGTCGACAGCGGGAGCCTCTCGGCCGCGGCCGTGGAGAACAACGTATCCGTGGCTACCGTCGCGCGGCAGGTGAACGGACTCGAGGATCGCCTTGGAGTGAAGCTGGTGAACCGGACGACCAGGGCGCTCTCGCTGACCGAGGCGGGCGCGATCTACTGCGAGCGCATTCGGTCGATCCTGCAGGAGATCGACACGGTCAAGCGCGAGGTCTCATCCTACCAGAAAAACGTGATGGGCCTTCTCAGGGTGCATCTGCGCCATTCGGTGGGAAATCAGGTCATCGTTCCTGCGCTTCCGGAGTTTCTGAGCGCGAACCCGGACATCCGCATGGAGGTAACGCTGACCGACGAGCGCGCCGACCTGGTGGCGCTTGGGATCGACGTCGCGGTTTGGCTCGGGGAACTGGAGGATTCGAGCCTGATCGCCCGGCGCTTGAGTCCCGGCAGGCGGGTGATCTGCTGCAGTCCTGCCTATGCTGAGGAACGTGGAATTCCCACGTCGCCGGAAGAGCTCCGGGACCACAACTGCATCGTCTTTCGCGCGAGAAGCTATGACAACGTCTGGCGGCTGACCAAGGACGGCGAGACAGCGTCGATCGAAGTGAGCGGGAACCTGGAGTCCTTCAGTGCCACCGCGCTTCTTACGAGCGCCCTCAGCGGGATTGGCCTCGTTATGGTGCAGGAGGCCACCGTTCGCCGTCTGCTCGCCGCGGGCGACCTCATTCCGGTCCTGCCCGGGTATCAGGTTAGCTCGACCAGCGCCGATATCGCCCTCTATGCCGTCTACCCCGGGCGCCGGAAGACGGCGCCCAAGACGCGCGTATTCGTAGACTTTCTGGTCGGCCTGTTCCGGTAGCTCGGCTGGTCCGACGCGCCGACCCCCGGCAATCCATGCGCGACGCGGAAAGATGCTCGCCGGGTTCAGTGGATGGCGGCCCCGGCGTCGCTTCCCCTACACCGGTCCTAGAGCAGGCAAGAGCGGCATCACGGAGATCAGCCTCTCCGATGCGCACGGTCTCTAGGGAGGAAACGGATTTGCGTCTCAAGGAGAGAGTCGCCATCGTCACTGGCTCGGGCTCCGGCATCGGAGCCGCGATTGCCGAGCGGTTCGCCGCCGAGGGCGCCGTCGTCATCATCGCCGACGTGAATGAGGCCGCCGGCAAGGCGGAGGCCGCGAAGATCGCTAAGGCCGGTGGAGCGGCCCATGCCTACACGGTCGATGTCACCAGCCGCGATGGACTACAAGCGTTCATGAAATCCGTCGCCGCCGAGCACGGCAGCATCGACATCCTCGTCAACAACGCTGGGATCACACGCTATCGGCCATTCCTCGAGGCCAACGATGCGGACTGGGACGCTGTCTTGAACATTGACCTCAAAGGTGTCTTCTTTTGCGTCCAAGCGGCGGCACCCTACTTCGCCGAGCAGAAGTCCGGTCGGGTTATAAACATCTCCTCGTCGCTCGGTACGGGGACCTCGCCCCACAATGCTGGTGGCTCGCCGGGTGGAAGCTCGGCCTATGGATCGGCCAAGGCCGGAGTAATCCTGCTTACCAAAACGTTGGCGCGCGAGCTCGGGCAACACAACGTCACCGTCAACTGTATCGCGCCCGGTACCTTCATCACACCGATGACGAGCTCGACGCGGACTCCGGAGCAAGTCGAGGAGCACGTCGCCGCCCGCAAGCGCGCGAACGTCCTCGGCCGGCTCGGCCGGGTGGAGGAGCTGGCGGCCGCGGCTGTCTTCCTCGCTAGCGACGAGGCGGGCTTCATCTCCGGCCATACGCTGCCGGTCGACGGCGGCCGGATCGACCGGATGTAGGCGTGCGCGGTCCGGCGACCTGAAGGAAGACTCAGCAGAGAGAGTGGAGGATCACGAGAATGTTCTGGGCCGTTCATTGCCTCGACAAGCCGAACTCCAAGGGGACCCGGGACGAGTTCCTCGCGGTTCACCGAGCATACCTGGACGAGAATGCGGGCATCCTCTTCTTCTCGGGCCCGCTCCAGAACGATGACGCCTCGGCGAACCACGGCAGCCTCTTCATCCTCAACGTGCCCGGTCGAGGGGAAGCTGAGGCTTTCGCCGCGAACGAGCCTTTCAACCAGAACGGCGTATTCAAGAGCGTGACGATCACACGCATGCGCAAGGGCCGGTACAATCCCGAGCTCGCCGACAAAGTCTAGTCGGAGGCAGCGGCGAACGGGCTCGCCAGCGCGCTTGGGAACGTCCTCGACTCACCCGGATGCGGCAATGGTCTCCGCAATGGAGAACCCCTGTGCGGCTCCGCGGCGCGCCGAAGCGGTTCCGACCTGCCGCAGGCACGCACGTTCGCCCAGACCCGGTCCTTTGAAGAGCGCCACCAGGAAGTCGATGAATGCCCGCGCCTTGGGCGAAACGCGGCGAGAGCCGGGATAGACCGCGTAGATCCCGATGTCGGCGTCAGTCGGACGCACGTCGAAATCCGCCAGTACCTGCACCAGTTCGCCTCGCGCGATCGGTCCCCTGACTGTCGATTCCTGCATTGCGACGAGGCCGAGGCCATTGATCGCACCGGCGTAGAGGACCGCGCTGCTGACGGTCTGAAGGTTGCCGCACACGACGACGGGAATCGTTTCGCCGTCGCGGGTCAAGCGCCATACGTTGTCATAGCCCCTCGCGCAGAAGAGGAGACAATTATGGTTCCGGAGGTCTGCCGGCACTTCCGGGCGGCCGAAACGTTCGAGGTAGGCCGGGCTGGCGCAGATCACCCGCCTGCTCGGCGTCAGCCGCCGCGCGATCATGCTCGAATCCTCAAGCTCCCCAAGCCACACCGCGACGTCGACCCCGGTCGCCACCAGATCAGCCTGCTCGTCGGTAAGGGTGACGTGCATGGTGATGTCGGGATGCTCAGCCAGGAACTTCGGAAGCGCTGGCGCAATGATCGCGTTGCCGAGCGAAGTCCGGAGATGGATCCGGAGGCAACCCTTGATTGCCTTCTGGTATGAGGCAACCTCGCGCTTGGCGTTGTCGTAGTGCCGCATGATCTCGGTGATCTGATCGTAGTAGATGCGGCCGGGCTCGGTCAGGGAGTGCTTTCGGGTCGTCCGGTTGAGCAGTTGCACGCCCAGCAGCGCCTCCAGGCTGGTGACCTGCCGCGCCACGGAAGTCACGGCCATGTTTAGCTCCCGCGCCGCGGCCGAAAAACTTCCGGTGTCGACGACGTGCACGAACGCCCGGTTGATGGTGAGTTCATCCATTGGACTAACCAGAACCTTTTGGTTGGTAAGCGTGCCGGGTGAGGGACCACGCTCACGAGGGACAGCCGATAGCTGAACGCTCCATATCGGATGCGCTGGCCGTTGGCGGCGCAGGCATCGGCTGATTCGCTCGAGGGCGCAGTCCCGTGATTTACCCGTACCCACGCCAGCTGGCTCGCCATCCTTGATGAGCCCGTCGGAGACGGGCCGTCAGGGGGCGAGGCAGCTCACGGGGGAGGCCTGAAGATCGTCAGGCGAAGGCGGAGAGTCCGGTCTGCGCCCGCCCGAGGATCAGGGCGTGCACGTCGTGGGTGCCCTCGTAGGTGTTCACGGTCTCAAGGTTCTGGGCGTGGCGTATCACCTGGAACTCGATCTGGATGCCGTTGCCGCCGTGCATGTCCCGTGCCTGCCGGGCGATGTCGAGCGCCTTGCCGCAGTTGTTGCGCTTGACGAGGGAGACCATCTCGGGCGCGAAGCGACCTTCGTCCATCAGTCGCCCCACGCGCAGCGACGCCTGCAGGCCGAGCGCGATCTCCGTCTGCATGTCCGCGAGCTTCTTCTGGAAGAGCTGCGTGTTTGCCAGCGGCCGGCCGAACTGTACGCGGTCGAGGCCGTATTGCCGCGAGCGGAACCAGCAGTCCTCCGCAGCGCCCATCGCCCCCCACGAGATGCCGTAGCGGGCGCGATTGAGGCAGCCGAAGGGGCCGGACATGCCCGAGGCGTTCGGAAGCAGCGCATCCTCGGGGACCTCGACATTGTCGAGCACGATCTCGCCGGTGATCGACGCGCGGAGCGACAGCTTGCCATCGATCTTGGGTGCGGAGAGACCCTTCGTGCCCTTCTCGAGCACGAAGCCGCGGATGCGGTTGTCGTGGGCCGCCGACTTCGCCCAGACGACGAAGACATCGGCGATCGGGGAATTGGAGATCCACATCTTGCTGCCGGTGAGCCGGTAGCCGCCGTCCACCTTTTCGGCGCGCGTGCGCATGCCACCCGGATCGGAGCCGGCGTCGGGCTCGGTCAGGCCGAAGCAGCCGATGAACTCGCCGGAGGCGAGCTTCGGCAGGTACTTCCGGCGCTGGGCGTCGCTGCCGTAGGCGTAGATCGGGTACATCACCAACGAGGACTGCACACTCATCATCGACCGGTAGCCGGAGTCGACGCGCTCGACCTCGCGCGCCACCAAGCCGTAGGCCACGTAGGTCGCGCCGGCGCCACCGTACTCGTCGGGGATTGGCACGCCGAGCAGGCCGGCCGCGCCCATCTCCCGGAAGATGTCGGGGTCGGTGTGCTCGTCCATGTAGTCGTGCTCGACGCGCGGCCGCAGCTTGTCCTCGGCGAAGGCGGCCGCGGCCTCGCGGATCATCCGCTCGTCCTCGGTCAGCTGATCGTCGAGGAGAAACGGATCGGACCAAGCGAAGCTGTGGCGGCTCTGCCGCTGACTGTCCGTCGACTGCAGTTCATTTATAGACATGCCATCCTCCCAGAGGGCTGAGATACCGCTGCGCGGCGATTGGGAATGCATGTAGCGAATATGCGCCGTCGAGAAAAACGACATATGTACGTGATATAATGTGTGCTAGGCATATGTCATGAGCCGTCCGCGCCGCTTCACCCCCTCGGTCAGCTTGCTCGCGGCCTTCGAGGCGGTGCTGCGCAGCGGCTCGACCGCTGCCGCGGCGCGCGAGCTCGCCCTGACGCAGGGAGCGGTCAGCCGCCTGATCCAGAATCTTGAGCTACAGCTCGGCCGGCCGCTCTTCGAGCGGCAGCGCCGGCGGCTGGTGCCGACCGACGCGGCCCGGGTCTACGGCCGCGACGTCACGCGGGCGCTCGATCTTATCCAGCGCGCCAGTATGGAATTCGTTGCGAATCCTGGAGGCGGGGCGCTCTCCCTGTCGATCCTCCCTGCCTTCGGCACCCGCTGGCTGGCGCCGCGGCTCGGGCGGTTTGCGGATGCGCATCCCGGGGTGACGATCAATCTCGCCACCCGGATGACGCGGTTCAACTTCGCCGCTGAAGGGTTCGACGCGGCAATCCATTTCGGTGAGGCCGACTGGCGCGAGGCCGGACACATGAAGCTCTTCGACGAGCGGCTCATCGCGTGCATCGCGCCGGCTCTCCTCGCGAGGCATCCGGTTCGCTCGGTCACCGATATGACCGGCTTGCCGCTGCTCCAGCTCGAGACGAGGTCGACGGCCTGGGCGCTCTGGTTCGAGGCGCAGGGCGGGCAGATGCCCGAGATCGGCGGGATGCTGTTCGACCAGTTCGCGCCGATGACGCAGGCCGCGATCGCCGGACTGGGCGTTGCGCTCCTCCCCGACTACCTCGCCGAGCCGGAGCTCGCCGAGAAGCGTCTCCTGCCCCTGCTTGCGCACCCGGTTCAGGGCACGGGCGCCTACTGGCTGGCGTGGCCTAAGTCGAACGCGGGCTATCCGCCGCTGGTGGCATTCCGGAACTGGATCGGCGTGGAGCTTGCCGCCCCGCGAGTGCGCCAAGGGTGAATGCCGGCCGGCGGCAAAGACCTTGGCGTAGTTCGCGCGATCCCTCGCGCGGCGCCGTCTGCTATTTAGTCCGCGGCATTGCCCGTCCGGCGCCCCCGAGCTCAGGAAGGGCGAATGGCGGCAGGGGAGACGCGGCCGATGAAGATCCTCGTGCCCGTGAAGCGGGTGATCGACTACAACGTCAAAGTGCGGGTGAAGGGGGACGGCTCGGGCGTCGACCTCGCCAACGTCAAGATGAGCATGAACCCTTTCGACGAGATCGCGGTGGAAGAGGCGATCCGGCTGAAGGAGAAGGGCGCGGCCACCGAGATCGTCGTCGTCTCGATCGGGGTGAAGCAGGCCCAGGAGACCCTCCGCACTGCGCTCGCGATGGGCGCCGACCGGGCGATCCTCGTCGTCGCTGCCGACGACGTCGGCACCGACATCGAGCCGCTGGCGGTGGCGAAGATCCTGAAGGGCGTCGTCGACGCCGAAGGCCCCGGCCTCGTCATCGCCGGCAAGCAGGCGATCGACAACGACATGAACGCGACCGGGCAGATGCTCGCCGCGCTTCTCGGCTGGCCGCAGGCGACCTTCGCCTCGGAGGTCGCGGTCGAGGGCGAGGGCGTCAAGGTCACCCGCGAGGTCGACGGCGGCCTCCAGACGATCGCGGTCAAGCTCCCGGCGATCGTCACCGTGGACCTTCGCCTCAACGAGCCGCGCTACGCGAGCCTACCGAACATCATGAAGGCGAAGAAGAAGCCGCTCGAGGAGAAGACGCCGGCCGACTACGGCGTCGACGGGACCCCGCGGCTGAAAGTGGTGAAGACAGTCGAGCCGGCGACGCGCAAGGCCGGGGTGAAGGTCGGCTCGGTCGACGAGCTGATCGCGAAGCTGAAGACCGAGGCGGGGGTGATCTGATGGCGGTCCTGATCGTAGCCAAGCACGACAACGCCCACCTGAACGACGCCACGGCGAAGACCGTGACCGCTGCCAAGGCTATGGGCGGCGACATCACCGTCCTCGTCGCCGGCGCGGACGCCGGGGCGGTGGCGGAAGCCGCCGCAAAGCTCGACGGGGTGAAGAAGGTCGTCCACGTCGAGGGGGCCGCCTACGGCCACCGCCTCGCCGAGCCGCTGACCGACCTCGTCGTCTCGCTCGCCGGCGCCTACGACCACATCGTCTTTCCGGCGACGACCTCCGGCAAGAACGTCGCCCCCCGCGTCGCGGCGCTTCTCGACGTGATGGTGATCTCCGACATCACCGGCGTCGTCGGCCCCGACACCTTCGAGCGGCCGATCTACGCCGGCAACGCCCTCCAGACCGTGCAGTCGACCGACCCGAAGAAGGTCGTCACCGTCCGCTCGGCCTCCTTCGCCGCCACCGGCGAACAGGCGGCCGCGCCGGTCGAGACCGGGGCCGCGACGGCCGACCCCGGCCTCTCGTCCTGGGTCGAGGACAAGGTCGCCGCCTCGGACCGGCCCGAGCTCACCTCGGCGAAGATCGTCGTCTCCGGCGGCCGCGGTGTCGGCTCGGAGGAGAACTTCCGCATCATCGAGGCCCTCGCCGACAAGCTCGGCGCCGCGGTCGGCGCCAGCCGGGCGGCGGTCGACTCGGGCTTCGCGCCGAACGACTGGCAGGTCGGCCAGACCGGCAAGGTGGTGGCGCCCGAGCTCTACATCGCCGTCGGCATCTCCGGCGCCATCCAGCATCTCGCCGGCATGAAGGACTCGAAGGTGATCGTCGCCATCAACAAGGACGAGGAGGCGCCGATCTTCCAAGTCGCCGACTACGGCCTCGTCGGCGATCTCTTCCAGCTCGTCCCGGAGCTCGAGGGCAAACTTTGACGCGCTGTCCACCCATCACGGAAAGGGGGCCATGTGAACGACCTCAACGGCTACGACATCGAGGATCTCGACGTCGGGATGACCGCGAGCTTCGCCAAGACGATCACCGAGGCGGACATCATCCTTTTCACCGGGGCTTCGGGCGACAACAACGCCATCCACATCAACGACGAGTTCGCCCGTTCCACCCCCTTCGGAGGTCGCATTGCCCACGGGATGCTGACGGCGAGCGTCATCTCCGCGGCCGTCGCCAACCGCCTCCCGGGTCCCGGCGCCATCTACGTTTCGCAAGTCCTGAACTTTCGTGCCCCCGTCCGCCCTGGCGACACCGTCCATGCGCGGGTCACCGTCCGCGAGGTGCTCCCCGAGCGGTGCCGAGTGATCCTCGAGACCATCTGTTGGGTAGGGGAAACCATCGTTATCGAGGGCGAGGCGGTGGTCAAGCCCACCTCGAAAGCGCGACGTGCCGGCGTGGCGCACGCGGCGTGATCCGACAAGGTCAAGCTTGGGCCACTCGACGGGATGCGTTGACCGGCGCCGACGGAGTCCGGGTGTTGCTCCACCAAGGAACGGTGTCCTAGCACGTCCGACTTTCGTTGCGGCGGAACACAAGAGCGACGGGGAACCACCCCGCGGTCCAGGGATGGAAGTCCATCATGACCAGTACGCGACCGCAGCAGTTCGCGGATGATTTCATATACGTCGAGGCGCCGCGCTGGCATGGCGAGCTTTGGGTTTCGGACGTATTCGACCACCGCGTCTATGCACTCGGTTCCGGCGGCCGCCGCCGGACGGTCTGCGAGGTGCCGCATCGGCCCTCGGGCCTTGGCTTTCTCCCCGACGGAAGCCTGATCGTCGCCTCGTCGAAGGACCGCAAGCTGCTCCGGGTGCGGGACGGCGCGGTGAGCGTCTATGCCGACCTCTCGGGGCATGCGCCCGGTGACCTGAACGACTTCGCCGTCGACGCTGCAGGGCGCATATATGTAGGCAACTTCGGGTACGACTACGATGCCGGCGCGCCACGCAGAACGACCGCGCTGCATCGCGTCGACCCGGACGGGACCATCCACACCGCGGCGATCGGGGTCGAGTTTCCGAATGGCTCGGTATTCGTGGACCGCGGCAGGACCCTGATCGTCGCCGAGACATGGCGGTGCCGGCTCACCGCGTTCGCCGTGGCGGAGGACGGGGACCTCGGCAGCCGTCGTGTCTTCGCCGACCTTGGGCAGGCCGAGCCCGACGGGATCTGGGCCGACGCGGCGGGCGCAGTCTGGGTGGCGTGCATCAACACCGGCGAGTTCCTGCGGGTGCTGGACGGCGGAGACGTGACCGATCGTCTCCGGTTCGACGGTCTCGGGGTTGCCTGCACCCTCGGCGGCGAGGACGGGCGGCAGCTCTTCTGCAGTGTCTACGCCGGCTCGCCCACGGACCTCAAGGCCGGGAAGCGGCTGGGAAAACTTTTCACGGTGGCAGTCGATGTACCAGGCCCCCAGGTGGAAGCTCGCGGCCTCAGCCGGCCTCACTCATAGCACAGCGCGGCAAGATCATCCTCGGATTCCGCGGCTGGTGCCGTTCCAGGGTGCCGTCTATCAGGAAACGCAAATCAAGTGGACACGCTATGGAACTCGAGAATGCCGACGCCCGGCAACTTGCAATCGACGTGCTCGTGGGAAGCGGCATGCCCGCGGACCATGCGAGCATCGTCGCGGACCACCTGATCGACGCCGCCGGCGCCGGCCATGCCTTTGCGGGCCTTCCGCGGGTGCTCGCAATTGTCGAGCATCTGAAATCCGTCCCGGCGGGCGCTCCGATCACCGTCACCGACAAGTCGCCGTCTTCGGCCACGATCGATGGCGGCGGAAACACCGGCTACGTGACGTCGCTCATCGGCGTCGAGAAGGCGATCGAACTCGCGCGGTCGAGCGGGGTGGGCCTCGTCGGAGTCCGCAACACCTGGTTCAGTGGCCGGCTCGCCTACTATGTCGAGCGGGCTGCACGGGAAGGCTTCATTGCGCTGCATACCGCGAGTACTCAGGCGCGGGTCGCGCCCTCGGGCGGCATCGACCGCATCTTCGGGACCAACCCTCTCGCCTTCGCCTTTCCGTGCGACCCGGATCCACTCGTCATCGACTTTGGCACGGGCATGACCACCTGGGGCGACGCCCTCCTGCGCCAAAAGCTGGGCAAGGAACTGGAGGTCGGCGCGGGGGTGGATGCCGAGGGCAATCCCACGCGGGACCCGGGCGCGGCCCTCGCCGGCGCGTTCCTTCCCTGGGGCGGCCACCGGGGCTACGCGCTCTCGCTTGTCGTGCAGGTGCTCGCGATTCTGGCGGGCGGCAAGATCGTGGCCGAGGAAGTCTCCGACAGTGGCTTCTTCTTCCTGGTCCTGGATCCGGCGCTTCTGATGCCGCTCGAGGACTTCCGGGCCGAGGTCGGCCGGCTGGTGGCGCATATCGAGGCGTCCCGCCCGGCACCCGGCTCCACATCCGTCCGCGTGCCGGGCCGGCAGAGCATCCGCCGCGGCATCGCGGCGCGTGCGCGGGGCACGATCGAGGTGGACAAGGCGGTCTACGCGGCGCTGGACGCCCTGCGGCGGCCCGCCGGGCAGAAGTGACGAACGAGAGGGACGGCAGCATGCGCTTGAAGGACAGGGTCGCGATCATCACCGGTGGGGCCTCCGGAATCGGCAAGGCGGCCGCGGACATCTTCGCCCGCGAAGGCGCCGCCGTGGCGATCGCCGACCTCAACCCCGAGACGACGGCGACAGCCGTCGCCGACCTCCGGGCGAAGGGAATCCGCGCCGAAGGGTACCAGTGCGACGTTTCGGACCGCGGGCAGACGCAGGAGCTGATGCAGAGCGTCAGCCGGTATTTCGGCCAGATCGACATCCTGATCAACAACGCCGGCATCTCGCGCTATCGGCCCTTCGCCGAGGCGACGAGCGAGGACTGGGACGCGGTACTGGGAGTGGACCTCAAGGGTGTCTTTTTCTGCTCCCAGTCCGTGGCCCCATACATGCGCGAGCGGAAATACGGGCGCATCGTCAACATTTCCTCCGCCCTCGGAACCGGGGCGGCGCCGCACAACACAGCGGGCTCGCCGGGCGGAAGCGCCGCGTATGCCTCGGCAAAGGCCGGCGTCCTCATGCTGACCAAGACGCTGGCCCGCGAGTTGGGGCCGGACGGCGTCACCGTGAACTGCATCGCGCCGGGAACGTTCCTCACCCCGATCTCCGCTTCGACGCGGACGCCGGAGCAGGTCGCCGAGCATCTCGAGTACCGCAAGAAGACCACCGTCCTCGGGCGGGTCGGCACGCTGGAGGAACTTGCCTCGGCGATCCTCTTCTTCGCCTCGGATGAATCGAGCTACGTCACGGGGCAGACCCTCAGCGTCGATGGCGGCCGTTCCGATCGGATCTGAACGGCCCGACACCAACCCGAGGGGCCGCGATCCCGGCGGAGGCCCGATGATCCCGTTGCTGCCGATCATCGGCGTCGTGCTTGTCAGCTTCATGGTCGTCGGGCTAGTTCATGGTCGTCGGGCTAGCGCTCCCGGTCCTGCCACTACACGTGCATCAGAGCCTCGGGCTTGGCACGTTCGTCGTCGGCCTGGTCGCCGGAAGCCAGTTCGCCGCCTCGGTGTTGTCCCGTGTCTGGTCGGGCCACTATGCCGATACCCGCGGCCCCAAACGGGCGGTGATGGCGGGACTCGTCGTCATGGGCATGGCGGGCCTGCTTCATCTCCTGTCGTACTGGCTCGTCGTGGTACCGCTCCTGTCGGTCATGGTCCTGCTGTTCGGACGCGGGATCCTCGGCGCCGCCGCCAGCGCCGTCCTGACCGGGGCGCTGACCTGGGGGATGGCGCGCGCCGGACAGGAGGCTGCCGGCCGCGTGATCGCCCTCGTCGGAACGGGCATGTTTGCGGCCCTCGCACTCGCCGCTCCGGTCGGCACGGCTCTCTACGGGGTCGGAGGCTTTGGCGCGATCGCGGCGGCAACTCTGATCGGGCCGGTGCTCGCGGCCTTACTCGTAACGCCCCTCGCATCGCCGCCCCCACATGAGCGCCGGCGAACGGCCGTAGCCAGCGTCGCGCGTGCCGTGTGGCTGCCAGGGATCGGCACGGGGCTCGGCAGTGTCGGCTTCGGCGCCATCATCGCTTTCGGCTCGCTCTATTTCGCGGAGCGCGCGTGGAGCCCGATCTGGCTTCCGTTCGGCGCCTTCGCCGCCGCGCTGATCGTTGCCCGGCTCGTCTTCGGCGACCTGACCGACCGGCTGGGCGGCGCGTCGGTTGCCGCCGTCAGCATCCTCGTCGAGGCCGCCGGCCTCGCGCTGCTCTGGATCGCCTCAGGTCCGGTTCTCGCAACCGCGGGAGCAGCGCTTGCCGGCTTTGGCTACGCGCTGGTCTATCCAGGTTTCGGCGTCGAGGCGGTCCGGCGCGTGCCGATGGAAAGCAGAGGGCTAGCCATGGGGGCCTACACGATCTTTCCCGACATGGCTCTCGGTCTCAGCAGCCCGGCGCTCGGGGCGCTCGCGGGCCGGTTCGGGCTGGGGTCGGTCTTCGCCTGCGGCGGGCTGGTCGTGGTCAGCGCCGCCGTCGTTGCCTTTCTGCTCATCGCCCGGCCGGGCGCGGGTAGCGACGCCGCGCCGCGGCCGCGGCGGATAACGGGGCTCAGGCGGGCCGAGCTGTCCTCGCCTTCGTCCACGGGGCGATTCCGGCGGCCTTGGCGAAATGCTCCGCCAGGCGGCCGGGATTGGCGGCCGGTCCGAGCTCGTTCCTCGCCGCCTCGATCACCGACAGCGCCGCGCTGGGCAGCCACAACGGCACCCCCGCGCGCGCGGCGAGGCGCCGGGCGGCGCGCAGGCATTCCGTCATCGTGGCGAGCGTGCCGGGCAGGTTCGGGAGCCGTCCGTCCGCCAGCGCGGGGAGGATGCGTTCGGAAGCGGTGCTCCAGGCTGACCCGGCATTGATGGCGTCCGACATCGCCGTCGCGGACAGACCGAATCCGGCGCCGATCGCCGCCCATTCGCAGACAATGATCTGGTTGCAGACGTCGACAGCGGCTTCGATGGTGGCGGCCACCTGATCGGACGTCTCGCCCTCGGCCAGCTCCTCCGCCTCCGCCTCGGCCGGTCCAGCCAGCGACACCGCCGCGAGCCGCTCGGTCATCGGGATGATGTCGTCGAGCTTCGCGCCCTTGCCAAAGAGATTGACGGTGGATTGCATGATGGAGCGCGCGCCCGCCACCATGAGGCTGGGCGTGTCCGCCGCGGCGGCGAGCGCAAGGGCCTCGTTGAGATCCTTGACCATCAGCGCCATGGCGAAGTCCGTCGTCGAGCGCCCCTCGACCAGCGCTGCCAGCATCCCCTTTGTGGTGAAGTTCTTTGCCGAACCGGCGTTGAGCCGGTCGGAGATCTCGCCGAGCTCCAGACCGAATCGGCGCCCCACCGCAGCCAGCTCGAGGGTCGAGACGCGGTAGCCCGCGCCGATGGCGTTGTTGACGAGCTTCATCGCCTGACCGTCGCCGACGCGGTCGCTGATGTGGAAGACCTTGGGCGAGATCCTGCGGAGCACCGGCTCGGCCAGGGTCCAGGCTTCGTTCGGGCCGGAACCCATGATCGTGACCATGCCCGCCTTGGCCGCCGGCGGGCCGCCCGCCACCGGCGCGTCGACCATGAGGACCCCCTTGGCGGAGAGGCGGCGGGCGATCTCGGCCGTGACTCCCGGGATCCCGCTCGTCTGGTCGATGACTAGCTTACCCGCGGATAAGCCCTCGGTGAGCCCGTTGGCGCCGAAGATCACCTTCTCCACGTCCGCGGAGCGCGGCAGGCAGAGGAGGACGACGTCGACGTCCCGGCCGAGCGCCAACGCCGATTCCGCCTGCCCGGCGCCCCCCTTGACCATCCGCGCGACGGCGGCCTGGTTGAGGTCGAGCACGGTCAGGTCGACCTGGCCGAGAAGACGTTCCGCAAGGACCCCGCCCATGGCGCCGAGGCCGACATACCCGATCTTCATGACTTCCCTCCGTGCGGGCGCGCGCCCGATGCACCGAGCGTTCACCGAGGCTCGCTCGGCGCGAATGATAGCGTCCGCACCGGCGGCCGGAACCGACCGGGCACGGCAATTACCTTTGCGGTCGGCGCAGGCAGCCCGCCGTTCAGGCGCGGAGGGCGGGAATGTCGCGGAAGAGGTCCAGCGCCTCCGGGTTGGCGAGCGCCTCGACGTTGCTGACGGCGCGGCCATGCACCACGTCGCGGACCGCAAGCTCGGTGATCTTGCCGGTCTTGGTGCGCGGGATGTCCGCCACTGCGACGATCCGCGCCGGCACGTGGCGCGGCGAGGAACCGGCCCGAATGCCGGACTTGATCCGCGCGACGAGCGCGTCGTCGAGCGCGGCGTCGGGCCGCAAGGTCACGAAGAGCACCACCCGCACATCGCCGTCCCACTCCTGGCCGATGGCGACCGCTTCGTTCACCTCCGGCACTTTCTCGACTTCGGCGTAGATCTCGGCGGTGCCGATACGCACGCCGCCCGGGTTGAGCGTCGCGTCCGAGCGGCCGTGGATCACGAAACCCCCGTGCTCGGTCGTCTCGGCGAAATCGCCCTGGCACCAGAGGCCGGGGAAGCGATCGAAGTAGGCGGAGCGATAGCGTTCGCCGCTCTCGTCGCCCCAGAAGCCGAGCGGCATGGCGGGGAACGGGGCGGCGCAGACGAGCTCGCCCTTCACCCCGGCCCCCACGGGCCGCCCGTCAGCGTCGCGCACTTCCATGGCGAGCCCGAGGCCCGGCCCCTGGATCTCTCCCCGGCAGACCGGACGGGTCGGGTCGCCGAGCACGAAGCACGACAGGATGTCGGTGCCGCCGGAGATCGACGCGAGGTGCAGGTCCGCGCCGATGGCGTCATAGACGTAGTCGAAGGATTCGGGCGCGAGCGGCGAGCCGGTGGAGAAGACAGCGCGCAGGGTCGAGAGGTCCCGGCCGTCGCGCGGCCGGACCCCGGCCTTGCGCAGGCTGTCGAGGTATTTCGCCGAGGTCCCGAAATGGGTCATCCGCTCGTCCGCCGCGTAGTCGAACAGAACCTCCGGGCCGGGATGGAAGGGCGAGCCGTCGAAGAGCAAGAGCGTCGCGCCCCGCGCGAGGCCGGAGGCGAGCCAGTTCCACATCATCCACCCGAGGGTGGTGAAGTAGAACAGCCGGTCGCCTGGCCGGACATCCGCGTGCAGGCCGTGCTCCTTCACGTGCTGGAGCAGTACGCCGGCACGGTGGACGATGCACTTCGGCGCGCCGGTGGTGCCGGAGGAGTAGACGATGACGATCGGGTGGTCGAACGGTAGCCGGACAAAGGTCAGCGGGCCTGGGATATGGGCCGCGGTGAAGTCCTGCCAGTTGATGCCGTTCGACAGCGCGGCGGCAGCTTCGCGCCCGTTGCCGAGGTAGCCGACGATCACGCAGCGGGTGACGCTCGGCAGAAAGGGCTGCAACTCCGCGAGCTTGCCGGCGAGATCGATGCGCTTGCCGGCATACACGTACCCGTCGGCGGTGATCAGCACCTTGGGCTCGATCTGTCCGAAGCGGTCGAGCACGCCGCGCACGCCGAAGTCGGGCGAGGCGGAGGACCAGACCGCGCCGAGGGAGATCGTCGCCAGCATCGCGGCGATCGCCTCTGGCAGGTTGGGCAGGAGGCCGGCCACACGGTCGCCCTGGCCCACGCCCTCCGCGGCGAGGGCCTGCTGGAAGCGCGACACTTCCTCGATCAACCGATCCCAGGACCAGCGGCGGGTCCTCCCCGTTTCGCCGCGGAAGACGAGGGCATCGGTCGCTCTATCGAGCCGTTGGGCCCCGGCCGACAGGTTCTCGGCGAAGTTCAGCGCGGCATCGGGGAAGAATCGGGCGCCGGGCATCAGGTGGCCGTCCGCCAGCGTTCGCTCACCTCGGTCGCCGACGACGCCGAAGAAGTCCCATACCGTCTCCCAGAAGGCGGCCGGCTCCGCGACCGACCAAGCGTGCAATGTTCGGGAGTCAGCAAGCTCGCGCCGCGCCCGGCGGGAGGCAGCGGCGCCGAATCCCGTCATTGTCGCCGTCGCCACGCGCTCGGCTGTCGGGGTCCAGAGCGCCGCCTTGGTCATGAGATCGGCCAATTCATGCTTCCTTCTCGCGAGCGGTATCGAGCGCCGACAGTCTTGTGGGTACGGCCACGTACGAAGCGCCGACCGTTGGGAGCGTGTCCGCGATGCTAGAAGCCGAAGACACCCGCAACAACGGCCGTCGCCCGCCCATCTCAATTGCGTGCCGCGCAACGATACATGCGGCGATGCGAGAGCGATTCAGCTGACTTCGCCCCCGCTGCTGCAACATCCGCTGGTCTCTCGCCTCCATCCGATGTGGTCATGGAAGCAGCGTGGACGCCGTTTCTAAACGGCCCAAGGGTTCATTTCGGCGCTGCGGGCCGGCAATGCCATGCTCACGGTCTCGGATCGGTCTGCCGTATGGTTCGACCTCGGGGCCGATGTCGGCGCCATGCCGCCACGAGCTGCTCGTAGCCCCTCTCCGCACGTTCAGCGATCCGTACCTCCTGGTGACGTCGCCTTGACGTTGTAGGCGTAGGCAGGTCCGCGGAAGTTGCCTTCGGCTGTGGCTGCCCGGCCCAGCAGCTCCGTCGTCCGGCGCTTCTGCGCTACGAGACTCGGCCACGCCCAGAGATAGTTCTGTTCCTAGGCCCTTGGTGAGCATGCGCCAGCAGAGAACGGCGAGCTTGCGGGCGACGGCGACCGCCGCGACCTACTGGGGCGCGCTCCGCCCGGATCCGGATCAAGAAGGCGCGTAACGGCGCCGGTGCCTTCACCGCGTCCTGCTGTTCAGCCGGGGGCTACGCAGTGCTCAAAGGGACACCCCGGAGAGGTCCGCGCAAAGCGCGAGCAGTCGCTCCTGAAGCGCGACGTCGCGGGAGGCACGCCCCGGCTCACTGACTTCCATGTGATGGAGATATTGTCCGGATAGATCCGACAGCCGGTCGCCTTCGCCGGCGGCGAGGGCGACCTGAGTGGCGACGCCTGCTTCCAAATCGTCGGGCGCGCCGCGCCCGCCCATGCGCGTTGGGACCCAGCCGGGATCCACGGCGTTGGACCGGACCTCCGGTCGCCGCCGGGCAACGGCGAAGGCCAGAGCCGTGACGTAGAGCTTGCTCTCCGAATATGCCTGCGCGCCGTTCCAGCGGCGGTCGCGCCAGAGCGCATCGTCCAGGTTAGGCGCGAGGCGGTGCATGCTGGAGCTGAGATAGACGAGCCGGGTCGGTCCCTTGATCCTCGCCGTCAGGATGTAGGGCGCGAGAACGTTGACCGCGAAGATGTCGGGCAATCCATCCGCCGTCCGCCGAAGCGACCCTCCATAGCCGATGCCGACATTGTGGATGACGGCGTCCACCGGCTTGAGAGCGTTCACCTGAGCGGTCAGGCTGAGCGCCCCCACGATGGTACCGAGGTCTCCGACAACGATCGAGGTCAGTGCGCTATCGACGAGCTCCCGTTCAAGATCCCTCGCGCGCTCCGCGTTCCGGGCGTGGAGGATAACGTCGTGGCCGCCGGCCAGCAGCTGCTTGCCCGCGATCAGCCCGAGGCCAGTGGTCGAACCGGAGATGAAGACACGCGTCACGGCACCTCTTCTTCTCGCCGACCCCGACAGTTCCCTGCTCTCAACGGCCGACTCCATCCTGGCGGCGCATAACGGCGATATTGAAATCGAAGCTGTCGCCGAGCACGCCTACGAGATTGAAATAGAGCTGCATGTACATTTCAGTCGATCGGGCGGACTGGATACCGCCGAGATCGATGATGTCGTCCAAGGGCCAGCCGAAGCCGTTCAGAAGAACGCGGACCTGTTGCTTCGCATCGGCGTCATCACCCGCAACGAAGATGTTGTGCCGTCCAGGCACCCGCCCAGGATCGATCATCACTTTATAGAACACGGTGTTGAGGCTCTTGACCACCCGCGCCTCAGGGAATGCCCGCTGGATCTGCTCACCGAGGCTGTCGTCGTTTGCGACAAGCAGCTTAGGCGGGATGCCCTGCGACAGGTCCAGCGGAAGGGCGAGGTCGAGCAGGACCTTGCCGGCCAGATGCGGACGCCCTACGGCCTCCAGCGCCTCGAGCGAGTTCGCCCCATGCGTCGCGTTGACAAGAAGGTCGGCGTGCGCGCCGGCTTCAGGCAACGACACGAGTTTGGTGTTCGGCGCTGCGTTCTGCCAGGCGGTTCCCGACCGGGCCAGCGTGCGCTCTACGTCGCGCGTGCCGACAACGACGTCATGTCCCAATTCCGCAAGCCGGCTCGCCACAGCACGGCCAACCATGCCCGTTCCGATAACGGCAATCTTCAATTCTCGTCTCCACTTCTCTCTGGCGGCTTTCTGATCTGCCTGGGCTTTGCCGCTCCGGGGCCGACAGGCAGGTCACACGCGCAGCAGCGTCTTGATCGCCCGGCGCTCATCCATCGCTTTGTAGCCTTCCGCGACGTCGGTGATCGGCAGCTCGAGGTCGAAGACCTTGCCGGGATTGATCTTGCGGCTGAGTACAAGGTCGATCAGTTGCGGCAGGAAGCGGCGTACCGGCGCCGGGCCGCCCAGCATGCCGGTCTGGGAGAAGAAGAGCTGCTGGCCGTCGAACTGGACGCCATGTGGAACGCCGACGTAGCCGATCATCGCCCCGGGACGGGCGACCTGGATCGCCTGCTGCATCGACTCCTGCGTGCCCACGCACTCGAGGACGGCGTCGGCGCCGATCCTCTCCGTCAGCGCCTTGATCCTGGCGATGCCGGCCTCGCCGCGCTCGGCGACGATGTCGGTGGCGCCGTATTCGAGAGCGAGCTCCTGGCGCACCTTGTGCCGGCTCATGGCGACGATCCGAGCGGCGCCGAGCTGCCTGGCGGCGAGCACGCCCATCAGGCCGACGGCGCCATCGCCGACCACGACGGCGGTCGAGCCGGGCTGCACGTTGGCCGCGACGGCGGCGTACCAGCCGGTGCCGAGCACGTCCGAGGCGGCGAGCAGGCTCGGGATCAGGTCCTCGTCGGGCAAGGTCTCGGTTGCGACGAGCGTGCCGTCGGCGAGCGGGACGCGGGCGTAGGGCGCCTGGGCGCCGGACATGAACTCACGCTGCTCGCACGAGGACTGGAAGCCGTGCCGGCAGTGCGGGCAGGTATTGTCGGAGATGCAGAACGAGCCGACGACGAACTGGCCGGGCTTGACGGTCTTGACCTCGCTGCCGACCTCGACGACGACACCGCAATATTCGTGGCCCATGTGCTGTGGGCTGTCGACCGGCTGCAGGCCGCGATAGGGCCAGAGGTCGGAACCGCAGACGCAGGTGGCCGCGAGCTTGATGATCGCGTCGGTAGGCTTGAGGATCGTCGGTTCGGGGACCTCCTCGAAACGGATGTCGCCGGGGGCGTGAAGGACGGTTGCGAGCATCGTTGCGCTCTCCTTTGAGTCAGGCGGTGGAGCCGCCGTCCACGACGAGGGTGTGGGCGACGACGAAGGACGAGCCCGGGCTGCAGAGCCACATCACGGTCTGGGCCATCTCCTCGGGCCGGGCGATACGGCCGATCGGGTTGCTCACGAGTCCGCCGTGGGAAAGCACCCCTTCGTCGATCATCTTCGCCACCATCGGCGTGTCGGTCGCGCCGGGGCAGATGGCGTTTATACGGATTCCGCGCGCGGCATACTCCTTGCCGGCGCTGCGCGTCAGGCCGAGCACGCCGTGCTTGGTGGCGTGATAGGCCGCGAGCCCCGCATGCCCGCGGATTCCGCCGATCGAGGAGTTGTTCACGATCGCGCCGCTGCCCTGCCTGCCCATCTGCAGGAGCTCGTGCTTCATGCAGGCCCACACGCCGCGCAGGTTGATCGCCGTGATGCGGTCGAAGGCGTCGGCAGACACGTCCGCGAGATCGGCGGCCGGCAGCTGGATGCCGGCATTGTTGAAGGCGGCATCGAGACGGCCGAATTCGGCGACCGTCCTGTCGACCATGGCCGCGACCTGTACTTCGTCGGAAACGTCGCAGATCACCGCGATCGCGTTGCCGCCGGCCGACTTGATATCGTCCACCGCCTTGTCCAGTTGTTCTTCGTCGATGTCGGCCAGCGTCACCGCTGCTCCCGCCTCGGCGAAGGCCCGCGCCGTCGCCAGGCCCATGCCCATCGCGGCGCCGGTCACCAGCGCGACCTGTCCGCTGAAATCATAGGTGACGCTCATGGCAGCCTCCTTCGTTGACCGCGACGGATCTCACTGGACGATCTCGACGGCAACGGGTCCACGCTCGAGCGCCTCGAGCTGCTCCTGCGTGGCATCGTAGGTGCCGATGTGGATCGTCTGATCCGAATAGCCGATGCCAGAGGTGTTGTAGTAGAAGCCTATGTTGCCCCAGGGGACATAGTAGATCAGGTCGCCGTCTTCCGGATCGGAGCCCGGCGAGCCGTCATGCACAAGCTCGCGCGAGAAGTAGCCGATCTTCTCCCGGCCGTTGAACTCCTCCAGCGTCATGGTGAGCGGGAGCATCGAGAGGAAGTCGCGCGCCGTCGGATTGTCCTCGCCGATGGTCAGGTCGACCGACGTGGAGCCGGCGGTGAAGCGCACGACGGTTCCGACGATCTGGTTCCTCCCTGCATCCGCGGTCTGAGAATAGGATGCGGCGGCCCCAGCGGCAGCAATGACAACCGCAACGAGAAGCATGACTATTTGACGATACGGCTTAGCCATCTTTCCGTCGTTCCCCCAGGATAGAGCGCCGTCGGCGGCCGACGTGCGAAGGCCCTACGAATTCTTGGTCATGGCCCGAGCTGCCTGATGCGCTGACGTGAATATAGAGCGGCGGACTATGTCTGATTAGCGGGGATGCTTCGCATGTGGTTATGAGCATGACTCATGAATGCCGCCCGCATCGCTATGCTGCCGCGTCGGGCGCGTCCTCGACCGCGTGGCGCAGCCATACCATGCCGCCCTCGAGGGTTTCGCAACCGATCAGCCGGAGCGCCTGTCCGGAGCCGGGCCGTTCGCCCTCGGCTCCGCGGTAGTCGACGATGCTCGGGGAGCCAGCCACGCCGTCGACCGCGGGATGGATCAGGGTGCTGAACTCGTCGATCAGGCGGTGGCGGAGGAAGGCGCCGTTGATGATGCCGCCACCTTCGAGGAGGAGCTTCCTCACCCCGAAGACGCCGGCGAGCTGCGCCGTCGCGGCGGGAAGGTCGTCTCCCTTCGGTCCCGCGAAGATGTACGACACGCCGTCCTCGCGCAGCTCGGCGAGATAGGCGTCCGGAACCTGCTCGCCGAGCACCGCGACGACGTGGTCGCCGCCGATGTTGTCCCGGCCATAGTGGACGCGTCCCGAGGGATCGATGGCGATCGCGAGGCTCCGCCCGCCTCGATCGGCGACGTGCGGTTCACGCGGCAGGACCGCGGCGTCCGGCATCGCCCGCGCCGATCCACTGGCAAGCTCCGACGCGGTCTTGCGGCCGACGATCCAGCCCTCGGCCCCGAAGCGCTCGGCCACCTCCTCGTAGTGGTGCGACAGGGTCTCGGCGGAGATGCCGGCGGCCGCCGCCGTGAAGCGGCTCGGATGCAGGCGCCCGTCGATGGACGTGACCATGTGGCAGATGATGTACGGGCGCATGAAGCGGCTCCTTCGATTGCGGATGCGGGGCCTTCCCGCGGCGTCATTCGCGGTGGCGCAGCGCCTCCACCAGCGCGACGAAGGCCGGCGACGACTGGCGCCGGCTCGGATAGTAGAGATGGTAGCCGTCCCAGTAGGGCGACCAACCTTCGAGCACGCGCAGGAGTCGGCCCTTCGCGATGTGCGGCAGGGCGATCTCCTCCGGCACGTAGGCGAGGCCGCGGCCGGCAAGGGCGGCATCGAGCACATGGAAGATGTTGTTGAACACGAGCTGGCCCTCGACACGCACCTTGATCTCGCGGCCGTCCTCCTCGAACTCCCAGACGTAGAGCGCCCCGGATGTCGGGAAGCGATAGTTGATGCAGTCGTGCTGCACGAGATCCTGCGGCGTCGCGGGCAGCGGATGCTCGGCGAAGTAGGACTTCGCGCCGACGACGGCGAACCTGAAGTCGGGCCCGATCCGGGCGGAGATCATGTCCTTGGCGAGCTGGTCGCCCATGCGCACGCCGGCGTCGTAGCGCCCGGTGACGATGTCGGTGAGGCCGTTGTCTAGCAGGAGCTCGACCTTGATGTCGGGATACCTCGGGAGGAAGGCCTTCAGCTTCGGCCACAGGACATTGCCGATCGCATAGTCCGGCGCCACGATCCTGATCGTTCCGGCCGGCTTCTCCCGCAGCTCGTTCAGGGCGTCGACCTCGAGCTCGATCTGGTCGAAATGCGGTCCGATCCGCTCGAGAAGCCGCTCGCCCGCCTCCGTTGGCGCGACCGCGCGCGTGGTGCGCGTCAGCAGGCGGACGCCGAGCCGCGCCTCCAGCTGGCGAATGGTGTGGCTGAGCGCCGATTGCGAGACGCCGGACCTCGCGGCGGCCCTGGTGAAGCTGCGCTCCCGCGCCACCGCCAGGAACGCGAGCAGGTCGTTGATGTTCTGGCGCGGCACCTATGAAGCCTTCTCATGTTCCCGGGCGGACTATAGCGCCGCCCTCAGTCGGCGAGCCGAATTTCGACCGTGACGGATCCGGGGCGATCGAAGATCGAAACATCACCGGTGACACGCCCGAGGAGGATGATGCCGGGCGATGGGACACGACCACCGCGGTAGTAGATCACAAAATGATCGGAGCTCCAGAGACCGAGGGTGCCGGCCGCGAAGTCACGCTGCCGCGCGATCTCGGGCAGCCGGGACGGCAGATTGCCGGTCTTCTCCTGCCGGAGATGGTCGCTCATCGCGACGGTGAGCGGCAGCATCCGCGCGAGCGATCTGGCGGCATCGTTGTGGACGAGCTCGGCCGTGATCTCGCCCCAGTCGGAAGAGATGCGAATGCGCTCCTGAGCCATGGCGGATCCCCAACATCAAGATGATAGCTGTCAGAAGCGATCCTGGCATCGCTCCCAGCAATCGCGGCGCCCGTGCCTCGGGAACGGACGCCGCCGGCCCTCCTCCTACGCGGAGAGGTGCTGCTCGAAGAAGGATTGCAGCTTGTCGAAGGGGATCACGTCCAGGCGGTCGTACAGCGCGACATGGTCGACGCCGGGGATGATCATCAGCTCCTTCGGCTCCGCCGCGGCCGCGTAGGCGTCCTCGCTGAAGTAGCGTGAATGGGCATTTTCGCCGGCGATCAGCAGCACCGGCCGCGGCGCGATCTCCGTGATGTAGCTCATCATCGGCATGTTCATGAACGACAGCGGGTTGGTCACGGTCCAGCCCGTGGTCGAGTTCAGCGAGCGCGTATGGAAACCGCGATCCGTCTTGTAGTAGTCCCAGTACATGCGGACGACGGGGTCGTCGACGCCATCCAGGGTGTCGGGGAGACCGCCGGCCAGCGCGGGCGTTCCCGCTTCGGCATCGGCCCACCGCTGCCGACTGATCTGGTCCAGCATTTCCGCGCGGCCTTCCGGGGTCAGCGCGTCGTAGTAGCCGCGGGCCATGACGCGCGACATGTCGTACATGCTGGCGACCGCGACCGCCTTGACGCGCTTGTCTACGGCGGCGGCATTCAGCGCCATGCCGGAAAGACCGCAGACGGCCAGGAGGCCGATGCGCTCGCGGTCGACGGAGGCGTGCAGGCCGAGATAGTCGACAGCGGCGCCGAAGTCCTCGGTGTTGATGTCCGGCGAGGCCACGGCATAGGCGCCTCCGCGGCTTTCACCGACGAAGGACGGGTCGAAGGCGAGGGTGACGAAGCCGCGTTCGGCCATGGTCTGTGCGTAGAGACCGGACGACTGTTCCTTTACGGCGCCAAAGGGCCCGGAAAGGGCAAGCGCGGGCAGACGGGCATCGTCGCGGTTGGCGGGCAAATACAGGTCGCCCGTCAGGGTGATGCCGTAGCGATTGGTGAAGGTCACCTTCTCGAGGTCGACGAGGTCGCTCCTGGGGAAGGTCTTGTCCCATGCTTCATTGCCCTGTGCGAAGGCCGACGAGCCGGCGGCGGAGGCGACGCTCAATGCCGCCGCACCGACGCCTGCCATCTTGAGCAGGTTGCGACGACCGATGTCGAGATCTTCCTGGCGCCCGGCGGCTGTTTCGTTCGGCTCGTTCATGACAACATCTCCTCGGTTTGATCCTGATGTGCGTTGCAGAGGGCGGGCTTCCGCCTGTCCCGGTCGATTTCCTTCGCTGGAAATATGGAGGGTGGCGCCGATCGGATTAGACTGGCTGGTTCGCTTGTCGTCATGAGCCCAGATCATCAATCGCCCGTCGGCGGGACCGGCGTCAGCCGCAGGAGGCGGCCGGGATCGCTGTCCTCGACGACCCAGACCGCCCCGTCCGGCGCGACGGCGACGTCGCGGATGCGCGCGCCCATGTCCCAACGCTCCACCTCGTCGACGCCGCCATCGGCGCCGAACGCGACGCGCACGAGCGCGTGTGCCGAAAGACCGCCGATCAGCGCCGATCCCTGCCACTCCGGGAACATCGCCCCGTCGTAGAAGGCGAGGCCGGCGGGCGAGATGACCGGGTTCCAGTAGACGGCCGGAGCCGCGAATTCCGGCCGCGTGTCGTGGTCGGGGATCGGCGCACCGCTGTACTCGTCGCCGTTCGACACGACCGGCCAGCCGTAGTTCCGGCCCGCCTCGATCAGGTTCAGCTCGTCGCCCCCGCGCGGCCCCATCTCGTGCAGCCAGAGGCGGCCGTCCGGCGCGAAGGCGAGGCCGTAGGGATTGCGATGGCCCGTCGTCCACGTCTCGGCCGGCACCCCGCCCTGCCCGGCGAGCGGATTGTCCGCTGGCGCGCCGCCGTCGAGGTCGAGGCGCAGCACCTTGCCGCGGGCCTCGGCCGGATCCTGCGCGCTCGGCGGGCGCATCCGGTCGCCGACCGTCAGGAACAGATGCGTTCCCTCCGGATCGAAGGCGATGATCCCGCCGGGCTGGCCGCCCCCGCCTTCCGGCGTCTGCCGCCAGATCACGGTGGCGTCGGTCAGCGCCGCCGCGCCCCCGGCCTCCGACAGGACGGCGCGCGACAGCGCCAGGCTGCCGCCCCCCTCCGGCGCGACGTAAGAAAGATAGACCTGCGCGCTGGTCGCGAAGTCCGGCGCGACGGCGATGTCGAGCATGCCGGTCTGGCCCGACGCAGCGACCTCGGGCACGTTGCCGAGCTCGACCTTCTCGCCGCCCTGAGTGACGAGGAAGATCCGACCCGGCTTCTCGGTGACGAACATCCGTCCGTCCGGCAGGAACGCGATCGCCCAGGGCGTGTCGAAGTCGGCGACGGCCTCCACGGCAAAGGGGAGGTCCGTGCGCGCCGCCCGGTCACCGGCATTGATGCCTTGAGCCTGCACCACGCCATGGGAGGCGAGGCCTGTTGCCAGTGCGGCCGATGCCAGGAATGTCTTGTGCCAGGCCATGATGCCTCCGATCTTGCGTGTCCGCGCTTCCGAAAGCGCCTCTGCCGATCCAGCGCTTCCCTTGCGTGATGCTCTGCGCCGGTCACAGCGCCTGCCGGGCAGGCTCACGACTACAGCGTAGAGATAGGGCGCCGTTGGGTGCCGATTAGCCTGTGAAATCCGTTTGCCGTCATGAGCAGCGTTCATGAATTGAAGCCAGGTGGCAGCTTCCGGCCGTTCGGTTCGCCGCCGCGCGGCGAATATACAGGAGAAGCGCCATTCATGAGCCCGCCTCATGAGTGCATGCAATCTTGACCGGGTAGTTGCTGCTCGGACCTTCGGCTAAGTGAGAGGCAACAGGATCGATCCGGTCTGGCACGCGCGTGCGCTGCCGCTGATCGGGTGACGGAAGCTCCGGCAGGCCGGAGTCTTCCCGGTTCAGGACATTGCGCCGGCGGCATGGCGGTCGCTCGGCGGATGGGCGCGTTCGGTGGCGCCACAGCTTCGAAGGTAGAACGGAAAATGTCAGTCCAGATCGCTGCCGCCGAAGCGAATGCCGCAAAGGATCGCTCCGCTCATTGGGGCGGGGTCTTCGCGATGTCGCTCTGCGTCTTCACGCTGATCGCCTCGGAGTTCATGCCGGTCAGCCTGCTGACACCGATCGCCTCCGACCTTCGAGTGAGCGAGGGACAGGCCGGGCAGGCGATCGCCATCTCCGGCGCGTTCGCCGTTCTGACGAGCCTCTCCATTTCCGCCCTGGCCGGCGGTCTCGACCGCAAGCTCCTGCTTCTCGGGCTGACCGGCGTGATGGCGGTCTCGGGCACGTTGGTGGCGGTTGCGCCGAACTACGTGATCTTCATGATCGGCCGGGCGCTGATCGGCGTCGTCATCGGCGGGTTCTGGTCGATGTCCGCCGCGACCGCCATGCGGCTGGTGCCGCAGCGGCAGGTTCCGCGGGCGCTCGCGATCTTCAACGGCGGCAATGCGCTGGCGACGGTGATCGCCCCGCCGCTCGGAGCCTTCCTCGGCTCGATCATCGGCTGGCGCGGCGCGTTCTTCTGCGTCGTTCCGGTCGCGGTGATCGTCTTTCTCTGGCAGATGGTCAGCCTGCCGTCGATGAGGGCGGAACCCCGGCCCGGATCCGGAAACGTGTTCAGGCTGCTGGGACGACCGTTGGTCGCCCTGGGCATGGCGTCGGTGGGACTCTTCTTCATGGGGCAGTTCGCGCTCTTCACCTACGTGCGGCCTTTCCTCGAGACGGTGACGCAGGTCGACGTCTCGACGCTGTCGCTCGTCCTGCTCGCGATCGGCATCGCCGGGGTCGTCGGCACCAGCCTGATCGGCGGCTTCCTGAAGGACGGGCTCCACCGGACGCTGATCGTGATCCCGGTGTCGATGGCGGCAATCGCCGGCACCCTCATCGCCTTCGGCCACAACCTGGCCATCACGACATCCGCGCTGGCGATCTGGGGGCTGGTCGGCACGGCCGCGCCCGTCGGTTGGTGGACGTGGCTGGCGCGCTCCCTGCCGCGGGATGCCGAAGCCGGCGGCGGGCTCATGGTGGCCGTCATCCAGCTCGCGATCACCCTCGGCGCCATCACCGGCGGCGTGCTGTTCGATCTCAGCGGCTATCGGATGACCTTTGCCGCCAGCGCCGTGCTGCTGATGATCGCGGCGGTGCTCGCCGTCCTGACGTCGCGGACCAGCGTGACCTCAGTCTGACAGAACGAACCCGGGTACCTGCGCACTCGAGCACTGGATGAAGGATCTGGTGCCCCATGTTGCGGCGGGCCGGCTGAAGTAGATCTTATACTCGGCGAGGCGCATGGCGCTGAAGTCGTAGGCGCTCCAGGAGATGGTCGTCTTGGCGGCTGGTCTCGCCGCCGTCGGCGAGCAGAAACGAGCTCTGGTCGATGCCGTCGATGTAGTTGTCGGAGGACAGCCGGTCGAGCGTGTCGGCGAGCTTGAGCGAGGTAACGAGAAGTCGGTCAGGTCGAACGTGCCGTTGCCGACACGGCCAAGTGTGATCAGGCCCTCCCACGCGGCGATGCCGGGCAAGCCGCCCTCCCAAGATCGCTCCCTGCCTACCCGGAATGGGCTGGCATCACGGCGATTGGCGGTGTCGCCAGGTTCCCCGATCTCAGCAGCTTCGATCTCTTGAGTTCTACGCGGCACTGCGAAACAACCCCACGCGGCTCTCCATAGCACACAGATGTCGTGCGAACTCTGTCGCCGATGGCTTTCGCAAGTTAAGATGAAATCCTGCCCCCGCAACCACCTGAATGCACGCGAAACTACGCCAGGCTACGATCCCCGACGATACGCTATCCTATTGAATCGATAGGTTCAAATCAGGGGGCACCGATGTCTGCGGCCTGCGCTTGGACGGTTGCACCGTCAATCGGCACGGCGGCGGCCGGGCGGAGCTCGCCCAGTTCTGGCGCTACGTGGGAAAATGCCTGCCCCATGGCCTAGGGAGGTCCGCCCCGCAAATCAAGCGAAGCGATTCGCGGCTGCGCGTCCAAGCGCGCGGGGGACACGATCTGCCTTCACGCCGGGCGTCCGGCCAGCAACGGACTGCCTGCCGCGGCGCCGTCGTGCGCCCGCAGCATCGCGATCCCGATGCCCGCGTCGCCCGCCATCAGTCCGGGCACGTTGCGGCAGCCGCGCAGGCCGTTGGTCCACTGCCCGCCGTTCACCGCGCGGACCCGCAGGCAGATCTCGGCGACGCGCTGGCCGGCCAGGCGATGCGCGGGTGCATGCAGCACCTCGGCGGCGAGGAACATCAGCTCGGCGACGCCGCCGAGACCGTGGCAGAGGGTGACGTCGTGGGCGACCCCCTCCGCCATGTCGCGCCCCGCCTGGATGGCGAGGGTCCGCGCCGACTGAAGCGCTGCCGAGGCCTCCGCCAGCGCCCAGTCCTCGGGCATGGCTTCATGGAAGCGGAGCCGGACCGCCCCGATCCCGAGCGCCCCGTGGCACCACGCGGCGGTCCAGGCCTCGGCCCCCGGCTCCCGCAAGTCGGGCCACGCGCAGCGCTCCGGCGAGAAGCGCCCGCGCTCGTAGGCGAAGGCCGCACGCGCGCAGTCGAGCAGGCCGGCGTCGCCGGTGGCCCAAGCGGTCTCGGCCAGGGCGAGCGCGATTCCCGACGCGCCGTGTCCGAGGCCGCACAGCCCGGGCGCGCCGGGCTCCACAGGCCACGAGGTGCCCCACCAGGCGGCGGTTCCGCGCTCGACGAGGATCCGGCAGCGGGCGGCGGCCGCGTCGAGGAACCGCCGCTGGCCGGTCACGCGCCCGATGGCAAGGCAAGCAAGGCAGGTGCCGGCCACGCCGCCGATCAGGTCGCATGCATCGCCGTCGGCCCGCCCCGGCTTCAGGGTCTCCGCCACCCCGCCGGCGAGGGCCTCCGCCTCCGCCGCCAGCTCGCGGTCGTCGAGTGCGCGTGCCACCTCCAACGCGGCCAGAGCGATCCCCGCGGTCCCGGAGTAGAGCGAGGCGCCCAGGTCGCCCGCGGCGGCCCTTGCGAGGGCGGAGCGGGCACCGGCGCGCGCCGTCGGCGCAAAGCGCGTCGCGTCGGTCGCTCGGGCCAGGTGGGCGAGAAACCAGGCGATTCCGATGGTCCCGCCGTAGAGGTCGGGTCCGACCGGACCGGTGACGACGTGAGCGTCGGCGGGGGTGAGGCCGGCCAGGTCGTCGCCGATCCAGCCGCAGCCGCCCGGTCCGGGGATGGCGCTCGCGACGAGCGTCTCGCCGATTTCAATCGCCGCTGCCAGAAAGGGGCCGCTCACTGCGAAGGGCCTTCCCAGGGCCGCGCCGGATCGATCCCGGCCGACTTCAACGCCGCGGCAAGCGCCGCGACGGCGGAGGCGCGTTTGACGGGGCGACCGGTTGCGAGCGCGTCCACCGCCGGGGCGAGGGCTCGGCAGCGGCTCTGTCCGAAGGAAGCTCCCCCGCCCGGATCGTCGGCACATGCCGCGCCCAGGGCAAGGCGGCGCGCGAGGGGCGGGGTCGCGGGCCGGAGGTGCGCGGCCTGCCGCCGGGCGAGCGCGACCGCCCCGGGCTCGAGCGCGTCCCATCGGTTCCGCTCGAGATAGACCACCAGGGTGTCGACCCGGTGTGTCGCCGCGGGCGACGCCGGATACTTCAGCGAGTAGCGCTCGCCCATCGCATCGAGCCAGCCCGTCAGGTCGCTCAGGACCGGGCCGACCTCGGACCAGCCGGTGTTGAGGTAGAAACGGCCGAGCGGCGCCGCCGGGGGGCCGGCCGCGGACTGCGTCACCCAGTAGCCGGTCGCGGGGTCGAGATCGCTGACGAGCATGCTGACCCGCAGCATGTCGCCCGGCGCTGGCGGAAGGCCCGGCCGGGCCGGGCTGGCGTATTGCCCCGGAGACAGCCAGCGGCGCGTCGCCCCGAGACCTCCAAGGCAATACCCGCTCGGATGGGCCTCCAGTACCACCCAGCCGTCCTGCCATTGCCGGCCGGCGGCGCAGACGAGATCGAGCGGCCCGCGCAGGTCAGGGAAGCGCGTGTCCGGTAGCGGCGCCTCCGGCGCCTCGGCCTGGACCGCGTACCAGTTGGTGTAGAGCCATTCGGCCGTCGCTCCGCCGGGCGGCGGTCCGGCTCGGGATCCCGGAGCCGCTTGCGCGACCAGGTCGGCCAGCCTCCCGAGGTCGCGCGACACCTGCGCGGAAATCGGCTCGCGCAAGGCTAGCCATTCCAGCGCGCAGGGTGCCCGGGCACGACCTCGCGAGCGTGGATGAGGCCGCGGGCGGCGGCGATGATCGGTGCCGCTCCCGTCGCGACGAAGTCGCCGGGCGACGCGAAGCTCTCGGCAGCGTCCACCCACTCGCTCGCGACATGCAGCAGGCGGGCCACGGTGAAGGGCAGCAGCCTGGCGCGAAGCGCCTCGAGCTCGCCGGTCGGTTCGTAGTCGAGCGCGGGGGCGAGCCGCTCCACCGCCCGCGGCCAGCCGCTCCTGCCCGGTTCCGCGCCGTCGCCGTCGCGGATTTCCTGGATCGCCATCTCGGCGAGCGCGCCCGCCACGTCCCAGGCGGGATCCCCGGCCCCGGCCATTTCCCAGTCGATCAGCTTCAGCCCGTCGCCGAGCGCCCAGTTGTCGCCGCGAATGTCGCCGTGGACGAGGCACGACGGCGCGTGAAGCGCCTTGGCCTCGGCCAGCACGCGGGCGAAATCCGGGTCCGCCACGACATAGCGCAGGAAGTGCGTGACGCCCGGCCGGCGTCCCTCGGTCGCCGCTTCGACATCGTCTCCGACACCGAGGATGCCGGGCGACGGCGAGGGGGGCAGGCTCACCTCGAGGGTGTCGCGGTGCCATGCCGACATCGCCCGACCGAGGCGGGCGGCGACCTCGGGCGTGCGCAGCGGGGTGGCGGCGAACGCCTGCGGCCAGGCGGAGGTGACGTCGCCGACATACTCGACCGCGAGGAGCTGCCGCGCCTCGTCGATCAAGATCGGTTGCGGCATGACCGCGCCGAGCCCGCGTTTCCACCCCCCGAGCCGGTAGACGAAAAGCTCCCGCGCGAGGTCGCGCCCGTCGCCGGCCCCGGTGGTGGGATGCTTGACGATCGCCGCACGCCCGTCGGGCGCAGTGACGCGCGCGACGGTGTGGGCGCGGCACAGGACATTGACCGCCGACGGCTCGTCGCCATCCGCCAGCCATCCGCAGGCCCGAAGTGCGCGGACCGCCAGCGGCCCGCCAGCCCGCGCACCGCTGGCGGGCTGGGCAATGGGTTGCGCGGCGTTCACTCGATCCTGCTCCCCCCGGGGCTCACCGCAGCCTGCCACAGGCTCACATGCCGAACCAGACCGAGTAGGGATCGTAGGCCGACCAGTCCTGGCCCGCGCCCGACGCCTGGGCCGACCCCGGCTGCGGGCCCGCCACCGGCGGCAGTCCGGGCTGGTCGATGCCGCAGGCGGCGCTCGGGCACGTCTGGCTGAGACAGCCGACCGGGGCCGAGACCTGCGGCAGGCAATCGACGGGGCTCCGCGTCCGGCAGACGAAGGTCTCCGACACGCAGACCGCCACCCGCGACGGACAGTCGTCCACCAGCGACCGGCAGCGCACCGGCAGCGACAGGCAGGTGAAGGTCTGCGACCGGCAGATCGTCACCACCGACCTGCACGAGAAGATCGGCACCGACGGTGAGCAGCTTGTCGGCACGAACGACGGCTGGCAAGCCGGGGCCAGGCGGGTCGGGCAGCTGAAGATCGGCACCGACTGCGGACAGGCGGCCGGCACCAGCGAGGGCTGGCAGGCCGGCCCGAAGCGGCTTGGGCAGCTGAAGATCGGGATGCTCGGCTGCGGGGCGGCCCGCGCCACGGCGGCGGCCGCGTCGACGCAGCCGAAGCCATAGGTGTCGTTCGGGATCGGGTCGGCCGGGTTGTCGCGCAGGGGCTGTGCGGTCTGCCGGATGATGTCGCCGACCTGGGCGCCGGTGAGCTGGGGATTCGCCGACAGGACCAGCGCAGCGACGCCCGACACGTGCGGGGTCGCCATCGAGGTGCCCTGCATCGTGGCGTAGCCGTTGTCCCAGACCGTGCTGCGGATGTCGACGCCCGGGGCCACCACGTCGATGTGCGGGCCGGTCTGCGAGAAGGGCGCGCGGTGGTCGGCCCGGTCGATCGCGCCGACGGCGATCACGTCGGGGTAGGCGCCGGGGAAGCTCGTCGGGTTGCCGTTCTGGAAGTCGTTGCCCATCGCCGCGCAGACCACGGCGCCCTGGGCGACGGCGTAGGCGATGGCGTCGCGCTCGACCTGGGTGTCGACCGGGCCGCCGAGGCTCAGGTTGAGCACCCGCGCGCCGTTGTCGACCGCCCAGCGGATGCCCGCGGCGATGTCCGCCGCCGATCCGGTGCCGCTGACGACGCCATCGGCGTTGCGGACCAGCCGCGCCAGCACGCGCACGGGCATCAGCCGGCAGTTCCAGCTCACCCCGGCGACGCCGACCGGCGGCGTCGTGTTGGTCGAGCAGGCGATCGTTCCGGCGACGTGGGTGCCATGCCCGACCTCGTCCTGCGGATCGCTGTCGACGTTGTCGAAGTCGCCCTCGAAGTGCCATCCCGCCGGCGGCACCGGGGCGGGCCCGAGGTCGACGAGATCGCGTCCAGGCACCAGCAGCCCGGCGAGTTCGGGATGGTCGAGATCGATCCCTGTGTCGATCACCGCGACGACGATCCCCGGCGAGCCGGTGGTCTGGTCCCAGGCGGCAGGGCAGTTGATCCGGGTCAGTCCCCACTGCTGCCCGAAGTCGGGGTCGTTGGGGACGATGCAGGTCTCGCGGTAGACGTTCGGCTCGGCGTAGGCGACGCCGGCGACGTTTGAGAGTTGCGCCACCGCCGTCTCGACCGAGGTGTCGGCGGAAAAGCGGATCCGGTAGGTGCTGGCGAGCTGCACCGCTTCGGCCATGGCGAAGGAAGCGACCGGGGTCGGCGGATGCAGGCTGGTGATCTGCGTCACCTTGAGCTTGCTCAGCACGTCGTCGACGGGAGAAACCCCGAATGCCCGGGCGCCGGTCATCGTCCGGCCGCGCGCAGGCCCGCGTGCGATGCTCTCGGTGATCCCCGCGGCCGCCTCGGGCGCCAGCTGGCAGATCAGCTCGCCGGGAATGATGCTCGAGACACCTTTGCCGAACACCACCGCGGACGCCACGCCGACGTCGACTCTCCGCACCTTGGTCGGCTTGCGAGGCTGCGCACGTCTGGCCATAGCGACCTCCTATGAGAAGAGCGCGGTCCGGACCGCTTCGAGGAACCAGCTGGGTCCGAGCGCGTTCAAATGTGACTTTCGACAACTCGCCAAAAAAGCCGAGCTAGGCGAAGGCAATGCAAATACGAAACCGGGGGATATTGCCACTCGGCACGGCTTTTGTCAAACGGGCAGTTGCCGCCCTTCAGAACGGCCGGCGTTGAGCGAAGCTGTGTTAGCAACCTTCCCCGAAAATGATACCCTGCCGCCGTTCCGTTCGACATGGTTCATGGTTCAACCGCGATCGAGGACGCCCGAATGACCAAGAGAGTTACCGTTGGACTGGAGCCGGGCATCACCGAAGCGCACGTCGCTGATCTGCTGCGCGACCTCGGCGCTGGCGTTGTCCGTTGGCGGGTCGACTCGGGGAACGTGTTGGTCCTCGACCTCGACGACAACGCGGCTCCGGGGATCCTGCGAAAGCTGAAGGGCGCCCGCGGCGTCCGCTACGCCGAGCCCGACGCCTGGCAGTCCGGCTACTAGGCTCTGTCCCCGCACTGAGCCGTCTGGCGACCGGGGTTGGAAGCGGCTAGCCAGCGAAGTGGGCGGCGAGTTTCCGGACCATGAGGTTGCTCATCGCGGCGCGGGTCCTGCGGGTTGGCGCGCGCCAGTCCGATGGTGCGGATGAAGAGACCGAAGCGTTCTTCTGGTGCGCGAAGACGTGCTCGAACCGGGCGTGGATGGACGACCTCCTACCATTGGCCCCTGCCGTCGCCGCCGGCATCGGCTTGCCGGCCGGCTTGCGCCGATGGATCGGCTTCTCAGCATGTTGGCGGCCAGCCATTTCTCGTTGCTCTGCGAGCGGTACGCGCTCTCGGCCCAGACGTCGCCGCCAGTGTTGTCGGTGGTGACGATGCGCCGGAGCACGCGGCCGTCCGCCTCGGCCGCCGAGGTCACGGCTGCCGCGCGCATGAAACCGAACCGCCGGTCGATGGTGATATGGCTTTTTTAGCCGCAGACCGGCACCGCGATCATCGGCAGGGGCGTGCCGTCGGGCCGATACCGCGGCTTCCCACCCACTTTCAGGGTCCAGCGCGTTCGTGTCCTTCTGGGCCGCCTTGTGGGGCTCGTCGGGCCAGATTTCATCCGCCGATTTGCCCGCCTTGATCGCCGCCTTCCCACCTTCGGTTCTGCGCCGCTTTGGCGCCGGCACCAGGCTCGCGTCGACGATCTGCCCCGACTCGGGATGTAGCCCTTCTTCCGCAGCTGCCAGTCGAAGGCCTTCTTCACCCGCCGGAGCGTGCCAGCCTCGTTCAGTTTGTCGCGATAGAGCCGGATCGTGTTCTCGTCCGGCATCGGCCCGCCGAGATCGAAGCCGAGAAACCGCATCCACGACAGCCGGTCGCGGATCATGAATTCCATCCGTCGCTCAGATTGTGCTGGGCCTGCAGGATCAGCGCCTTGAACATCGACACCGGATCAAACGGCGGCCGGCCGCCCTTGCTCCCGTCTCCATAGCCGAGACCCTCGACGAGCCTGCCGCGGAAATACTCGAAGTCCACCGTCGCATCGAGCACCTCGAGCGGGTCGCCGTGTTTGCTCAGCTTCTACAGATGTTCAGACAATACAAACAGTGACCGCTGGTCCATCAGCCTCTCCACATAGCTCCCGCACGAGCGCACATATTCGCCCCGGGTGGCCGCCGTCCACGCCATCCGATCCCCCAACGTCTCTTGCCAGGAACGATGGTGAATCAGGCCGACGGCGGTCGATCAACCCTTCCACAGACCTTCTCGGACAGGCTCTGAGGGACAGTCCGTGATTCAAGCTTTCCAACGGGGAGGGCTCGATGACGGGACGGCATGATCTGAGCGATCGGGAGTGGGAGATCATCGCGCCGCTGCTGCCGAACAAGCCGCGCGGCGTGGCGCGGGTTGACGACCGGCGGGTGATCGACGGTATCTTCTACATCCTGCGTACCGGGGCGCCCTGGCGGGATTTGCCGGAGCGCTACGGGCCGCGGACGACGGTCTACAACCGCTACAACGGGTGGGCGAAGGCAGGGGTCTGGCTCAGGGTGTTCGAGGCCCTGGCCGAGCGATCGCCCGGCTCGCTGCATCTGATCGACAGCTCCATCGTCCGCGCCCACCAGCACGCCGCCGGTGGAAAAAGGGGGGCGAGGATCACGCCATCGGTCGCTCCCGTGGAGGGCTGAGCACCAAGATCCATGCGGTCGTCGATCGGCGCGGCATGCCGGTGCGGCTGATGCTCACCCCCGGCCAGGCCTCCGACAAGACCGCGGCTCCGGAGCTCGTCGCGCCGCTCGGCCTGACCGGCGACGTCGTCGCCGACCGCGGTTACTACGGTCGGGCGGTCATCGAGGCGATCGAGGCGGGCGGAGCAACCGCCCACGTCCCGTCTCAGAGCAACGTTCGCGTCGTCCGCTCCGTCGATCCCGAAATCTATCGCAACCGGAACCTGATCGAGCGTTTCTTCAACCTCCTGAAGCACTTCCGCGGCATCGCCACCCGCCACAACAAGCTCGCCCGCAACTTCCTCGCCGCCGTCCTCCTCGCTTCCGCTCGCATCTGGCTCAAGCATTGTGAGTCCACGACCTAGCGGTAACCGGTACGCCGAACGACTTTACCCCTCTGAGCGGCGGCTCACTCGGAAGCGCAGAGGTGGTCGATCCAGAGCTCCTGGCCGCCTATCTCGAGCCAGCGCGGCGCCCCGCCGCTCAGGGTCATGGTGCCCGCCTGATGGGTGCCGCCGCTGACCGAAGGAACCTGGGCGATGCTGACACTCGATGCGCCGATCGGCGGCAGGGGGCTGGGCACCGGCCGGTCCAGGATCTTGTCCGCCGTGGTGACCGGATGCGGGCTCGTGTCGGTGGCGAAGCTGTAGAAGCCGCCCCGGTAGTCGAAGACGAAGGACAGGCTCGCCGGGGTGAACGGCAGCCCGGAGAGATCGAAACGGAAGGAGGCATTGCGGAACCGGGTCGCGTTGCCGCTGCCGACGCCGGCTGCCGGTCGCACGTGCACGTCGCCGAAGGCCGAGGGTGCGGGCGTCGCCAACGTCTCGACGGTGACCGCCACCCTCTGGTCGGAGAAGGCAGGATCGCCCGGGGACTGCCCGGCAATCGCTCCGAAGTCGGTGGCCGGAATCGTGTCGAAATCGAGGCAGACCCGCCGTGCCGGCGGCGGCGGCGCGCAGGTGTTGACCGGCGGCGCCCAGTTCCCGACTACCGTGCCGGTGGCATCGAAGGAGCAGAGGCAGGTCTGGAAGATCCGGCCGGTCCAGCCGACCGGGCAGACGCCGATGTCCTCGCTCTCTCCGACGCGGTAGATCATCGTCGCCGGCGGCATCGTCGCCGTGCAGGTCGGCCAGGGATTGAGCGCGTCCACGAACCTGCCGTTGAAGACAACCCCGGCCGGGTTGCAGGAGTAGGGCCCGTCGGTATTGCCCGGCTGGACGGTTCCGCAGTTCGGCGGGTTGGCGTCGTTGCCGGCGCGGATCTCGATGGTGTTGTATCCCGGGATCCGGTGGAGGAGCGCCGCCGGAATCAGGGCATGGCGGAGGACGCTGTTGTCGGCGTTGCTAAGGACCGGCGTGCCGTTGATCAGGAGCTCGGCGCGATTGTCGGCCGAGAGCCAGGCCTCACTGTCCATCGGCTGACCGCAGAGGAGGAAGGTCGAGCGGAAGCTGTAGTGCTGGTCCTCCGCCGGCTTGCTTGTGGCGGTGATGCCGGGCGCCCAGATCCACTTGGGGTCGGTCGGCAGCAGCGGCGTGAGGTCCGCCCCCCAGCCGCCGAGGGTGTAGCCGAAGTCGGTGGCGGGCCCCGCCGGGATGGCCGCCAGTGGGCAGTTCGCCGGCGTCGGCCCGCCCGCGTCGAGGCAAACGTTCTGCGCCGGGCCCAGGAAGGCGCCGAGCGTGGGCGGCGCCGGGGGCGGCGTCGGGTCCCTCCGCGTCTCCCAGCCGGCTCCCGACGGGATGTTGACGATCTCGGCGCGGCAGACCGGCGCGACCAGAAGGACGGCCGACAGCACCAGCCCGGTGAGAGTCTTTCCAGCGCGCATCGCCCGTCCCCCGTGCCGCCTTGGCGCCGAGCATACCTCGAATCCGAGCATCCATCCATCGCCTTGCGGGCAGACCCAGGGCTCCGAACTCATGTGACAGGTGACAGGAGGGGATTTCTCTGAATCGATGCGGCGGCCCTGAATCGGAGCCGCGGATGAACCTTGCCGAGAAGCTGCCCCGGAAGTCGCGCCTCGCGGCGCTGCTCGACCACTTCGCCGACGTCGAGGATCCGCGCGACGTGCGGCGGATCCTGCATCCGTTGCCGGAAATCCTGCTGCTCGTGGTCTGCGGGACCGTGGCCGACTGCGATGACTACGAGGACATCGCCGGCTGGGGCGCCGCCCATCTCGACTTCCTGCGCCGGCACCTGCCCTACGAGAACGGCGTGCCGGGCGAGGGCTGGCTCACCATCATGATGAACCGGATCAACCCCGCGCTCTTCGCCGACGCCTTCGCCGCCTGGGTGCGGGAGAGCTGGCCGGAGAAGGCGAGCCTCGTCGCCATCGACGGCAAGACCTCGCGCCGCAGCCACGACCGCGCCTCGGGCGCCGCGCCGCTGCATCTCGTTTCCGCCTTCGCCGCCACCGCCCGCCTGGTGCTGGCCGCCGAGGCGGTGCCCGACAAGGCCAGCGAACTCGCCGCCATCCCGCAGCTCCTCGAGCGCCTCGGCGCGGACGACGGGTTGAAGGGCGCGCTGGGCTCCATCGATGCCGTCGCCACCACCGCCGGCATTGCCGAGGCGATCGCCGCCGAGGGGGCGGACTGGCTGCTCGCGGTCAAGGCCAACCAGCCGACGCTCCGCGCCGAGGTCGAGACCGCCTTCGCCGAGGCCGGAGACATCGAGACCAACGCCCACGTTCGACAAGGGCCACGGCCGCATCGAGGAGCGCCGCACCGCCGTCCTTTGCGAGACCGACTGGCTCGACGGCGACCGCCGCTTCCCCGGCGAGCTGCGCCTGCCCGGCACGGCCTGCCTCGTTCACGCCGAGACCCGGGTCGAGGCCAGGGGCGCGACCCGCAGCGAGACGCGCTACTTCGTTTCCTCCCGCGCCCTCGCTCCGGCCAAGGCCGCCGAGGCGACGTCCAGATCGCTGCGCCGGAGCATGGTCATCCAACAACGCCGATCCGAAGCCCTTCCGCTGGATCAGGTCCGCCGATGACATCCTGGCGTCCATCGAGCGATTCTGCCGATACAATGCCCAGCCCGAAGCTTGATGCCACGAACTTCCGGTTCGGGACGCTAGCGCAGCGTCCGGAAGATGAAGGAAGAGACTGCGCCGCGCCGGCGAGCTCGCCCGTCCACAACTTGGCCGAGGTCGTCGGGCAGCCGAAGCGGGCGTAGTGGGCTGAAGCTCACCCTACTCTTTCAATACAAGAAATAGATCTTGGGTTCAACGTGCAGTCAATCTTGTAAACTGATCGGGTGTCAAAACAATGCGTCGAATGGCGCATTCCGCCAAGATCGAACCACCGTCCCTACGTCTTTGAGCCACTACACGCCTTGCTTCCGCGACGACGCGGCGGATCGCGCCATCCAAGCTGTGGCGTCCGCCGGACGGGTCCGCAATAGGTTGATCAGAACTCGCACTCTCTCGATGCCGCTGGATTCGTACTCTTTCTCCACCAGCATTGCGCCAGCGTAGGGCCACTCCGGATATTCGCCGGCCTCGATATACTGCCGCGTGACTTCGCTCAGCTCAGAATTCCCGCGCGCCATGTGGAGTTGCATCCAGGCCGCCAGCGCCTCGTTGACCGACGACGCCTCGCGCCACGCCGCCTTCAGGCGCGGCCCGGGCGGCGGCGTTCCGTTCGGCAGCGGCGAAGTGCGCGCGAAGGCGTGGAAATGCTCGTGTGCGAGCACGCCGCGCGCAAACAGTCGGCCGAGGTTCGGCAGCCGCCCCTGGGCGCGCAGGGAGCTCTGGAAATCATCGATAGCGCTGGCGCAAAGAAGCACGCGATCGGCGCCGGGAAGACACAGCGCCTGCGGGACGCCCCACTCCCGCACGCGCGACAGCAATTGCGCGTCAGCCGAGACCGCGCCAGCAGGTGCGAAAATGCCGTAGGTTGGCGCTTCGGCCACGGCGAAGCGCGCAAGCGGCGCCGATACCTCACCGGACACAAGCTTGCGTGCGCGCGTCCAGGCGCCATCAAGCGCGTCGGCGAAGGCGCTAGCGGCCCCCTCGGTCAGCAACTCATCGCCCTCTCCCCAGCGCGCAGCAGTTGACTGAAGGCCAATATCGAGGCCCGCTTCGGTCATTCGGTGCCAAGCGGAGACCGGGATGGAATAACCATTCTGAACATGGCCGTCGCCTATCTCACGGACAAGTTGGCGCAACACTTTCGACGCCGCGCCGAAGAAGGCGTCTGCGAAGGAGAGGAAACTTTGATCTCGAAGGACGTCGGGAAGGCCGGCGGCGGCCAAGGCGGCGCGATGGTCCATCCAATTTCTTGCGGGGTCGATCTCCCTAAGCACAGAATCCAGAATCCCGCCGAAGGCATGTGAGTACTTGTTGGCGCTTATCAGCCTATCGCCGATCGCGCCCGCCAAGCGAAGGGCGTCTCTCAACCGTTGCTCCGGCGCGGCGCTCTCCTCATAGCGGCTGCCGACCTCGGCGAGTGTCGCCTCAATATATGAGCCAAGTTTCTCCAGCCCGGCACGGAAGGCCGAGCGCGTACCTCGCAGTTCGGCGCCGAAGCCTTGGCCCACGCAGGCGAGTCCCGTGACCGTCAGTTCCTCGTGCCAGAGCGGCCAAGCCTTGTCGATGTCGTAGCTGCCCGCTTCAAGAGGCTCGTCCGCCTCGCCCGGCTCGGCGAAAGCGACCGCGAATGCAGCTGCGACGGCGTCCTGAAGCCGCGTCGCCTTAGCGATCGCAGGCGAGGCTTGGCTGACGTTGTGCAGCCAACTCGGCTTCAACCAGTTGATAGGGCCGTATTCGCAACGCTGCAGCAACTCGGCGAAGGCCGGCTCACTGAGCCCGGTGCGTCGCCCAGTTGCCTTCGCGGCATCGCGGTCGCTTTCAGGCCAGAACTGGCGCACGTGCAATGCAAGACAGATGCTGCTTAGGATCTCGGCCCAATCCGCCAGTTCGGCGAGCTGTTCTCGCTCGCGGCGGTCGAAGTCCGTGGTCTCGTCCTTGCGCACACCCAAAACCGTATGATGGTCGACCAGCAGCGTCGGGACGGGATAGTAGCGCGAGCCGACCGTCCGCTCGACGAAGTCGATCGCAAAGGCGACGTCCTGGCGCAGCTCGGCGATGGCGCTCGACGGGGTATCCCGTAGAAGCGGCAGGACCGCCACCGGAAAATCCGGCGCCCCCGGCAGTGGAGTGTCGCGCCCGCGGTCGGACGCGGCGGCGGGTTCGGCGCTGGCACTCGAGAGTCGCTCGCGATCGAGAAAGGCGAAATTGATGTGAGCCAGCGCGGCAGGCAGGGGCGGCGGTGGCTCCTCCCAGAACAGCGGTCTTATATAGCCGACGCCGCGCTCGGCCTCAATCGTCTGCGCGTCGAGGATTTCTTCGCGTACCGGCGGCGAGACGCTCGCGGGATTGGACCAGAACAGTTGAAAGATATCAGCCTTCGCCTGCAGCGCGCGGATGGCGGGGCGCCACGCCTGGCCGCCAATCAATTTCTCCTTGTCGATAATGAGGAGAACGCCGAGCGCGTTGTACGCGGCCTCGCAGGCGCGAACGATCTCGATGTCTTCGCGCGCGTAGGAGGCGAACACCATCTCCACCGCGCCGCCGGGCGCGAGCTTACGTTCCTGCTCGCTTGGGCGCGGCGACTTCTCACCGCGTACTGTCAGCGACAGCGCGACGCGGCCGATCGGAAGCCCCCTGGCCGCGATCTCGATCTCGCCAATCGACGGCCCTTCGGCCGCGGTACGAGGCCGGATACGGAATTCGCACGCCTGGATGTCCTCCTCCCAAGTCATGGCGAGGTTGGGCGGATTGACATCAAAGCCTGCCAGCCGGGGCGTAATCGTCAGTTCAGTCCCCCGCGGCAGGCGCGTGGACGCCGCCGCAGTGGCACCGAGCGCGTCTGCGCCCTTCGGTACGCCGGCGCCGCGTGCCCGCGCGCGCGCTTCATCCGTCAGGCTCGACAGGTGGATATAAACCAATAGCGAACCCCAAGTGTTGCGAGTAAGTTCACTCGGGTGCGCCGTAGTGAAACTGACGGTTTCCTCGGCGGCGTCCGCCGCCAGATATTTTCTCGCCGCCGCCACGCTCGCTTCAACGTGCTCTAGCGCCGCAACGTCGGAGCGAACGGCTTCCGTCGCGCCCGCCATCGCGTCCGCGATCTCGGCCTGCGACGCCACAGCCGTGACGCTGCCGAATTCGCCGGAGACCTTGCGCGCGAGGTCGAGGCCCTTATCGCTCGGGTCAATCAATACGACGTCGATGGGGATCCGCAGCTGCAACAGGGGCCGGCTCGCATCCTGAGCTGCGGTCGGATCGGAGAGTCCGTCAGAGATCAGCAGGACCCGGATGATTGGAAGGTTCGAATGCGCTGTGACTTCCCAGAGCGCCGCAGCGAGTGCCGCTGCAATGTCCGTGCTACCCGACGGCTGCACGCGTGCGAGCACGGCTTCGATCGCGGGGACGTCAGCGGATGAGCCGGAGTATATTAGCTCGGCCGTATCGCGAAACGCGAACACGCGCGCTTCGGTTGCCGCGCCGAGGCCCCGCAGATGCAGGCTCAGGGCCTCGCGCGCTGCGTCGATCTTGGTCTTGGCCGCGGTCTCGCGCACGCGACCGGCGAAATCGGCGCCGCCCGCGAACGGTTCGCCCATTGAACCCGAAGCGTCGAGCAGAAGGACCCACATGATGAATCTCCTGGACTTGAGGCAGGGCTCCGCTCGCCACTATTGAGAAAAGACGATCAGCGCCAAGACGACGATGAGGGCGACGATGCAACCGTGGAACAGTACGATTGTACGGGAGAATGTCGCGGAAGGCCACGAGCCGCTCGCGTTCGGCGCCAAAGTCATATCGAAATCGATGGCATTATAGGGTAGCAACCTCACTCGGTTGTAGAGTTCGCGGAACAGCCGTTCCTGGAAAAGAAAGTAGCCATCGAGCGCCCAAAACACGATTGCGGGAAACAAGGCGAGCGCAACCAGCTTGGGCGTACCGTCCTTCGCCGCCAGCGCGACGATAGCCGAGACGATCGTAATGCTCCAACCTTTCAGTAGGAATGAGTTATTCGCCAGTCGCGAGACAGTTGCCTGAATGATGTTGAGGTGAGCGATCTTGCTTTCCATCGCAAATTCTCCCCGCCAGTTCGCATCTACCCCCAGATCCGGCGCCGAGCGAGAGGGCACCCATCCGCCGCACGGCAACAGGCAAGCCTTCAGTCACCAGGAAATTATGCAAGCCGTCGGGAGGGTGCGCAAGCGTCAGCAAGGGCCTCCGTGGAGGCGAGCGAGCGCCCGGAACGCTCAAGTGCGCCTCGAACCCACGCTCCCACACTACACGACTCTCTGTCGCTTGGGGCTGGGAGAGGTGATGACGCGCCATGGGACCGCTGCGGCGTCAGGGTCATGAGGCAAGAGCCTGCGGAGCTGGTCGAAGCCCATGCGGAACCAGGGATTGGCGAGGTGTCCGTGGCTTGCGCGGCGACGGCTTGCGTCCGAGGAGGATGGCGGCGATCTTTGCTGCCCAGGCGATGACGACGATCCCGGCGACCTCGAACCTGCACCTGACGGTGCGCGAGCCCTGTGGCATCGTCGCCCGGATCGCGCCCTTCAACCACCCGCTGATGTTCGCCGTCGCCCGCACCGCCGCCGCTCTCGCCGCCGGCAACGCCGTCGTGGTGAAGCCGCCGGAGACGAGCCCGCTCTCGGCGCTCATCCTCGCCGAGGTGGCGCGCGAGGCGCTGCCGGCGGGCGTCTTCAAAATCGTCACCGGCACCGGCCGCAGCGTCGGCGACGCGATCGTCCGTCACCCCGGGCATCCGCCGCATCGCCTTCATCGGCTCGCCCGACACCGGCCGCGCCATCCAGCGCGCCGCCGCCGAGGAAGCGGTGAAGCACGTCACGCTCGAGCTCGGCGGCAAGAACCCGATGATCGTCTTCCCCGACGCCGACCCCGACACCGTCGCCGCGGCGGCGGTGCGCGGCATGAACTTCACCAAGCGGCGCCAGTCCTGCGGCTCGACGAGCCGGCTCCTCCTCCACGAGGACATCCACGACGTGGTGCTGGAGAAGGCCGTCGCCCGCGTCGCCGCGATCCGCCTCGGCGAAGGCTGTCTCTCGGGTACATAAGTCGAAGGGTTTGACGAACGAAGAAACTACGCTGCGCTATGAAAGAGCGCGAAATGGTGCTCTACAGCCAGAAGTTGCCACTTGGATTCTGGCAGGCGGCCAGGCCGCAAGTTAAGATGAAATCCTGCCCCCGCAACCAACTTTAGCGAACACGTCGCAGCCTCATAGGCCGCGGCGTTTTTGCTGTCCGCAGACCCGAGCAGCTCCACCAAGTTCCCGAAGATCTCGACCGTGTGCCCGCCGGCCTCCGGCTCGTGGCGTACGATGACGCGCTCGATCAGCCGGTGGAGCTCGCCGGCTGCGCGCTCGACGATCTCCCTCCCTGTTCAGCGTCGCCACGAGATCGTCGATGTAGCGGCGGTAGAGCGCCGGCAGGTCGTCCGGCATCTCGATCGGCCGCGGGCGGTTCGCCTCGATCACCGCCTTCAGCGCCGCGACCTTCCGCTCCACGTCCTCGAGCGCCGGCAACAGCGTCCCGAGAGCCTAGCCCTCGCCGACGGCGCGAACGAAGTTCGCCTGCCGGGCTTCGAGCTCGCGCAGCTCGGCCAGGCGGAACTTCTGGTCCGCCGCCAGCTCCCGGCCCTGCGCCTGGATGTGTCGCGCGAAGTCGGCGCGGAACTTCTCGTAAGCGGCGGGCTGCATCAGCTGCGTCCGAAGCCCGTTCAGAACCAGCGCCTCGGCGTCGGCCTGGCGAATGCCGGGCATGCCCCGGCAGACGGCCGCGCCCTTCTCCTTGTGGTTGGCGCAGTAGTAGCGCTTGCGGGCGCCGGTCCCGGCGACGGTCAGCTTGCCGCCGCAGATGCCGCACTCGAGCAGGCCGGACAGCAGATACTTCCGGCGCCGCAGCGCCTGGCTGCCGGAAAGCCGCTTGGGATCGCCGGTCCAGTGCGCCTGCCGCTGCGGCGTCTGTGCGTCCTGGCGCCGCTTCACCGTCTGCCAGAGTTCCTCCGAGACGATGCGCAGCTCCGGCACCTCGTGGGTGAGCCATTCGTCCGCGGGGCGCACGCGCGACACCCGGGTGCGGAAGACCGGATCCTTGCCATACTTCAGCCGATTCCAGACGCGACGGCCGACGTAGAGCTCATTGTTGAGGATGCCGGTGCCGCGCTGCTTGTTGCCGTTGATGGTGTTCTGCTTCCAGTGGCCCGATCCGCTGTTCTTGTCCTTGTGGCGCGGTGTCGGAATGCCGTCCCCGTTCAGCGCCGCCGCGATATGGAGTGGCGAGCGGCCGTTGGCGTATTCCTCGAAGATGCGCCGGACGATGCGAGCCTCGGTCTCGTCGATAGCGAGACCACCACGCACCGGCTTGCCGTCCTTCCCGGGTTCGCCATGGACGACACGGGAGCCGTAGGAGCGGCCGCCGGCGCTCTTGCCGTCCTTAATCCGGCCTTCGAGCCCGCAGTGGGTCTTCTCCGTCAGGCCTTCGAGGAACAGCGCGTTCATCGTGCCGGCGAAGCCGATGTGCATCGCGCTGATCTTGCCGTGGTCGAGGGTGTGGATGGCGACCTCGTGGTGCCGCGCGTTCTTGAAGAAGTGCGCCACGTCCTCCTGGTCGCGACTGATCCGGTCGAGGCTCTCGATGAGCACGATGCTGAACCGCTTCGAGCGCAGCTGATCCAGCATCGTCCGGTAGCCGGGGCGGTCGTTGCGGCTGCCCGACATGGCGGCGTCCGAGAACTCGTCGATGATCTCCCATCCCTCGCGCGCCGCCTTCTCGGCGCACTTGGCGATCTGGTCGCGGATCGAGTGCTCGTTCTGGAGGTCGGTCGAGTAGCGCGCGTAGATCACCGCGCGGGGGCGGGCAGTCGTCATCCTGGGGCCTCTCGGGTGGTTGCCGACGACGATGCGGCGATTGGCGTCGCGGATCAAGCGGCGCGGCAAGCCTCGGTTAGCTAAATGTTCTCGCGTTGAGTGCTTGTGCGATCCGCCATAGCGTTGCGAGCATCGCGGGATCCTCTTCGGCCTCGCGATCCGGGCGGTCTTCGGAACCTTCGAGAACCTCTCTGGCAATCTGCTCTGCGATCAGTTCGATGATCTTGTCGAGGTTCATCCGAGGCTCCTTCCGGCCGAGACACAACCGAAGTCCTCGAAGCCAAGGGGCGAGGAAGAACCCGAGCAGAGAACGACAAAGGCCTCACGCGCCGGGCTGGACCCGGCCGTGAGGCCGACCTCCCCGAGCGAGAAAAGGCCCGCCATCGCCGGAGCGATGACGGGCAGGCTGGATCCCGGTGCAGCAGGTCGACCGGGATCGTTCGGGGCTCGCGCTACTGCGCGCGGGCGACGGCTGCCGAGATCGCGTCGATCAGCGCGTGGAGCTCGGCATCCGCCGCGTAGAGGACCGTCTCTCCCTCCGGACCGTGGATGGCGACGGCGATGACGCCGGCCGCTGCCCGGGCGCGTTCGACCAGAAGCGCCCCGCCGGTGTCCGTGAAGCGCAGATGGACCCGGCCCGGGCGCGGCGGGTTCGCGCGATCCTCCTGCGGTGCATAGGCATAGCAGGAGAGAAGCGCGATGTTCAGCGCGTGGAAGAGGCCGGGCAGACCCTCGAGGTCGAAGCCGGCCCACGGCTCGGTCGAGAGCAGCTGCTCCGACCAGTCCCGGATGGTCTGGAACTGCGTGTCGGGCAGGCGCTCGTTGTAGACGAGCATCGGGAGCTCCGCCGCGCATTCGCCGACCAGCGTCGCGGCGGCTCGGGCGAACATTCCGTCGGCGATCAGCTCGACGAGGGATCGCTTGTCGTTCATCCGCGCACCGCCCTTCCTCGTCTACCTTGTCAGCCACGACCGGCCTATCGCCGAGGTGCTCGTGCCGCGCCGCAAGGACATCGCCCAAGCGTTCGCGCAAGGATTCGAAGGATGACCGACGGGCCGGTGGCGCTCGACGACCTGCTGACCGCACGGGAAACTCTGATCGAGACTGTGGCGGGCGGCATGCCCGAGGTGCACCGGCGGTTCTTGCTGGGGTTCAAGGCCGGGGATCCGGATTGGGACCTGCTCGGGGTGCCGGGCGCGGCCGACCTTCCGGCGGTGCGGTGGAAGCAGGAAAATCTGGATAGGCTGCCGCCCGAGGCGCGGAAGCGGATGGTGGTGGAACCGGCAAGGGTGCTGAGCGAGGGGGCGACGGCTCCATAGGGTTTGTGATACGATCGAGTAAGGCGCTTCGCGCGTCGGGGATGCCTTCCGTGGCGTAGAAATTCATCGATTGAGGCGAGTCAAAGACCAGAAGCCTCACCTCGGGGAGAACATTCAGCTCCAATTGCTCTTGCAGAGCTCCCCGTTTGCGCGCAGATGCTCGACGCGCCGCAAGTGCCGCAGCAGTTTGTCAGGGCGCTCTCGAACCTTCCTGTCCAGGCATTTCGGCGCCGCGGTTCGGCGATCTCGAACCGGGACCGGTTCGGCGCGCTCCTCACCGGCGGTACCGCCATGAGCTTCTTCCTGCGCTTCGCGGCGAACATGGGCATGATCATGGGCCTGATGCCAGTCGTCGTGCCGCTGCCGCTGATTTCCTATGGCTGAACCGCGATGGTCGTCCTCCTTGGCTCGGTAGTCTACGGCATCGGAAGACGAATGGCGAAATCAAGACCTTCAATCTGACGCACCGCAAGATCAGGGCGCTCACGCCGCTGAACGACCGGCAACCCATTTCCGGGGCGGCAGAGCGGCTCCACGGCGAAGACACGCGGGGTGCCGGTGCTCGCCAAGCGCAAGACCGACACCGGCCGGCTCTGGGTCCATGTTCGCGACGGCCGCCCCTTCGGCGGCCGCGCGCCGCTACTCCTGCGACCGGCGGGGCGGGCATCTCGCTGGCAAGATGCGGCTCCCAGGCCGACGCCGCCTTCGGCCCGCGCGATCGATCGCCGGTGCGCGTCTTGCCGTCCGGCAAACGGAGGGTCGCCCGCTCATCGCCCGCAGGGCAGCTAACCCGGAGGCTTGCAAAGCAGTGCATCAGTCTCGCCTTTGTCCGGGCTGCCCTCACTGCCGCGTCGAGCCCTTTCAGAACTATCGCGCGCCCTGGAGGCGAGCCCTCGGACGCTGCCTCCTCCGCGCCGAAAATCGTGCCGAGCACGGAGGAAGCGCGCGCCGTATCGGACCGGATCGCGGCGATCAGCGCCGAGTCGAGCTTGCGCACGGGCGCGGGCGCCTACGCCGGAATCGCCTCACCCGGCGTGCCGGCGGTCGCAGGTTTTACCGGCACCGGTCCACCGGGAACGTCGCCTGCGTGGATGTCGGAATAGACCAGCGCGGGATCGAGGCCGAGCGCCTTGTAGAGCGTCTCCATCCCCGCGACCTCTTCGGACCGGATGATGCCGTCGGCATGGGCCGCCGCGACCAGGGTTGCGCGCAAAGCCGCAGCCGTACCGGTCGCGGCCGAGGACGGACATCGGGCTGCCGCAGAGGCCGCAGAGAAGCAGGCGCGCGAGCGGTCGCGTGCGGCGACGGACCGGACCGCGGGCGACGAACTCTCCCTGCCGGGCGCGGACCCGCGCGCACAGGTCATCGGTCACGATCTGCAGGTGGGGCGAGTCGTTGTAGATCCATTCCTCCCGAGGCAGCGGCGTGGAGCGACGCTTCTCGGTGTCGACGTCGACGTGCCACGTCTGGCGATTCCAGACGATGACGCCGGTGTAGAGCATGTTGTTGATGATGCCCGTCATCACCTGTCTGTCGCCGACGATCGTGTTGGCCTTCCAGAATCCGCCGCTTGGGCCAGGGATCCCGGCGTCGTTCAGCCCCTGAGCGATGGCTCGCGCGCCCAGCCCATACTGCTCGAAGAGGGCGAAGATCTTTCCGCCCCAGCTGGTGACCTGCTTCAAGATGCGAGAACCGTGCTCCTAGTCGCGGCTGATCCGCGAGTAGGACTCGGCGATCAGCGCCTTCGCCTGACCGCTCTGAATCGTCTTGAGCGCTGTCTGAAGGCCGGGACGCCTCAGCATGAAGCCGCTGTGGGCCGGATCGGAGAAGCATCCCACCTCCAGGAGACCAAGGCGAGGCAGCGCCTCGCGCACGTCGCGGACCTGATGCGGAATGCTGAGCGGGGACTGTCGATCGGTCGAGTATCGCGCGTAGACCGCAGCCGGCTCGCGAATGGCCGGCTCGTCAACGAATGGAATCACGACTGCCTCCCTCGAAGCGCTCGCGCGCGGCGATCGAGCGCGAAAAGATGTGCGTAGTGATCGATCGCAGATGCATCATACGGGTCCCGACCGGCTTCTCCACCTTTCTCAACTTCACCCCGAATTCCGATTGGAAGAAGTCCTTCCTCGACACCTCTTTCCTGAGCCGGATTTCGAGCTCGCTGGTACTGACGAATGCCGAGAGGACCGCCGCCTTCGGCAGAGGCACGCTCGAGAACGGCGAGAGTGTCAGGATCGAAATCACCGGCAACAATCTCAAGAGCACCAGCAACATTGTCTCGTCCGGAACCATCACCGGTATCGTCGTCAAGGACGCCAGGGGCACGGTGACCGCCGAGCTGTCGAACGTCACGCTCTCGGCCGACGAGTTCAACAGACCCATGCTCGCCACCTCGACCAGGATCTTCGGCGGCAACGACATCATCTACGGCCGGAACGGGCCGGACGTGTTTGCCGCCTCCGACAAGCTCCGCGGATTCTCGGGCGACGACAGGATCTACGGTCTTGACGGCAACGACACCATTCGCGGTGACGATGGCAACGACATCCTGTCCGGAGGCACGGGATACGACTGGCTCTACGGTGATGCCGGGAACGACACCTCCCTGCTCACCGTCGGCGACTCTGACCGCGCCTTCGGCGGTGCCGGCGTAGACACTGCCAACTTCAGCGCGTCGACGAAGGGCCTCGTGAAGCTGTCCCTCGAGAACAACGCCTTTCTGAAGGAAATCGAGAACGTCGTCGGCACCAAGTTCAACGAGTCGATCTACGGGACGACCGGCAACAACGTGGTCGACGGCCTCGACGGCAACGACAGCCTCTACGGTGGGGGCGGCAACGACGTGCTGATCGGCGGCAACGGCAAGGACACCCTGAAGGGCGAGGCCGGCAACGACCGCCTGCAGGGCGACCTCGGCGCCGACGCCCTCGACGGCGGCGCGGGCAACGACGTCTTCGTCTTCCTGCGCACCCTCGACAGCACGCCGACCGCCACAGCCTCCACGGGCCGCGACGAGATCCGCGGCTTCGATACCCGGTACGACCAGATCGATCTCCGCGCCATCGACGCCAACACCAAGGTCGCGGGCGACTAGGCGTTCACCTTCACCGGCAAGACGGCCTTCACCGGCAACGCCGGCGAGCTGATCATCACCGGGGTGAAGGCGACTGGCACCTGGGACGGGTACGTCCAGGCCGATGTCGATGGCGACAAGAAGGCCGACTTCTCCGTCTTCCTCAACGACGCGACCGGCAAGATCGATGCCTCCGACTTCCTGCTCTGACGACGTCTGATCGGGTCCTGCTGACCGCTGTCGCGGGACCCCGTCCAGTCTGCGTCGCCCTCCGGGTCTATCAGGATCGCTCCTCTGAAGGATCGGGAAGGTCATCCTTCGGAAACACGAAACCGCTGCCCGGGACCGAGGCGGGAAGTGCGATGACCCGACGCCGGATCGAGATCGTAGCGCTCCGAGTCGGCGACGATCCGCGACCCGAGCACTATCGCCGCAGCTCTCCGGGCCCCTTTCCGGTCCAACGCTTCAATGCTCGCCGAAAGCTGGCGTCATCGCTGAATCCCAGCAGCATCGCGATATCGATGGTGCTCATCCTCGTCGTCTTCAGGTACTCGCGCGCCAGGGAGGATCGGACATCGTCCAGGATGGCCCGGAACGACGTTCCCTCGTCCTCGAGGTGGCGCCGCAGCGTCCGCGCGGTCATGTTCAGCGTCTCCGCGACGGCTTCCATGCTCGGGAAGTCGCCGGGATGGTCCATCAGCATCCGATAGACATGGCCGGTCGTGCCGGTGGACGTCTTGTCGTGCCCGATCAACCGGTCGCAGGTCTCCTGCAGCAGGGCGGCCGTCAGCCGGTGCGCCATCTGCGGCTTCTGGTCGAGCAGCGACGCGTCGTAGACGAGCTCGAACTGCGGCTGGTCGAAATGGCACGGGCACCTCAGGTACCGCGCGTAGATGTCGGCATGGTCGGGGGCCGGATAGGCGAAGCACGCCTTGAGCGGCGGGCAACTCCGGCCGGCCACGTCCTCGAGGTGGGTGACGTGCAGCCTGAACTGCTGTTCGATCAGGAACCGGCGCAGCATCTGCGAGGGATTCGCGACGAAGGCGTCCGGGAACGTCCAGACGACGGTCTCGGAATATTCCGACCAGTCGATCGACAGCGGCGGCGTCGCCAGCCGGCGGTACTTAACGGCGAGCCTGAAGTACTCGCGCAGCGTCAGGCATGACAGCAGCGCATAGCCGTACATGCCGTAGGCCGACACATGCAGACGGGATCCGACCTCGAAGGGCGTGGCGGGGTCGTGACTGAGCGACACGGCGTTCATGCAGACGATCATGTACTGCCGCACCGAGGTCAGGGCGTGCGGATCGTCGATCTCGCCGACATCGACACCGCTGCCGCGCAGGCTCTCCTCGGGGGGAATGCCCTGCTCGGCGAGCACCTCGACCAGCGCTCCGATCTTGTAGGGGGCGTAGCGGCGATCGTCGGGAGACGGCAGCGACAAGGATGGCCTCCACAATGTCCCTTTCGAACATCTTAATGTCCGAAGCTGCACTTACGCCGATGCGCCTACATAGCTACCGTCCCGGCTGCGATCAATGGCGCCGTGGCGGCGCCCACAAGAGCAAGTGGGGGGTGGACATGGACGTTGGGGGCAGCCCAAGCGCCGGCCGCGGCAAGAGTTCTGATAATTCCTCGCCGAACCGCAGCATAGCCGACAAATTCACCGAATGGAGCCTCAACTGGGTTCCGGAGCCGATGGTCTTCGTCACCTGTCTGACGATGATCGTGTACTTGGCGGCGCTGCTGCTGACCGACCATGGCCCGCTCCAGCTCATCGACGACTATGCCCAGGGCTTCTGGGTTCTCCTGACCTTCGCGATGCAGTTGACCGTGATGATGATCACGGGCTTCGTCGTGGCCGACTCGAAATCGGTCAGGCGAGTCATCGAAAGGATCATCGGCCTGACCTCCGGGCCGAAGTCGACGCTCCTCGTCTTCTGCATGATCGTCGGGGCCGCCAGCTGGCTGCACTGGGCGGCCGGCATGATGATCGCCATCGTGATGGGCAAGGAAGTGGCGGTGCGCAAGCGCGGGATCGGCCTGCACTATCCGATCCTCGTCGCTGCCTCGTACTCGATGATGCTGATCATGGCCAACGGGCCGTCGCAGTCGGCGCCGCTCCTCGCCGCGACGCCCGGCAACTTTCTCGAGGAGACCCTCGGCGGCCTCATCCCGCTGACGCGGACCGCGCTGTCGCACTTCCTGCTCGTCCTGGTGTTCTTCGAGTTCGTCACGATCCCGCTCATCCTGATGTACATGATGCCGCCCAAGGAGCGGGCGATCGAGATCAGCGACGAGCACTACAAGGAGTTCAGCCACGTCCCGGTGGAGGAGGTGGTCAGCGACCTCAGGCCTGCCGAGCGCTGGGAGCGGTCGCGCATCCTGCTGACGGTCCTCGGCGCGGGCATGCTGATCTGGGTCGCCCAGTTCCTCGGCAAGAACGGCCTCGGCAAGATCGACCTCAACGTCCTGAACTTCACCCTGTTCGGGCTCGGGCTGGCGCTGCACGGCTCGCCGTTCAACTTCGTCCGCGCCGTCCGGAACGGGATCGGCACGACCTACGGCGTCATCATCCAGTTCCCGATGTATGCCGGCATATTCGGGATCATCGTCCACTCCGGCCTGTCGCACATCATCACCGACTGGTTCCTGTCGATCTCGACGCCGCGGACCTATTCGTGGATCGTGATGGTCTACACGGCGATCATGGACTTCTTCGTTCCCTCGGGCGGGTCCAAGTTCGCGATCGAGGCGCCGTTCATCATCCCCGCCGGCCAGCAGCTCGGGATCGACACGCCGCACATGATCAACGCCTACAGCACCGGCGGCCAGCTCGCGAACCTGATCCAGCCGTTCTGGGCGCTGCCCTTCATCGCGGCCTACAAGATCCGGTTCCAGGCGATCCTGCCCTACACCTTCGTCATCTTCCTCTACACCTTCACGGTCGGAAGCATCGCCTTCCTCCTGTTCCCGCACGGGTAACGAGACCGGCGCGAACGTAGACAACCAACCGATTTTCCGGGGAGGAAACACCATGCGAGCGGCAATCATCGGAGCCGGGTCCCTCGGCACCATCATCGGCGCGCTGATGACGAGGGGCGGCAAGCCCGTCGACCTGATCGACACCAACCGGGAGCACGTCGACGCGCTCAACCGCGACGGCGCCCGGGTCACCGGCCAGATGGACCTGCTGGTGCCCGTCACGGCGCTGACGCCCGACGAGATGACGGGCAAGTACGACCTCGTCTTCCTGCTCAGCAAGCAGACCGCCAACCAGGCGGTGCTGTCGAACCTGCTGCCGTTCCTGCACGACGAGAGCATCGTCTGCACGCTGCAGAACGGCATCCCGGAGCCCTCGGTCGCGGCGGTGGTCGGGGAGGCCCGCACCGTCGGCGGCGCCGTCGGCTTCGGCGCCACCTGGATCGGGCCGGGCGTCTCGAGCCTGACCACGACGGCCGAGGCGGTGAAGAAGTTCGCCTTCGAGATCGGTGAGATGGACGGGGTGATGCGTCCCCGCCTCGAGACGGTGCAGAGCTATCTCGGCTGCGTCGGCCAGACGGAGATCCTCGACGACCTGATGGGCGTCCGCTGGTCGAAGGTGCTGATGAACGCGACCTTCAGCGGCATGTCCGCCGCGCTCGGCTGCACCTTCGGCGACGTGATGGACGACCCGCGGTCGCTCCTCTGCGTCGTCTTCATCGCCGACGAGACGGTGCGCGCCGCCCATGCCGCGGGGCACCGCATGGCCCACATGCAGGGCGAGGACTTCGAGAAGTTCCTGCTCCCCGCGCCGGAAGCGGCGCCCGAGGTGCTGCCGATGATCAAGAAGATCTGGACCCAGCACCGCCAGCTCCGCGCCTCGATGCTGCAGGACCTGGAGAAGGGCCGCGACACCGAGATCAACTTCATCAACGGCATCGTCTGCCGCACCGGTCGCGAGCATGGCGTCGCGACCCCCTTCAACGACCGCGTGGTCGAGATCGTGACCGAGGCGCAAACCGCCCGCAGCGTCCCCGACTTCTCGAACCTCGCGCGCTTCGAGGATCTCCTGCGCCCCCACCTGGCGCTGCTGGCCTGAACTCGGGAGGAAGAAAATGGCGAAGAAGCAACCCGTCGTCATCACCTGCGCGATCACCGGCGCGATCCACACGCCGACCATGTCGGACGCGCTGCCCTACACGCCGGACGACATCGCGGGCCAGGCGATCGCCGCGGCCGAGGCCGGGGCGGCGATCCTGCACCTGCACGCCCGTCGCCCGAACGACGGCGGGGTGACGATCGACCCGGATGCCTTCGCCACCTTCCTGCCGCGGATCAAGCAGTCGACGAACGCGGTCGTGAACATCTCCACCGGCGGCAGCCTGACCAACACCATCGACGAGCGCATCGCCCCGGCGCTGCGCTTCTCGCCGGAGATGTGCTCGCTCAACATGGGCTCGATGAACTTCAGCTTCCACCCGCTGGCCAAGCGCTACGACACCTGGAAGTTTCCGTGGGAGAAGGACTACGTCGCCAGGTCGGACGGCAACATCTTCCGCAACACCTTCGCGGACATCGAGAACGCCGCCAACCAGCTCGCGCCGCACCAGATCAAGTTCGAGCACGAGTGCTACGACGTGGGCCACCTCTACAACCTGCGCTTCTGCATGGACATCGGCCTCTTCAAGGCGCCGGTCTTCATCCAGTTCATCTTCGGCATCCTCGGCGGCATCGGCCCGGACATCGACAACCTCGTCTTCATGAAGCGCACCGCCGACCGGCTGTTCGGCGACGACTACCGCTGGTCAGTGCTCGGCGCGGGCGGGGCGCAGATGCCCTTCGCCACCATCGCGAGCCAGATGGGCGGCAACGTCCGGGTCGGACTCGAGGACAGCCTGCTGATCTCGCGGGGCAAGCTCGCCGAGAGCAACGCCCAGCAGGTGACGAAGATCCGCCGGATCATCGAGGACCTGGGCGCGCAGATCGCGACCCCGGACGAGGCGCGCGAGATCCTCGGCCTCAAGGGCGGCGACCGGGTCAGCTTCTGACGCCGGCGACGACCCGCACCTGCGCCGGACGGTCGTCCGGCGCCCGATCCCCTGCGACCGGAGTCGGGAATCCCCGACCGGGCGGCCGCGGCCATTTGCTCCCACGTACGAGGAAAGCGATGAGTTTGAAGGACAAGACGGCGATCGTCACCGGCTCGACGTCCGGCATCGGCCTCGGGCTGGCGCGAGGGTTCGCCGCGGCGGGCGCGAACGTCGTGCTGAACGGCTTCGGCGACCCGAAGGAGATCGAGGCGACCGTGGCGGAGCTGGAGGCTGCCGGCGGAACCGTGATCTACGACGGCGCCGACATGACCAGGCCCGACGAGATCGCGCGCATGGTCGCGGCGGCCGAGCAGCGTTTCGGCGCGGTGGACATCCTCGTCAACAACGCCGGCGTGCAGACCGTGGCGCCGGTCGAGGAGTTTCCCCCCGATCGCTGGGATCTGATCATTGCGATCAACATGAACTCGGCGTTCCACGCCACGCGCGCCGCCGTGCCGGGCATGAAGAAGCGCGCCTGGGGCCGGATCATCAACGTCGCCTCGGCGCACGGGCTCGTCGCATCGCCGTTCAAGTCCGCCTACGTCACGGCGAAGCACGGGATCGTCGGGTTCACGAAGACCGTGGCGCTCGAAACCGCGGAGAACGGGATCACCTGCAACGCCATCTGCCCCGGCTACGTCCTGACCCCGCTCGTGGAGAAGCAGATCCCCGACACCGCAAGGGCCCGCGGCATGACCGAGGACCAGGTCAAGCGCGACGTCGTGCTCGCGGCGCAGTGGACCAAGAAGTTCGTGACGGTCGAGCAGCTGGCCGGCGTTGCGCTGTTCCTCTGTTCGGATATCGCCGAGAACATCACCGGCGTCGCCCTGCCGGTGGATGGCGGGTGGACCGCCGCCTGACCGGGCGAGCGCGGCCGTAGGGGGAACCGATGCGACAGAAGCTTGTCTCCGCCCGCGAAGCCGCCGACCTGATCAAGGACGGCGACACGCTCACCACCTCCGGCTTCGTCGGCATCGGCGTCCCGGACGCGCTGCTCGGCGCCATCGAGGAGCGGTTCCTCGAGACCGGCGTCCCGCGCAACCTGTCGCTGGTCTTCGCCGCCGGCCAGGGCGATGGCAAGGAGCGCGGCCTGAACCGGCTCGGCCATGACGGGCTGTTGCGCCGCGTGGTCGGCGGCCACTGGGGGCTGATCCCGAAGATCGGCGCGCTCGCCACCGGCGGCCGGATCGAGGCGTACAACCTCCCCCAGGGCTGCATCAGCCAGCTCTACCGCGACGTCGCCGCCGGCAGGCCGGGACTGCTGACCCGGATCGGACTGGAGACCTTCGTCGACCCGCGCAACGGCGGCGGCCGCATCAACGACCAGACCACCGAGGAGATCGTCGAGCTGGTCGAGTTCGGCGGCGCCGAGCAGCTCTACTATCATGCGCCCAGGCTGACCGTCGCGCTGCTGCGCGGCACCACGGCCGACGAGCAGGGCAACGTCACCATGGAGCGCGAGGCCCTCGTGCTCGACAATCTTGCTCAGGCGATGGCGGTCCGCAACAGCGGCGGGATCGTCATCGTCCAGGTGGAGCGGATGGCTGCCGCCCTCTCCGCCCGCGAGGTGGTGATCCCCGGCATCCTCGTCGATGCGGTGGTGCTTGCGGAACCCGACAGGCATCTCCAGACCTACGCCACCGCGTTCGGCCACGGCTTCACCAACCGCGTCCGCAGCCCGGCCGGGGCGATGCCGCCCATGCCGCTCGACGCGCGCAAGGTGATCGCCCGGCGCTGCGCCTTCGAGCTGCCGGTGAACGGCGTCGTCAACCTCGGGATCGGCATGCCCGAGGGCGTCGCCGCCGTCGCCGCCGAGGAAGGGCTGCTCCAGCACCTGACCCTGACCACCGAGCCCGGCGTCATCGGCGGCCAGCCCGCCTCGGGCCTCGACTTCGGGGCGGCGGTGAACATCGACGCCCTGATCCCGCAGAACAGCCAGTTCGACTTCTACGAGGGCGGCGGCCTCGACATGACCTGCCTCGGCCTCGCCGAGGCCGACCGCGTCGGCAACGTCAACGTCTCGCGCTTCGGCCCGAAGCTCGCCGGCGCCGGCGGGTTCATCAACATCTCGCAGAGTGCCCGCCGCGTCGTCTTCGCCGGCACCTTCACCGCCGGCGGCCTCCAGGCGACCGTCCGCGACGGCGGCATCCGGATCGAGCAGGAAGGCCGGGCGGTCAAGCTCCGCGATGCCGTGGAACAGGTAACCTTCTCCGGCGTGCGTGCCGCGCGGCTCGGCCAACCGGTGCTCTACGTCACCGAGCGCTGCGTCTTCGAACTGACCCGCGACGGGCTGACCCTCACCGAGATCGCGCCCGGCATCGACCTGGAGCGCGACATCCTCGCGAACATGGCGTTCCGGCCGGCGATCGGCGAGCTGCGCGAGATGGACGGGCGCATCTTCCGCCCCGAGCCGATGGACTTGCGCCGCGACCTGCTGCGCCTCGACCTCCCCGAGCGCATCGCGCTCGATCCCGAAAGCGGGCGGCTCTTCGTCAACTTCGAGAAGATGCGGGTGCGCGACCTCCAGGATGTCGAGCAGATCCGCGCCCTGGTCGAGCGCCTCTGCGCGCCGCTCGGGCATCGGGTGGACGTGATCGTCAACTACGACTGGTTCCGGCTCGAGGAGGACGTCGCCGCCGACTATGCCCGGATGGTCGCGGACCTCGAGGAGCGCTTCTACCGCAAGGTGACGCGCTACTCCGGCTCCGCCTTCCTGCGCATGAAACTGGGCGAGACGCTCCATGGAGGGGCGACGCATCTGCTGGAGAGCCGCGATCAGGCGCAGGCGTTCCTGGATCGGGCCGAGCACAGTGTTGTCTAAGAGAATCTGCCGCAAGTGAAATGGATGCGGCAGGAGTCGAGCGACCCTGGTCTGTCGCCGGGGGACGGGGACGTGATGGCGTCGAAGCGGTGATTTGGGCGACCGTGTATGGGCGCGCGGGCTTGCAAGCGCAAGCGATGCGATCGACGAGTGCCGTCGGATGATCTCGCGATTCCTCGGCGCGCCGCGCCTATCGGGGACCTTCGAGGAGAGAGTCCAAGTATCTGGTCGGCTTGTCTATCGGCGACGCTCCTCTGCGACCACGGGATCGAGTCGCTGCTTGCTTTCCACAAAGCGGCGCGCCTCGGCCTCTAGGTCCCGGCGTTCCCGTCCCTCGCAGGATCGGCGTTGTGCGCAACGCCGTGGCCCAAACGCACACCGCGCCGTGGCCAGGTGCGAGCGGATTCACACCTGGCGAGGGTCGGTGGCGACGCTGTAGTCGACGTCGGCCTGGATGGCCGGGAAGTGACGCTGGGCGCAGCGGATCTTCCGCTCGGCTTCGAGCGAGGCGTCGTCGGTTCCAGTGCCGGTCGTGCCCTTGACCTCGCGGACGAGATAGAGGCGCGCGCCGTCCCTGGCGTCGTCCTTGACGATGCCGAGGTCGGGGACATAGCCCCCGACCGGGGTCGGGATCCGGAACGGCGCCGTGGTCTGCCTCGAGACCTCGGCGCGCCGCTGTGCGAGAAGATGAAGGCGACAGCGCCGCCGGCGCAGGGTCTCCGCATCGTCCAGGCTCGGACGGGAAGGTGAGCAGGTCCTCCTTGCCCTTCATGATCCAGGTCGTAGGCGGCGCGCTCTGCCTGGTCGCCCTGGCGGCCGGCCGTGTCGATCGCCTCCGCGCCAGTCTCGCCCGAGTCCGCCTTCGCCTTCTTCGTCGCGAAGTAGCCTTCGCAGACGTCCTCCGCCGAGAGCCCCCCCACTCGGCCGGAAAATCCGCAAGACCCCGGGCGATGCCGAACTCCTCAGCGAACAGCCGGCGGATCAGGCCGTCCTTCGCGGCATAGTTCGCCACCTTGTCGATGAAGAAGAGCGAGAGGACCTTGGCGCCATGCCGATCGGCCATCGCCTTCTTGGCGATGTGCTCGGTGATCGTCGTGCGGATCTGCGCTCGGAACAGGCTCTCCCGGTCGGGCCCGCAGGTCTTGCCCGGGGCGATCAGCGTGCCGTTGCGGAAACGGACGCCCGTCGCGTCGATGCGCTCGATGATCCAGCCGTCGGCGTAGGCGCCGCGGCCGTCCGAGAGCTCGAAGAGGTCGAGCTTCGCGGCCTCGCGGGCCGAAGACCTGACCGATACCTTCACCGGGCGGAGCACGCCCGCGTCCATGCGCTCGATCTCGAGGGCGGCGCTCCAGTCCTTCTTGCCGGGGGCGACCTTCAGCACCCGGACATGCGGCCGGCTGGTGACGCCGTTTTCCTCGATGGCGCAGACCTCGACGGCCTTCACCAGCCGCCGGCGTCGCGCCTCGGCCGGCGTGAGCCGGTAGAGGACGTTGAGCGGCTCGGTGTGGGTGGCGCTGTAGCGCAGCGTCAGGATCGGCCGCAGCAGGTCGATCGCCGCCTGGCTCTTCTCCGAGCCCATCTTCTGCGGCTCGTCGAGGATGACGACCGGCGAGACGCTGGCGATCTGCTCGATCAGGGCGGCGCCGCCGCCGGCCTCGGTCGCCCGTCGCAGCAGGTTCTGGTCCTTGTTGAAGCTGTCGAGGGTGACGATCATGACGTCGATCGCGCCCTTCGTCGTGCCGAAGCTGCGGACCTGCGCCGCCTCGCCGGTGTAGACGAAGTCGGCAAGCCGCCAGCCGCCATAGAGACTGGCGAAGTGGCTACGGGTCTGCGCGATCGTCGTCTTCACGCCCTCGCGGATCGCCACCGAGGGCACGACGATGATAAAGGCCCCGAGCTCGCGCGCCTGGGCGAGTTCGAAGATCGTCCGGAGGTAGGTGTAGGTCTTGCCGGTGCCGGTCTCCATCTCGATCGAGAGGTCAAGCCCGCCGGTCTCGTCGGCCGCACGCGTCGACGCCGCCGGCCGTTCGAGGGCGGCGAGCGGGGTCATCTCGGGGTCGGAGTCCCGGCCGCGGATGGCGTTTATGGCATCGAG
>JAXMDH010000031.1:0-93250 GCA_046348915.1 Amaricoccus sp.
CTCGTCATCGAGGTGGCGATCGTGCGGCCCGGGCCGATCCAGGGCGACATGGTGCATCCGTTCCTGCGCCGGCGGCGCGGCGAGGAGAAGGTGGCGTTCCCGTCCGACGCCCTCGGTGACGTCCTCGGCAAGACCCTCGGGGTGCCGCTCTTCCAGGAGCAGGCCATGCAGATCGCGATCATCGGCGCCGGCTTCACGCCCGAAGAGGCCGACCGGCTGCGGCGGTCGCTGGCGACCTTCAAGAACGTCGGCACCATCCATACCTTCCGCGAGCGCTTCCTGCAGGGGATGGCGGCCAACGGCTATCCGCCCGACTTTGCCGAGCGCTGCTTCAACCAGATCGAGGGGTTCGGCAGCTACGGCTTCCCCGAGAGCCACGCGGCGAGCTTCGCCTTCCTGGTCTACGCCTCGGCCTGGATGAAGTGCCACCATCCGGCGATCTTCGCCTGCGCGCTCCTGAACTCGCAGCCGATGGGCTTCTACGCCCCGGCGCAGATCGTGCGCGACGCCCGCGCGCACGGAGTCGAGGTCCGGCCGGTCTGCGTGAACGCGAGCGCCTGGGACAACCTCATCGAGCCCGACGGGCAGGGCGGGCTGGCGCTCCGGCTCGGCTTCCGCCAGATCAAGGGCGTGGCGGAGACCGAGGCCGACTGGATCGCCGCCGCTCGCGGCAACGGCTACCGCGACGTGGCGGCGCTGTGGCGGCGGGCCGGGACGCCGCCGCGGCTCCTGACGAAACTCGCCGAGGCCGACGCCTTCGCGAGCCTCGGGCTCAGCCGCCGCGAGGCGCTCTGGCAGGTCAGGGCGATCGGCGGCAACGCGCCGCTGCCGCTCTTCGAGGGCGGCGAGGGCGACGAGGAGGGGCCGGTGAGCCTGCCGCCGATGACCCTCGGCGAGGAGATCGTCGCCGACTATACCGCGCTCCGGCTGACGCTGCGCGCGCACCCGATGGCGCTGATCCGGCCGCACCTCGACGGGTGGCCAAGCCGTTGATTCGCTCGACAGAACCGTTCGGTTCGGGCAAGAAGGCGCCTCCGGAGGTGCCCGCATGGCCGAGAAGCCGCCGATCCTCTTCCTGCACGGCGCCTTCGCGGGGCCGGAGATCTGGACGCGCTTCGTCGCGCCATGGTTCGCCGCGCGCGGCCACCGCGTGCTCGCGCCGCGCCTGTCGGGCCTAACCGCCGGCGCTCCGGCGCGGCTGCGCGACTACGTCGCCCGCGCCGCGGCGGCCGCCGACACCCTCGGCGCCCCGCCGGTCGTCGTCGGCCACTCGCTGGGCGGGCTGGTCGCGCAGCACCTGGCCGCGCGGCGCCGGGTCGCCGGCACCGTGCTCGTGGCCTCGCCGGGGCCCTGCGGCCTCGGGCCGTCGCTCTGGCAGCTCTCCGCCGGCGCCCCGGAGGTGCTGGCGGCGCTCTTCCTAGCCCAGGCGGGCGGCGGCGCGCACGTGACCCGCGAGGCCATCCGGCGCGCGCTCTTCGCTCCCGAGACCCCCGATGCCTGGATCGACGGCGTCGCGCTCGTCCCCGGGCACGAGAGCCCGCTGGCGCTGCTCGACGGGCTGACCTGGGACCTGCCCGCCTGGTTCCTGGCGCGCCGCGCCCGGACGCTGGCGCTCCTCGGCGACGGCGATGCCTTCGTGCCGGTCACCGACCTCTGGGCGATCGGCCTGGCCTACGGTGCCGAGACCGAGTTGATGCGCGGCTTCGGCCACGGCGTCCCGATCGACCCGCACTGGCGGAGCCTCGCCTGGCGGATCAACGCGTGGCTCGACGAGCACCGGATCGGCGCCGGAGGCCGGAAAGCTGTCGCGTCGGCGAACGAACTCGGGTAGTTATCGCCGATCAAGCACAAGAATACCGGGGGAAAAGCGCGGGGCATGCTGGGCTTCGATCCGACCATCGGCATCGGCGACATCGCCCTCCCGGCCTTGCTCGCCCTGCTGCTGTCGCTCGTCGCCTGCCTGATCGTGGTCGCCACCCAGCGCTGGCACGGCCGCTACACCGAGGACGCGACCCGGGGCGTGCAGAAGTTCCACACCCGGCCGACGCCGAGGGTCGGCGGCGCGGCGCTGGCGCTCGGATACCTGCTGGTCTGGCCGGCACTGCCCGAGCGCCTGCACCTGCCGTGGCTCCTGATCGGGCTCTCGGCCGTTCCGCCGCTCGCCGCCGGGCTGGCCGAGGACCTGACCGGCCGGGTCGGCGTCCGCTGGCGGCTCCTCGCCACCATGGGGGCCGGCGTGCTCTTCGCGCTCGTGACCGGCTACACCATGCACAAGGTCTACCTGCCCGGCGTCGACTGGCTCCTCTCCTTCTGGATCGTCGCCGTCCTCTTCACCGGCTTCTCCATGGGCGGGGTCGCCAACGCGATCAACATCATCGACGGCTTCAACGGTCTCGCGTCGGGGTCGGTCATCATCATGCTCGCCGCCTTCGCCTGGGTGGCGCACCGGGTCGGCGACGACATGGTCTTCGCCCTGGCTGTGCTCTACGCGGCGCTCCTCCTCGGCTTCTTCCTCGTCAACTTCCCCTTCGGGCCGATCTTCCTCGGCGACGGGGGCGCCTATCTCTCGGGGTTCCTGCTCGCCGGCCTCGGCGTGCTCCTGCCGATGCGCAACCCCGAGACCTCGGCCTGGACCGCGATCCTGATCTGCGCCTACCCGGTGATCGAGACGCTCGCGTCGATGCGCCGCAAGGCCCGCCGCGAGGGCCATTCGATCGGCCAGCCCGACCGCGTCCACTTCCACATGCTGGCGCATCGCCACTTCGCCCGCCGCATCGTGCCTGCCGCGGGTCCCGTCCACCTGCGCAACCCCGCGACCAGCGTGGTGACCTGGACGCTTCCCTTGCTGACGGCGATCTTCGCCGCCGTCGCCTGGCCGAGCGTGCTGGCCAGCGCCTTCTTCTTCTTCGTCACCGTCCTTCTCTACGCCCAGCTCTACCGGGTGATGTCGCTGAATGCGCCGCGTCTGCCGCTCGGCCTCGCCCGCCTGCTCTGAACCCGGGGACCGCGGCGGCTTTCCGCCCGTTGCCGGGTCGGAATAAACCAAAGTCATCTGTTGTGCCTGCGGTTCGTTGTGCATATTGACCGGATCGGGCAGGTGGTTTTCGCGATGCAGCAATCGATGGCTCCGACGCTCCACGTCGGGCTGATAATGGACGGCAACGGCCGCTGGGCCGAGGCGCGCGGTCTGGGGCGGCTCGCCGGACATTCGCGCGGCGCCCGGCGGGTCTCGGAGATCGTCAAGGCCTGCCCCGACCTTGGGGTCACCCACCTGACCCTCTACGCCTTCTCGACCGAGAACTGGCGCCGGCCGCTCGCCGAGGTCGAGGGGCTGATGCGCATCTTCAGCCAGTACATCCGCCGCAAGATGGACGGGCTGCGCCGCAACGCGGTCCGCGTCCGCTTCATCGGCATGCGCCACCGGCTGCCGCGCCACCTGCAGCAGCTGATGGCCGAGATGGAGGCGCACACCCGCCACTGCCACGGCCTGACACTGTCGATCGCCATCGACTACGGCGGCCGCGACGAGCTGACCCGGGCGGTGCGCGCGCTGTCGCAGGAGGTGGCCGCCGGCGCGCTGCGCCCCTCGGCGATCACCGAGGGCAGCCTCTCGGCGGCGCTCGACACCGCCGGCGTCCCCGACCCCGACCTTATCATCCGCACCTCGGGCGAGTTCCGTATCTCCAACTTCCTGCTCTGGCAGGGCACCTACGCCGAGTACGACTTCCCCGAAACCGCCTGGCCCGACTTCACCGTCGCCGCCTTCGCGGCCGCGGTCGACGGCTACCGCGCGCGCAGCCGCCGCTTCGGCGGGGTCGACGAGCCGGCGCGGGCGCGAAGCGCCCTGTGACTCAGACGGGCCGCGGCAGGGCCGTGTAGACGCGCTCGACGAAGCCGGCGAACTCGTCGATCCAGCCCTTGAGGAACTTCTCGGTTCCCTCGTTGGTCACCTCGCCCTCGGCGGTGATCAGGCCGGGCTTGAACTGGATGTAGGCCTCGATCGAGTTCATCATCGGCGAGTTGCAGAAGGCCATGACCCCGCGCAGGCTCTGCTGCGCCAGCGCGGTGCCGAGCATGCCCGGCGAGGTGCCGATGACCGCCGAGGGCTTGCGGTGGAACGAGTTCTTGCCGTAGGGCCGGCTCGCCCAGTCGATGGCGTTCTTCAGGCCGCCCGGCAGCGAGCGGTTGTACTCCGGGGTCACGAAGATGAACGCCTCCTGCGCCCCGAGCGCCTCCTTGAACGCCCGCGCCGCCGGCGGAAAGTCCTTGTCGTAGTCGTAGCTGTAGAGCGGCAGGTCGCCGAAGCCGACCTCGGTCATCTCGAGCTCCCTGGGCGCCAGCCGCACCAGCGCCCTGGCGAGCTTCCGGTTGATCGATTCCTTCGCGAGGCTTCCCACGAGATAGCCGACCCTGTAAGCGGGCATCGTCGCCTCCTCCTGCTGCTGCGCGGACGAGTATGGCGCCCGTCGGCCCCGCGGTCGAGGGCGGCCGCGGGGGCCCGGCCAGGCTTGCGTCGGCACCGATTCACCATCGCTTAACTTTTCCCGGGAAGCTTCGGGGAAAGCGAAGAATTGCGTTGCAATGTTCCGGTTTCGTATCCATGGTGAGTGACGGGAACAAGTCGGGAACATGGGGCGGTGCCCCGATTGCCGGCGCTTCGCAACTGTGGGATAAGGGCATGGCCAGTCAGGTTCTGGACTTCAGCGAAAGACGCGGCATGGACAAGCAGAAGGCGCTCGAATCCGCGCTGGCGCAGATCGAGCGCAGCTTCGGCAAGGGCTCGATCATGAAGCTCGGATCGACGCCCGCCCTCGACATCGAGGCGATCTCGACCGGCTCGATCGGCCTCGACGTCGCGCTCGGCATCGGCGGCCTGCCGAAGGGGCGGATCATCGAGATCTACGGGCCGGAAAGCTCGGGCAAGACCACGCTCGCGCTGCACGTCATCGCCGAGGAGCAGAAGAAGGGCGGGGTCTGCGCCTTCGTCGACGCCGAGCACGCGCTCGACCCGGTCTATGCGAAGAAGGTCGGGGTCGACATCGACGAGCTCCTGATCTCGCAGCCCGACACCGGCGAGCAGGCGCTCGAGATCACCGAGACGCTGGTGCGGTCGGGCGCCATCTCGGTCATCGTCGTCGACTCGGTCGCGGCGCTGACCCCGAAGTCGGAGCTCGAGGGCGAGATGGGCGACGCCCAGGTCGGCGCCCAGGCCCGGCTGATGTCCCAGGCCATGCGCAAGCTCACGAGCGCCATCAGCCGGTCGAACTGCATGGTGATCTTCATCAACCAGATCCGGATGAAGATCGGCGTCATGTTCGGCTCGCCCGAGACGACGTCCGGCGGCAACGCGCTCAAGTTCTACGCCTCGGTCCGGCTCGACATCCGGCGGATCGGCGCGATCAAGGACCGCGACGAGGTCGTCGGCAACACCACCCGGGTCAAGGTGGTCAAGAACAAGGTGGCGCCGCCGTTCAAGCAGGTCGAGTTCGACATCATGTACGGCGAGGGCATCTCGAAACGCGGCGAGCTCATCGACCTCGGGGTCAAGGCCGGGGTGGTCGAGAAGTCCGGCGCCTGGTATTCCTTCGCCGACGAGCGGATCGGCCAGGGCCGCGAGAACGCCAAGACGTTCCTCAAGGACAACCCCGACGTCGCCTTCCGCATCGAGGACAAGATCCGCGCCGCGCACGGCCTCGACTTCACCATGTCCGGCGAGGAGACCGCCGAGGTGCTCGACGACTGATCGCGAGGCCCGGCGTCCGGGCCGCAGGGCTCCGGCCCGGCACGGGAGGGGATGATGGCCGCCTACTGGATCGCCCATGTCGAGGTGACCGACCCCGAGGCCTACGGCCGCTATGCCAGGCTCGCGACGGCTGTGATCGAGGGGCATGGCGGCCGCTTCCTCGCGCGCTCCGGCCGCTACCTCCAGCTCGAGGGCAACGACCGGGCGCGCAACGTGCTCGCCGAGTTCCCCTCGCTCGCGGCGGCCGAGGCCTGCTACCGCTCGCCCGAATACCAGGCGGCGCTTGCCCATGCGAAGGGTGCCGCCGAGCGCGACCTCGTCATCGTCGAGGGGCTGTAGCCGGCCCGCCGAGCGGGCGATGCGCCCGCGCGGACCCCGCAGGCGCGCTTCGCGCAAGCTGTTGCCGAAAGGTTAATGCTCGGCGAAATTGCCTTTATAAGTCAACGACTTGCGAATCGCCCGATGCCCCCCCGCGAAGCCGGCGACCTGGCCGCCGGTTGCGGGCGGGCTCGGGCAAAGGGTCAGCCCATGGCCTTCTGCAGGTTCTCGTCGACCTTGTCGAGGAAGCCGGTCGTCGTCAGCCACTTCTGATCCGGCCCGACCAGCAGCGCGAGGTCCTTGGTCATGAACCCCGACTCGACGGTATCGACCGTGACCTTCTCCAGCGTCTCGGCGAAGCGGCGGAGCGCGGCGTTGTCGTCGAGCTTGGCGCGGTGCTTCAGCCCGCCCGTCCAGGCGTAGATCGAGGCGACCGAGTTCGTCGAGGTCTGCTCGCCCTTCTGGTGCTGGCGGTAGTGGCGGGTGACCGTGCCGTGCGCGGCCTCCGCCTCCACGGTCTTGCCGTCCGGCGTCATCAGGACCGAGGTCATCAGCCCGAGCGAGCCGAACCCCTGCGCCACCGTGTCCGACTGGACGTCGCCGTCGTAGTTCTTGCACGCCCAGACGTAGCCGCCCGACCACTTCAGCGCCGAGGCCACCATGTCGTCGATCAGCCGATGCTCGTAGGTGATCCCCTTCGCCTTGAAGGCCCCCGCGAACTCGGCGTCGAACACCTCCTGGAACAGATCCTTGAACCGCCCGTCGTAGGCCTTGAGAATGGTGTTCTTGGTCGAGAGGTAGAGCGGCCAGCCGAGGTTCAGCGCGTAGTTCATCGAGGCGCGCGCGAAGTCGACGATCGACTGGTCGAGGTTGTACATCGCCATGGTCACGCCAGAGCCGGGCGCGTCGAAGACGTCCTTCTCGATCGTGGTGCCGTCGTCGCCGACGAACTTGATCGTGAGCTTCCCCTTGCCCGGGAAACGGAAATCGGTCGCCCGGTACTGGTCGCCGTAGGCGTGGCGCCCGACCACGATCGGCTTCGTCCAGCCCGGCACCAGCCGCGGCACGTTCCGGCAGATGATCGGCTGGCGGAAGATCACCCCGCCGAGGATGTTGCGGATGGTGCCGTTCGGCGACTTCCACATCTGCTTGAGGTTGAACTCCTCCACCCGCGCCTCGTCGGGGGTGATCGTCGCGCACTTCACCCCGACGCCGTACTGCTTGATCGCGTTCGCGGCGTCGACGGTGATCCGGTCGTCGGTGCGGTCGCGCTCCTCGATGCCGAGGTCGTAGTAGTGCAGGTCGACGTCGAGGTACGGCAGGATCAGCTTGGTCTTGATCTCGTCCCAGATGATCCGGGTCATCTCGTCGCCGTCGAGCTCGACGACCGGGTTCGCGACTTTGATCTTGTCCATGGGCCCCTCGCAGCTGCGATACCCGTCTAGGCGACGCCGCGCCCGAGGACAAGGCGGCAGCGAACCGGACGGGCGGGTTGACCGGGACAGGGCGAAGCTGTTGGGTCGGGCGACGGGCGGAGGGAAGCATGCTGGAGGACATTCGAGGCAAGGCGGCGCTGGTGACCGGCGCGAGCACGGGGATCGGCGCGGCGGTGGCGGCGGCCTTGGGCCGGCTCGGGTCGACGGTGGCGGTGCACTACAATCGCAGTGCGGCCGCGGCACAGACGGTCGTGGCGGAGATCGTGGCCGACGGCGGCAGCGCGGTGGCGGTGCAGGGGGACCTCGCCCGCGCCGAGACGGGGGCGGAGGTGGTCGAGGCGGCGGTGGCGGCGCTCGGGCGGCTCGACATCCTGGTCAACAACGCCGGGGCGATCCTGGCGCGGCAGCCCTTCGCCGAGCTCGACCTCGGGCTCTACCAGGCGGCGCTCGACCTCAACGTGCGGTCGGTGGTGACGGTTTCGCAGGCGGCGATCCCGCACCTCGAGCGCGCCGGCGGGGTCATCGTGAACATCGGCTCGATCGCCGGGGCCAACGGCGGCGGGCCGGGGTCGGCGCACTATGCGAGCGCCAAGGCCTACGTCCACAACCTGACCCGCGGGATGGCGACCGAGCTCGCGCCGCGCGGCATCCGGGTGAACGCGGTGGCACCCGGCGTCATCGCCACGCCGTTCCATGCCGCGACTCCTCCCGAGCGGATGGAGGCGATGCGCAAGGCGGTGGCGATGGGCCGGCTCGGGGTCGCCGAGGATTGCGTCGGGCCGGTCGTCTTCCTCTGCTCGGGGATGAGCGCCTACGTCACCGGGCAGATCCTGCACGTCAACGGCGGGCAGTTCATGCCCTGACGCGAGCGCTTCGAGCCCCCGGGTCCGCCTCCGGGCGCGCCGCGTCCGCGGACGACAGCAGGTGCATGCAAGGCGCTTGGGATCCGGACATCGTTCGCGACGGTCGTGCGGCATCCACCACCGAGCGATGCCGGGCGGCTTCCGCCGAGGGCTCAGGCCGGGGGCGGAGCCGCGGCGACGAAGTCGGACTGCGCCTCGCGGACCGTGCGGGTCAGGAAGTCCGCCGCGGCGCGGACGCGGGCGACGTCGCGCAGGTTCTCGTGGATCGCGGTCCAGTACGAGCGCACCGCGCGCTGGCCGGGGAGGACGCGGACGAGCTCGGGATGGCGGCCGGCCAGGTAGTCGTGCAGGACGCCGATGCCGGCGCCGGCGCGCACGGCCTCGACCTGCCCGATGGCGCTCGACACCTCGAAATGCGAGCTCCAGCCGCGCAGGAACTCGGCCGCATAGCCGAGGGCGGGGACCGCGACCAGATCGTCGACATAGCCGACCAGCCGGTGCCGGGCGAGCTCGGCCTGGGTCGCGGGGGCCGGATGCGCCGCGAGGTAGGCCCGCGAGGCGTATAGCCCGAGGGTGTAGTCGGTCAGCTTGCGCGCCACGAGCCGGCCGCGCTCGGGCCGGCCGACCATCACGGCGAGGTCGGCTTCGCGGCGCGAGAGCGAGAAGCCACGCGGGGTCGGGACGAGCTGGACACGCAGGTCCGGATGCCGCTCGGCGAGCCGCGCCAGCCGCGGCGCCAGAAAGGCGACGCCGAAGCCGTCGGGGGTGCCGATCCGCACCACCCCGGAGATACGCGCGTCGGTTCCGTGCAGCCGCACCTGCGACTCGATGAGCTCAGCCTCTACCCGCTCCAGGGTCTCGGTCAACGCCTGGCCGGCTTCGGTCAGCTCGCTGCCGTGGGTTCGCCGCACCAGGAGCTTGACCCCGAGTCGGCGCTCGAGCCGCGCCATCCGCCGGCTCAACGTCGCCTGGTTGATGCCGAGGGCGCGCGCGGCGCCCAGCACCTGCCCGGCGCGGGCGACCGCCAGGAAAAGCCGGCCGTCGTCCCAGTCGAAGCCGGCAGTGAATATCGGTTCATGCATATCAGTTTCGCAATGCGGACGGTTGCCCCGACCCCGGTACAATGGGAGATCTGCCGCGACAGCCAAGGAGGAAACGCATGACCGACCTTTCGAACTACGTCTCCGGCGCGCGGGTCCCGGGCAAGTCCGGCCGCTTCGCCGACGTCTTCGACCCGGCGACCGGCACCGCCGAGAAGCGGGTGCCCCTCGCCACGGCGGCCGAGGTGGACGAAGTCGTCGCCATCGCCAAGGCGGCCTGGCCCGCCTGGGCCAAGACGCCGCCGCTGCGCCGCGCCCGCATCCTCGACAAGTTCAAGTTCCTCCTGCAGGAGAACGCCGACAGGATCGCCGAGCTGATCTCCGCCGAGCATGGCAAGACCCACGACGACGCCCTCGGGGAGGTGACGCGCGGGCTCGAGGTGGTAGAATTCGCCGTCGGCATCCCGCATCTCCTGAAGGGCGAGGTGACCGAGAACGTCGGCACCAACGTCGACAGCCACTCGCTGCGCCAGCCGCTCGGGGTCGTCGCCGGCATCACGCCGTTCAACTTCCCCTGCATGGTGCCGATGTGGATGTTCCCGGTGGCGCTCGCCTGCGGCAACTGCTTCGTGCTGAAGCCGAGCGAGCGCGATCCGTCGGCGCCGCTCTTCATCGCCGAGTTGCTCACGAAGGCCGGCATCCCCGCGGGCGTCTTCAACGTGGTGAACGGCGACAAGGAGGCCGTCGACGCTCTCCTCGACAACCCCGACGTCAAGGCGGTCAGCTTCGTCGGCTCGACCCCGATCGCGCGATACATCTACGCCCGCGGGACCGCGAACGGGAAGCGGGTGCAGGCGCTGGGGGGCGCGAAGAACCACGCGATCATCATGCCGGACGCCGACATCGACATGGCGGTCGGCGCGCTGATGGGGGCTGCCTACGGCTCGGCCGGCGAGCGGTGCATGGCGATTTCCGTGGCGGTGCCGGTGGGCGAGAAGACCGCGAACGCGCTGATCGAGAAGCTGGTGCCGAAGATCGAGGCCTTGAAGGTCGGGCCGGCGTCGGACCGGGCGTCCGAGATGGGTCCGCTCGTCACGGCGCAGCATCTGGCCAAGGTGAAGGGCTATATCGACGCCGGCGAGCGGGAGGGAGCAAAGGTCGTCGTGGATGGGCGCGGCTTCAGGGCGCCGCAGGGCTACGAGGGCGGATACTTCGTCGGCGGCACGCTGCTCGACGACGTCACGCCGGACATGACGGTCTGGAAGGAGGAGATCTTCGGGCCGGTGCTCTCGGTGGTGCGGGCGAAGAACTACGACGAGGCGGCGGATCTGGTCGCGAAGCACGAGTACGGCAACGGGGTGGCAATCTTCACCCGGGACGGCGACTCGGCGCGGGCTTTCGCGCACGAGGTCGAGGTCGGGATGGTGGGCGTGAACGTGCCGATCCCGGTGCCGATGGCGTTCCACTCGTTCGGCGGCTGGAAGGCGTCGCTCTTCGGCGACCACCACATGCACGGGCCGGAGGGTGTCCGCTTCTATACGCGACTGAAGACGATCACGACGCGCTGGCCGACCGGCATGCGCGCCGAGGCCGAGTTCGTCATGCCCACCATGGGGTGAGGCATCGGGCCGATTGTCCGACCCCTGGGGTCGTGAGGCGGACGCGGACAAGCCGGGGCGGCACGCGGTGGCCGCGCCCGCTCGTCTCGATCGCCGGGACCGACGCCGCCACGACGCTACCGCTCCGGCAAGCCGAAGCGACGGAGCTTGTTCGCGATCATCGTGTGCGACGTGCCGAGGCGGGCAGCAAGCCTGCGGCTGGACGGATGGTCCGGATAGAGCCGCTTCAGGAGGTCGCGCTCGAAACCCTCGACCGCCTCGGTCCAGGTCTCCGGGTCCGGCAGCGACACTGAAGCGGACTTCGCCGGCGCCACTGGCAGCTCGAGATCGTCGGGCCCGATTGCGGCGTGCTCGCTGAGCGTCACCGCACGGAAGACCGCGTTCTCGAGCTGGCGCACGTTTCCGGGCCAGGCGTTGGCAACGAGGGCCTCCTCGGCCGCCGCGGTCAGCCGGCAGGCCGGCCGCCGCGCCTGCGCCGCCGCCCGCTCGGCGAAGTGCCGCGCGAGCAGTAGCACGTCGTCGCCGCGGTCGCGGAGCGGCGGGATCTCGACCCCGAGCACGTTCAGCCGGTAGTAGAGGTCTTCCCGGAACTCGCCGCGCGCAATCATTGCCGGCAAGTCGCGGTGCGTGGCGCTGACGATGCGGACGTTGACCCGCGCCTCGCGCTCGCCCCCGACCCGGCGGAAGCTGCCGTCGTTGAGGAAGCGCAGCAGCTTCGCCTGCAGGTAAAGCGACATCTCGCCGATCTCGTCGAGGAACACCGTGCCGCGATCGGCCAGCTCGAGGAGCCCGGGTTTGCCGTCGCGCCGGGCGCCCGAGAACGCACCGGAGGCGTATCCGAAGAGCTCGCTCTCGGCCAGGCTCTCGGGCAGCGCCGCGCAGTTCAGCGCCAGGAACGGCTTGTCGGCCCGCGGGCTCGCGCGGTGGCAGGCCAGCGCCAGCAGCTCCTTGCCGGTGCCGGTTTCGCCCAGCACCATCAGCGGCGCGTCGACCGGGGCCACCCGTGCAGCCCGCGCCTTCAGCGCCTGAATCGCTGGAGAGTCGCCGAGAATCGCCTCGAAGCCTCCTGCTTCCGCATGCTGCAGGGCGTTCAGCCGCTCGCCGATCCGACGCGGCGCGTGCAGCAGGATCACCCCGCCCGCCACCGCCTCGCCCTCGACGATCGGCCGGGTCTCGAGCATGAAGGGGGTGCCGCGGACCGTCGCCTCGCGCGGCGGCTCGCGGAAGCCCTTCGCGCGCAGCCCGGCCCCGATCTCGGGATCGTCGAACAGCGTCGCCAGCGCGGTCCCGGCCACCGCGGCCTCGCCGGCGAGGCCGAGCGCGTCCGCTGCCGCCGCGTTGGCGACGACCACCCGCCCCTCGCCGTCGACCGCCAGGACCGGGTCGACGAGCGCGTCGAGCAGCGTGTCGAGGTGCAGCCGCCGCCGCGCGCCCGGCAGCATCTCGACCGGCTGCACCGCCCGAACCCCCTCGACCTTCGCGAGCGTCCCGCGCAGCTCGGCGAACGCCGGCCCGGCAAGCCCGGGCACGTCGATGAAGAGATGCGGCGGCTCGACCTCGACGGCCACCACGTCGAGTCGCCGCCGCGCCATGACCGAGAGGATCTCGGAGGCGATCCCCACCCTGTCCTCGAAGGCCACGTCGATCCGCATGGGCGCCCCCGTGTACGGGATTCGTTACAGCGTATGCAGAGGTTTACGGCGCTGCTAACCCCCTGGTCAACAACGGATTTGCCGCAGTGGGCAAGGGTTGCTGTAAACGAATGCGTACACCTCGGTCAATGCGGACTTTCGATAAACCGCAACGATCTCCGACGGTTATCGCGACACCCGCATGTGGCACGATCCTTGCTGGACATAGGCAGGAGATCGGAGAGGGACATGAAGACTTTCGAACCCAGGCACGCGGGCGCGCTCCTCGAGATCGACCTCGGCGCGATCCGGGCGAACTACCGGCTGCTCCGCACCCGCCTCGGCACCACCGCCTGCGCGGGAGTCGTCAAGGCCGACGCCTACGGTCTCGGCGCCGCGCGGGTCGCACCGACGCTCGCGGCGGAGGGCTGCCGCCACTTCTTCGTCGCCCACCTCGACGAGGCGGTCGCGCTCCGCCCCATGCTCCCGGCCCGCGCAGAGATATTCGTCCTGAACGGCCTGCCCGACGGAGCGGAGGCCGAGGCGATCGCCCGTGGCATAACCCCCGTCCTGAACAGCCTGCGGCAGCTCGAGGCCTGGACTGGTGCCGCGCGCCGCCGCGAGCGGCGGCTGCCGGCGGTGCTGCAGGTCGACAGCGGAATGTCGCGGCTCGGGCTCGACGCGGCCGACCTGGCGGCCCTGGCCGACGCGCCCGCACGGCTGGCGCCCCTCGACCTGCGGCTGGTCATGAGCCATCTCGCCTGCGCCGATGACCAGGGTCACCCGATGAACCGCGCGCAGCTCGGGCGCTTCGCCGCGGCTCGCCGCCGGCTGCCGCCGGCCCCGGCGAGCCTCTCCAACTCCTCGGGGATCTTCCTCGGAAGCGACTTCCGCTTCGATCTCGCCCGCCCCGGCGCCGCGCTCTACGGCCTCGCACCGGTCAAGGGCGCCGCCAACCCGATGCGGCCCGTCGTCCGCCTGCGCGGCCGCATCGTGCAGACCCGCGAGATCCCGGCCGGCGCGCAGGTCGGCTACGGCGCCGCCTGGACCGCCACGGGTCCGCGCCGGATCGCTACCGTCGCGGTCGGCTACGCCGACGGCTACCGTCGCGGCCTCAGCCACCGTGCCACCGCCTTCGCCGGCGACACGGCCGTGACGCTGGTCGGCATCGTCTCCATGGACACGGCGACCTTCGACGTCACCGAGGCGCCGCAGGCGGTCGAGGGCGGCTTCCTCGAGCTCGTCGGCGCGCGGCACCCGGTCGACGCCCTCGCCGCCGAGGCCGGCACCATCGGCTACGAAATCCTCACCTCCCTCGGCAGCCGCTACGCCCGCAGCTACGTGGACGCCGTCCAGACCGAAAGGCTCAGCGCATGAAGATCGTCATACTCGGCAGCGGCGTCATCGGCACGACCAGCGCCTGGTATCTCGCGGCCGCCGGCCACGAGGTCACCGTCATCGACCGCCAGCCCGGCCCGGCGCTCGAGACGAGCTTCGCGAACGCCGGCGAGGTCTCGCCCGGCTACGCCTCGCCCTGGGCCGCCCCGGGCATTCCGCTCAAGGCAATGAAGTGGCTGTTCATGCGGCACAGTCCGCTGTTCATCCGCCCGACCCTCAGCCCGGCGATGCTGCGCTTCGCCTTCGCCCTGCTGCGCAACTGCACGACCGAGGCCTATGCGCTCAACAAGAGCCGCATGGTGCCGATCGCCGAGTACAGCCGCGACATGCTGAAGGCGCTGCGGGCCGAGACCGGCGTCGCCTACGACGAGCGGACTCAGGGCACGCTGCAGCTCTTCCGCAGCGAGAAGCTCCTCGCGGGCGCCGCCAAGGACGTCGCCGTGCTGGCCGAGCTCGGCGTGCCGCACGCGCTCCTCGACGTCGAGGGCTGCGTCGCCGCCGAGCCGGCGCTCGCCCGCGTCCGCGAGAAGTTCGTCGGCGGCCTGCGCCTGCCCGGCGACGAGACCGGTGACTGCTTCAAGTTCACGAACGCGCTCCGCGACCTCGCCGCCGTTCGCGGCGTCGACTTTCGCTACGGCGTCGGCGTGACCGGGCTCATCGCCGACGGCGACCGCATCGCCGGCGTCGCCACCGACCAAGGGCCGGTCGCGGCCGACGCCTACGTCCTCGCCCTCGGCAGCCACTCGCCGCTGATGCTGAAGCCGCACGGGATCGACCTGCCGGTCTACCCGGTCAAGGGCTACTCGCTGACGGTTCCGATCACCGACCCCGCCGGCGCGCCCGAGTCGACGGTGATGGACGAGAAGTACAAGGTCGCGATCACCCGCCTCGGCGACCGCATCCGCGTCGGCGGCATGGCCGAGCTCGACGGCTTCTCGACCGCGCTTCCGGCCCGCCGCCGCGGCACGCTCGAGCACGTCGTCTCCGACCTCTACCCCGCCGGCGGCGACGCCCGCGCCGGCAGTTTCTGGGCCGGACATCGTCCGATGACGCCGGACGGCCCGCCAGTGATCGGCCGGGCCACGTTCCGCAACCTCTGGCTCAACACCGGCCATGGCACGCTCGGCTGGACCATGGCCTGCGGCTCGGGTGCCGTCCTTGCCGACCTCGTCTCCGGCCGCGCGCCGGCGATCGACGCCCGCCCGCTCGGGCTCGACCGCTATGCCGGCCCGATCTCCCGTCCCACCCCCGACCTCGAGGAAGTTCACGCATGACCCCGATCAACGCCAAGGGCGCTCCCGCCGCCATCGGTCCCTACGTCCACGCCGTGAAGCTCGGCGACCTGCTCTTCACCTCGGGGCAGATCCCGCTGGACCTCGCCGGCAAGATGGCGGAGGGCATCGAGGCGCAGGCCGAGCAAGTCTTCGACAACCTCGCGGCCGTGCTCGCCGAGGCGGGCTCCAGCCTCGACAAGGTGGTCAAGGCCACCGTCTTCGTCACCGACCTCGGCGACTTCGGCAAGCTGAACGCGGTCTACGAGAAGCGCTTCGGCAGCCACAAGCCCGCCCGTTCGACGGTCCAGGTCGCCGCGCTGCCGCGCGGCGCCAGCGTCGAGATCGAGCTCGTCGCCAGCCTCGCCTGAGGCGGCGTGAGAAGCCGGGCCGCTCCCGCGGCCCACCCCTAGCACCAGAACAAACCGAATGGAGGAATGCTCATGCAAGCGCATGAAACCGCGGCGTTCGACGCCGAACAAAGGCAGGAGGCCCGCGACTTTCACCGCGGCCTCAAGGACCGGCACGTGCAGCTGATCGCCCTCGGCGGCGCCATCGGCGTCGGCCTGTTCCTCGGCTCGGGCCGAGCCATCGGTCAGGCCGGCCCCGGCCTGATCTTCGCCTACGCCGCGGCGGGTGCGATCATCTTCTTCATTATGCGGGCCCTCGGCGAGCTCATGCTGCACCGGCCCGTGGCGGGATCCTTCGCGACCTACGCCGAGGAGTACGTTTCGCCCTTTGCCGGCTTCGCCACCGGCTGGTCCTACTGGTTCATGTGGGTCGTGACCGGCATGGCCGAGATCACCGCCGTCGGCATCTACACCCACTTCTGGTTCCCCGACGTGCCGCAGTGGATCCCGGCGCTGGTCACCCTCTCCGTCCTCTACGGCGTCAACCTCGTCGCGGTGAAGTTCTTCGGCGAGCTCGAGTTCTGGTTCGCGCTGATCAAGATCCTCGCGATCGTCGGCCTCCTCGTCGCAGGCCCGCTCTTCCTCCTGTTCGGCTCCGGCCCGCACGCCGAGACCGCGACCGTCTCCAACCTCTGGGCGCACGGCGGCCTCTTCCCGACCGGCGTGCTCGGCGTCGTCCTCGCGCTGCAGATGGTAATGTTCGCCTTCCAAGGCGTCGAACTCCTCGGCGTCACCGCCGGCGAGGTCGAAGACCCGGCGAAGTCACTGCCCAAGGCCACCAACGCGGTCATCTGGCGGATTCTGGTCTTCTACATCGGCGCGCTGCTCGTCGTGATGTCGCTCGTGCCCTGGACCGAGTTCTCGGCCGGCGAGAGCCCGTTCGTGATGGTCTTCGAGCGCATGGGCCTGCCGGCCGCCGCCCTGATCATCAACTTCGTCGTGATCACCGCCGCCGCCTCGTCCTGCAACTCCGGCATCTTCTCGACGGGACGCATGCTCTACACCCTCGCCCAGTTCGGCCAGGCGCCGAAGGCATTCGGCAAGGTGAACCGCAACCACGTGCCGGCCGCCGGCATCACCGCCTCGGTCTTCGTCATGCTCCTCGGCGTGGTGCTGAACTACTTCATCCCCGAGCAGGTCTTCGTCTACGTGACCTCGGTCGCGCTGGTCGGCACCCTCTGGACCTGGGGCATGATCATGCTGGCGCACATCGGCTACCGCCGGGCCGTCGCCCGCGGCGAGGCGGCCTCGGTCTCCTTCCGGATGCCCGGCGCCCCCTACACCAACTGGGGCGTGCTCGCCTTCCTCGCCATGGTCGCGATCTTCCTCGGCTTCGACGACGGCACCCGGGTCGCGCTCTACGTCGCACCGGTCTGGTTCGCGCTGCTCGGAATCGGCTACCGCCTGTCCCGTCCGCGCGAGACACTCGCCGTCGCCTGACGGCGCTCGGGCCGGGCCGAGAGGCCCGGCCACCTGCCGGGAGCCTGCTTCAGGAAGTCTCCGGAGCGCGCGATCCTGCCCGCCTGCCTTTGATCATCGAGATACCTGAGGGCGCCTTCGCTGTTCCGGCAAGGCGCTCACCCGTTTGCCGCTGGTCTGGTCCTGAGCGCCCTGCCGTCAGGCCGCGCGGGCGAAGAAGCTGACCCTGTTGCGGCCCGATTCCTTGGATTGATACAGCGCGCTGTCGGCACGCTTGATGATCGCCTCGGCGTCGGCATCGGCGCCGGTGGCGATCGCGACGCCGACCGAGACGGTCACCGCCACCTCGTCGCCGCCGGGGAGCGCGACCGGCGCCCCCTCGACCGCGCGACGGATGCGCTCGGCAGCATGCGCTGCCGCGGTCTGGTCGATATCGGGCATGGCGACGAAGAACTCCTCGCCGCCGAAGCGGGCAACGAGATCGACCCCGCGGATGTTCTCCTGCAGCCGCCGCGAGAATTCACGCAGGACCGCGTCACCGGCGTCGTGGCCGAAGCGGTCGTTGATCGACTTGAACTTGTCGAGGTCGACCATCATCACGGCGAACACCCCTTCGGTCTCGCGTGCCCGCTGCATCACCCGGTTCATGTGCTGGCTGGCGTAGCGGCGATTGTAGAGCCCGGTCAGCGGGTCGATCACCGCGAGCTTCAGCCCGTTGCGGAGGTTGGTCCGCAGCCGGTCCGAATACCGCTTGCGCCGGAGCTGCGAGCGGATGCGGGCGATGAGCTCCGATACGTCGAACGGCGCCTCGATATAGTCCGATGCCCCGAGGTCGAGCCCCTTGGCCGCGGTCTGCACGTCGCCGTCCTCGACCACCAGGATCACCGCCGACTGCCGGGTCTCCGGCCGCGAACGCAGGGCGGAGACGAGACGCAGCCCGTCGCCGCCCTCGCTGAGCTTCTGGTGCACGACGAAGCAGTCGGGGAGCTCGAGCCGTGCGAGGTTCAGCGCCTCGCGCTCGGAATGGGTCACGATGATCGGGTTCTGCAGCCGGTCGCGCAGCTGCCCCGCCCAGGCGGCCCCGAGCGCGTCCGACGGCGGCGCCAGCAGGATCGGTCCGGCCGGCTCGAGCTCGGCCTCTGGCTCGCCGACCAGATCGGCCAGCCCGAGCTCCCGCGATGTCATGTCGCGCAACCGGAGCTCGTCGGACATCATCTTCATCCGCATCAGGTTGCGGACGCGGGCGAACAGGGCGAGGTCGTTGAACGGTTTCGACAGGAAGTCGTCGGCGCCGGCCTCGAGGCCGCGGATGCGCTCCTCGGGCGTGTCGAGTGCGGTCACCATGATGACCGGGATGTGCGCGGTCTCCTCGCTCGACTTCAGCGCCTTGCACACGGCGAAGCCGTCCATGCCGGGCATCATCACGTCGAGCATCACCATGTCGGGCTGTTCACCGCGGGCGAGCTCCAGCGCCTGCAGTCCGTTCTCGGCGACCACAACATCGTAATATGCCGAGGAGAGTTTGGCCCGGAGCAGGAGCCGGTTGGTTGCAACGTCGTCGACAACCAGCACTCGACCCGACATCCGGCTTCTCCTCGTGGAGCTTTGTTCTGACCTGCTGAACCTCGTCCGGACCTTAGGCAGAATTGTGTTAACGAATCCTTTAACGCCCCTTGGCGGGGTTTCTCCGGGGAGGAGTGGAATGACCGAGGATCAGGCGCTCTAGGTCGCCGTCGACGCGGTGATCTGGCTCGCCGGCGAGCCCGAGACGCTGGCCGGGTTCGCCGCCGCCAGCGGGGTCGCGCCGGCCGACCTCGCCGCGGGCGGCGCGGACCCCGAGTTTCTCGCCGCCGTGCTCGACTGGCTGCTCGGGTCGGACGCCACCGTGCTGGCCTTCGCCGCCGCCACCGGCCGGCGCCCCGAGGATCCGGCGCGCGCCCGCGGTTTGCTGCCGGGGGCGAGCCCGCACTGGACGTGACGCCCGGGCGCCCCCGGGGGCCGCTGGCGTCCGTGCCGTCAGGCCGGCGGCAGCGCCACGCCGTAGACTTGCTCGGCGGTGCCGTGCGCCATCGCGGCCTGCTCGGCTTGCGAATAGCCGGCGAGGATCGTCCGGAACGTCGCGATCCAGCCCGGCAGGTCGCCGCCGCGGGTGTTCACCACCGGCCAGTCGCTGCCCCAGAGGCAGCGCTCCGGGCCGAAGGTCTCGATGACATGCTCGACGTAGGAACGGACGGTCTCGAGCGTCGCGGTCCCCGGCGCGACGTTGGCATAGATCCCCGACAGCTTCACGACCACGTTCGGCATCGCCGCGAGCGCCGCCAGCCCGGCGCGCCACGGCTCGACCGCGTCCGCCCCGGCGGCGATGTCCGGGTTGCCGCAATGGTCGAGGACGAGCCGGGTGTCCGGGCAGGACCGCGCGAGCTCGAGCCCGATCCAGAGCTGCCGCGCCAGCAGGCACATGTCGAACGGCAGCCCCTTCGCCCCGAGCTTCCGGACGTTCGCCCGGAACGTCTCGGTCCGCGACACGTCGTCGGGCACCACGTGCAGCATCCGCCGGTACCCGACGACGCCGAGGTCCGGTCCCTCCTCGACCCACGCGTCGAACCCCAGCGCGTTCTCCGGCCGGATCGACGATATGATCCCGAGGATTCCGCTCCCCGGCTCCCGCATCCGCCGCGCGATCATGGCGGCCTCGGCGTGGTGGTCGTCGTGGTCGACCCCGGCCTCCATGAAGATGGTGCCGCCGATCCCGGCGCCGCGCGTGACCGCCTGGTAGTCCTCGACCGTGAAGGCCCGGCCGGCGAGCGCCGGCAGGCCTTCGGTCCAGCCGTATTCCAGCGGCCCCGGGTATATAAGGTGCTGGTGGGTGTCGAGCAGCGGTGTCATCGGGAGGTCCACAGGTTCAGGTAGCCCTGGGTCACGAGGGCGTTGGCGAGGTCGACGAAGAGCGCCGAGACGAGCGGGAGCACGATGAAGGCGGACTGGCTGGGGCCGTAGCGCTTGGTCACGGCCGTCATCGTGGCGATCGCGGTCGGGGTGGCGCCGAGGACGAAGCTCGAGTAGCCGGCGGTGAGGACGGCCGCCGGATAGTCGCGGCCGAGCAGGCGGAAAACGAGGAAGTAGGAGAAGGCCAGCGCCATCGCGGTCTGGGCGGCGAGGACGGCGATGAGCGTGCCGGCCATGCCGGCGAGGGCCCAGAGCTGCAGGGTCATCAGCGAGACGGCGAGGAAGACGCCGAGGGCGAACTCCGAGACGAGCGAGAGCGCCGCGGTATGGCTGACCGGCCGGACGAAGGGGACAAGCGACATCAGGTTGCCGACGACCATCCCGGCGATCAGGCAGGGGACGAAGAGGGGCAGCATCAGGCCGAATTCGAGGATCAGCTGCTGGGCAACGAAGCCGAGGATGATGCAGATGTAGAGCCAGAGCAGCGTCCGCATCAGCGCGTTGCGGGTGATGGGCTCGTGCGCCGGGGCGGTGTCGGAGAGGCCGACGGGGTTGACCTCGTCGGGCTCCTCGGAGGCGAGGTTGCCGCGGCCGATCAGGAAGCCGCCGAGCGGGCCGCCGACGACGCTGCCGACGACGAGGCCGAGCGTGGCGACGGCGATGCCGATCTCCGGCGCGCCGGTGAGGCCGCGCGCGGTGAGCTCGGGCGACCAGGCGATGACGGTCCCGTGGCCGCCGAGGAGCGCGGTCGAGCCGAGGACGGCGCCCATGCCCATCGGCAGCCCGGCTATCATGGCGGCCAGGCCGCCGACGAGCATCTGGGCGAGGAGAAGGATCGCGGTCAGCGCGACGAGGATGACGAGGGGGCGGCCGCCTTTCAGGAGATCGGCGACGCGGGCGTTCAGGCCGATGCCGGTGAAGAAGATCAGGAGAAGGATGTCCCGGGCGTGGGTGTCGAACCCGATCTCGGCGACGCCGGCGGCGTGCAGCGCGTAGAAGAGCGCGGCGACGAGGAGGCCGCCGGTGACCGGGTCGGGGATCGACAGACGGCGGAGCAGCGGCACGCGGTTGTTGATCCCCTCTCCGAGCAGGTAGGCGATCAGCCCGCAGGTGATGGCCATGAAGTCGGGGAGCTGGATCTGGGGCATCGGACTGCTCTCGGGCACTACGCGGCTCAGGGGAAAGCGGATGCGGCATGGGGCGTCAAGCGGATTGTCGGGCGCTGACGCGGGGCGGCTACCATGGTTGAATGTGCCTCGGTTCGGCGCGAAGGGGGAAGAATGGATCGGCTCGCGGGGTTTACCGAGGCGCGCGACCGCGAGCTCCGGGTGTTCCTGCCCGGGCTGCATGCGCGGGTAGCGGCGGCGCAGGCGAAAGGACTCAGCTTCGCGCACTACACCGCGGCACCGGCGGCGATGAACATGGTGCGGAACGGCGAAATCTGGCTGCGCAACACCCAGTGCATGAACGACTTCTCCGAGGTTCGGCACGGGCTGGACCTGCTAGGCCGGGCATATCGCGGCGTGCACGGGCAGCGGCTCATGGGCTTTCTCGACGCGATCTGGCCGGGCTTCCGACAGGAGGCAGGCGAGCGGATCGAGGCCCTGGCCGAAACGATCTTGTCCGACACCTACATCGGCTGCGTATCGGAGCACGACCCGGCGGAGAACGGGATCGGGCGCCTGTCGATGTGGCGCGCGTACAGCAATATCGGCGGGGTGGCGCTGGTCCTGCGGAGCGCGCCGCTGGTCGGACCTGGGAGCGATGCGTTGCCGGTTTCCGGGGGGCCGGTCGAATATGCGGAGCGGAGGGACTTCTTCGTGCGGTTCGAGCGGTTCGTCGACGCGCTGCTGGAGGAGGGGCCGTACCTCGAGGACCTGGGTGCGGAGCGGACGTGCCGGGGGCTCGTCGGCAGCTATCACTTCGCCGCGCTGGCGACCAAGCACCCGGGGTTCGCCGAGGAGCGCGAGTGGCGGATGGCCTTCACCCCGGCGCTGCAGCCGCAGGGCGACCTCGTCCGCGCGGTCGAGCTCTGCCGCGGGCAGCCGCAGCTGATCTACAAGCTGCCGCTCGAGCGCCGGGAGGGGGCGGAGGGGGCGAGCACGGCGCTCGCCGACGTGCTCGAGGCGCTGATTATCGGGCCCTCGGAGTCGCCCCAGGCGATGCGGGCGGCCTTCGTCGAGCTGCTCGGCGCGGCAGGGGTAGCGGACCCGGAGACGGTGGTGCAGGTGTCCGAGATCCCGGTACGGTGAACCTGCTGTCGTATCGGCCGAGCCGGCTCCGGATGGCCGAAGCTTGCAGGCGACCGTCCAATGCCGCGACCTCGTCGACGTTGTCGCTCACGGCTGGGAAGGTCGCCGCAGCGGTCGGCAGATCCTTGCCGTGCGCTTAACGGGAGAATATTTTTCTGTTTAAGAACAAAGATATGGGTTTTGTGCGATACCCTTTCCAATCAGGTGATCATCGCTGGCAAGCCGGGCACAAGAAGCTCGACCGTCCCGACTGCACGACGCGCGCGATGACACCGTCGCCCCGCGGGCAATCCTCTCCCGCACGGCCGTAGACCGCGAACGAATGCTGGAAGTAGCCGAGCTCCCCGTCCGCCCGACGGTAGTCCTTGAGCGACGACCCGCCGGCCGAGATCGCGTCTTCCAGCACCGCGCGCACTGCCCGGACCAGCGCCTCCGCCTCCTCGGTCGTTACGTCGCCCGCGAGTCGCAGCGGCGAGATCCGAGCCCGCCAGAGCGCCTCGCAGACGTAGATGTTCCCGAGCCCCGCCACGACCCGCTGGTCGGAGAGCACCGCCTTGACGGGCGTCCGCCGCCCGGCGAGCCGCCCCGCCAGATACGCCCCGTCGAACGCGTTCCCGAGCGGCTCCGGCCCGAGCCCCGCCAGCAGCCGATGCTCCTCGAGCCGATCGGTCGGCCAGAGGTCGACCGCTCCGAACCGCCGCGCGTCGTTCAGCGTGACGCGCGCGCCGCCCTCGACGTCGAGGACGACGTGGTCGTGCTTCTCCGGCGCCGGGTGCGGATGGTGGAAGGTCCCGACCGGCGCCCCCGACACCAGCAGCCGCCCCGACATCCCGAGATGCACGATCAGCGTCTCGCCGCCGTCGAGATCGGCCAGCAGGTACTTCGACCGCCGCCGCAACGCCTCGACGCGTCGCCCGCGAAGCCGCTTCGCGAGCCCCTTCGGGAACGGCCACCGCAGGTCGGGCCGCCGCACTTCAGCCGCCGCGATCCGCCGCCCTGCCAGCACCGGCTCCAGCCCGCGGCGGACCGTCTCGACCTCCGGCAGCTCCGGCATCCGTCGTCCTCCGGCGGTTGCAGCCCGCCCGCCCTGCCTTATAAGGAGCGGCGGAAACGACCGAAAGCACGCCGCGGCATGGCCGAGGAGCCCACCACCCACTTCGGCTACGAGACCGTCCCCGAGCGCGAAAAGGCCGGTCGGGTCCAGGGCGTATTCGCCTCGGTCGCCGGGCGCTACGACCTGATGAACGACGCCATGAGCCTCGGCGTCCACCGCCTCTGGAAGGACGCGCTGCTCGACTGGCTCGCACCCCGCCGCGGCATGTCGCTCCTCGACGTCGCCGGCGGCACCGGTGACATCGCCTTCCGCTTTCTTAGGCGTCTGCACGGCGACGGCCACGCGACCGTGCTCGACATGACCGAGGACATGCTCGAGGCCGGCCGCAACCGTTCCGAGGCGGCGACCTATGCGGGCCACCTCGACTGGGTCGCCGGCGACGCCATGGCGCTCCCCTTCGCCGCTGCGAGCTTCGATGCCTACACCATCTCCTTCGGCATCCGGAACGTGACCCGCATTCAGGATGCCCTCGCCGAGGCCTTCTGCGTCCTCCGCCCCGGCGGCCGCCTCCTCGTGCTTGAATTCTCCCGCGTCCCCGAGCCGTCGCTGCGCTGGCTCTACGACCGATATTCCTTCAACGTCATCCCCGCCCTTGGCCAGGCGATCGCGAACGACCGCCCGAGCTACCAGTACCTCGTCGAGTCGATCCGCCGGTTCCCCGACCAGGAGACCTTCGCCGGCATGATCGCCGCGGCCGGCTTCGGCCAAGTCCACTATCGCAACCTCTCAATGGGCATCGCCGCGCTCCACTCCGGCTGGAAGCTCTGAGTGCGCGGCCCGCACAACCTTTGGCGCCTGGTCCGGACCGGTGCGACCTTCGAGCGCACCGGCGCGATGCGGATCGCCCTCGAGGCCTTCGACGCCCCGCCGACGCTCCGCGCCGCCGCCCGCGTCCTGGGCTGGCCGTTCCAGTGGCTCGGCTACGAGGGCGACCCGTCCCAGCCGCCGATCCTGCGCGCGATTACCGCCCTCGGTCCCGCCTACATCAAGTTCGGCCAGCTGCTCTCGACCCGCCCCGACGTCGTCGGACCCGAGCTCGCCGCCCAGCTCTCGGTGCTGCAGGACAAGCTCCCGCCCTTCCCCGTCGCCGAGGCGCGGCAAACCGTCGAGCTCGAGCTCGGCCAGCCCGTCGATGCGGTCTTTGCCACGTTCGAGCCGCCGGTCGCCGCCGCCTCGCTGGCCCAGGTCCATCGCGCGACCCTGCGCGAGACCGGGCAGGTCGTGGCGGTCAAGGTACTGCGGCCCGGCATCGAGCGCGCCTTCCTGCGCGACGTCGACGCCTTCTACTTCGCCGCCGGGATGATCGAGTTCCTCGCCCCCTTCGCCCGGCGCCTGCGGCCGAAGGCCGTGATCCGGCACTTCGAGGGAGTCGTGCAGGGCGAACTCGACTTGCGCATGGAGGCCGCGGCCGCCGCCGAGTTCGCCGCCAACGCCGAGCACGACCCCCGCTTCCGCGTCCCGGCGGTGATCTGGCCCGCCTCGGCACGTCGCGTCCTCACCCTCGCCTGGGCCTCGGGCATAAACCTCGGCGACCTGCCGGCGCTCCGCGCCAGCGGCGCCGACCTCGTCGAGCTCTCCGAGCGCGTCATTCAGACCTTCCTGACCCACGCGCTCCGCGACGGCTTCTTCCATGCCGACATGCACCAGGGGAACCTCAAGCTCGGGCCCGACGGAGCGCTCGTCGCCCTCGACTTCGGGATCATGGGCCGGATCGACGCCTACACGCGCCGGGTCTACGCCGAAATCCTCTACGGTTTCCTCCGACGCGACTACCAGCGCGTCGCAGAGGTCCACTTCGAGGCCGGCTACGTTCCGCGCGACCGCGACACCGCCGCCTTCGCCCAGGCGCTGCGCTCGGTGGGCGAGCCGATCTTCGGCCAGGATGCCACCCGCATCTCCATGGCGCGCCTGCTCGCCCACCTCTTCGAGGTCACCGAGCGTTTCGGGATGCAGACCCGGACCGAGCTGATCCTGCTCCAGCGCACCATGGTCGTGGTCGAGGGGGTCGCACGCAGCCTTAACCCTGCGCTCAACATGTGGGAGACAGCGCGGCCGGTCGTCACCGACTACATCCGCGCGAACCTCGGGCCCGCCGCCGCCGCGCGCGACCTGGCCGCCGCGGTGCGCATCCTCTCCCGCCTCGGTCCTCGGCTGCCGCAGCTGGCCGAAGCGGCATTGATCCGCGCCAACACGCCCGAGCCCCCCGAGCGTCGCCCGGCCCTGCCGCCCTGGGCCGCCGCCCTAGCCGGATTGCTTGTCGGCGCCGCGCTCGTCGCGCTCGGCGCCCTGCTCACCTGAGGCGCGACCGGCCGGCACCCGCGGCTGATCTGCCGTCCCGGCGGGCGTCGCCTCCCCGCGCGTGGTCCGGGGCGCGACCGGAGCTCGCCTATCCCACCAGCATCAGCAGCACGCCGCCAACGACGCCCGCAATCGCGACCGTGATCCCCCACCAAAGGAGATCGACATATCCGCCATGCTCGCCCTCGACATCGTCGAGGCGTTCCCACCAGCTCATGAAGTGCAATCCGCTTGTCCCGTTGAACTTCAGCTAGTCGCATCCCGATCGGGCAGCAATGGTGCCATGCAAAAGGGGGGGAAACCCGCCGATGGCGCCCGATCTTTCGCTGGCGGACCGGCTTTATTCTCGTCAGGAATGGTCCTGGATTTCTGAAGGGAGTGCGGGGATGAAGATCAGGGCAACCGACCCTTCGTGCGCGGCGCGCGACCGATGAACGTGCACACGGCGAGGGTAAGCTGGGAGCGCGGCGAGGGTGAGGCATTCACCGACCTCCGCTTCGCCCGGGGGCATGAATGGAGCTTTGACGGCGGCCTCCGGGTGCGTGCCTCGGCGTCGCCCCACGTGGTGCCGCGCTATTCCGATCCTTCGGGAATCGATCCCGAGGAGGCCTTCGTTGCGAGTCTCTCCTCCTGCCACATGCTGACCTTCCTGTGGCTGGCCGCAAAGGCCGGGCGCGTCGTCGACCGCTACGAGGACGTTGCCGAGGGCGCGCTCGAGCGGACGCCCGACGGCCGCACCTGGATGGCGCGCGTGACGCTGCGCCCGCGGGTGACCTGGGGAGCGCCCGGCGCCCCCGACCCGGAGACCCTCGCGGAGCTTCACCATCGGGCGCACGTAGAATGCTTCATCGCCAATTCGGTTCGCACCGATGTCCGGTGCGAGCCGGCCGCATAGGTAGCGGCTGCAGCGCACGTGCCTGCGGCAAGACGAAGGCCGCGGGTTCGGCTATGCTGGAGCGCCCAATCGGGCACCGAAGGATCTGACCGATGCCTGCCGTCCTCGCCTCCATCCTCGAAACCATCGGCGAGACCCCGGTGATGCGCCTCGCCGCGCTGGCGCCGGAGGGGGCCGAGATCGACGCCAAGCTCGAGGACTTCGACCCTACGGGCTCGGTCAAGGACCGGCTGGCGCTCGGCTTCATCGAGGCGACATCGGCACCGGCAGTACCACCCGAGCCGGCGCCGCAACGTGCGCGCGACTTCCTGACGCAGGCTGTCGGTGACCGCGCGCGGCCTGTGGCCCTCTTCGCGCTCGAATGGTGCGAGTTCTCATGGCCATCCGCAACTTCCTCCGCGACGTCGGCGTGCCCTTACCGGTCCGTCGGCCTCGACGCGATGCAGGACGGTCTCGGCGGCGGCATCCATGTCGGCGGGTCGACCGACGCGCTCGACCGCGGCGACCTGGAGCCGCTGCTCCGCCAGGCCGGAGTCGCTCCCGCTGCAGGCTCGGTGGCTTCGGCGCGCAACTACCTGCCGGAATGGGTTGCCGGCCGCCCGGCCGCATGACTCCCATTGCCGAACCCAAGCTGGAGGCTGCCCCGTGACGCCGCTGGTCTACCTGATGAACGGCCCGAACCTGAACCTGCTCGGCAAGCGCCAGCCGGAGGTCTACGGCCGCGATACGCTTGCCGACGTGGAGCGGAACTGCGCCGCGCTCGCGGCCGAGCTCGGAGTCCGGCTACGTTGCCTCCAGTCGAACTGGGAGGGCCAGATCATCGACTGGATCCACGAAGCCCGCACCGACGCTGCCGGGATCATCCTGAACCCCGGGGCCTTCACCCACACCTCGGTCGCGATTATGGACGCGCTCAACGCCTTCGAGGGGAGCGTGATCGAGGTGCACATCTCGAACGTCCACAAGCGCGAGAGCTTCCGGCACCACTCCTACGTCTCGCTGCGCGCCGACGGGATCATCATCGGCTGCGGCATCCAGGGCTACGAGCTCGCGCTTCGCCGGGTGGCTGCCTTGGCCGCGGCGGGGTAGCTACTCGCCGCGCATCTCGAGGCGCGTGCTGAGCAGGAGCGCGATGACGGTGCAGACCGCCCCCGACAGCAGGTAGGCGCCCGACGAGAACAACCCGAAGTGCGTGGCGAGGAAAAGCGCCACCAGCGGCGCGAAACCCGCGCCGAACAGCCAGGCGAGATCGGAGGTTAGCGCGGACGCGGTGTAGCGATAGCGGCGCTCGAAGCGCGACGCGACTGCCCCGGACGACTGGCCGAACGACAGGCCGAGGATTGCGAAGCCGACCACCATGTAGAGGAACTCGCCCACCAGCCCGCCGCCGAGCAGGCGCGGCGCGACAAGCGCGTAAATCCCGATCGCGACCGCGCAGACAATCAGCAGGCGGCGGCGGCCGATCCGGTCCGCGAGCGCGCCCGAGGCGACGATCGCCGCGAGGCAGATCAGCGTGGTGCCGATCTCGATCCCGAGGAAGGCCGGTACGTCGGCGCGGGTCTCCAGGTACACCCAGGACAGCGGAAACAGGGTCACCATGTGGAAGAGCGCGAAGGTGGCGAGCGGCGTGAAGGCGCCGATAAGGATGTTGCCGCCCTCGGCCGCCAGCGTCTCGCGCATGCCCGTCGGCTGCAGCTCCGCGCTCTGGAACTGCTGCTCGTACTCGGGCGTGACGACGATCCTGAGCCGCGCGAATAGCGCGACCACGTTGATGGCGAAGGCGACGAAGAACGGATAGCGCCAGCCCCATTCGAGAAAGTCCGTCTCGCTCAGCCCGCTGACCAGGTAGATGAAGAGCGCGCTCGCGACGAAGAGCCCGAGCGGCGCGCCGAGCTGCGGGATCATCGCGTACCAGCCACGTTCCTTCGCGGGCGCGTTCATCGCCAGGAGCGACGCGAGCCCGTCCCAGCTGCCCCCGAGCGCCACGCCTTGCGAGAAGCGCATGATGGCGAGGATCGCGATCGCATAGCCGCCGGCGAGCGCATAGTCCGGGGCGAAGGCGATGCCGGCGGTTGAGCAGCCCAGCAGGAACAGCGCCAGCGTTAGCTTGACCCCGCGCCCGTAGCGCCGGTCGATCCAGAGGAACAGGAAGGTGCCGAACGGCCGGGCGATGAAACCGAGGGCGAAGATCGCGAACGACCAGAGCACCGCCGGCAGCGGCTCGAGGAACGGGAACATCACCCGCGGGAACACCAAGACCGAGGCGATGGCGTAGACGAAGAAGTCGAAGAACTCCGATGTCCGGCCGATGACGACGCCGACCGCGATCTCGGCGGCGCTGGCGTGGTGCCCGTCGTCAGCGTGCTGGCGGTCGGCCTCGTACGTCATCCGCGCCCCCTTCCGAACGACCGCCCCGCGCGCCCGGAGCCGTAACCCGTTCTCGCATATAGCCATGACCGCGCGCTATGCTAAAGGGGGAATCGGCCGAGCCGAAGCGGGACGGGGGACGACCATGCGCCGGGTGCTGCTGCTCACGACACCTCTCCTGCTGCTCGGCGGCTGCGACATGGTCGTACTGTCCCCCTCTGGATTCATCGCCGCACAGCAGCGCGACCTCCTGATCGGCGCGACGCTGCTGATGCTCCTGATCATCATCCCGGTCATGGGGCTGACGATCTTCTTCGCCTGGCGCTACAGCGAGAAGCGCAGCTCGCGCTACGACCCGAACTGGAGCCATTCCGCCAACCTCGAGCTGTTGATCTGGGCGGCGCCGCTGATGATCATCATCTGCCTCAGCGCGATGACCTGGGTCAGCACCCACCTGCTCGACCCGTTCCGCCCGCTGGAGCACATCGGCGAGCGCCGGCCGGTCGCGGCGAACACTACGCCGCTCGAGATCGAAGTGGTCGCCCTCGACTGGAAATGGCTGTTCATCTACCCGCAGTATGGCGTCGCCACGGTCAACAAGGCCGCAGCACCCGTAGACCGCCCGATCGACTTCCGCATCACCTCCCAGTCGGTGATGAATGCCTTTTACGTCCCCGCCCTGGCCGGGATGATCTACGCGATGCCGGGGATGGAGTCGCGGCTGCACGCGGTGATGAACCTGCCGGGCAGCTATGACGGCTTCTCGGCCAACTATAGCGGACACGGCTTCTCCGGCATGCGTTTCAAGTTCGAGGGCCTCGACACCGCCGGCTTCGACCTCTGGATCGCCAAGGCGCGCGTCGACGGGCAGCCGACCCTAGGCCGCGCGGAATACCTCGAGCTCGCGAAGCCGAGCGAGAACGTGTCGCCGGGGAGCTGGTCCGACGTCGACTCGGAGCTCTTCCGCCGCATCGTCAACCGGTGCGTCGAGGACGGGCGGCTCTGCATCGACCAGATGATGGCGCTCGATGCACAGGGCGGCACCGGCGTCGTCGGCGCGAGCAACACGATCCCCGCCGAGGGCCAGGCGAGCGCCTTCGGCTTTGCGCCCTTCTACGTCGGCGGCGCCTGCACCGTAGCCGAATCGGTGGCCCAGTACGGCCCCGACTCGATCGCCCTGCTCGACGCCCTGCCGGCGTCGCGCAGGACCGCAGACCAGACCTTCTGAGGGGGAAGCTCATGGCCACCGAATCGATCCCCGCGACCACCAGCTTCCTCTTCGGCCGGCTGACGCTCGCGGCGCTGCCGCTGCACGAGCCGATCCTGGTCGCGACCTTCGCCGTCGTCGCCCTCGGCGGCATCGCCATCGTGGCGGCGCTCAGCTATTTCCGCCTTTGGGGCTACCTCTGGAACGAGTGGTTTACCTCGGTCGACCACAAGAAGATCGGGATCATGTACCTGATCCTCGGCCTGATCATGTTCCTGCGCGGCTTCGCCGACGCCGTCATGATGCGGCTGCAGCAGGCGATCGCGTTCAACGGCTCCGAGGGCTACCTGCCGGCGCATCACTACGACCAGGTCTTCACCGCCCACGGCGTGATCATGATCTTCTTCGTGGCGATGCCTTTCGTCACCGGCATGATGAACTTCGTGATGCCGCTGCAGATCGGCGCCCGCGACGTCGCCTTCCCGTTCCTCAACAACTTCAGCTTCTGGATGACCGTCGGTGGCGCGGTCATCACCATGGCCTCGCTCTTCGTCGGCGAGTATGCCCAGACCGGCTGGCTCGCCTATCCGCCGCTCTCCGACATCCAAGGGAGTCCCGGCGTCGGGGTTGACTACTACATCTGGGGACTGCAGGTCGCCGGAGTCGGGACGACGCTGTCAGGCATCAACCTGATCGTGACCATCATCAAGATGCGCTGCCCGGGCATGACGATGATGCGGATGCCGATCTTCTGCTGGACCTCGCTCTGCGCGAACATCCTGATCGTCGCGGTTTTCCCGGTCCTGACCGCGACCCTGGTGCTGCTGGCGCTCGACCGCTACGTCGGCACCAACTTCTTCACCGCCGACAACGGCGGCAACGCAATGCTCTATGTGAACCTGATCTGGATCTGGGGTCACCCCGAGGTCTACATCCTGATCCTGCCGATCTTCGGCATCTTCTCCGAGGTGACCGCGACCTACAGCGGCAAGCCGCTTTTCGGCTATACGTCGATGGTCTACGCCACGGTCTGCATCACGGTCCTCTCCTACATCGTCTGGCTCCACCACTTCTTCACCATGGGATCGGGCGCGAGCGTCAACTCCTTCTTCGGCATCGCCACGATGATCATCTCGATCCCGACCGGGGCGAAGCTCTTCAACTGGCTGTTCACGCTTTACCACGGCCGCATCCGCTACGAGCCGCCGATGATGTGGACGGTCGCCTTCATGCTGACCTTCGCCATCGGCGGCATGACCGGCGTGCTGCTGGCCGTGCCGCCGGCCGACTTCGTGCTGCACAACTCGCTGTTCCTTGTCGCGCACTTCCACAACGTGATCATCGGCGGCGTGGTCTTCGGCCTCTTCGCCGGCTTCTACTACTGGTGGCCAAAGGCCTTCGGCTTCCGGCTCGATCCCTTCTGGGGCAAGGTCTCGTTCTGGTGCTGGGTCTCGGGGTTCTGGGTCGCCTTCATGCCGCTCTACATCCTCGGCCTGATGGGGGTGACCCGCCGTCTGCGGGTCTTCGACGACCCGTCCTTGCAGATCTGGTTCCTCATCGCCGCGATGGGTGCCCTGCTCATCGCCTGCGGCATCGCGGCCTTCCTGATCCAGATCGGCGTGTCGATCTGGAAGCGCAACGAGCTGCGCGACCTTACCGGCGATCCCTGGGACGGCCGCACGCTCGAGTGGGCGACCTCCTCGCCGCCGCCCGCCTACAACTTCGCCTTCACCCCGATCGTGCACGACCGCGACGCCTGGTGGGACATGAAGACCCGCGGCTACGTCCGCCCGGTCGGCGACTTCCGCCCGATCCACATGCCGAAGAATACCCCCTCCGGCATGTACCTCGCCGGGTTCGCCACCGTCCTGGGGTTGGCGCTCATCTGGTGGATCTGGTGGCTGGCCTTCCTCAGCTTCGCCGGGCTGATCGCGACGGCGATCTGGCATACCTTCAACTACAACCGAGACTTCGACATCCCGGCGGCCCAGGTCGCGGGAGTGGAGGACGCGCGAACCCGGCAGCTGGCGGGAAGGGCCTGAGATGAGCGCCCCGATCGCCGCCGCCTCCACCGACTTTTACGTCCGCGAGGAAGTGCACCACGCTCCGGGCGGATCCACCCACCTCGGGTTCTGGATCTACCTGATGAGCGACTGCCTGATCTTCGCGGTCCTCTTCGCCGTCTACGGTGCCCTCGGCACCAGCCTCGCCGGCGGCCCGGGGCCGCGCGATCTCTTCGACCTGCCGATTGTCGCGCTCAACACCACATTCCTCCTGATCTCCTCGATCACCTACGGCTTCGCCATGCTCGAGGTGCACAAGGGGGACCAGAAGAAGGCGCTGCAGTGGCTCGCCGTCACCGGCGTGTTCGGCGCACTCTTCGTGGCGGTCGAGCTCTACGAGTTCTCCCACCTGATCCACGAGGGCGCCGGGCCGCAGCGCTCTGCCTTCCTCTCGGCCTTCTTCGCGCTCGTCGGCACTCACGGGCTGCACGTCACTTTCGGCATCGTCTGGCTGATCGTGCTGATGACCCAGGTGCGCAAGACGGGCCTTATCCGCGCCAACCAGCGGCGGCTGACCTGCCTGTCGCTGTTCTGGCACTTCCTCGACCTCGTGTGGATCGGGGTCTTCACCTTCGTCTACCTGCTCGGAGTGCTGCGATGAGCGAGGACACTCATGGCCCCTACGGCGTGCTGCACGGCGAGGACGAGCACCCCGAGCCGCATGGAACCTTACGCGACTACATGACCGGCTTCATCCTCGCCGCGATCCTGACCGTCATACCCTTCTTCATGGTGATGGCCCGCCCGATCGAGAGCCCGGGATACACCGCAGCGGTCGTGCTGGTCTGCGCGCTGGCGCAGATCCTGGTGCACATGGTCTTCTTCCTGCACATGACGCCCAAGGCCGAGGATGGCTGGCTGTTGATCTCGACGATCTTCACCATCGTCCTCGTCGTCATCACCCTCGCGGGCTCGCTCTGGATCGTCTACCACCTCAACAACAACATGATGCCCGGCGGCTCCGAGGACATGCAGATGGAGGCCGTGCCACAGCAATAGGTGCGCCGTACCGTTGCCGGCGCGGCGATCCTGCTGGCCATCGCCGGCTTCACCGCCCTCGGCGTATGGCAGCTCGAGCGCCGCGCCTGGAAGCTCGACCTGATCGCCCGCGTCGACGCTCGCCTCGCCGCAGCGCCGGTGCCCGCACCGGGTCCCGCCGACTGGCCGGCGATCAGCCGCGAGGAGGACGAATACCGCCGCGTGACCGCCGACGGCCGCTTCCTCGACGACCGCGCCGTCACGACGCTCGCCGTCACCGCGCGAGGTCCCGGATACTGGGTGATGACCCCGCTCGAGACCCCGGGCTTCACCGTGCTCGTCAACCGCGGCTTCGTGCCGCAGGATCGCCGCGACCCGGCGACCCGCCCCGAGACCCGGCCTCACGGCCCGGTCACCGTCACCGGCCTCCTGCGCCTCAGCGAGCCCGGCGGCGGCTTCCTCCGCCGCAACGACCCCGCCGATGGCCGCTGGTACTCGCGCGACGTCGCGGCCATCGCCGCCGACCGAGGGCCTCGGCAACGTCGCTCCCTACTTCATCGACGCGGACGCCACCCCGAACCCGGGCGGCCTGCCGATCGGCGGCATGACGGTCGAATCACTTTCGCAACTCCCACCTGAGCTACGCGCTGACCTGGTTCGCCCTCGCCGCCGGCCTCGCCTTCCTCGCGATCCGCGCAACCCGGTGAACGCCCGCCTGGCGGGCATGGGTCAAGCTCTGAAATCGTCTATGACTCCGGTCAGTTAACCGATTTCAACGTTGCCCGGGGTCATGGGCACCTCCAATGCTCGCCAAGGCTAAATCCTCGCGCCCATTCTAGTGACTTCGTCAACAGCCCTCCTTCGGCAGACGACTTCCGTGCTACTCCTGATAGGGCGCCTCGGCATAATCTGACTTCATGAAATCGCGCGGCGCTCCTCGCCTGCCCGGCCTCAGTTCTGCGACAGGCTGTCGTCCTGCAGCAGTGCGGAGGCCGGCACGACCTCGAAATTCCACGTCAGCGTCGCCGTCATCGCCGCCGGCGCCCGGCAGGCCCAGCGGCCGGTGCCCGCGTCGGCCATGACCGCCACCGTCTCCGGGGCCGGCCTGCTTGTGGCGAGATCCTGCAGGTCGAGCCCGACGTTGCCGGGCTGGCAGTGCCAGCCGTAGACGTCGCCGTTGTTGTCGGCGTTCTGGTAGCCGAGCGCGCGGCAATAGCCGGCGATATCCATGCCGACGTCGGTGCCGGGCAGCGGCGTCTGCGACACAGCGGGCAGCCGAAGCAGACCGCCACCTGCCCGCTCCCTTGGTGCCCAAGTCGGAAACCTGAGGCAGCGTCGTCTGGGCCGTGCCGTGGTAGCGCTGCGCCGGATCGCCGACCAGGACCGGCCCGCCCTCCGCCGCCCCGCCGACCTCGGTCGGCAGCTGCTGCAGGTCGCAGGCGGCCGGCGGGGCGCCCGCCTCTACGGCGACGCTGCCGCCCGGTACCCAGCCGAAGCCGATCGACTCTCCGGCCTGCTGCAGCGGGATCGGGCTCTTGCCGTCCTGGTGGCTCAGGTCGACAGCTGAAGGTCCGGGTCACGCCGCCGAGCGTCAGCGTGATCGACGGCGGCACCATAGTTCCCGGGATCTGCGGCTGGACCGTCAACCCGGTGATCCGCCCGAACTCCGCCGACCTCCCGTCGGCGCCGCCCGCCGGCTTGAAGGCATAGGCGACGATGGCGTCGCCGAGCTCCTTCGCACCGCCAGCAGCCGGTCGACGGCGACGTTCTGGAAGAACGGCGGCCCGAAGAGATCGGAGATCGGCCGGAGGTCGAGCAGGATCGGCGGGTGTTGCCGGCGCTGGCGGTCTTGCCGTCGCAGGTCACCCCGCCGCTGCACTGGAAGGCGCCGAAGTCGTTGCCGAGCGTCTGGCGCATCTTCGCGAGCTGGCTCTTGGCGTTGTCGACGTCGACCCCGACGCTCGCCCCCATCCCCATGTAGGACACGCCCGCCTCGACCGCGGTCGAGACATCCACCCCGCTCTCGTGCAACTGCTCGACGTCGCTCTTGGTGTAGGTCGAGAAGAGCTTGCCGGTCTCGCCGAAGGTCGCGGCATGCACGTAGTGCGTGCCCCAGCGGCCGATGAACCAGGAGTAGTCGGGCTTCGCCGCCGTCGCGAGGTTCAGCGCATCGGCGATGAAGTAGGGGTCGAGCCCGACGTTCTCCTTGTCGAGCACCAGCGCGAACTGCGTCTGCAGGTAGCTGAACTGCGAGTAGGTCAGCGCGTTGTCGTACATGTTCTCGACCCGCGACTCGGTCTTGGTGTTGTGCTTCACCGAGGCGGTCACGAAGTAGAGGTTCACCGAGGCGTTGACGCCGAGGCTCGAGCTCTGGCTCTCGGTCAGATCCTGCCCCGTTTCGATGATCTTCGACGATTCCCCGCCGACGCCGCCGCTGCGGTCGGCGAACTGCCAGCCGAAGGGGATGACGTAGTTGTGGTCGGCGAAATAGGCGAAGTCGTAGCGCTTGCTGCCGGCGAAGGGGATCTCGTTGGGGCTCAGGAAGATCGGCGAGGTGCAGCCGCGGTAGCGCAGGTCGTCGGGGTCCATCCGGGTGATGTCGGCGCAGGTCAGCATGCTGAGGAAGTTGGCGGCAGGCCGGCGAAGGCATCGCCGAGCGTCTGGGTGCGCGCGGGCTGCGTGCGCGGCGCCGCCTCCTCGTAGGTGCCGTTCGACCAGCGTCGCGCCCGTCGGCGCGCCGACGATGTCGAAGCAGAGGCTCCCGAGGCTTTCGGGTGCCGCGCAATGCCCGTTCGAGCCGCCGAAGACCAGCTTGGCCGTGCCGCCGTCGGCGAGCTTCACCGCGAAGGTACGCGCGCTGGTCGTGTCGTGCGACCCGGTCGGCTTGGCGGCCACGGTCGCGACCGTCGCGTCCACGGCGCCGTCCGAGATCATCCGCAGCGTCCCGCCGGCGCTGCTGCCGATCCGCAGGAACACGTCGGCCTGGTAGGTGCCCTGCTGCCGGGCGCAGTCCTCGAGGCTCGCGTCCGGGTCGCAGGCGACCTGGACCAGCGACGGATCGCGGTCGCTGTCGCCGATCGGCCGCCAGTCGCCCTTCAGCGCCGAGCGCCGCTGGCGTAGACGTGCGGGTCGACCTGCGCCCACGAGACCGGCGCCGCTGGCAGCAGGGCCATGAGCAATGGCCGCAATGGCCGCGACGTGCCGGCGCCTCGATCGCATCGCATCCCTCCCCCAGGTCCGCAGAAGCTAGTTGCCGTCCGAATGCTCGCCGTCGCCCGGCGGCCTCTCCTCGCCCGGCCTCTTCTCGGGCGGCTTCTCGTCGTCGTGGGCGAAGAACTCCACCGCGTCGGCGTCGTCGAGCTCCATGTCGGAGCTGTCGGCGTCCTCGCGGTCGATGTAGGGATTTCTGCCGCCGGGATAGGTGACGACCTCGTTGTTATTGTTGTTGATGAACGACCCGCCGTTGTCGACCGCCTCGTCCCACGACCAGTCCGAGCCCGAGACGCGGTTCCGGAGCGTCGGCTTCGGGATCTGCGACCGCCACGACGGCGGCGGCAGCTTCTTGGCGCGCTCGGTCAGCGCCGGCACCGCCAGCTTGTCGGGCTCGGGCCGGTAGAGCAGCCCGGCGACGTTGCCGAGCCAGACCATCTGGTCGCGGTTCTGCCCGTAGCGGTCCACCTGCGGATAGAGCTGCCGCCACGACGAGCCGAGATAGTCGTTGACCCCGAAGTTCATCCGCCGCGCCACCTGCGCGATCTCCTGCGGGTTCACGTAATCGACCCCGTCGCGGCGGGCATAGAGGACCGCCTTGGTCTTGCCGCTGGGCGACTCGATCGTGTAGCGCACCGGCTTCCCGCCCTCGAGGCCCTCGATCCAGTTGTACTCGGCCAGCGACGGGATCTTCTCGTACTGCTGCTGCGCCGGCTTGGTCAGCTCAGGGGTCTCCTCGCTGACGCTGTACTTGAACCCGGCCGCCTTCAGTCCCGCGAGAAAACGCTGGAACGCCGCCGGATTCAGCTCCTGGGCGGCCGCCTGCGTCGGCAGGGCAGCAAGCAGCGTCAGCCACCCGACGCACAGGGCGGCACGCAAGCACGACCGAAGCATTCTGTCGACTCCCCCGAGTGCGCCGACAATAGCGACGGATCCTTGCGGTGCAAGCGCGGCGATCCGGAGGCGGCATCGAGCCTGGAAACGGCGCAACGTCTTCTTGCCGCCGGAGTGGCCGCGCTCCGGAAAGCCGTCATGCCGGCAGCTTTCCCGTGCGCTGCGTGCGTTGCGTGGACCGGGGCGGCAAGATGGTGCAAGATCGCCGGGACCGCGAGGCACGCCATGAAGGTCGCCGTCGTAGGCGCAGGGGGAATCGGAGGTTACGTCGGCGGCCGGCTGGCGGAGGCCGGGGAGACTGTCGCCCTTGTCGCCCGCGGGCCGCATCTCGAGGCGCTCCGCCGCGACGGCCTGCGGATCGAGTGCCCGCTCGGCGACGTCAGCCTCCCGGGGATCAAGGCGACCGACGATCCCGCCGAGATCGGGCCTGTCGACATCGTCATCGTCACCGTGAAGCTCGGCGGGACCGATGCCGCGGCCGGCGCGCTGGCGCCGCTGCTCGCCGCCCACACGCGCGTGGTTTCGCTGCAAAACGGCATCGACGCCAAGGCGATGATCGCCCGCCACGTCGATGCGCGCCAGGTGGCCGCTGGCTGCACCTACCTCAGCGCGCATATCCGCGCGCCGGGCGTGATCCACGCACCGGGCGGTGCGCACGGCATGACCGTCGACGGCCTCAGCGGCGATCCGGCCATCGGCGGCTTCGTGCAGGCCTGCCTGCGCGCCACAGGGCTCGAGGCCAAGGCAACGGAGGACATCGACCGCGTGCTCTGGGAAAAGTTCGTCACCCTTGTCGCCTTCTCCGGGGCGACGTGCCTGACGCGAAGCCCGATCGGCACGGTCTTCGCACATCCCGAGGCGGTCGGCCTTCTCCGCGCGCTTGTGGTCGAGAACCTGAGCGTGGCGGCCGCTGCCGGGCAGGATTTCGGCCCTGACAGGGGCGATGCCCTCATCGCCTTCTACCGCACCCTGCACGGCTCGACGAAGTCGTCGATGCTCGTCGACCTCGAAGCCGGGCGCCCGCTCGAGATGCCGTGGCTTTCGGGCCGGATGCTCGACCTCGCCCGGTCGTTCGGGCAGCAGGCACCCGCGACCGCGGCGGTCGTCGCGGCGCTGGCGCCCCATGTGGAAGGGCGCCCGGGACCGGCCGCGCCGGGCTAGATCCCGGCGTACCAGTCGTAGTCGATGGTGTCCTCCCAGAAGCCGCCCTTGCCGGCGCCAATCGGGGCCAGGCTCGCGACCGCCTCGACCCGCATCACGAACTTGGCCTGCTTGTAGCCGAGCTGCCGCTCGACCCGCAGCCGCAGCGGCGCGCCGTGGCCCATCGCGAGGTCGGCGTCGTTCATGCCGTAGGCGAGGACCGTCTGCGGGTGGAAGGCATCGACGAGGTCGATGCTCTCGTAGTAGCCGGTACCGCTGAAGTCGTCGGCGCAGTGGAAGACGATATAGCGCGCCTGCGGCTGCAGCCGCACATGCTGCAGCAGGTGGCCGAGCGGGACGCCGGTCCACTTGCCGATCGCGCTCCATCCTTCGACGCAGTCATGGCGGGTGATCTGGGTCCGCGCCGGCATCGCGCGCAGCTCGGCCAGCGCGAAGTCCGCCGGCGCCTCGACCAGTCCGTCGACCCTGAGGCGCCAGTCGGCGAAGCCCGCCTGGGCATGCGCCAGGTAGTCGGCCGACCGCGGCCGCGTGTTGCCATTGGTGCGGAACTCGGGCGACATCTCCGAGGAGTCGAACTCGCGGGCGAGCGCCTCGGACCCGATCAGCCGGTGGACGCGGTAGGAGAGCCACTCTCCGGTCCCGAGCACGATGTCGCGGAAGCTCGGGCTGGTGCCGAGCCAGTCGCAGCCGCCGAGGGCGAGCGCCGGGGCCGCGAGCCCAGCGTTTACGAGCAGCCGGCGGCGGGTCAGCAGGCGCGCCATCAGCGCTTCTCCTTCGGCAGCCGGTAGCGTCCGGTGATCATCGAGCGGATCTCGTTCACCGGGCCCGCCAGCACGACCATCAGCAGGTGCACCAGGATGAACCCCACGATCAGCCAGGCGACGATGAAGTGGATCGACCGCGCGCTCTGCCGCCCGCCGAAGAGGTCGAGCAGCCACGGCCAAGTCGCATCCATGCCCGGCGACATTGTCAGTCCGGTCAGGATCATCAGCGGGACCAGCACGACCAGCACGCCCAGGTAGGCGAGCTTCTGCAGCACGTTGTATCGACGCGCCGCCTCACCCTTCGGGAAGCGAAGCCGTGCGTGGGCGGCGATGTCGTGCCAGAGATGCGATGGCCGGAGCTCGGCGGCCCTCGGCAACAGGTCCCGACGCAGATGGCCGTTCAAGATACTCGCTGCCCCGTAAGCCACGATCCCGAGCGCCAGCACCCAGGCGAAGGTCAAGTGCCACCGGCGCGACAGCGCAAGGTCGTAGTAGGACGGGATCGTCGCCCAGCCGGGAAAGGCGCGCCGCTGCACGCCGCCGTCGACCGCCTGCGTGCCAAGGACGCCAGACGTGTCGAAGCTGACCGCGCCGATCCGGAGATAGCCGTGCCCGTCGGCGGAGCCGATCTGCAGCCAGGCCGGGTCGTAGTTGGCGCCGAACTGCCCCCAGTACAGCCGAGGGTGCGCGTTGAAGATCATCAGCCCGCTCATCAGCATCACGACGACGGTCAGCGCGTTGATCCAGTGCCAGACGCGCGTCGATAGGCGGTGGCGGCGCACCACGCCCCCGGACGCGCCCGGGACCGATCCCGTGCTACCGATCTCGATCTCCGCCATGCCCGCTCCTCCTGCCCCGGAAGCGCAATCGCCCTACTGCGGCGCCATCATGCCCTTCATCGCGTCGTCGAGCATCATGTCCGGATGCTCGGCGCAGGCACCCGCAAGGTCCGCCGTCATCTGGTCGTTGTCCGCAGCGTCGGCAGCCATCATCGCACCCGAAGAGTCGTCCGACGCCATCGAGCCGGTGTCGGCGGGCGCCTCCGCCATCATGCCGCCGGCGCCGGCGTCGTCACCCGCAGTGCCGGCCATCATCGAGCCGGCGGCATCGTCGTCCGCCGGCATTCCCGCCATCGCGCCCGTGCCGTTGTCCGAGGCAAGCGCCATTGTCCCCACCATCTCCGCCTGTGCGCCAGGATCGAGGGCGGAGAAGTCGGCGCAGCTCATGTCGCCCGCGAAGGCCGGCGCCGAGGCGAAACCGGCGAGCGCGATCGCCAGGAAGGTGCGTCTCATGGTGGACTCCCGTTATTGCACTGCGGGTGCAGCATCGTCCGTTACGCCGCGACGGTAGCCGCCGTTACCGTTCGCGCACGCACGAAACGGTGAACGCGCGCTCACTGCTGCCCGGGCGGCCAGGCCGGCGCCACCGGCGACGGCGCCAGCCGGGCGTGCACCAGCTCGGCGAGCCGGACCAGGTCGGGGTCGTCGAGCCCAAGCGCCACCAGGCCGTCGACGGTGTTGAAGAGATAGTCGGCGTTCGGCCCGCGCGGACCGCGCGCCCGCGCGATGACCTCGGCCTGCTCGTCGAGCCCCAGCCCGCCCCGATACTGGGCGTGCTCCGGGTTGGAGACGTAGGCGACGGCCTCGACCGTGCTGCCGCCGTCGAGCTCCACCGGCAGCCAAGCCTCGAGGTAGGCGTAGGATACGAGTTCGCGCTCGCGCAGGTAGGCCAGCACATCCGCCGCCGCCGGCCCCGCGACCCGGTATGCGACGCCAGCGCAGGCTCCGCCCGGATCGCGGTCGAGCGCGAGCACAAGCCCGGGCGCATCCGGCGTGCCGCGATAGACGATCGAGCTCATGCAGAACGCCCGCCGGTAGCCGTGGAGCCTGGCGGTCGCCCGCTCGTCGAACGCGAAGCCCGGGTGCCAGATCAGCGATCCGTATCCGAAGACCCAAAGATCCCGTCCGGCCATTTCCGCTGTTCCCGCGCCCGCGCCTGCGCTATCCCGCGCGAAGTTTCACGGGGTTAGGGCATGCGGATACTGTTGGCAATCGTGATCCTCGCGGCGCTCGGCTGGAGCGGCTTCTGGTGGGTCAATGCCTCGTTCCGCGAGCGCGCGCTGAACGCGTGGCTCGCCGAGCGCCGCGCCGCGGGCTGGGTCGCCGAGGCCAAAGACATCAGCGTCGCCGGCTTCCCGAACCGGGTCGACACCACCGTTACGGGGTTGCGGCTCAGCGATCCCGACGCCGGCTGGTCGTGGGACGCCGACAAGTTCGAGATCCTGTCGCTCTCCTACCAGCCGCACCACGTTATCGCGGTGCTCCCGGGCGAGCAGGTATTCGCCACTCCCCTCGACACCTTCCGCCTGACCAGCGACAAGCTCGACGGATCGGTGATCTTCCGGCCGACTCCGCGGCTCGAGCTCGACCGCATGACCTTCGAGGCCGGCAACCTGAAGCTCGCGAGCGACGCCGGCTGGACCGCGGGCATCGGCGATGCGCTGATCGCCACGCGTCAGGCGGCCGCGCCCGACGCTCCGCCCTTCTCGCACGACCTCGCGATCAACCTCGACAGGCTCGCGCTGCCGGCCGACGTCGTCGCCGCCCTCGGCGCCGACAGCGTCCTGCCCGCCGCGATCGACAAGATCTCTGTCGACGCTACGCTCGCGTTTGACCGGGCGTGGGACCGGCCGGCACTCGAGAGCGGCAACCCGGAGCTGGAGCGGGTCGACATCAGGGACATCACGATGACCTGGGGCAAGCTCGATCTGCGCGGCAAGGGGGAACTCGCGGTCGATGCGCGGGGCTTCGCGGACAGCAGGCTCGACCTCAAGGCGCGAAACTGGCGTTCGATGGTGGACATGGCAGAGAGTTCAGGCCTCCTCCTCGGGTGCGGCCCAGGCTGTGCGCGGCGGCCTGGGTTTGCTCATGAGCCTTTCAGGCGGGGGCGACACCCTCAGCATGCCGCTCGAATTCTCCGATGGCCGCGCACGGCTCGGTCAATTCCACGTCGGTCCCGCGCCGCAGCTCGCGCAGCGCGGCTTCTAGGTTTGCCGGGCGGGCAACTTCTCCGCCCGGCGCTGGTTCAGCCGTTGGACGACCAGTCGTTGACCATCTTGTCGGCTTCCTCGCGGCTCTTGCCGTAGCGCTTCTGGATGACGCCGGCGAGCTCCTGCTGCTTGCCCTCGACCTTGTCGAGGTCGTCGTTGGTCAGCTCGCCCCACTGCTGCTGAACCTTGCCCTTGAACTGCTTCCAGTTTCCTTCGACCTGATCCCAATTCATGCTCTTCCCCTTTCCATGGGTTGAAACGATGGTAGGCCCGGGAAACGTCCCGCCCGTCCCGAGGTTCCGCTCCCCTCAACCTGCGGCAACCCGCCCCCACGCGCGGAGCCATCCGGCGACTGCGGCGTTCCCATCCTCTGACCCACTGGATCGCCCATGCCCGGTAGCCTCCACGATCTCCTCGCGACGCCGGGCCTTGCGCCCTACGGCGAAACGCTTGGCTGGGACAGCGGACTGGTGCTGACCCAGGCCGCATCTCACGTCGTCATAGTTTTCGCATACTTGGTGATTCCGGCAGCGATCTGGACCATGGTCCGGCGACGTCCGGATCTCGTGCGCAGCGCCCGGGTCGCGGCCGGTCTCCTCATCGCCTTCATGCTGTCGGCGGCGCTGATGCACATGGCCGAGCTCGCGGCGCTCTGGACGCCCGTGCATGGTCTGCTGACGGCGTTGAAGGTTCTGACTGCCGCCGCCGCCCTCGCTACCGCCGTCGCCATCTGGCCGCAGGTCCCGCGCATCCTCGCTTTGCCTTCGCCCCGCGACCTCGCGCGCGCCAACCATGCCCTCGAGCAGGCGAACGCCTCCCTCGAGACGACGATCGCCTGGCGGACCCACGAGCTCGAGCAGGTCCGGCAGCGCTTCGAGCAGGCACTGGCGCGCTCGAACGCCAGCGTGTTCACCCAGGATCGCGACCTGCGCTACACTTGGGTCTACAACCCGAGCCCGGGCCTGAGCGCCGAATCGATGATCGGGCGTACCACCGCCGAGCTGTTGCCCACCGGCGCTGCCGACGAGTCGCTGCCGCTCAAGCGGCGCTCGCTCGAGACCGGCCAGACGACGACGGGCACGGTGGCGGTCCCCGCAGGAAGCGAGGGTCACGCCTACGTTGACATGACGGTCAGCGCGACCACCGACCCCGAGGGTCGCATCGACGGCGTCCTCTGCACCGCGATCGACGTGACCGAGAAGCGGCTCTTCGAGGTCCGCCTTGCCGCGATGGCTGCGCAGCTCGGCACCGCCTACCAGCGGTTCGAGCTCGCGCTGGAGAACTCGCCGATCACGGTTTTCGAGCAGAACCCCGACCTACGCTACACCTACGTCTACAACCCGCCGCCCGGTACCGGCGCCGCGGACTTCCTCGGCCGCACGGACAGCGACATCTTCGCCGAATCCGACGAGCGCAAGCTCGAGACCCCCAAGCGCCGCGTCCTGGCGGGCGGCGGCCGCGAGAAGGTCGAGATCGAGGTCGAGATCGGCGGCCAGCGCCGCTTCTACGAGCTGACCCTCGACGCCAAGACCGATGCCGTAGGCACGGTCCTAGGCGTGGTCGGAACCGCGCTCGACCTGACCGACCGTCAGCGGGACGAGCAGCGCATGCGGCTGATGATGCGCGAGCTCACCCACCGCTCGAAGAACCTCCTGGCCGTCATCCAGGCGATGGCGCGCAAGACGGCGAGCCTGTCCGACGATATCGACGGCTTCATCGCCGATTTCTCCGCGCGGCTGCGCTCGATGGCGGCGGCGCATGACCTGCTGGTGTCGCAGTCTTGGCACGGCGCCGACCTGGGTGACCTCATTCGCGCAAGCGTCGCGCAGACGATCGCGCCCACCGCCGAACAGGTGCGCATGGAAGGCCCGCCGCTGATGCTGTCCCCAGACACGGCGCAGAACCTCGGCCTCGCCTTCCACGAGCTCGCCACTAACGCAAGCAAGTACGGGGCCCTCGCCGCCGACGCCGGCAAGCTGATCGTCGTCTGGAAACTCGACGGCGAATCAGTGCGGATACGCTGGGAAGAGCGTGATGGCCCACCAGTGACTCCGCCCGAGCGCCGCGGCTTCGGCCGGGTCCTGCTCGAGCGCCTTGTCGGGGCGACGCTGAGCGGGTCGGTGACGCTCGATTTCCGTCCCAAGGGACTGGTCTGCGACATCGTCTTTCCCCGCGACGGCCTGATTGCGAGCTGACCCGCCTACTCGTTCCGCACCCGGTCGAGAGCCTTCATGATTTCCCCGATCAGCCGGCTGCGACCCGCCGGATCGACTGGGTCGAAGATGCCGCCGCTCCGCAGGACCAGCGCGCGCCAGCTTCTCAGCGCATCGATTTTGTCCTGCCGCGTCAGGTGCGGGTCGCCGACCAAGTTTCTCGGCGATGGAAAGCCGGCGAAGCGTGTTACGTCAGGCATTGCGCCCTCCGACAATTCGAACTCCTACCCCGAGGCGACATGGCTCCGGTTCCCTCTCTTTCAGGCCCTTGCGGCTCCCCCGGGCGCGCGTCCTGTTGCGGTGTTGGAAGCAACAAAACACTCACGCGATCGTTCCCCGCCCCGGTTTGACTTATGTTAGTGCGCCACCCCTGCACCGATGCTAGCCGTTGCGAGGCCCCAGGGCGACCGCCGGACAGGGGTGCTTGGCGGGGGCGGAAATCTCGAGGTGGGCGATGGACGGAAGTGATCGGCTCGCGCTCGCCGCAGCCGCATACGGAGCCTTGAAACCGATGAATCGTCAGCTGCTGCAGGATGTCCGGATCCTGCTCCTCGAGGACGATGCGCTGATCTCGCTCGATGCCGAGGACATGCTGCTCGCCATCGGGGCATCGCGCGTGCTGGTCGCGCACACCGTCGAGGAGGCGGAAGCCCTGCTCGAGCGCGAAGTCGTCGACGTCGCGGTCCTAGACCTCATGATCGGGTCGAGGCGGTGCGAGGACTTTGCCCGCCGGCTCGTCGCGCGCCCGCTGCCGATCGTCTTCGCCAGCGGATTCGGCGGGGACGGGGCGCTGCCCGAGCCGTTGCGGCAGGTGCCGACGGTCGAGAAGCCGTATTCTCAGCAGACGCTTCACGCGGCGCTCGCCGTGGTGCTCGGCCTCCCCTGACCGCGCCGGACCAATTGCCGTCGGCGCCGGCTTCCGGCAAGGTTTCCGCCGCATGCGGGAGCGACGATGCGCGAAGCCGAGGCCGTCACCTTTGCCGGAAGCCGGCTCGACCGGGCGTCGCACCTCCGTGGCGAGGCCGCGCAGGCGACGCTCGCCGCCGATCCCGCCGCGCGCTGCCTGCCGCTCTGGCAGGGCCGGCCGCTCATCACCCCAGGTGAGCCCACGCGCCTCGGGTGGCTGCCGATGGCCGCCGAGATCTTCGAGGACGACCCCCACCCGGTGATCTTCCTGGGCATGGCGGACGGAACGCCGCGCTACGCCCGCAACATTCCCGACTGGCCGGGCGCGACCCCGGCCGACACGCCGCGCCCCTTCCTCGACAGCGCGCAGGTTGCGCATCCGCGTGTTCGCGAGCCACTCGCGTTCGGCGACCTGCGCGCGGTGATGGCGGCCTTGAGCGCCGAGGAGGCCGGGACCGCCGCTGCAGCCAAGGGCATCCTCGGCTGGCATGCCTCGCACCGCTTCTGCGCCAACTGCGGCGCGCCTTCCGCGGTCGTTGACGCCGGCTGGCGCCGCTCCTGCCCGGCTTGCGGCACCCAGCACTTCCCGCGCACCGACCCGGTCGTGATCATGCTGATCCTGTCCGGAAATTCGCTGCTCCTCGGCCGGCAGGCCGCCTGGCCGCCCGGCATGTACTCGCTGCTCGCGGGCTTCATGGAGCCCGGCGAATCGATCGAGGCCGCCGTTCGCCGCGAGACCTTCGAGGAGGCCGGGATCCCGGTCGGCCAGGTCGACTACCTTTCGAGCCAGCCCTGGCCCTTCCCCTCGTCGCTGATGCTCGGGTGCCGCGGCGAGGCGCTCACCCGCGAGATCAACCGCGACCCCACGGAGCTCGAGGACGCCCGCTGGGTCCGCCGCGAGGACGTGCTGGCCTCGCTCGACGGCCGCAACCCCGACCTCCGGCCCGCCCGCCCGGGCTCGATCGCCCGTTTCCTGATCGAGCGCTGGCTCGCCGACCGCCTCGACTGAAAGGACCCCCGTGCGCCGCCTCCTCGCCCTCTTCTGGCTCGCGCCGGCTCTCGCCGCCGCCCAGCCTGAGCCCGAAGGCCTCGTCGTGCACTATGCCTGCAGCGGCGGCGTCACGCTCTCGGCCGGCTACGTCAACCCGCCCGGCGGCGCATCCTACGCCGTCGTCGTCTTCGACGGCCGGATGACCCCGATGAAGGCGGGCCCGACCGGCTCGGGCGTCCGCTACCTCTCGCTCGACCGCTCGAAGCTCGTCTGGCACGTCAAAGGCGACCAGGGCTTCCTGGCCCACGACGACGCGGACGAGACTATGATTGCCGAGGACTGCAGGGCACGTCGCCCCTGAGCGGCTCAGGCGAACCCGCCACGGCGGATCATTCGCGCGGCGAAGTCGTCGTAGGCCGCATGCCAAGCAGCCTGCAACGCGGGCGTGAAGGCGGCGCCGAGCGTCTCGGCCATCGTCACCATCAGCGCGACGCCCATCGGGGCGAAGTGCGCCTCCCGCACGCCCAGGCCGGCGTGCGCCCGGGCCAAGTCCCTCGCCTCGTCCTCGAGTTCGTCTGTGGCGTCTAGGAGATCGGCGATCGTCGCCAGCGTCGTCATGAAGCGCATTCCCTGGCTGGCCAGATCGCTGCGGAACATCTTGCTCAGCTCCGGCGCCACGGCGAAGAGGTTCTCGTAGAAGTCGAGCGAGGCCGGGACCAGCCGCTGACGGATCAGCGGCAAGCTCTCCCGCACCAGTCGAATTTGCTGCGCGTCCACGCTCATCTCTGGCCTCCGGGTTCTCGCCCGACGCAGCCTGCGACATCGTACCGGGCCGGTCCTTGATCGAGCGCAAACCGCTTCGCCAAAGCTCAAAAGAGCGGTTGCGCCTCCGCCTCCATCGGAGCGGGCTTCTGGTCGTCCCGGACCGCGCTCCGGGTATAGACCCCGAGCACCTGCAGGTGGGTGGTGAAATAGCTGAGCTCGTCCATGGCCCGGCGGACCCGCGGCTCGTCCGGGTGCCCCTCGATGTCGGCGTAGAACTGCGTCGCGGTGAACAGGCCGTCGAGCATATAGCTCTCGAGCTTGGTCATGTTGACGCCGTTGGTCGCGAACCCCCCCATCGCCTTGTAGAGCGCGGCGGGGATGTTCCGGACACGGAAGACGAAGGTCGTTATCGCCCCGCCGATGGGCGCCGGCCGCGGCTCCGGCGCCATCACCAGGAAGCGCGTCGTGTTGTTGTGCTGGTCCTCGACGTGCCGGGCCAGCACCTCGAGCCCGTAGATCTCCGCCGCCAGCTCCGACGCCAGCGCCGCCGCCGATCGATCGTCCTGCGCCGCGATCGCCGCCGCCGATCCCGCGGTGTCGGCCCCGACCACCGGCTTGATCCCCTGCGCCCTGAGGAAGCCGCGCACCTGCCCGAGCAGCGGCGCTTGGCTCAGCGCCGTCCGCACCTCGGCGAGCTTCGTGCCGGGCAACGCCAGCAGGTTGGCGTGCACCCGCACGAAATGCTCGCCGATGATGTGCAGCCCCGATTCCGGCAGGAGGTGGTGGATGTCGGCGATCCGCCCGTAGGTCGAATTCTCCACCGGCAGCATCGCGAGGTCGGCCCGCCCGTCGCGAACCGCTGCGATCGCCGCCTCGAAGCTCTCGCAGGCGAGCCCCTCGAGTCCCGGAAACGCTTCGACGCAGGCCTGGTGCGAATAGGCCCCCGGGTTTCCCTGGAACGCGATCATGTCGGTCAAAGCGCGCAACGTCCCCTCCGCTCCCAAACGGAGGCGAGCTATGACAGACCGGCCGCCGGAAAGAAAGCGGCCGGGACCTCGCGCGGCGACCATGCAGGCAACCGCGAGTTGCCGTGGTCACGCCAACCGCCCGGGAGTCAACCCGCCCTCCGGTTGAGGGGCGGTCGATCCGATCCCTGCGACAAAGCCTGCGCGGCCGAGCCTGCCGCCTTGCGCTCCGCGCGGCGATACGGCTAGAACCAGCAAAATCGAGGACACCGGCCCGCTCGTGCCGGACAGCGGAGGCCCGCATGGACACGATGGAGATCACCAAGTTCGTCGGCGCCATCTGCGGCAGCCTGCTGGTCTTCTTGCTGATCAGCCTCGCGTCCCACGGTATCTTCAACACCCATAGCGAGACAGTGGCCTACGCCATCGAAGGGGTCGAAGGCGGGGACGCCGGCGGCGGCCAGGCGGTCGAGGACGTCGACGTGGCGGCGCTCGTTTCGGCTGCCGATGTCGCCAAGGGTGAGGCGATCTTCAAGAAGTGCGCCGCCTGCCACCACATCGACGGCTCGAACGCGGTCGGCCCCCACCTCAACGGCGTCGTCGGACGCCCGGTCGGCTCGGTCCCCGACTTCGCCTATTCCGACGCGGTCAAGTCGCACGGCGGCGACTGGACGCCGGAAGAAATCTTTCACTTCATCGGCGCGCCGAAGAAGGACATCCCGGGCACCAAGATGTCGTTCGCGGGCCTGCCCAAGGAGCAGGAGCGGGCGGACGTCATCGCCTACCTCGAGACCCTCAAATAGCCGATCACGAAGCGGTCAGCGCGCCGTCGGGCGAGGCAGATGCCGCTTTACGCCGGCACCGGACCTCACGTATCTGGCGGCCACCGCCCGAGCCGCGACGGATCCGCCCGATGACCCCAAGCCGCCGCCCCACCCCCCTCGCCGCCGCCCTGCACCCCGGCCTCGGCTGGCTCGCGACGCTGCTGCTTCTCGCCGCCGCGGTCCTCGCGACCGCCGCGCGCGCTGATGACCCGGCGCCCGACGGGCAGAAAGTTATCAAGAGCCACGGCATCTCAAGCTTCGGCGACCTCAAGTACCCGGCGGATTTCAAGCATTTCGACTACGTCAACCCCGACGCCCCGCAGGGCGGCACCATGTCCTTCCGCGGCACCGGCGCCAGCCAGACCTTCGACAGCCTGAACGCCTTCATCCTCAAGGGCGAACCCGCGCAGGGCCTCGGCCTCCTCTACGACAGCCTGATGACCGGCTCCCCCGACGAGCCCGACGCGCTCTACGGGCTGATCGCGTCCGAGATCGACTACCCCGAGGACCGTTCCTGGGCGATCTTCGACATGCGCCCTGAGGCAAAGTTCTCCGACGGCGTGCCGATCACCGCCGACGACGTCGTCTTCACCTGGCAGATCCTGCTCGAGAAGGGCGAGCCGTCGTACCAGATCACACTCAAGGACATAGAGAAGGTCGAGGCGCTCAATCCGCACCGGGTCAAGTTCACGTTCAAGCCCGGCGCCAGCTTCCGCGACCTCCCGGCGCTGGCCGGCGGGCTCGCGATCCTGCCCAAGCACTACTACGACACCGTCGACTTCGCCGCGTCGACGCTGATGCCGCCCGTCGGCTCCGGCCAGTACGTCATAGCCGACGTAAAGCCCGGCAAATCGATCAAGTACTGCAAGAATCCGGACTACTGGGGCGAGGGCCTGCCGGTGACGGTCGGCATCAACAACTTCGACTGCTACGTCTACCAGTATTTCGCCGACAACAACGCCGCCTTCGAGGCGCTCAAGGTCGGCGACTACCTGTTCCACGAGGAGAACTACTCCGCGCTCTGGGCCACCGCCTACGACTTCCCCGCGCTGCAGAAGGGCTGGGTGAAGCGCGAGGAGCTCCCGGACCACCGCCCCTCGGGCACCCAGGGCTTCTGGTTCAACCTCCGTCGCGAGAAGCTGCAGGACCCACGCGTCCGCCAGGCGATCGGGCTGATGTTCAACTTCGAATGGTCGAATCAGGCGCTCTTCTACGGGCTTTACGACCGCACCACGAGCTTCTGGCAGAACTCCCCGATGATGGCCGAGGGCGTGCCGCAAGGCGCCGAGCTCGCGCTTCTGGAAGAGTTCAAGGATCAGCTCCCGCCCGAGATCTTTACCGACCCGGCCTGGACGCCAGCAGTACAGAAGCCCGAGAAGACCGACCGCGCCGCGATCCGCCAGGCCTCGAAGCTTCTCGACGACGCCGGATGGAAGGTAGCGCCGGGCGGCCTCCGGAAGAACGCCAAGGGCGAGACGCTGACGATCGAGCTCATCGACGACAACCCCAGCTTCGAGCGCATCATCAACCCGTTCATCCAGAACCTGCGTTCGATCGGCATCGACGCGAGTTACCGCCTCGTCGACGCCGCGCAGATGCAGGAGCGGGAGAAGACCTTCGACTACGACATCCAGCCCGGCCGGTTCGTCATGCCGGTCAGCCCCTCGGTCGAGCTGCGCGAGATGTTCGGCTCGGACAGCGCCACGACGCCGAACTCCGCCAACTACGCCGGCATAGCCGACCCGGTCGTCGACGCGCTGATCGAGAAGGTCATTGCCGCGAAGACCCGCGACGACATGCAGGTCGCGGTCCGCGCCCTCGACCGCGTGTTGCGCTCGAAGCAGATCTGGGTGCCGAACTGGTACAAGCCCAACTACTGGATCGCCTACTGGGACGTCTTCGGCCGGCCCGACCAGCAGCCCCCCTACTCTCGCGGCGACACGATGTGGTGGTTCGACCAGGCCAAGTACGACAAGCTGAAGGCCGAAGGAGCGCTGAACTGAGCCGGGACGACAGCTGATGGGCGCCTATGTCCTTCGCCGCCTCATCCTGATGGTGCCGACCCTCCTCGGCATCCTGCTCGTGAACTTCGCACTTGTCCAGTTCATGCCCGGCGGCCCGATCGAGCAGATCGTCTCGCGCCTGCAGGACGAGACCTCCGCCACCGACCGGCTGACCGGCGGGGGGCAGGAGACCGGCGGGACGGGCGCCGAAGGCGAATACAAGGGCGCCCAGGGCCTGCCCCCCGAGTTCCTCGACAAGCTCAAGGTACAGTTCGGCTTCGACAAGCCGCCCTGGCAGCGCTTCCTCATCATGGTCAGGAACTACCTGACCTTCGATTTCGGCGAGAGCTATTTCCGCTCGATCAGCGTCGTCGACCTCGTGCTCGAGAAGATGCCCGTATCAATCTCCCTTGGGCTCTGGACGACGATGCTTGCCTACCTGATCTCGATCCCGCTTGGCATCCGCAAGGCGGTCAACGACGGGTCGCGCTTCGACACCGCGACGAGCGGGCTCATCATCGTCGCCTATGCGATCCCGTCCTTCCTCTTCGCGGTCATGCTCCTCGTCCTCTTCGCCGGCGGCAGCTACTGGCGCCTTTTCCCCTTGCGCGGCCTCACGTCCGACAACTGGGCCGACCTCTCCTGGCCAATGCGCATCGTCGACTACGTCTGGCATGTGACCCTTCCGGTGATCGCCTCGACCATCGGCGCCTTCGCCACGATGACGCTCCTGACCAAGAACAGCTTCCTCGACGAGATCAAGAAGCAGTATGTCATCACGGCCCGCGCCAAGGGCCTCTCGGAGCGCCGCGTGCTCTACGGCCACGTGTTCCGCAACGCGATGCTGATTGTGATCGCCGGCTTCCCCGCCGTCTTCATCTCGGTCTTCTTCGGCGGCTCTCTCATCATCGAGACAATCTTCTCGCTCGATGGCCTTGGCCGGCTCGCCTACGAGAGCGCCATCCAGCGCGACTACCCGGTAGTCTTCGGCACCCTCTACGTCTTCGGCCTAATGGGCCTTGTCGTGGGCCTCCTGTCCGACCTCACCTACGTCTGGGTGGACCCGCGCATCGACTTCGAGAGCCGCGAGACCTGATGCGCCTCAACCCGCTCCAGCGCCGCCGCCTCGCCAACTTCAAGGCCAACCGCCGCGCCTTCTGGTCACTCTGGATTTTCCTCGTCCTCTTCGTCGTCACCCTTTGCGCCGAGTTCGTCGCCAACGACCGTCCGCTCGTCGTCAGCTACCAGGGCCACCTCCGCTTCCCGGTCTTCCGCTTCTATTCCGAGGCCGACTTCGGCGGCGAGTTCGCCACCGAGGCCGAGTACACCTCCCCCGAGGTCCGCTGCCTGATCCGGACCGGCGGCGTCGAGGCCTGCCTCGACGATCCCGACGGCATCTACGAAGAGGCGGTGAGCAATAGAACTGCCGACGGCCAGCCGATCGCGCAGCCCGGCTGGATGCTCTGGCCGCCGATCCCCTACAGCTTCAACACCATCAACTACGGCGTCGCGACCGCCCCGTCGCCCCCGGACCGCGCCCACTGGCTCGGCACCGACGACCAGACTCGCGACGTCCTCGCCCGCGTCATCTACGGCTTCCGGATCTCGGTTCTGTTCGCCCTTGTCGTCGCCGCCATCTCGAGCGCCATCGGCATCTGCGCCGGTGCGACGCAAGGCTATTTCGGCGGCTGGGTCGACCTCCTCTTCCAGCGAATCGTGGAGATCTGGAGCAACATGCCCAGCCTCTACGTCATCATCATCCTCAGCGCGATCTTCACGATGAACTTCACGCTGCTGACCCTGCTCATCGCCTTCTTCTCCTGGACGAGCCTCGTCGGCGTCGTCCGCGCCGAGTTCCTGCGGGCGCGCAATTTCGAGTACGTGCGCGCCGCTCGCGCGCTCGGCGTCTCCAATGTCACGATCATGTTCCGCCACATGCTGCCGAACGCCATGGTGGCGACGCTGACCCTGCTCCCCTTCATCATCACCGGTGCGATCGGCGGCCTCGCCGCCCTCGACTTCCTCGGCCTCGGCCTCCCCGCGTCCTACCCCTCGCTCGGCGAACTGGCGCTTCAGGGCAAGAACCGCCTCAATGCTCCCTGGCTTGGCTTCACCGCCTTCTTCACCTTCTCGATCATGCTCTCGCTCCTCGTCTTCATCTTCGAAGGCATCCGCGACGCCTTCGACCCGCGAAAGACCTTCCGTTGAAGCCGGCCCCAGCCCACCGCGATCCTCCTCGCCAGGCACATGTTCGCTGCTGGGTCCCGGGCCCCTTCTTCCTTCCTTCCACACCGAGCGCCCGCGGGAAGCGGCCGGCTCGCGGGCGGGTGGGCGGGGCGAGTGGGCCGCTGCCCGCCCCTCCGCAAGCGCGCGCCGCCCGATGAAGGACACCGGCAGCCTCCCCCTCCCGGTCCTCGAGGTCCGCGATCTCCGCGTCGCCTTCCTTCAGGGCGGCGGGCGGACCGAGGCAGTTCGCGGCGTCACCTTCGAGCTCTACCCGGGCGAGACGCTCGCTCTCGTCGGCGAGTCGGGCTCCGGCAAGTCCGTTACCGCCCTCTCCAGCGTCCGCCTCCTACCCGACAACGCCGAGGTCACCGGGTCCATCCGCTACCGCGGCAGGGAGATGGCCACCGCCACCCAGCGGGAGCTCCAGGCCGTCCGCGGCAACGACATCAGCTTCATCTTCCAGGAGCCGATGACGTCGCTGAACCCGCTCCACACCATCGAGCGCCAGGTCGCCGAGAGCCTCGCGCTGCACCAGGGCTTGACCGGCGCCGATGCCCGCGCCCGCATACTCGAGCTCCTGACCCAGGTCGGCATCCGCGACCCCGAGGAGCGCCTCGCCGCCTACCCCCACCAACTCTCCGGCGGCCAGCGCCAGCGGGTGATGATCGCAATGGCCCTCGCCAACGGTCCTGACGTGCTCATCGCCGACGAGCCGACCACGGCCCTCGACGTCACCGTCCAGGCCCGCATCCTCGACCTCCTCGCCCAGGTGCAGCGGATCGAGGGCATGGGCATGCTCTTCATCACCCACAACCTCGGCATCGTCCGCCGGATCGCCGACCGGGTCGCCGTCATGCAAGCGGGCGAGATCGTCGAATCCGGCCCGACGGCCGAGATCTTCGCCGCCCCCCGTCACCCCTACACCCGTACCCTCCTCGCCGCCGAGCCCACCGGCCGCCCCGATCCGGTTGCTGAGAGCGCCGAGGAGATCGTCAGGACCGACCACCTCCGCGTCTGGTTCCCGATCAAGGCCGGCCTGCTGCGCAAGACCGTCGGCCACGTCAAGGCGGTCAACGACGCGAGCGTGAGCATCCGCGCCGGCGAGACCCTCGGCATCGTCGGCGAGTCGGGATCCGGCAAGACTACCCTCGCCCTCGCCGTCATGCGGCTGATCGCGTCCGAGGGGCGCATCGCCTTCCTCGGCCAGGAGATCCAGGGCTGGAGGTCCGGCGAGCTCCGCAGGCTGCGCCGCGACATGCAGATGGTGTTCCAGGACCCCTACGGCTCGCTCAGCCCGCGGATGTCGATCGAGCAGATCGTCGCCGAGGGCCTCGGTGTTCACCGCCTCGGCAACGCGGAGGGCCGCGTCGCAGCCATTCTCGAGGAGGTCGGCCTCGACCCCGCCGCGATGCACCGCTACCCGCACGAGTTCTCCGGCGGCCAGCGCCAGCGGATCGCCATCGCCCGCGCGATGATCCTCCAGCCGAAGCTCGTCGTGCTCGACGAGCCGACCAGCGCCCTCGACATGACCGTCCAGGTGCAGATCGTCGAGCTCCTGCGTCGCCTGCAGCAGAAGTACGGCCTCGCCTACGCCTTCATCTCGCACGACCTTCGCGTCGTCCGCGCGCTCGCCCACTCGGTCGTCGTGATGCAGAACGGCGACGTCGTCGAATCGGGCGACAGCCGCGCCATCTTCGAGGCGCCGCAGACAGACTACACCCGGTCCCTGCTCGCCGCCGCCTTCGACCTCGAGCCCGCGCGTGGCTGACCATCGCCGTTCACTCGCGCCCCTTCGTCCGCTCCCCACGGGGATCGTAGAGCGGCCGGAGACTCGCCCGCGCCGACCAGCGGCGGCCCGCGACGTCGATCTCGTAGACCGCCGCGAGCAGCGCCTCGACGCCATCGCCCTCCCTGCATGTCACGTACCCGAGCCCCACCGCTGCGCCGAGCGCGTGGCCGTAGTTGCCCGACGTTAGGTGGCCAACGATCCGCCCGTCGCGCAGCACCGGCTCGCCGTGGAACAGGAGCGGCTGCGGATCCTCCAGCAGGAACTGCACCAGCCGCCGCGAGAGCCCCGCCTCGCGCTTGCGCAGCACCGCCTCGCGCCCGACGAACTCACCCTTCTCCACCCGGACCGCGAATCCCAGCCCCGCCTCGAGCACATGGTCCTCGTCGGTGATGTCGTGCCCGAAGTGCCGGTACCCCTTCTCAATCCGGCAACTGTCCATCGCATGCAGCCCGCAGAGCCGCAGCCCGACCGCTTCCCCGGCCTCGACCAGCGCCTCGAACACATGCGCGGCCTGCTCCGCCGAAACGTAGAGCTCCCAGCCGAGCTCGCCGACGTAGCTGACCCGGTGCGCCCGCGCGATCCCCATGCCGACCTCGATTTCGCGCGCCGTCCCGAACGGGAAGCCCGCGTCCGAGAAATCGTCCGGCGACACGAGCCGCATGAGCTCCCGCGACCGCGGCCCCATCACCGGCAGCACCGCCTCCCCCGCCGTGACGTCGGTGACGACGACGCCGAGCTCGCCCATGTGTCGCCGGAGCCAGCTCAGGTCCCGCTGCAGCGTCGCCCCTGGGACCACGAGCAGGAACGCCGTCCCGGACAACCGCGTCACCGTCAGGTCGCTCTCGATCCCGCCCAGCGCGTTCAGCATCTGGGTGTAGACAATGCGCCCCGCCGCCACGTCGATGTCGTTGTCGCAGAGGCGCTGCAGCAGCGCGAGCGCGTCCCGCCCCTCGACCCGGATCTTGCCGAACGACGACATGTCGAGGAGCCCCACCCCCTCGCGCAGCGCCAAGTGCTCCGCGCGCTGGTTCGCGAACCAGTTCGACCGACCCCAGGTGTATCGGTACTCGGCCACCTGCCCCGGCTCCGCGAACCAGTTCGCCCGCTCCCATCCCGCGACCTCGCCGAACACCGCCCCCCGCGCCGCGAGATGCGCGTGCAGCGGCGACCGCCGCACCCCGCGCGCACTCGCCATCTGCCGGTAGGGAAAATGGTCGGCATAGAGCAGCCCCAGCGTCTCGGTGACCCGCTCGCGCAGGTACCGCCGGTTGCGCTGGAACGGCTGCGCCCGGCGGATGTCGACCTCCCAGAGGTCGAATGGCGGCGCCCCGTCCTCCATCCAGCGCGCCAGCGCCATCCCCGCACCACCGGACGACGCGATCCCGATCGAATTGTACCCGGCCGCAACCCAGTAGCCGCGCACCTCCGGCGCCTCGCCCAGGTAGTAGCGGTCGTCGGGCGTAAAGCTCTCCGGTCCGTTGAAGAAGGTATGGATGCCGGCCTCCGCCAGCATCGGCATCCGCCGGATCGCCCGCTCCAGGATCGGCTCGAAGTGCTCGAAGTCCCCGGGCAGTTGGTCGAAGGCGAAGTCCTCGCGGATCCCGTCCATCCCCCAGGGCTTCGCCACCGGCTCGAACGCCCCGAGCAGGATCTTTCCCGCATCCTCCTTGTAGTAGGCGCACTCCTCCGGCACCCGCAGCACCGGCAGCCGCCCGAGATCTGGGATCGCCTCCGTCACGATGTAGAAGTGCTCGCAGGCGTGCAGCGGCAGCGTGACGCCGTTCCGCGACGCCAGCTCCCGCCCCCACATCCCGCCGCAGTTCACCACGTGCTCGGCGGCGATATGCCCGGAGCCCTCCGCGCTCCGCCATTCGACCCCCGTGACCCGGCCGCCCGACGTCGTGACCTCGGTCGCCTTCACGCTCTCGACGATGCGCGCGCCGCGCCGGCGGGCGCCCCTGGCCAGCGCCAGCGCGACGTTGGCGGGATCGGCCTGACCGTCCTTCGGCAGGTGGACGCCGGCCACGACTCCCTCGACGTTCAGCCGCGGATACATCGCCGCGACTTCCGCCGGGCTCAACTCGTTCACCTCCACGCCGAAGGCCCGCGCCATCGCCGCCAGCCGCAGGATCTCCTCGCGCCGCTCGCCGCTCAGCGCCACGGTCATCGAGCCGCACTGGCGAAAGCCGGTGGAAAGGCCCGTCTCCGCCTCGAGCCTGGCATAGAGGTCGGCCGAATATTTCGCGAGCCGCGTCCGGTTCTGGCTCACCTGCAGCTGCCCGACGAGCCCGGCCGCGTGCCAGGTCGTCCCCGAGGTGAGCTTCTGCCGCTCGAGCAGCACCACGTCGGTCCAGCCGAGCTCGGCGAGGTGGTAGGCGACGGAGCAGCCCGAGATGCCGCCCCCGATGATGACGACGCGGGCGGAGAGCGGCAGATCGGCCATGGCCTGGACCTCGGCTGGCTTCGGGGATCGTACCCTCCCATGAGGGCGCTTGGTGAATTAATCAATCCGAATTTCACAAACGGAGGCTTATCTCCCCTGAAATTCACGGTCCCTGTTGACACTCGCCCGGATTGCGAGATGATTTCGACGCAGGCAGCCGGGGACGTCCGTCGTGCAGGTGCGGGTCGGTGCCGATATCAGGGCGCTGCGGAAGGCGCGCGGCATCACCCTCGCCGAGCTCTCCGCGGCGGTTGGCCGCTCGGTCGGCTGGCTCAGCCAGGTCGAACGCGGGCTGGCCGAGCCGTCGCTGCGCGACCTCGGGGCGGTCGCAGGCCGGCTCGGCATCGGAATCGGCCTGTTCCTTCGCTCTGCGTCGAAACGGCCCGAGGAGCAGGGCCTCGTGCTGCGCGCCGAGGACCGCATGCCGATCCCCCCGCGCGGCCCCGGCCTCGTCGAGGAGCTGCTGTCCCCGTCGCTGAGCGGCGCCTTCGAGATCATCCGCTCGACCTTCGCCCCCGGCTCCGACAGCGGCGGCCGGAAGTCCGCCCGCGGGCGCGAGGACGGCGGCCTCGTTCTCTCCGGCCGCCTGCGGCTCACCGTTGACGAGGTAGAGCTCGACCTCGGCCCCGGCGACAGCTTCCACTTCGCCGACTGCGACTACTCGTGGCGCAACGACACCGACCTGCCGACGGTCGTCCTCTGGATCGTCGCTCCGCCGGTATACTAGGCGGATCCGGAGTCATCGCGGCTCAGAAGGAAGAAGAACGGCTGCGGCCAGCTCTGGATTTCCATCAACCCGAGGGTGCGCGCTTCGTCGATGCGGCGGAAGTGGTCGATGATGGGTTGCCGGTCATAGACCATGGCCGTGCTGCGCCGCCCTCGGAACTCGACCGCCCGCAACGCGGCGCCCGAATGCCGCGTGCCCAGAAAAGGCCGAAGCGTCGAGAAGGCGAGGCCGGTCAACTTGCTCCGGGCCAGGCGGGGCGCCCTGAGCGCGAGCGTCACCGGCATCAGGGCGGGATCGAGCGCTGTAAGCTCGCCGGAGGCGTCTCGGAACAGCAGCGGTCGCACCCGGTCGCGGCTCTCGAACGCCTTGCCGTACCATCCTAGTTTCTCCAGCAGGCCGTCGAGCGGGTGGCCCGTCGGGAGGCTCGCGCCCCGCCACCGCCCTAGCAATGCCTCGGGTTCGATGCCCTGCAGCGCATCGAACTGTCTCAGCGCCTCGATGCACCAAATCGGGCTGTGCCTCCAGTCGGAAAGCCATTGTGGCTGGGCGCCCGCGGCACCGGTCCCTTGAGTTTCCTCAGGCATCCCTGCTTGCCGGCTGCCGTCTCCGGAGCCGACGCTACAGCCGGAGTTTGCCGCGGGGAACCCGTTGAGAGAGACCTCCGCAAAGGGGAGTCGAGGCGCTGGGGCGGCTTCTCAGCTGCGCTCAAGACGCGAGTAGGTGAAATTGCGGTAGTTGTGCTGGCGCTCTTGTGGCCCGGAGATTTTGTTGGGGCCTCGGCGCTTTGGCGCCGTCGCGGCATGACGATCGCGTCGACGAGGGGTGCGGTCACGTCGGCCGTCCGCACCGCGTCGTGAGGCAAGATCTCCGTTCGGCAACCGTCGACCTCGTTGCGACGAGGTCGCTCAGATCGCGACCTCGAGAGCCGCGGATGACCGTTCGGCGCGGGCGTGGAAGACGAAGCCGAGGAAGTTCAACAGCACCTGGGCCGCGAGGATGGCCGTAGAGCCCGAGTGGTCGTAGTCGGGAGCCACCTCGACGAGGTCGATCCCCACCACGTCGTGCCGCTTCGCGAGCGCGTGCAGCATCTCGAGGACCTCGTAGTAGAGAAAGCCGCCGTGGCTCGGGGTACCGGTGCCGGGCGCGATCGACGGGCAGAAGCCGTCAATGTCGAGGGTGACGTAGACCCGCGCCCCGGCGGGGATGCGGGCGATGACGCCCTCGGCCCCGAGCCTGCGCATCTGGCGCACCGACAGGATGTCCGAGCCCATCGAGCGGGCGGCGTCGTAGCCCTCCTTCGCGGTCGAGGAGACGTTGCGGATGCCGACCTGGGTGAGCCCGGTGACGTAGGGCTTCTCGGCGGCGCGGCGAAGCGGGCTGCCGTGGCCATTGCGGACGCCGTGGCGCTCGTCGACGAAGTCCAGGTGGGCGTCGATGTGGAGGATGTGGATCGGGCCCTGGCCCTCGAAGGCCTCGATGCAGGGGATGTTGACCGAGTGGTCGCCGCCGATCACCACCGGGAAGGCGCCGGCGTCGAGGATCGCCCGCACGCCAGCCGCGATGTTGGCGTGGCTGCGCGCGGTATCGGTGTGGATGATGTCGGCATCGCCGATGTCGACGATGCGGACTGACGCCGGCAGGTAGGTCGCGTCGTCCTCGTGGTCGTAGGCGCCGGCATGGCCGAAGGAGAAGAGCGTCGACGCCTCGCGGACGGCGCGGGGGCCGAACCGCGCGCCGGCGCGGAACTGGGTGCCGAAGTCGAAGGGCGCGCCGAGGAAGGCGACGTCGGCGTCGATGGTGCTCCAGTCGGCGACGTAAGGGCGCTTGCCGAAAGTCGAGATGCCGACGAAGGGCAGGTTGAGCCGCCCGGTGTCGTAGGAGTTTCCGCTCATGTCGCCTTTTCCTCGCAGCACTGGTCCGCGCGATCTTGCCGCGCCGGAGCGCATCGACAAATCACGATGTTTCGATGCTCACATAGAACGCGCCGAGGTCGTAGCCCGACCACCGGCGGACGGCGCTTCCCGGCGAGGCAACGCCTCGGCCTGCCGTTGCAGCGCGGCCGCAAGCAGGTCCACGGCGGGGTTCGGGTCCTTCTGCAGGTGCGCCACCTGGAAGCGGTCGTCGAAGCGGAGAGTGTCCGGCAACAAGCTCCGCATCCGTCCGCGTGAGACCCACTGCGCGGCGAAATGCGCCGGAAGGAAGCCGAGATAGGCGCCGGAGCCGATCAGGAGCGCCGTACCCTCCATGTGCGAGGTCACCGCCGACCAGTTGAAGCTGACGCCGCAGATCGAGGCCTCGTTCATGTAGGACCTCCCGGCGAAGGGATATTCCGCGAGGACGGCGGTCGTCAGCGCCGCCTCGGGGGCGGCGAAGAGCGGATGGGCGGTGCCGCAGTAGAGCATCTGCCGTTCCGCGAAGACCTCGACCGCCCGCACCCGCCGCGCGAAGGGCTGCGACGGGGTAAGCACCACGTGGTAGCGGCCGCTCAGGAGGCCCTGAGCCAGTGCCTGCGGTGCCGCAACGTCGAGTTCGACCTGCACCTTCGGCGCCCGGGCATGGAAGTCGGCGATGGCACCCGCGAGATCGAACTCGGGATTGGTGTGCATCGCGTCGACGGTGCCGAAGTGGAGCGTGCCCGCGATCTCGCCGCGAGCGGCCGCCACCGCGCTCTGGAAGCCCTCGATCGAGCCAAAAAGGTCGAGCATCGCGGAATGCACCTGCTTGCCCTGCTCGGTCAGGTAGAAGCCGCTACGCCCGCGCTCGCAGAGGCGGACGCCGAGCCGATCCTCGAGCTGCTTCATGTGGGCGCTGATCGTCGCCTGCGTCATGCCGAGCGGCTCCTGCGCGGCGGAGAAGCCGTTGCTGCGCACCACCTGCTGGAAGATGCGAAGGAGGCGCAGGTCGACCCCGTGGAGCGGAGCATCATGGGCAGCCATGCATCGAGACTACCCTAAGCAAACATACAAACAACGGCATTCTTCGACGTTGGCGCAGCGATTAGCGTCTGCGGGATCAGCAAAGGTGACGCCATGAGAGACCGCCGCCGGACCGAAGCAAAGGGTCGCCCCGTCGGGTGCTCGCAGAGCGCCGGCTGAGATGGCCTCGCTCCGCTACGACTTCTCCGGCGAGACGGTGCTGGTGACCGGCGCGAGCCGAGGCATCGGCCTTGCGATCGCCCGAAGCTTCGCCGCCGCCGGCGCCGAGGTCTTCATGCTCGCCAATGGCGCCGGCATCGAGGCGGCCGCGGAAGCGGTTGCGACCGAGACCGGCGCCCGCTGTCATCCGATCGCCTGCGACATCACCGACAGCGCGGCGGTCCAGGCAGCGCTGGCCGGCATCGGCCGGATCGACGTCCTCGTCAACAACGCCGGGCTCGAGCGCATCACGCCGCTCGCCGACACGGACCCCGAGGTCGAGGCGACCTTCCGGCGGATCGTCGACATCAACGTTAACGGCACCTTCCTCGTCACGCGGCACGCGCTGCCGAAAATGCGCTCCGGCGGCCGGATCATCCTGACCGCCTCGATCTGGAGCCGCACTGCGGTGCCGGAATTCTCGGCCTACGTCGCGAGCAAACACGCGAACCTCGGCTTCATGCGGGCTGCCGCACACGAGCTCGGGCCGCAGGGCATCACCGTCAACGCCGTCTGCCCCGGCTGGGTGCGGACGGACGCCGCCATGCTGTCGCTCGCGAACATGGCGCGCCGCTCCGGCCGTGCTGAGCAGGCGCTCCTCGACGAGATCGTCGGCGCGCAGGTTCTCGGCGGGCTGCTCGAGCCCGCCGACATGGTGGCGCTCTACCTCTTCCTTGCCTCGGACGCCGCGAAGGACATCACAGGCCAGGCCTACATGCTCGACCGCGGCGAGGTGATGGCATGAGCGCGCTCCGGGGTCGGCTCGTCCTCGTGACCGGCGCCCAGCGCGGCATCGGCGCCGCCTGCGCCCGGGCGTTTGCTGGGGCCGGCGCACGTGTTGCCTGCGCCGACATCCGCAAACCCGACGCGACCGTCGCCGCACTCGCCGCGCGGCGCAACGGCTCCGGACATCTCGCCCTCGTCTGCGACGTCGCCGACGAGGGGTCGGTCGCGGCGATGTTTGATGAGATCAAGGCGCGGTTTGGCGCCCTCGACGTCCTGGTGCATTGCGCGGGGGTGATCCACGAGGAGCCGCTGCTCGAGACCACGGTCGCGGCCTTCGACCGGGTGATCGGCATTAACCTCCGCGGCAGCTTCCTCGTCGGCCGGGGCGCGATCGCGCTGATGCAGGGCCGCGAGGGCCGGGTGATCCTCACCGCTTCCGACCTCGCCTACCTCGGGCGGGCGACGTTCTCGCCCTATGTCGCCTCCAAGCACGCCGTGCTCGGGCTGACCCGGTCATGGGCGAAGGAGTTCGCACCGCGCATCCTTGTCAACGCGCTCTGCCCCGGTCCGATCGACACCGAGATGCTCGGCGCGGCGAACATGAGCGCCGAGTGGCGGGCGCGCGAGCTCGACATCCCGCTGGCACGTTTCGGCCGGCCGGAGGAGATCGCCGACATGGCGCTCTTCCTCGCGGGACCGGGCGGCTCCTACGTCACCGGCCAGGGTATCGGGGTCAACGGCGGGAGCGTCATGGCATGATCCGGAACCCGATCCCCTGGCCGAACGGCGCCCGTTGCGCCGCCTGCGTCACCTTCGACATGGACGCCGACAGCCTCGTCCACATCGGCCACCCGACGGACGGCCACAGCCGCGTCTCGGCGATCTCGATGCTGCGCTACGGCCCTGAGGTCGCGGTGCCGCGCATCGTCGACAGCTACCGCGCGCTCGGCATACGCCAGACCTTCTTCATCCCGGCCTGGTGCATCGAGCAGTACCCCGGCGCCGTCGAGGCGATCCTGGAGGGCGGACACGAGATCGCCCACCACGGTTTCCTGCACGAGCACCCGCGCGAGCTCCCGGACGACGAGGAGGCCTACTGGCTCGACCGCGGTATCGAGGTCATCGTCCGCGCGACCGGCCAGCGGCCGCGCGGCTGGCGGGCGCCCCTCTACAACTTCTCGCACCGCTCGGCCGAAATCCTCGTCTCGCGCGGCTTCCGCTACGACGCCTCGCTGATGGGGGACGATCAGCCATACCTGCTCGAGTCCGGCGCCGGGCGGCTCGTCGAGCTCCCCTCGCACTGGGGCCTCGACGACTGGCCGCAGTACGTCCAGTCGATGGACCTCGACTACATGATGCCGATCCGCGCTCCGGAGCAGGGCTTCGAGGCCTTCCGTCAGGAATTCGAGGCGGCCTACGCCTTCGGCGGGCTCTGGGTGCCGGTGGTGCACCCCTTCGCCACCGGACGCCTGGCGCGGTGGCGCGTTTGGCACGACTTTCTCGAGGCTGTCGTCGCGCGCGGCGACGTCTGGTTCGCGCCGATGGACGAGATCGCCGCCCACGTCGAGGGACTGGTCGCCGCGGGCCGCTGGAGCCCCCGCGTCGACCGCCTGCCCTACTACGCCTCTCCGGTGAGCGTCCGCTGACCGGCACGAACAACACCGGCTCCGGCCGGAAGCAAGGGAGCGTCAACATGGAAGACCCGGCCTGGGAGCGCGAGCTCGAACGGCGCATCCGCATCTACGAGCAGATGGAAGCCTCCGGCGACTGGCCGGGGCGGCTGACCTCGGTCGACTACTGGGCGCTCGTCGCCCTCACCGTCTTCTTCACCGTTGGCCCCTGGATCTGGGTGCACTGAAATGAGCGAGAACCACGATTACCGCCTGTCCGCCGAGCGCGGCGACGCGCCGCTGCTTCCGTCCGAGCGGCTCTGGGGCTTCTGGGAGTTTACCTACGCGAACTCGGCGCTGGCGATCGCCACCTGGGCGTTCCTGATCGGCGGCGCCGTCGGCCTCTTCGTCGGGCCGAAGGAAGGCATCGCCGCCATCGTCATCGGCAACGTCATCGGCGTCGTCATCACGGCACTCGCCACCTGTGTCGCGACCGGCCGCTACGGCGTCGAGCAGTTCGTCTTCCTGCGCAGCATGTTCGGCTCGAACGGCTCGCGGCTCGTCTACGTGCTCGCGGTCGTCTTCCTGACGCTCGGCTGGCTCGCCGTGCTCGGGCTGATGTTCGGCCACTCGATCGACGGGCTCGAGACGCTGATGAGCGGCGGGACCCCCTCCGCGACGCCGGGCACGGACGCGAGCGTGATCATAGCCGCGATCGGCGCGATACTGCTCACCTGGTTCATCGTCGCCAAGGGTCCGACCTCGATCAAGGTCTTCAACATGATCGTCGCCCCGGCGCTCCTCGTACTGATGATCGTGATGATGTGGCTGATCCTGTCGACGCACTCCTTTGCCGACCTGATGGCCATGGGGCCCATCGACCCGCCGTTCGAGAACCACACCGCGAACTTCATCATCGCGATCGAGGTCAACATCGCCGCCGGCATGTCCTGGTGGCCCTACCTCGGCAATCTCGCGCGGCTGACCAAGACAGAGCGGGTCGCCACCTGGCCGAACCTCGTCGGCATCTTCGGCGCCGCCGTCCTCGGCGAGATCGTCGGCCTTCTCGCCGCCGTCGCGCTCGGCAACAGCGACCCAACCATCTGGATGGCGCAGATCGGCGGTATCGTGGTTGGGGTGATCGCGCTCGCCTTCGTCGCCTTCGCCAACATCACCAGCATGGCGAACATCCTCTACACCTCGCTAATCGGGCTGCGGCAAGTCGGCACCGCCGGATTGCGCGCGATCCGTTGGGAGACGCTTTGCCTCCTCTTCTGCGTCGTGCCGCTCCTGCTCGTCGTCCTCGCGCCGGGCGTCTACGACGGCTTCTTCAAATTCCTCGTCTGGACCTCGGCGCTCAACAGCGCGCTCGCCGGCATTGGCATCGCCGACTACTTCGTCCTGCGCCGGCAGCGGCTCGACCTGCGCGCGCTGCACTCGACGGGGCCGGCCTCGGCCTACCGCTTCTGGCACGGCTACAACCCTGTCGGGCTCGTGTCGCTCCTCGTCGGCTTCCTTGTCTACGTCGCGGTCTTCAACCCGCTGTCGCTCGCCCACGCGCCGGCCTTTCTCTACCTGACCGCCTCGATCCCCTCGTGCCTTGCCGCCGGCGCCTGCCACCTCGCGCTGAGCTGGGCCTTCGCCCGGCGCCTCGGCTGGGGCGCCTACCCCGAGCGGGGCACCCGCCCCGTCTCCCCCGCCATCTCGCGCTGACGGAGAGAGCGATGTCCACAACCTACGACTACATCATCGTCGGCGCCGGCTCGGCGGGGTGCGTGCTCGCCGCCCGCCTGACCGAAGACCCGGGCACGAAGGTGCTGCTCCTTGAGTTCGGCGGCAGCGACCGAAGCATCTTCATCCAGATGCCCTCGGCGCTTTCGATCCCGATGAACGGTTCGAAGTACAACTGGCGCTACCACACCGCGCCCGAGCCGGGCCTCGACGGCCGCAGCGTCCACTGCCCGCGCGGCAAGGTTCTCGGCGGCTCCTCCTCGATCAACGGGCTCGTCTACATGCGCGGCCACGCCCTCGATTTCGACGAGTGGGAGGATCTTGGCGCCCGCGGCTGGGGCTACCGCAACTGCCTGCCCTACTTCCGCAAGGCCGAGACCTTCGCCGGCGGCGGCGACACCTACCGCGGCGGCGACGGCCCGCTGCACGTGACGAGCGGCAACGCGATGGAGAACCCGCTCTACCGGGCCTTCGTCGCCGCGGGGGAGGAGGCCGGCTACGGCCGCACCGACGACCCCAACGGCTACATGCAGGAGGGCTTCGGCCCGATGCACATGACGATCAAGAACGGGGTCCGCTGGTCGACCGCCAACGCCTACCTCAAGCCGGTGATGGCGCGCCCGAACCTCGAGGTCGTCACCCACGCGATGACCCGCCGGGTGCTGATCGAGGAGGGACGCGCAGTCGGGGTCGAGTACGAGCGAGGCGGCAAGCTCGAGACCGTCCGCTGCCACCGCGAGGTGCTGGTCGCCTCCGGCCCGATCGGATCGCCGCACCTGCTGCAGCGCTCGGGCGTCGGCCCCGCGGCGGTGCTGAAGGCGGCCGGGGTCGAGGTGCTGCACGACCTGCCGGGCGTCGGCGAGAACCTGCAAGACCACTCGGAGATCTACATCCAATACGCCTGCAAGCAGCCAATCACGCTCAACGGCCGCATGGACCCCCTGAGCAAGCTCCGGATCGGGGTCGAGTGGATGCTGTTCCGGCGAGGGCTCGGGATCACCAACCATTTCGAGTCGGGCGGCTTCATCCGCTCGGACGCCAGCGTGAGGTGGCCGGACATCCAGTTCCACTTCCTGCCGGCCGCCATGCGCTACGACGGCAAGCAGCCGCTCAAGGGCCATGGCTTCATGATCCTGACCGGCCCGAACAAGCCCAAGAGCCGCGGCCACGTCCGCGTCCGCTCGGCCGACCCGCACGAACACCCCCAGATCCTCTTCAACTACCTTGACCGCGAGGAGGACCGCGAGGGCTTCCGTCGGTGCGTGCGGCTCACGCGAGAAATCATCGCCCAACCGGCGATGGACCCCTTCCGCGGCGAGGAGATCGCCCCCGGCGCCGACGTCCACACTGACGATGAGATCGACGCCTTCGTGCGGCAGACGATGGAGAGCACCTACCACCCCTGCGGCAGCTGCCGCATGGGCGAAGATGCGCTGGCCGCCGTCGACAGCGAGCTCCGCGTCCGCGGCGTCGACGGGCTCCGGGTCGTCGACTCCTCGGTCTTCCCGAGCGAGCCCAACGCCAACCTTAACGCCCCCACGATCATGCTGGCCGAGCGTGCCGCCGACATGATCCGCGGCCGCCCGCTCCTGCCCGCCTCGAACGCCCCCGTCGGGCTCGCCGAGGGCTGGGAGGAACGCCAGCGGCCGCGGGCGCCGCGCCGGCCCGCCATCAACCGCGCCGCATGAGGCTTGCCCGACTCGCTGCGATCAGGTAAGAAGGCCTGACATAAGGACGTGCCGGGAGAAGGCGGGGAGACCCGCCGCCGAAGGAGCAACCGCCCCGGAAACTCTCAGGTCCAAGGACCGGCACGCCCTCAACACTCCGGAAAGCGGCGCGAGCCCACCGAAGGAGAAAGCTCGCGCTGCGGGCGAAACTCTCAGGTCCCGAGCACGGAGGGGGCATTCGGCGGCCGAGGCCGACCGAACCTTGGAGTGTTGAATCATGACTTCTGTTGCCGTCATCGGCGCCGGCGTGACCGGCCTCACGACCGCCTACGAGCTGCTGGACCGCGGCTTCGAGGTGACGGTCTTCGACCGCCACCGCTACGCCGCCATGGAGACGAGCTTCGCCAACGGCGGGCAGCTCTCCGCCTCCAACGCCGAGACCTGGACCCAGTGGGGTACGGTGCTGAAGGGGCTGAAGTGGATGCTGCAGGCGGACGCGCCGCTCCTCGTGAACCCCGCGCCGACGCTCCACAAGATGCGCTGGATGGCCGAATTCCTCTCGAACATCCCGAACTACAAGCGCAACACCGTCGAGACGGTGCGGCTGGCGATCATGGCCCGCAACGTCCTCTTCGAGATGGCCGACCGCGAAGGGATCGACTTCGATCTCGAGCGCCGCGGCATCCTGCATTTCTACTCGCAGAGGAAGGATCTCGCCCACGCCCGCATGGTCAACGGCCTGCTCGCTCAAGGCGGCCTCGAGCGCCGCGAGGTCTCGTCCGACGAGATCCGTGCCATCGAGCCGGCGCTCCACGGCGACTTCGTCGGCGGCTTCCTGACTGCGAGCGACAGCTCGGGCGACATCCACAAGTTCACCACCGGCCTTGCGCGCGCGTGCGCCCGCCGCGGCGCCCGGCTGCGGTTCGAGACCGACGTCGACGGGGTCTTCGCTGAGAACGGCGGCGTTCGCATCGTGTCCGGCGGCGGCGAGGATCGCTTCGACGGCGTGGTGGTTTCAGCCGGGGTTCGCAGCCGCGCAATCGCGGCGGCGCTGGGCGACCGGGTGAACGTCTACCCGGTGAAGGGCTATTCCATCACGGTCGCCCTCGACGACCCCGAAAGCCAGGCGGCCGCGCCCTGGATCAGCTTGCTCGACGACCGTGCGAAGATCGTCGCCAGCCGCTTCGGCGCGGACCGGTTCCGCATCGCCGGCACCGCCGAATTCAACGGCGCCAACCGCGACATTCGCGCCGACCGCATCCGGCCCCTGGTCGAATGGTGCGAGAAGCACTTCCCGGCGATCTCGACCGAGCACGCCACGCCCTGGGCCGGCCTGCGGCCGATGACGCCATCGATGCTGCCGCGCGTGGGTCGGGGGCGAAAGGCGGGGGTGTTCTACAACACCGGTCACGGCCACCTCGGCTGGACGCTCTCGGCAGCGACCGCCCGCCTCGTCGCGGAACAGGTTTCCGCCGAGCTGACGCCTGGCAGCGTCAAGGGTTACGCGACCGCCGTCGCCGCCTGAACGCCTCGTGAGCGGACGCCGGCGCGGCTGGCCACGCGACCGGCCGTTCGCGCCCGCCTCCGCGCCATTGGCGCCTCGCCCGCCGATCGGTTAGGATTGCACCATGCACCCCGACGTCGTCGACCTGCGCGCCTTCTACTACCGGACCCCGCTCGGCCGCTCGGTGCAGCGCGTGCTGCAGGACGCCCTGCGCACCATATGGCCCGAGACCCGTGGCCTGACCGTCGCCGGCTTCGGCTTCGCTGCCCCGATGCTGCGCCCTTTCCTCGCGGACGCGCGCCGCGTCGTCGCGCTGATGCCGGGTCCGCAAGGCGTCATGCCGTGGCCGGCGGGCGCCCCCAACGTCTCGGTGCTCGTCGACGAGACCCGCTGGCCGATCGCCGCCGGCACCGTCGACCGGCTGATCGTCGCCCACGGACTCGAGACCTGCGACCGGCCCGACCAGCTGCTGCCGGAGATCATCCGCGTGCTTGCGCCCGGTGGCCGGGTTGTCTTCATCGTCCCCAACCGCTCGGGCCTCTGGGCCCGCCGCGACGTGACGCCCTTCGGCAACGGTCGCCCCTACAGCTTCGGCCAGCTCGAGACCCTGCTCGGTCGCCACCGACTGAGCGCCGAGCGCCATGCGGCCGCGCTCTACTCCCCGCCGTCACACCGGCGATTCTGGGTGCAGACCGCCGGCTTTTGGGAGCGCATCGGGCGCCGCTTCGAGCCCCGCGTCGTCGCGGGCGCCCTGGTCGTCGAGGCGATCAAGCAGGTCTACGCACGGCCCCCTTCGACCGGCAGCAAGGTTGCCGTCCCCGGCCCGCTCGACGTCCTCGAAGGCCTCGCCGGCCCCAAGCCCGAACCCGTGCGCGGCCACGGCCGCAGCGTCATTCCCTTCCGTCCGCGCGACTGATCGCCCGGGCGCCGAAAAGCGCGCAACTTCATTGCCGTCCGGATATTGCCACGCTCCCGAGCCTCTGCTAATCCTCACGCCGATTTCGGTGGGGACGGGGGGCGCCGTTCCGCGCTACCATGGCGCCGCTGCTCTCCGGGGGGGCGGGGTCACCAGCAACGGAAGGGTGTCAATGTCCGGCTCAGCTTCATTGACATCGGGGGTAGCGGGTCGCTACGCCACCGCGCTCTTCGAGATCGCCCGCGACGGCAAGCTCCTCGACGAGGTCGAGCGCGACATCGCGGAGATCGAGGACGCCCACCGCACCAGCGCCGACTTCCGGCAGCTGCTTGCCTCACCGATCCATTCACGCGAGGAGCAGCGCAAGGCGATCACCGCCATCGCCGCGGCGATGGGTCTCGGCAAGACCGTGACAAGCACCCTCGGCCTGATGGCGCAGAACCGCCGGCTTTTCGTCCTCCCGGGCCTCCTCGCCCAGGTCAAGGCGCTGATCGCCGCCGAGCGCGGCGAGGTCACGGCCGAGGTCACCTCCGCGAAGCCCCTGACCAAGGGCCAGGCCGAGGCCCTCGCCGAGACCCTCAAGGCCAAGGTCGGCAAGGACGTCAAGATCGAAGCCACGGTCGACGAGTCGCTGATCGGCGGCCTCGTCGTGAAGGTGGGCTCGCGGATGATCGACACCTCGATCCGCTCCAAGCTCGCCCATCTGCAGAATGTCATGAAAGAGGTCGGATAATGGCGATCCAAGCCGCTGAGATTTCCGCGATCCTGAAGGAGCAGATCAAGAACTTCGGCCAGGAGGCCGAGGTCGCGGAGGTCGGGCGGGTCCTCTCCGTGGGCGACGGCATCGCCCGCGTGCACGGCCTCGACAACGTCCAGGCCGGCGAGATGGTCGAGTTCCCCGGCGGCATCCGCGGCATGACGCTGAACCTCGAGGCCGACAACGTCGGCATCGTGATCTTCGGCACCGACCGCGACATCGGCGAGGGCGACGTCGTCAAGCGCACCCAGTCGATCGTCGACGTCCCGGTCGGCAAGGGCCTCCTGGGCCGCGTCGTCGACGCCCTCGGCGACCCGATCGACGGCAAGGGCGCCATCCAGGCCACCGAGCGCCGCGTCGCCGACGTCAAGGCCCCGGGCATCATCCCGCGCCAGTCGGTGCACGAGCCGATGGCCACCGGCCTCAAGGCCATCGACGCGCTCATCCCGATCGGCCGCGGCCAGCGCGAGCTCATCATCGGCGACCGCCAGACCGGCAAGACCGCCGTCGCCCTCGACACCATCCTGAACCAGAAGGTCTACAACGACGCCGCCGGCGACGACGAGTCGAAGAAGCTCTACTGCATCTACGTCGCCGTCGGCCAGAAGCGCTCCACCGTCGCCCAGCTGATGAAGAAGCTCGAGGAGACCGGCGCCATCGAGTACACCACCATCGTCGCCGCCACCGCCTCCGAGCCGGCGCCGATGCAGTATCTCGCGCCCTACTCCGCCTGCGCCATGGCCGAGTACTTCCGCGACAACGGCATGCACTCGCTGATCATCTACGACGACCTCTCGAAGCAGGCCGTCGCCTACCGCCAGATGTCGCTCCTCCTCCGCCGCCCGCCCGGCCGCGAGGCCTACCCGGGCGACGTCTTCTACCTGCACTCGCGCCTCCTCGAGCGCGCGGCGAAGCTCAACAAGGACCACGGCTCGGGCTCGCAGACGGCGCTGCCGATCATCGAGACCCAGGCCGGCGACGTCTCCGCCTACATCCCGACCAACGTGATCTCGATCACCGACGGCCAGATCTTCCTCGAATCCGAACTCTTCTACCAGGGAATCCGGCCGGCGGTGAACGTCGGCCTCTCGGTGTCGCGCGTGGGCTCCTCGGCCCAGACCAAGGCGATGAAGTCGGTCGCGGGCTCGGTCAAGCTCGAGCTCGCCCAGTACCGCGAGATGGCCGCCTTCGCCCAGTTCGGCTCCGACCTCGACGCCTCGACCCAGCGGCTCCTCAACCGCGGCGCTCGGCTGACCGAGCTCCTGAAGCAGCCGCAGTACTCGCCGCTGACCAGCGCCGAGCAGGTCGTCGTGATCTACGCCGGCACCCACGGCTACCTCGACAAGCTTCCGGTCGCCGACGTCGGCCGCTTCGAGCGCGGGCTCCTCGCCTCGATGCGCTCGACCCACGCCGCGCCTCCTCGAGAAGATCCGCGACCAGGACCAGAAGATCGCCGGCGACATCGAGAAGGAGATCGTGGCCGCCATCGACGGCTTCGCCAAGTCCTTCGCGTGAGCCCCGCATGACCGCCCAGCGTTTCCGTCCCGCGTCACGCGGGACGGTCGTCCGACCGGCCTGAGACGGGGAGCACCCGATGCCGAGCCTCAAGGATCTCAAGATCCGCATCGCCAGCGTGAAGTCCACGCGCAAGATCACCAAGGCGATGCAGATGGTGGCTGCCGCCAAGCTGCGCCGCGCCCAGGAAGGCGCCGAGAGCGCCCGGCCCTATGCCGAGCGCATGCTCGGCGTGCTCGGCAACCTCGCCGCCGGCTCGTCGAAGAGCGCCTCCGCCCCGCGGCTCCTCGCCGGCAGCGGCCGCGACGCCGTCCACCTGCTGGTTGTCGCCACCGCCGAGCGCGGCCTCTGCGGCGGCTTCAACTCGTCGATCGTCCGCCTCGCACGCGCCCGGGTCGCCCAGCTCCTCGCCGAGGGCAAGACGGTCAAGATCCTGACCGTCGGCAAGAAGGGACGCGAGCAGCTCCGGCGCGACTACAGCACGCTCCTCGTCGGCCATGTCGACCTCTCGGCCGTCCGCCGCCTCGGGTACGAGAACGCCTCGGCGATCGCCCGCGACCTCCTGCGCCGCTACGACGAGGGCGAGTTCGACGTCTGCTCTATTTTCTACAACCGCTTCCAGTCGGTGATCAGCCAGATCCCGACCGAGCGGCAGCTGATCCCCGCCGTCTTCGAGGAATCGGCCGCCGTCAGCTCGCTCTACGAGTATGAGCCCGACGAGGAGGCGATCCTCGCCGACCTGCTGCCTCGCGGAGTGGCGACGCAGATCTTCACTGCGCTGCTTGAGAACGCCGCCTCCGAGCAGGGGGCCCGGATGAGCGCCATGGACAACGCCACTCGCAACGCCGGCGACATGATCGACCGCCTGACCATCGTCTACAACCGCTCGCGCCAGGCAGCGATCACCAAGGAACTCATCGAGATCATTTCGGGCGCCGAGGCGCTCTAGGGACGGAGACAACCGACAATGGCTGAGACCCCAACCGGCAAGATCACCCAGGTCATCGGCGCGGTCGTCGATGTCCAGTTCGACGCCCACCTGCCCGAGATTCTCAACGCCCTCGAGACCGACAACAACGGCCAGCGGCTGGTCCTCGAGGTCGCCCAGCACCTCGGCGAGTCGACCGTCCGCTGCATCGCCATGGACTCGACCGAGGCCCCGTCCGCGGCCTGCCCGTCAGGGATACCGGCGCCGCCATCCAGGTCCCGGTCGGCGACGCGACCCTGGCGCATCCTCAATGTCGTCGGCGAGCCGGTCGACGAGAAGGGCCCGGTGAACGCCAGCGAGCGCCGCCCGATCCACGCGCCGGCCCCCGACTTCGCCGCCCAGTCGACCGAATCCGAGGTGCTCGTCACCGGCATCAAGGTCATCGACCTCCTCGCCCCCTACGCCAAGGGCGGCAAGATCGGCCTCTTCGGCGGCGCCGGCGTCGGCAAGACGGTGCTGATCCAGGAGCTGATCAACAACATCGCCAAGGTGCACTCGGGCTTCTCGGTCTTCGCCGGCGTCGGCGAGCGCACCCGCGAGGGCAACGACCTCTACCACGAGTTCATCGAGTCGGGCGTGATCAACGCCGAGGACCTCTCCAAGTCCAAGGTGGCGCTCGTCTACGGCCAGATGAACGAGCCGCCGGGCGCCCGTGCCCGCGTCGGCCTGACCGGCCTGACGCTGGCCGAGCAGTTCCGCGACCAGTCCGGCACGGACGTGCTTTTCTTCGTCGACAACATCTTCCGCTTCACCCAGGCGGGCTCTGAAGTCTCGGCGCTCCTCGGCCGCATCCCCTCGGCCGTCGGCTACCAGCCGACGCTCGCCACCGACATGGGCCAGCTGCAGGAGCGGATCACCTCGACCCGCCGCGGCTCGATCACCTCGGTGCAGGCGATCTACGTCCCCGCCGACGACCTGACCGACCCCGCGCCCGCGACCTCCTTCGCCCACCTCGACGCCACGACGGTGCTCTCTCGCGCCATCTCCGAGCTCGGCATCTATCCGGCGGTCGATCCGCTCGATTCGACCTCGCGCCTGCTCGACCCGATGGTGATCGGCGAGGCCCACTACGCCGTCGCCCGCGACGTCCAGGGCATCCTGCAGCGGTACAAGTCGCTGCAGGACATCATCGCCATTCTCGGCATGGACGAGCTCTCGGAAGAGGACAAGCTGACGGTCGCCCGCGCCCGCAAGATCCAGCGGTTCCTGTCGCAGCCCTTCGACGTCGCCGCCGTCTTCACCGGCTCGCCCGGCGTCCAGGTCCCGCTCGAGGTCACCATCGACCCGCTCAGGCGCGTGGTCGCCGGCGAGTTCGACCAGCTGCCCGAGGCAGCCTTCTACATGGTCGGCGGCATCGACGATGTCGTGAAGAAGGCCGAGCGCATGGCCGCCGAGGCCGCCTGATGGCCGACACCCTGACCTTCGAGCTGGTCAGCCCCGAGCGCAAGGTCGCCTCCGTCGAGGCGACCGCGGTGCAGATCCCGGGCATGAACGGCGACTTTACCGCCATGCCCAACCACGCGCCCTTCCTGACCACCCTTCGTCCCGGGGTCGTGCGTGTCACCGGCGGCGGCGAGACCGTGGAATACGTGGTAACCGGCGGATTCGCCGAGATCTCGCCCACGGCCGCCTCCATCCTCGCCGAGCACGCCCTCCTCCGCGCCGAGACCGACGCCTCGATGGTCGTCGACCTCCTGGCGGCGGCCGAGCGCGAGCTCGCCGACGCTCCCGCTGAGTCCCGCATGGCCCTCGGCCAGCGCGTCCGCGACGTCATGGCGCTGCAGTCCCAGCTTGGCGCTTGAATCGGAGGCGACGAGGGTGCCCTCCCGTCGCACCCTCGTCGTCGGCGGCGCCATTGTCGCCGGCGCCGCCGCAATCGGTGGGCTGCGCTGGCGCCAGGGCGGCGCGGCCTACGCCCGCGGTATCGCCGAGTCCCGCTCCCCGCTTCCGCCTGCGCCCGAGCTCCGCGACCTCGTCCGCTTCGCCACACTCGCCGCCAACGGCCACAACACCCAGCCGTGGCGCTTCTCCGGCACGGCGTCCGGCGTCGCTATCGCTCCCGACCTTTCCCGCCGCACCCCGATCGTCGACCCCGACGACCACCATCTCTTCGTCAGCCTCGGCTGCGCCGCCGAGAACCTCTCGCTGGCGACTCGCGCCGGCGGACGCGACGGCACCCCGGTTGTCGGCGACGGCGGCATCGAGGTCGACCTCGCCCCCGGCACGGCCGAGACCGGGCCGCTCATCGACGCGATCCCGCTGCGCCAGTGCACCCGTGCCGACTACGACGGCTCCCCGATCGAGCCCGCACTCGTCGAACGCCTGCGCGCCGCCGCCGCCATGCACCAGACCGAGGCGATCTTCGTATCCGCCCCCGATGCGGTGAACGACGTCCTCGACCTCGTCCTCGCCGGCAACGCCGCCCAGATCGGCGACCCCGCCTTCGTGCAGGAGTTGCTCGACTGGCTCCGCTTCAGCCCCGCCGCCGCCGCGCGTCACGGCGACGGCCTCTTCGCCGGCTCCTCCGGCAGCCCTGAACTCCCCGACTGGGCGGGCCGCCTGATCTTCCGCCGCGTCTTCACGGTCGCCCGAAACCGACCGCTATGTTCGCCAGACCCGCTCGTCCTCCGGCCTGTTGATCCTCGTCGGCCCGAGCGACGACCCGGCCGGATGGATGCACGCCGGCCTTGCCTGCCAGCGGCTCTGCCTGCTCGCCACCGCCGAGGGCCTGAAGTTCGCGTTCCTCAACCAGGCGGTCGAGGACCCGACGGCCCGCGCGGGCTTGCAAGCCCTCCTTGGCCTCGGCGCCCGCCGGCCCGACCTCGTCCTCCGCCTCGGGCGCGCCGCTCCCTCCCTTTCTCCCCCCGCCGCCCCGTCGAGGCCGTCCTCGCCTGACGCCCGCACCCGCCCGGGCGCCCCTGCCGTCCTCCTGCCTGAAAATACTCCCCGCGGAGCGCGCTGCCCCGCCGCCCGCGAACTGCCGGGCAATCGCACGCCGCCCGAAATCGTGTACATGCATTGTACATGCGATGTACCTGCGTTGTACGTCCGTTTTCCGGAGCCCTTCCAGCGGGATACCCCCGACCCGCCGGGATCCGCATTTCCCGTTGCGCCCGCCCCCTTCCCCCCCTATAAGCCGCGCTCTTCACCGCAGCGGCCGGCCAAGAGGGCTGCCGAGTCGCTGCCTCGACGCGACCCGCTCCAGGAGACCGAAATGCCCAAGATGAAGACAAAGTCGAGCGCAAAGAAGCGCTTCAAGGTCACGGCCACCGGCCGAATCCTCGTCGCCCAGGCCGGCAAGCGGCACGGGATGATCAAGCGCTCCACCAAGTTCATCCGCCAGGCCCGCGGCACGACGACCCTCTCGGCACCCGACGAGAAGATCGTGAAGTCGTACATGCCCTACGCCCGCTAGGAGGCCCGGAAGATGTCCCGAGTAAAAGGCGGCGTTACGTCGCATGCCCGTCACCGCAAGGTCGTCAAGCAGGCCGCCGGCTACTATGGCGCCCGCTCCACCAACTACCGCACCGCCAAGCAGGCCGTCGACAAGGCGCTGCAGTACGCGACCCGCGACCGCAAGGTGCGCAAGCGCAACTTCCGTGCCCTCTGGATCCAGCGGATCAACGCCGCGGTCCGCGAGCACGACGCGAGCCTCACCTACTCCCGCCTGATCGACGGCCTCACAAAGGCCGGCATCGAGGTCGACCGCAAGGTCCTCGCCGACCTCGCCGTCCACGAGCCCGCCGCCTTCGGCGCCATCGTCGACCAGGCCAAGGCCGCACTTCCCGCCTGACTCCCGGCCGTCAATCCCGGGCATCCTTCGGCGAGGCCATCACCACGTCGTTGGTGATGTCGCTCGCCTGCGGGAGCGTCTCCGACACGTCGGCGTGGAGCCGCTTCCAGACGACGAGGTCCGCCACCTCGACCCGCAGCAGGTATTCGATCGCCCCGGTCACATGGTGGCCGCCCACGCGACCGCAGCCCGAAGGGATTTGTCCGCACCTGCCCGACAGAACGCAAGCAAGGCCGGTGCGAACCGGTGTATCCTCGCGGCATGACCCACGACCTCATCTTGGCGCTTGTCGCCTTCGCCTTCGTCACCTCGGTGACTCCGGGGCCGAACAACCTGATGCTGATGGCCTCGGGCGCCACCTTCGGCTTCCGCCGCACGGTGCCGCACATGCTCGGCGTCGGCCTCGGCTTCACCGCAATGACCGCCCTCATCGGCGTCGGCATCGCCGGCCTCCTGACCGCCTCGCCGGCGCTCGCCCTGGCGCTCAAGGTCGTGAGCTTCGCCTACATGCTCTGGTTCGCCTGGAAGATCCTACACGCGCCCGCCCCCGGCACCTCCGAGCCGGCGTCGCGACCGATGACCTTCCTGCAGGCCGCCGCCTTCCAGTGGGTCAACCCCAAGGCCTGGGCGATGGCCCTGACCGCCGTCTCGGCCTACGCCCCCGACCGCTCGATGGGCGCCGTGATGCTCGTCTCGGTAATCTTCGGCCTAATCAACATCCCGAGCGTCGGCAGCTGGACCCTGCTCGGCCAGGCGATGCGCGGCTTTCTCGCCGGTGCCGCCCGCCGTCGCGCCTTCAAAGCCACCATGGCGGCGCTCCTCGTCCTCTCGCTGCTGCCCGTCCTCACCCACTGACCGTTTACTGCAAGATCCCGCTGGGGCCAACGACCGGGCGCGGCTATGCTCAGCCCCCGATCAATCAGGGGGACGCGCCTTGGCCTTGAAAGTCATCGGTGCCGGCTTCGGCCGCACCGGAACCGATTCGATGCGCGAGGCGCTGAATATCCTCGGGTTCGGCCCATGCCACCACATGTTCGAGGTCACTGCCAACCCGGTGCAGCGGCAGCGCTGGCGGGCGATGGTGGCCGGCGCGGCGCCGGACTGGGACGCCCTCTTCGAGGGCTACGCCGCCTGCGTCGACCTTCCGGCCGCCTGATACTGGCGCGAGATCGCCGGAGCCTGGCCGGAGGCACCGGTCCTCCTGACCCTGCGCGATAGTGAAAGCTGGTGGCGCAGCTTCGAACCCGTGGCGCGCGAATTCATCGCAAACGCGCAGGACCCCGACTCGCTCGGCGTCATCCTGGTCCGCAACCGCATCTTCGACGGGCGCCCGCTCGACCGCGACCACGCCATCGCCGTCTACGAGGCGCACAACGCCGCAGTTCTCGCCGTTGTCCCGGCTGAGCGGCTCATCGTCCACAACCTCGGCGACGGCTGGGGACCGCTGTGCGCCGGCCTCGGCGTCCCAGTCCCCGACCGACCGTATCCGCACCGCAACGCCACCGGGGAAGTGCGCGCCAACGTCGATCGAGCGGTTTCCGCCGCCCGCGCCGCCGAGGAGGCGAGACGGTCCGGATCGCCCGGCTGACCGTCGGCTTGCAATCCCGGCGGCCGTTGGGTAGGCGTCCGGCCGAAGCCCGGGAGGCGAGACGTGGACGAAATCAGCGGCCTGCGCACGAAATACCTCATCGCCATCGCCGCCGCATCCGACGAGGCCGACCTAGAGGAGGTGCGCCTCGCCGCCCTCGGCAAAAAGGGCGAGGTCTCCACTCTGATGCGCGGCCTCGGCGGCATGGCCCCCGAGCAGCGTCAGACCGCGGGCCCAGCGCTCAACGCGCTCAAGGACGATCTCGCTTCGGCGCTTGCTGACGCACGTGCACGGCTCGCCGACGCCGCTCTAGACGCCCGTGTCGCCGGCGAATGGGCCGACGTCACGCTCGCGCCGCGCCCGGCCGCCCAGGGCTCGATCCACCCTGTCAGCCAGGTGATGGACGAGATCGCCGCCATCTTCGCCGACCTTGGCTTCGCCGTCGCCGAAGGTCCGCAGGTCGAGAGCGACTGGTACAACTTCGACGCCCTCAACATTCCGCCAGAGCACCCGGCGCGGCAGGAGCACGACACCTTCTACATGGCCCGCGCAGACGGGGAGAATCGCCCCCCGCACGTGCTCCGCACCCACACCTCACCAGTGCAGATCCGCCACATGGAAGCGCACGGCGTTCCGTGCCGGATCATCGCGCCCGGCCGCGTCTACCGCGCGGACTACGACCAGACCCATACTCCGATGTTCCACCAGGTCGAGGGCCTCGCCATAGACCGCGACATCTCGATGGCGAACCTCAAGTGGGTGCTGGAAGAGTTTTGCCGCGCCTTCTTCGAGGTCGACGGCGTCGAGGTTAAGTTCCGCGCTTCGCACTTCCCCTTCACGGAGCCCTCGGCCGAGATCGACGTCCGCTGCTCATGGGAGGGCGGGCAGCTCCGGATCGGCGAGGGAGACGACTGGCTCGAGGTCGGCGGCTCCGGCATGGTGCATCCGAGGGTTCTCTCCGCGGCAGGCGTCGATCCCGACAGGTGGCAGGGCTTCGCCTTCGGGATGGGGATCGACCGGCTGGCGATGCTCAAGTACGGCATCCCCGACCTGCGCTCCTTCTTCGAGTCCGACCTGCGCTGGCTCCGCCACTACGGCTTCCTGCCGCTCGACATTCCCACCGTGCAGGCCGGCCTCAGCCGCTGATCCGCTGCGGCCTCAGTTCGGCCGCCGCACGGCCAGCACCGTCAGCCGCCGCTCCTCGCCGTCGCGGGTCTCCCAGCCGATCGACGCGCCGGCGCGGAGCCCTATCAGCGCCGCGCCGATCGGCGTCAGCACCGAGATGCGCCGCGCCGCGATGTCTGCTCCGTCGGGCAGCACAACGACGACGGTCTGCGCCCGTCCGGTCACGTCGTCGCGAAAGTCGACCTCGGAGCCGATGTTGACCACGTCCCCCGGCACGTCCTCCGAGGGCAGCACGGTCGCCCGGGCAACCTCCCGCATCAGCCGGTCGCCCAGCTCTGCCGCCGGCCCGCGCATCGCGACGGCGGCGAGCGCCTCGAGCCGGTCGCTGAAGGCGGCGTCGAGCACGATAGGCGGCTCCTGCAGCGCGTCGCGTACGGCATGGTTCATCGGATGTCTCCTCTGGTAATGGCGCAGGCCGGTACCGGCCCGTCTTAGTCTGCCGGGTGCTTCCCGGGCGCGGCCTGCGGACGCACGGACCTCAGAGCGCCCGGGTTACCGGGCGGATGATGAGCGGCGTCGGCAAGGTCCGGCCGCGAAATGAGCGGTTCACGTGCACGAGGGTCAAGTATGCATCGCCGATCGCGACGTCAACCGGACCTCGCGCCAATCCCATACGATCGCTCGACGGGAGGGCAAGCGTCAGAGCCGCCCCCATCACGAGCGCGGGGCCCGAAGCGCGCCTGATTTGGTGCGGGCGGTCGGCATTGAATAGCCGTTTCTCGTCGTATCAGCCCGGCGCATCCGCCTCTGGTTGCCCAGCATTTAGAGGTTCGCTCCATTGCATTCGGCCACATGCTGACCCATACTGTCGCAGCGAAAAGGGTGGACTGGAAGGTGGTTCGGGATGCGTGCCCTAAACCGGCTCAGCGCGGCATCGGTCAAAGCTGGTCGACCGGGCAAGTTCAACGACGGCGGCGGCCTGTGGCTGCATCGCCGCGAGGATGGCGGTGCGCAGTGGTTTCTCCGCGTAACGGTGGCCGGCCGGCGCCGCGAAATGGGGCTTGGTTCCCTGGCCAGTGTCTCGCTCAAGGCGGCGCGGGACGAGGCGGCGAAGTGGCGAACCGTTGCGGCCGGCGGGCGCGACCCGATCAAGGAGCGTGAGCGTCTCCGCCGAGAGGCCGCAGCGATCAGGCCGACCTTGGAAACCGTAGCCCGCGAGGCCTTCGAGGCCCGCAAGGCGCAACTGAAGGCTGACGGCAAGGCGGGCCGCTGGTTCTCCCCGCTCGAACTTCACGTCCTTCCGAAGCTCGGCAAGACGCCGATCGAGGACATCGACCAGAGCGACATCAAGACCGTGTTGGCGCCGATCTGGCACGCAAAAGGCGAGACGGCGCGGAAGGCGATGACGCGGCTCAAGGTGGTGATGAAGCATGCCGTCGCCATGGACCTCGATGTCGACCTGCAGGCTACGGACAAGGCGCAGGTGCTGCTGGGGAAGTCGCGCCAGACGACGGAGCATATCGCCGCCATAACGTGGCAGGATGTGCCGAAGTTTTACGCGACCCTCACCGACGGCAGCATCTGTCACCTCGCGCTGCGGCTCCTGATCCTGACGGCGGCGCGGTCGGCCGAGGTCCGCTTTGTCCGGCTCGACGAAATTGACGGTTCGACCTGGATCATCCCCGCGGAGCGCATGAAGGGTGGCGTCGAGCACCGCATCCCGTTGTCGAACGAAGCGCTGGCCGTGATCGAGCAGGCAAAGCCGATGGCCCGTAACGGCTTCCTATTCCCGAACGTCCGCAAGGGCGTGATCAGCGACGCGACGATGTCGAGGATGATGGAGCGGCGGGGCATGAAGGAGCGGCCGCACGGCTTCCGCAGCAGCTTCCGCGACTGGTGCGCCGAGGCGACGAGCACGCCGCGGGAGGTCGCCGAGGCCGCGCTGGCGCACCGGGACGGCAACAAGGTCGAGCGGGCGTACCGGCGCACAGACTACCTCGAACAGCGCCGTGCGCTGATGCACCGGTGGGCGGATCACGTAACTAGTCGACCCGGCCGAGTAGTGGAGTTACGAACATAAAGCGCCCCATCTTGCTGCGATTTGACAAGGGTGTCCAGCGCTTTCACCTCGACGATTACTTCTCATCGCTGTCTTTTTCCGCACTACTTACCGGGGAGAATACCGACATTGCTGCTAGGACGGCTCAGTTCGGCGCGGCTTCGATAAATATTAAGCAAACCGTTGATATTGCCAAACAGCGAGCCAAAGAACTTGGGTTGGGAGTAGACGATGATTGTCAGGATCAGAGGGAAATTGCGTCTGCCAACCATAGATTGGTAGAGTTTATGATTTATGAGGAGCCACTCTCTGCCGATTGGTATTTGGTTAAAATATACACGATCAACCGTCAATTGACACTGCTGCGGGCTAACCCGTTGAAGGGCACCTCTGAGGGGTTTATTGTCCATACAGCGGTGCAACTTGGCGCCTTTTGCCGGGAGTATGAGCTTAGCCAGGCCAACAAGGCACTAACGCTCGTTAGAAAGAGGCAACTTCAGGCATTTCTGAGTGACAGCGGCGGACAACGATCGGTGGTGAATGCGGAGCGCCGTCGGATAGCGGGACTTTGGAAAGCGGAGGCTCGAAAGATAGCATTAGAACTGTCAGAGCGAGGAAGTAGCTTAAAGGGTGCCGCCAAGGAGGAGCACATCCGGCGAAAGCTGTTATCGCGGGGCTTCAAGCCAGTAGCGTTGAGTAGCATCCGAAGAGCTCTTGGAGAAAGTTGATCGGGCTCGTTCGTCCATGAACGAAACCACCTCCTAGTCTCTCTCCGTCGCAGTAAGCGGCGATGGAGAATGGAGATGGAGAGGATGGCAGACGAACCCGCAATGTTGGTGTCCGACCAGACCGGCGCGGCCTTGGTCGGCATTTCCCGCGCGAGCTTCTGGCGCCGGGTCAACGACGGCACCTTCCCGAAGCCGCTGAAGATCGGCGGGTCGACGCGCTGGAGGCGCGACGAGCTGCTCGCCGTGATCGAGGCCGCGTCGGCGGCCCGCCCGCACGAGGCGGCCTAAGCCATGCAGCATGTCAGAAACCCCGGCGCGCTGGCACGCGCGACCGGGGCTCGGGTATTTGTCGAGACTGGACAGGTCGACGATACATCGAACCCGACGCGTCTGCAAGCGGCGCGCCTTCAGCGGCGTTACCGCCTCCGGCCGACTTCGGCGCTCTTGCTGGCGCCGCTCGTCTTCGGGGGGAACGCAGCATGAGGCGCGATCCCCAGACTCGGCAGGAGCGGTGGCGCGAGCGGAACCCACTCAAGCTGTGGGCTCACTCTGCGACCCGCTCTGCCATTCGCCACGGCATTCTGAAGCCGGAGCCGTGCCGGGTGTGCGGCGCCGAGACCGCCGAGGCGCATCACGGAGACCACGGCAACCCTCTCGGGGTCGAGTGGCTATGCCGCAAGCACCATCGGGCGCTCCACGCCGCCGAGCGGAGGGCCGCCGAATGACCGGCCTGATCGCCAGCTTCAGGAAGAACGCCAACGAGGAGGTCCGCGTCAGCCTGGACGACTTCAGCGGCCACCTCCTGGTCAACGTCAGGGTCTGGTACTCCACCGCCAACGGCGAGATGCGTCCCGGCAAGCAGGGGATCGCAGTCCGGGTCGAGCAGCTGCCCGACCTGACCGCGGCCCTGGCCAAGGCGGCGAAGGAGCTGACGCCGTGACCGCTTATCAGGCTAGTCGGATAAAGCGAATGCGCGCGTCGCGGGCCGAGGTCGAAGCTCAGCGCGAGGCAATCCACGGCATCGTCTCGCGCATGCGGCCGATGACCGTTCGGCAGGTGTTCTACCAGGCCACCGTGCTCGGCATCGTCGACAAGACCGAGGGTGGGTACGATAAGGTGCAGACCGACCTGAAGGTGATGCGCGAGACTGGCGCGCTTCCCTTCAGTTGGCTCGCCGACAACACCAGATGGCAGCGCCGGCCGACCACCTACCCCAGCGTCCAAGCGGCGCTGGAGGAGACCGCGCGGCTGTATCGGAAGTCGCTCTGGGACAACGCCGACGCGTACGTCGAAATCTGGCTGGAGAAGGACACCCTCTCTGGCGTGATCTGGCCGATCACCAACCTGTACGACGTGCCCCTGATGGTGGCGCGGGGCTATGCCTCGCTCACCTTTCTGAACAACTCGGCTGAGCACATGGCCGAGGTCGGGAAGCCGGTGTTCGTCTACCACCTCGGCGACTTTGACCCCTCGGGCGTCAACGCCGGGGAGAAGATCGAGGAGACGTTGCGCCGGATGGCGCCGGAGGCCGACATCACCTTCGAGCGGCTCGGGGTCCTGCCGGAGCAGATTGAAGCTTGGAACCTCCCGACTCGGCCCACCAAAGCCTCCGACTCGCGGGCGAAGGGCTTCGGCGACTTCTCGGTCGACCTCGATGCGATCGAACCAAGTCGCCTCCGAAGCATCGTCGACGACGCCCTGCAGCGCCACCTGGGGCCCGACGAACTCGACGCACTGCTCGTCGCCGAGAAGGACGAGCAAAGGCTGATCCATGGCCTCGTCGGCATGGTCGAGGACTACCTCGCCGAGGGCTCCGATGGCGCGCCGTAGCAAGCCCTCGAATCCTAGCACGATCGCCGGCCAGTTCATCGCGCACCGCGTTGCCATGCTGGAAAGCGATGCTTGGGCCTGCCTGACCTTCACGGCTCGCCGGGCTCTCGACCGGCTCGAAATCGAACACGCCCATCACGGAGGCAAGGAGAACGGAAACCTCGTCTGCACCTACCGCGACTTCGAGCACTTCGGAATCCGCCGACCCTCGATCCCGAGCGCGATTCGGCTGCTCGTAGCAGCCGGCCTTCTGGAGATCACCCACCAGGGCCGCGGCGGCAACTCCGACTTCCGGGACCCATCGCGTTACCGCCTGACCTACCTGCCCACGCTCAAGCACAAGCCCACGGACGAGTGGGAAAGGTTCACTCTCCCTGCACCCCTACCCGTCCGAGATATAGAAAGTAGGCACGAAAACGTAACCGGCCCTGTAGGCACGAAAACGTGCCCGAAAAAGCCGTCAGCCGGTTACGGAAACGTGCCCGAAGCCGGATACGAAAACGTGCCCGGTGTTGCGAATTTGGGGCGGCTCCGTGCATAGGATCGACGTCATCAGGTTCGGCTCGACCTATGTGGCTCAGCACGCCGGGTGCTTCGCCTTGGTCGAGGCAGTCGTCACGGAGGCACGACGCCGGCAGTTCCGCACGCGCGGCGCCACGCTCGCGTTCTGCACCTCCGAGATGCGGGCGGCAGGGCTAAGCGTTCGCACCCGCACAGACTTGCTTCGGAGCAGGTTTCGGATCGTTCGACGGTCTGATGGTGGGGAGGCCGCATAGATGCGCCTACCTCAGTGCGTTGGTCTAGACCGGCGCTGGCCTCTCGGCCTCTTCGCGAAGTACGTCGACGACCACGTCTTCGCTGACCGGAGCCTCCGGGTGCTCGACCACCAAGCGGTGCGCCTCGGCCTCAACGTCGAACTGGTCGGAGCCCGCAGCGCGGTCCGCGGCGTCGGCAATTTCGATCGCAAGTCGAAGGCTGTCGGTAGGCATCGCAACGCTCCTTTCTCAGAAACCAACCGGCCAATCACCGTCTCCGTTCCTGTTTGTGACACCGGTCGGCGAAGTGCTGCCCAACGTCGCTGTGGCCAACCGACCCACCAGCATCAGCACAGGTGCGCAGCATGACCGACAACGAGATCATGGCCTTGCCCGGAGACGACGCAGGTGCAGTCGAGACCTCCGAGAAGCCGGAAATGAGGGTCGGCCCGGAGGCGGAGGCACGGGTGGCAGCGCACTATCCCGAGCTTTTCGAGAAGGCATGGGTACGGAAGCGTCGCTCACCCACAGCCAAGCTCACGCGCGGCAAGAGAGGGGGCAACGTCCTAAACATCGCCCGGTCCGCCATCGCCGGCGCCGACGATGCCGACGCCCAGTTGGTCTTCAACGCCTCGCTTGGCTCGACCGAGCCTGCGTTCGGCGACGCGCTCGTCGCCATGTTGGGGAACGCCACCGCAAACCGGGAGGGAGTCGACCCCCAGGCATTCGGTTTCGCCATGGCGGTGATCCAAGGCATCGAACCCGGCGACGAGATCGAGGGGATGCTCGCTGCCCAGATGGCGGCAGTTCACCTAGCATCCATGGTGTTCGCGAGGCGCCTAACCAACGTCGAAACCCTCGCGCAGCAGGACAGCGCCTCGAACGCCTTCAACAAGCTGACCCGCACCTTCGCGGCGCAGATGGAGGCGCTTAAGCGCTACCGGACCGGCGGCGAGCAGAAAGTCATCGTCCAGCATCAGCACGTGACGGTGAACGACGGCGGCCAGGCAGTGGTCGGCAGCGTCAACCACGGGGGGAGGGGGCGGGAGGAAAAATGAGCGGTAACCTCATGATCCAAGGCGCCGACGGCGATCAAACTCTCAAGATGAAAGCTAGATCGTTCGTCATCGAGCCGGCGAAGGGACCGACTGAATGCGATTCAGCAGATCAAACGCACACCCCGCAGACCGGGTTGGCCGAACGGCTCCGACGGTTACGGGCAGCGCCACGGTGCACCGCCAAGGCGAAGAGAACCGGCCGTCGCTGCGAAAGCCCGGCCGTTCGGGGCTGGCGCGTCTGCCACGTCCACGGCGCCCACGGGGGCGCTCCTCGGGGCAAGCGGCATCCGAACTACAAGCACGGCCTTCGGACCCGCGAGACGATCGAGATGATGCGGGCGCTGGCCGAGTTCCTTCGCGGAGCGCGTCAGCTCTGCGGTGACATCGAGCAAGGAGACAAGGGATGCCGCTAGGTTTCTTCACCGGCCAGCCGGCGCAGCCGCTGACGCCGCAGCAGCTTACCGCAAGCGCGTCCTCCTCTGCCAATATCCCATCCCCGCCCGGCCGACGGGCGAGCGCGTCGCCATTGGGTTCGCGGGTGTGATCTAACGGCCGCTGGCTTGCGGACTTCCTTATCAGAGAAGCCGGCGCGCGTCCCACCGCCCTCCGAGCAGAAGAACCGTTTAACTTGGCTGCAATGGCGACGCTCGAAGGGCCGAGAAGGCCGCTATGCCGGCAGATGGAGCGGCCTTCTGAAACGTCAATGTATCAGGAGTGCGTACGATAGACCATACGTTCCTTGAGGACGCCGTTCATCGTCTGACCGCGCAGACTTGTGGCCTTCCTGTGGGGGTGATCGGGCCTTCCACCTACCCCGGCATGAAGCCGATCACGACTCGATCATCGATCTTCCACCCCTCCACCACCTTCGCCGATGGCTGAAACGACTCCGGACCCCCGTCTGAGAGCGGAACTATGTCCTGGAACTTGCGGGCACCAACCCCAAGGCGCAATTAAAAACCAATGGAGCTGCTAAATCCCGGCGGCAAAATCTTTACTATTGCAGAGCCTTTCAAACGAGCGTAATCGCCGTCATAGAACTCAAAAACATAATTCTGGGTCAATCCATCATCTCCGTTGAAGACGATCTCAAGGGAGCCCAGCAACCTGATAAGAAGTCGGCCGTTGCTCGTGACAACATGGCCAGCGCTTAAAAGCCGAAAGGCAGCATCCTTTGCTCTATCTCCAAAGACGTACTTGATACCCTTCTGCCCGCCGGAAATTCGCGCCATTAAAACGGAATCAAGGCGAACGAAAGCGGCGGTTTCAGGTACAAAGATGGTACCTGCCAACAGCATGGGGCCCCTTACATCCTCAGCTGGCTTAGCAATAGGCTTGGGTCGCTTTCCGGGAACCGCGGTCTGCCATGTGCCATCTGGATAGTTGACCGGGCCCCGCCCCCCGACACACTCAGTCAGTCCTGTCCTAGCCCGAACTGGGCATTGGAGCACATTAGCCATCTCAAAGAGAAGATCCGCCCCCTCAACTCCTGCGCCGGTGTTACATGAAGTAATGGTGAAGTCCCGGATTAGCTTACCACGCAAACGGATAAGCTCCGGCTCCCAATTTACATGGTTATCTGTTGAAATTTCCTTACTAGCATCGTCGCCGGATTGCCCAATGCCCGTGTCGACATAACCCGGTTTGCCGTGACCGCAAACGTTCACGGGTAGGCTTCGCCCCCAACGCAAAAGATTGTCGACGAGCTTCGCCGTGGTGCCATGGCGCTTCGATAATCTAAACGCCCACGCGAAGCACGTAAGAGCTCCATTTTCGTCCGCTCCCGACGAAACACTCGAAAATTGAGAGGGCGGCGGCGGCGGTCCTAGGGGTCTTAATTGCGCAGGGGACGACCAATCTTCGTTTTGGCTGTCGGGAAACATTATCAGCACTTCACCCAACGAGCACCCGAAATAAGAATAACTGCTTTAGTAATCCGGTCAAACAACGAAGCGTCCAAATCTATGCGAATACTTTGCTCACTCTGACCGCACGATACGGGAAATCTCTGAGCTGAGCTTTCCGACAGCTCTCCGTTGTTATCATCTCGCAGATATGCGATTATATTAGGGCGCTTGGGGTTTTGGGGAAAATTATACCTATACGAAAATGTACTTTTCCAAGAGATAACGTAAAAGCATTTAGTTTCATTATTAATGTTCGTTGACTTGGACAAACTCAATACGAGCGCAGTCAGAACTCCCAGTTTGATTCCTTCGGTAGAAGGTATAGTCCAAGGATCGTACTGAAAGCTGAACTCGTGCGTGATTGTGCCGACGCGCGGGAGCGGTTTTTTAAAACCAGACCGTACTTCTTTATAGCCCGGAGTGGAGTAGTTCCGTTCGTCGGCCGACATTTCAGCCCCCCTTCGTTTCTGAAGGCAATCCGCCAGAACTTGCATTCATACCGACAGTCCCGTCGAAATCCCTATGAGTGCTGGAATCTTCAAACAGGATACGCCTGTTGAGCGATACAGCAACAAAAATCTTTACCGGAGAGAGGTAGCCTCTGTGCACATGTCGGCCGGCAAACTTGCCTATATTATCAGCAAGGTCTCAAAGCACATTGGGCTCGACACCTGCACAAAACTTACCTTCGAGGTTAGCGACGGCGTCGCGCCGATGCAGCTTCACCGGGCTGCTGCGCCGGGTCGAAGACGATCGGCTGTGCGTCACCCTGTCGCAGCGGCCGGCGAGCTGCAAGCCGCGAGACCGCTCGCTCGAGCAGGTGGTCCTCGGGAACGTCGAGGGGAAGCGGGGTGCCGATGACGGATCGGGCCGCCGCTCTTGCGCGGCGGCCCGGGCGGCGGCAGCCCGCCATCCTAGAGGATGAAGTCGGCAGTCGTGAAGTTGATCGTGCCGTTGAACGCCATCGCGCCTTCAGAGCCCGTGTCGGAATCGACATTCAGAGACACGAAGGTGAAGCCGCTCAACTGCGAGTAGATGATCTGCCCAGGTCCCGTAAAACCCGACACGTTCCCCGCCAGCACGAAGGCGTCGTCGGTTGCGGTCGCTTCGTTGGCGTCGATTTGCGACAGATCAATCTTGTCCTGGCCCTGGGCAAAGTCCGTGATAAGCTCAAAGCGGGTCAGCGCGTCGTCGATATCGCGATAGAGGAACACGTCGGCCCCGGAGCCGCCAGTCATCGTGTCAAAGTCCGGCCCCCCGATGAGCGTGTCGTTGCCGGCGCCCCCGTTGAGCACGTCGCCCGAAGAGCTGCCGCCGCCTGGGCCGCCCTGTAGCGTGTCGTCGCCATCGCCGCCGTTGAGCGTATCGACGCCATCCTGGCCGAAAAGCTGATCGTTCCCGGCGTCGCCGTTGAGCGTGTCGTCGCCGAGTCCGCCGATCAACGCGTCGTTGTTGCCGCCGCCACTCAGCGTGTCGCCGCCGTCGCCGCCGTCGAGGCGGTTGGCGAAGTCGTCGCCCTGAATTTGGTCGGCCGACGCGCCGCCGGTCACGTTCTCGATCAGCTGAAGCGTGTCGGCACCGCGGTCGCCGGAGCTCGTCCCGGTAATGAGGGACACCTGCACCGACGCTGCCGCGTCCGCGTAGCTGGCCGTGTCGGTTCCCATGCCACCGACAAGCAGGTCGCCCCCCGCCCCGCCGATAAGTGTGTCGTTGCCGTTGCCGCCATGGATCGCATCGCTGCCGCCGGCGGCGTTGATCACGTTGTCCCCGGTGCTGCCGGTCAGGTCGTCGGCGAAGTTGCCGCCGACCAGGTTTTCAATTGAGACGAGCCGGTCGGCGCCCCTGTCGCCGGAAGCGAGTCCGGTTCCGAGATGCGCAATCACGCTCCCAGTCGCATCGGCGTAACTTGCTGTGTCGATGCCGTTGCCGCCGCTCAGCGTGTCGTCGCCAAGGCCCCCTGTCAGCGTGTCGTCGCCCGCCGCACCGTTCAACCCGTTGTTGCCGGCGTCGCCGGTGAGAAAGTCGGCAAAGCCGCCGCCTAGGATGTTCTCGAACAGGCTGAGGGTATCGGTCCCGAGACTGCCGGAGCTTACGCCAATCCCGAGGTTGACCACCACGGCCCCCGTCGCGTCCGTATAGCTGGCCGTATCGATGCCCGCACCGCCGACGAGGCTGTCGTTGCCGAGCCCCCCGAACACGGTGTCGTCGCCGCCACCAGCCGCGACCGTGTCGTTGCCGATACCCCCGGTTATGACGTTGCTGCCGATGCTGCCGGTCAGCACGTCTGCGAAGGCTCCGCCGATGAGGTTCTCGATCGCGATAAAGGTGTCGGCGCCCCGGTTCCCCGAACTCACCCCCGTGGCCAGGTTGGCGATGACCGATCCTGTCGCGTCGGAATAGCTCGCGGTATCGATGCCCGTTCCGCCGTTCAGCGTGTCGTTGCCTAGGCCGCCGACCAGGACATCGTTGTCATTCTCGCCGTTGAGCACGTCGTTGCCGCCGAGGCCGTTCAGTGTGTCGTTGCCTCCGCGCGCGCTGATCGTGTCGGCCGAATTCGTTCCGTTGAGTGTCTGGCTCGTGTTGTTACCAACGATGTTGGCCATGATAGCTCCTTGCAAATATGTCCCGGCCCCGAGGTCCGGTATCAATCTACGGACGACGAAGAAAAAGGACGGACCCGCTCTTCAGAATAGGCGCGGCAGCCGACACCGCACTTCGGCTTGGATCACCTTCGGAGGAATGTGCGATCCGAAAATGCAATCGCGAGGCGACGATACCACCGGCGCGGCGATTCGCCACTCTCAAAGGGGGTCCGATGGTCTATTCGAAGCTGCGTCCGGCGGCGCCGAGGGAGCGGAAAGCATCTGTGGCGCTCCCGGCCCGTTGGCGCCGATCATAAGCCGCCGCCGAACCCGACCGGCTTCAGCCCCTAATTCAGGTCTGCCAGCGCTTCGGGCGCAGCGTCGGCCGGAAGCTGGATTGGACAGCCTGCTAGGGTCGCGGTCAGATCGTTCGAGGCGCCCGATGGTTAGGGCGTCCGCGGTCGAACGAGCAAGATCCCAGCTGGGAACATCGCTGCCTCGCTGGCCGAGGCCCGGATCAAGACAACCGACTGCCCTCCTCGCCGTACGACTTAGATCTCCGGTGGAGGGTAAAATCCGCCCGCTGGGGGGCGTCTAGGATGATCAGGTGGGCCATTGGGCCTGGAGCACTTCTCAGCGGCAAATATTCAAGTGTGGGATGCGGCCGTCGAGGATCGTCGCGCCAATGAACGTCGATCCGATCGACGTCCCGTCATAGAGGGTCGACCCGTTCGCCCCGGTAGCGACGGCACTGTCGCACACGCTGAAGAAGTCCTTCTGACAGGGATAAAGGCCCGATGATCTCAAGCCCCTGCTTCGTCGCGGTCCCCGGCCAGTGCATGGGGCCGCTGCGGTCGCTCGGACCTCGGCGATGTCGACGCCCCGAGAGCCGTGGTGCCACGCCAGCGCCTCGGCCTGAACGCGGGCGGCACGCACAGCGACCACAGTTTTGGCGTTTTGGCGCCCGTGTGAGCGTTTTGATCGTGGTGCGTTCCCCCTTCCCCCCTTCCCCCTCCCGTCTATCAAGTGATGTAGGTAGCGCGGTGCGTTGACATAGCGCCTAGTCGTCGAGCCCTGCCGTCGTCCGGGCGCTCCGCGGACGCCGCAGACATGGTCCGCGCGCAGACCTCTCGCCTTCGGGATGATGCACGCAGGGGCGTTCGGCTGGGGGCCAGACCTGATAGGCCATGTGCAGCGGGTACCCCAGCGCAAGGGCGGGCCTCGGCACGCTTGCCAAACGAGAGCCTTGCGCTTCAAGGCCAGTAAGTCGGCACTCAGGATGTGAGCGCGAGCGAACCAGCGCCTGGTAATCGGCATAGGTCATTGGCCCCTCCCATGTCATTCGGGTAATATCTACGCCGCGGGTAGTTACGGTGGCGTTGGGCGCTTTGAGCCGATCCGCCGGCGTGTCAATGGAAGGTTTGCTTGCCAGGACGTGGAAGCAGGACCATTTCCGGAATGGAGTTTGGGAATAGGCGGCAGGAGCATGGGGGCCGCTCCTGCAAGTTTCCCCGAGGCTGAAACGGGTGGGATGGATGCCCGCCTCCCGGGTTTAGCGAGTGCAGTTTATAACTCGGTAAGGTTGAGTCGCAAAGCCGTTGTGGGTGGGCGGCGGAGATCTGATGCGCCCGTCCGCCCGGGCATGGCACGGCTGATCGCGGCGGCGTCCACTGACGGCCGGTTTCATGGCTGGAGGTTCGACAGGCCGAAGGGGCTCGTCGAGCGTAATGCCGCGAAGGCGACTCCGCAGCCAACGGGCCACCGCGACGGACGCCGCGCTGTTGCTCCGCGGGAACTGAGAACGAAATCGCCGCGTGCTTCCCGCACGATATCGGCAAGGGAGACCTCGAATGGACAGGATCGTAACCGGGGCCGCAAACAAGGCGGGTACCGTGAAGGAGGCGGCCGGCAAGTTGACCGGCGACAAGCAGCTCGAAGGCGAGGGCAAGGGCCAGAAGGCCGCCGGGATGGCCGAGAGCGCCGTCGGCAAGGCCAAGGATACCGTGCGGGAAGTGACCAAGTAACCCTGCGACTGCGGGCCGGTCCGTTGGGGGCCGGCCCAACCGCGCACTTCTAACTTTCAGTGATGGCCTGCAGATTCTCAGACTCTAGGTGTCCACTGGTTTTTCTCCCGGCGGAAGCGTACTCGGCGCATCCGCCGCTAGGGTCGATTTCTTGGTATTCGAGTGCCAGAAGTGCCGCGAGCCAGGGCGAAGGTTTGTGCCGACCCTTACGGACGTGCCTCAGCAACGCCGTCGCTCCCACGATCAGCACCGATCGCAGCGCCGAGTCTCCAGCTTTGGTGATGCCGCCATGCCGCATGCGTCCTCCTGTCGAGTGATCCTTCGGCGTTAGGGCGTTAGCCCCAGCCATGCAGCGAAATCTCGGCCCGACCGGAAGGTCTCAGGAGGGGGCGCTTTCATGCTCAGCATGGCCGATCCGATCGGACCCACGCCGGGGATCGTTGCCAACCGCCGACTGACATCATCGTCTCGATGCCACTTCATTAGCTTGGCCTCGATCTCTTCGAGCCTCGCTTCGACCGCGGCGTACTCTCGCGCCTGGAAGCGGAAGAGGTCTCGCGCGAGGTCCGGCAGGTTGTCATCCTCGAGGACTCGCTTGATGAGCGCGTTGACATTCTGACGGCCCGCTGGGCCAATGATGCCGAACTCTTCTGAACGCGTTGGAGAGCTGCGACTTCACGCTGACCAGGCGCTCCCGCACCGTCATCAGCATGCAGGCCGCTTGCCGCTCTCGCGACTTGATCGGCACGAACCGCATGCTCGGCCGGGTGACCGCTTCGCATAGCGCCTCGGCGTCGGTCGCATCGTTCTTGCCACGCTTCACGTAGGGCTTCACGTATTGCGGCGGGATCAGCTTCACCTCGTGTCCGAACGACTGCAGCAGGCGCGCCCAATGGTGGGAGCTGCCGCAAGACTCGATGGCGACGAGCGCTGGCGAAAGCTTCTCGAAGTATCGGATCATCTCCGCTCGCCTGAATTGGCGACGGACAACCACGGTCTCGTTCTGGTCAACGCCGTGGAGCTGGAACACCGACTTCGAGGTATCCATGCCGATG